>NZ_CP120374.1:0-664246 GCF_029892065.1 Sinorhizobium garamanticum | reverse complement strand
TCTGACCGATCAGGATCGAAAGCGAGATGCCGGCGAAGAAGCCGATCAGGATCGGCCGCGACAGAAAGGTCGCGAGCACGCCGAGCCGCACCGCGCGGGCGATCAGACACAGCGCGCCGACTGCGAGCGCCAGCAACGCCGCCACCGTGACCCGATCCGCGGTGACGCCAGGCACCGCATAGACCGTGGCAAGCACCGCAGCCAGCACGGTCATGGTCGCGGCGTCCGGCCCGACGATCAGGCGTTGCGAGGGACCGACGAGGGCATAGGCGATCAAGGGTGTGATGCTGGCGTAAAGGCCAGTCTCCGGCGGCAGGCCGGCGATGGCCGGATAGGCGATGGCGCTCGGCAAGCCGACCGCGGCGATCGCGAGCCCGGCGGAGACATCGCTGCGCAGCCAACTCGCCCGGTAGCCGGCAAGGTTCGCAAGCAGCGGTAGGCGAGGAAGGGTCAGCCCCATGCCGGTTGCCTCCGGATCAGTGACCTGTAAGGACGAGCGTCTGGACGGGCAAGAGCAGCGCCTGCAGCCGGAGGATCGCCGCGTGCACCAGCCCGACGGCGTCGATGACATGTAGGTACAGCCAGCGTGGCGTGCTGATGCCGGGTTCATGGAGCGCGTCATGATTGCTGGTATAGGCGTTGGCGATGCAACTGCTTCCCGGCGGAATGCCGCTGAACTGACTCTGATAGAGCGGCTCCAGATAAGCCGTCAGTGTGCCGGGGCGTGCCAGTTGCTGGGCGTCGACGAGCAGGTCCGTTGGCCGATACTGGCCAGCGGCGATGACGTCCTGCACCTCGGTAACGACCATCGGGATGATGGTGAAGGGCTTGCCGATGCAGGTCGCCTCGGCGATCATTCCGGCCTTCATCACCTGCGCCTCGATCTGGCCGAAGCCGGCGATCAGTCCGATGCGGCGCTGATCGGGCACGAGGATGCCGGCGGTGCGGATCATCGGATTGACGATGTCGCCAGGCCGAAGGGTAAATTGCTGCACGGTGCCGGCAACGCCGGCACGCACCGTCGTCTTGTCCAAGTCGACCTGAGCCTGGGCGAGTGCCGCCTCGGCGCTAGCCTTCTGCGCCGGCAGCAGCGAGGCGATCTTCGTCTCCAGCGTCTGCTTGTTCGAAACGGCGGCATCGAGCGCGCCTTTGCGACCGTCGGCGGCGACCTGCAGCCGCTCGATTTCCCGCTTCGCGACAATGTTGGGGTTGCGCTGGTTCAATTCGACCTGCGTCTCAAGCTCGTTCAGCGCCTGGAGGTAAGCGCCCTCCGCCTGTGCGATGAGGCCGTCGGCAGACGCGAGCTCCGTGTGGGCGACGGTCGTCTCGGCGTCGATTTCGGCCACGCGCCGGCGGGCAGTCTCGAGCGCGGCCTGCTGCTCTGTGTTGTCGAGGCGGAAGAGCGGGGTGCCGGCCGCAACCTTCTCGTTGAGGTCGACATAGACCTCGGCCACGCGGCCATTCGCCTCGGGCAAAATCGTGACGGTACGGAACACGGCGGTGACGTTGGTGGTCGAGGGGTGGAAGTAGAAGATCATCGTGATCAGCGACACGGTGAGGATCACGCAGGCGGTGATACCGTAGCGCAGCTCGAACCACATTGAATAGAGATTGATTTCGCGACCGATGCGCTTGCCCTGGACATAGCGGCGGAACAGGTAGTCAGGAAAGATGGTAAGCAGCGAGCAGATCAGGAATTCCAGCATGGTTCAGCCCCTCCGCTCCACCTTTTCGTGCCCCGTGGCGGGCGTCATCTCGATCGGCGCCCATTGCGGCGGGTCCGGTGGCGGCTTGCTTGGTTGGGGATCGAGTGGCCTCGCCGCTGGTTCGATCGCATTTGTTCCTGCCTCGTCCGTCTCCTCGTCGCGACCGGCAATCTTCGACAGCGAACGGGCCATCGATCTGACCGGGGATGAAAAATCCGGGAATTCGATCATGGCGAGCAGCAGGGCGGCGATCCAGAACAGATGATTGTGGGTGAAGAGCGCGATCAGCGCCAAAGCGCCGACAATCTGCAACTGCACTTTGCTGGCGCCATGTGCCATGTGTTCGGGCAGCGCGTGCAGCCGCAGGTACAGGATACCGATCAGGAAGATTAGCAACAGGACGAAGACGATCATCACGTTGAACAGGACGTCCGTCTGCCCCGGCGCGGTGATGAAAGGTGGCAAATGGTCAACTGCGGCCGGATGCAACGACTCTTCCATCTCTGCGCTCCTCTTTGCTGAAGGCCGGCCGTGAACTCAATTGCTAGACGAAAGCGCTGAATTCCAAAGTAGAAAAAGAGAGAGCTCGGGACAGATCATCTTGATTATTCAAATATAATGATACGCGAAATGTGCCCCGCTGGCATTGATCGCAGTCAATGTCGACACGTGACACGGTCGCTCGATTACCTCGATGGTGAACTGCCTCGATGGCATCTGTAAGAGGAGACGCACGGATGGTGAACGTCGAATGACGTATGCTACGGTATGTTACTGCAACGTGGCCGCAGGCGGCGTACCATCTGCAAGAGTGCGTTGCATGAGGCGCACTTGCCGCCACGCTCGAGGCGGAGCATGCGGGAGACGGCGTCCTTCAGTTCAATGGCCGCCGAAACTGCACCTGAGCGACGCGGCGTTGCGGCAGAGGCTTGTTCAGACTCAATTTTCGGGGACCGATATGCCCGCCTCGCGCAAACCTTCGATGAAGTGCTGCTGGTCCTCTGGACGACGAATTCGCAAAGCGACCTCCTTTCGGATGTTCTCGAGGAAGCCTGGTGCGTTCGTTTCCAGCCATTTCTGTTCTTCGTGTGCCTGGTCCGACTTGCCGAGCTTCCCAAGAATGGCAAGCAATATGACGCGATAAATCGGATTGGCGCGAAGGTCGGCCAAGTGCGCCCATCGCTCAGCGGCCACGTAATCGCCTCTGATATAGGCGCAGACCGCCAAGGCCGCCTCGAAATATCCTACCGGGCCTGGGTTCCGCGCGACGGTTTCCGATAAGAGCTCGCAACCGGGACGCCATTGACCCGACAGGGCAAGCCGGAAACCATATTCGCCGGCGAGTTCAGTGTCGTTAGGATTGATGGCAAACGCGCGCGCCCCCACCGCCAAGGCAGCATCAACTTCGCCCCGGAAGAAAAGAGTGAGCATCTGTGCTTGCAGGGCGCGCACGTCCTGGGGATCCAGTTCCACAGCGCGTACCGCTGCCTCGATCGCCCGCTCCAACGACACCGGGGACGACTGATCAAGGCGATACCGGAAACGGAGCTCGTCGATATAGGTCATTGACAGAAGCGCCCAAGCCGTAGCGTAGTTCGGAAATTGGCGGGTCGCATGCTGAAGGCATTCCTGAACGGACGCATGCGTTTGCGGGTTCAAATCGCTGCGATAACCATAGTAGGCCAAGGTGCACGCATATGCTTCCCAATCGTCCGGAATTGACTGCGTGAACTGCGTGGCATTCGCCTGGAAAACAACGCCATAGGGTTGTGCCACAGCGGTCGCCACGGCGGCGGCGGCCTTCTCTTGCAGTTCGATGATTTTATGCGTTGCTAAGCTCTCGTCATAGTTGTTTGTCCACATCACCGACCCGTCGGACAGTAGTACAAGTCTTATCCCAAGCCGAAGCCTTTCGCCATCGATCCGGACCCGCCCCTCCAGCGCATAGGCCGGTCCGTCGTCGGTGTCCGACGAGTCATCGGGGTTTTCGCGGGTGACGACGATGATCTCCTTGAACCTGGCGATTTTGCTGACAACCTCGTCAGCGAGTCCCCGCGTTATCATCGCCGATTGCGATGTTCCGGAGAGGTCCTCAAACGGAGCGACAACCAGCTTCGGGATGTTGGGCCGAACGCGGCCGGTATTCGTGCCGCTCTCTGCAGTGACATCATGGCGAAGAAGAGCACTTGCTGCCAGGCCGCCAAGGGCTAAAGCAAGCGCCGCAATTCCGAACCAAATCCGTCGTCGAAAATGTTGAACGGAAGGATCCGATCTGGCGCTTACAGAGGGGCCGAGGTCAGCCGCGCTCTGCGTGTCGACGCGCCTTTCGAACGTTGGCACGTAGGCGCCTTTCGGTATCCTGATCATGATCGGGTCGTTGCGGCCCGACACGAGATAGTAGCGTTCGAGCGCGCGACGAATACGGCCCGCTTCAATCCGCACGGCTGGATCAGTTTGAGCGTCGAAAGAGGAGTCTCTACCGAAGACCTCGGTTGCTATCGAATACGCCTTTATACGGTCGGCCCGACCTGCAACGGTCTCCTCAATCACGTAGGCCAGGAACTTGCGGGCACGGTCCGGCGCATCGAACTCGGTGCTGAACCGAATTCGATCGAGTTGTGCAAGGATTTCCGCGTCGGTGGGTAGAGCAGTTGTCGGTTCGACCCGGACGCCCCCCTGGTCTGCTACCATGTCCGCCCCCATCAACACAACGCAAGCTTGTGTCCAGCGGTACTGTAAGCTCCCGTATCTTACGTCCCCACCCGGGCAAAGCGCAATATATATTACAGAGATCAATTATAGTTGTATTTCATTTCGAATTCGGAGGCGGAGCGAAATGAACGCGCGATCAGGGAGTGACGAGGAACACGGCCTGGCAGCGGCCTTGCGGCGGTTTCCGGCACGCACGTTGCAGATCAGGGAGTTGTCGATCCGCGACGAGAGCTTCAGGGGGATGTGTGAGGACTTCGCAGCCGCTGAAAACGCGCTTGCTCACGCCGATCAGCTTCCTTTTCATGTACGCGAGGAGCGCCGCGCGGAGTTCAGGAGCTTGGTAGACAGTCTGGCGGCAGAGATTGAGCAAGCGCTCGGGCCGGCGAAAGGTCTCATCTAACTAGAAAGTTTGGCGCTTTGCCTGGACGTCGGAGCCGACGCCCGAACGGTCTGCTCGCTGTTCAGCCCGCAGAATACAAGGAAGGTCCACTGGATCAGGATCCTTGTAAGGCAAGGGGCACAGTCTTGGGAGTCGAATAATGCATACGTCAATATTGGCTTCTCCGGGGAGGTTCATAGGTGCCGTCCCCATGGGGCCGCTCACGCAGGGGCAAGTCGAGTCGATGCCGATCAGCAGCTTCGTCAACGGACAATGCATTTACTCTTCCGGGGAAAGGGCCGGTCAGGCCTACCGGGTAGAATTCGGGGCTGTTCGCGTGTACCGCGTGCTTGCGAACGGCCGACGACAAATTCTTGCATTCCATTTCGGAGGAAACTGGTTCGGTCTGCAAAATGAGGACCTGCACCGCTCCAACGCAGAAGCGATAGGTGTCACTGGTGTAAAGAGCGTCAGCCTCCACGAGGATCCGCTTATCTGGCAGGGTTTGTTGCCGGCGGTGTTGGAGAACTTCTTGTCTGCTCAGGAACACCAATTGGTCATTGGCCGCCAAAGCGCCGTCGAAAGAGTCGCGGCATTCCTACTCGAAATGTCCGATCGTTCGGGTCATTCGTATAGGCTCGAACTATCCATGCCCCGCGTCGATGTCGCCGACTATCTCGGGTTGACGATCGAGACCGTTTCGCGTTCGCTTACGAAGCTGAAGAACAAGCGCATTATCAACTTGCTCGGTGCTCGCGGCATCGAGATCCTTGAGTATCGCGCGCTTCAGAACTTGTGTCTTTAGTGATGCCCAATATCGATCTTTGTGCTGCAGGGGCGGAAGGCACTTTTTGGCAACGGGCCAGGCGGAACTTAGCGCCCCCTGACGACACTATTCACCGATCAGGCAGTCTTTGCTACATTGCCGGTGGCGGCAATAGCGCGTTCTGGTCGATCCGCCGTGGTGGAGGCGTGGGTGCTATTTCGGCTGGCCATAGCGTGTGGTCTCATTGCGGCAACAGTCGCCGTTCAAGCATCTTTCATGTCCGCCGGACTTGGTGTTTTTCGCAGGTTGGAAAAAGAACGCCGAGACTTGCTGCTGCGCTACCCGATGCTGGTGACCGTCGTCTGGATAATCTACCTGATCGCTCCAATCGCGCTTGATGTCGTGCTCTGGGCAACCTTCTACTATCTTGCGCAGGCGCTGCCAAACTTTGAAGAGGCGCTCTACTTCTCGACCGTCACCTTCACGACGGTTGGCTATGGCGACATCGTTCTCGGCAGAGACTGGCGCCAGGTTGCCACTTTCGAGGCCGTCAATGGCTGGATCATCTTCGGATGGGCAACGGCTCTGATGATGGCCGTGATCCAGCGTTTGTACTTCACGAGGACACCCGGGCAGGACTAATGCATGTCGCCCAAAAGTGCGCAGCGGTTTTGGATGACGACATGAAAACAAAGACATAAAGCGCGGTGCGTGAAATACATTTGAACGCGAAGCGCTTTAGGGGCCAAGACCGTGAGTGGCGGATGCCTGCGAACTCACGCCGATGGCGGCAAGAGAAACAGCGTGAGCCCGAAAATGGCATAGACCGCCAACGCCATGACGCCGGCATACCAAGCTGCGCGCCCACCGTTAGACAAGAGCGTTGCGGCCATCGTTGCGATCAGCATCATTGCGACCGCTCCGGGCCAGAACTGCAGGGACATCGGCTCCGGACCAACAAAGTAGCTGACGAGCACTAGGACCGGGGCGACGAAAAGCGCGATCTGCGCGGCGCTGCCCAATGCGATGCCGACGCTGAGATCGAGGCGATTGGCGCGCGCCGCCGAGAAAGCGGTTGTCATTTCCGCAGCTCCGCCCACTAAGGCTACGACGATGAACCCGACGAAGGCAGGCGTCATCCCGAGACGTTGAGCAGCGACCTGTACTGAGCCGACGAAGATCTCACTGACCATCGCGACGAAGAGCGTGACGCCAACCAACACAACGATCCCGACCGCAAGCGGCCACGGTTTCTCATCCTCGTCGACATGGCCGCCGCTGGCGAAAAGCTCCCGGTGCGTCTTCAGGGAGAACAGCATGCCAAGGCCATAGACGGCGATGAGGAGCAGCGAGAGACCCAAGCTCAGTTGCTGTGAGAAGGTGCCGGCAGGGACGCGGTCCACTTCGCTGATCAGGGAGGGGACCAGAATGGCGATCGTGGCAAGGAACAACAGGCTAGCCTGAAAGCGTGCGCTAACCCTGTTGAACTCCTGCAGGTGATGCTTGAGACCGCCGACGAGAAACGCGCCGCCAAGCATGAACAGCGTATTGGTGACAATCGCGCCCGCAATCGACGCCTTGACCAATAGATGTTGGCCCGCATGCAGGGCCGCGAGCGAAATCACGAGTTCGGTCAGATTGCCGAGCGTGGCGTTGAGCAAGGCGCCGAGGGTGTCGCCCAATTTCGCCGCGACGGCCTCGGTCGCGCGGCTCAGCAGTGCCGCGAGCGGCACGATCGCTGCGACCGACAGGAAGAACAGCAAGGTGTGCGCCTCGGGCGACACTTGCTCCAGGAGAATGACGGCGGGAACGAAGAGGATAAGCACAAGGAGAGGGGTTCGCCGAAGCTCACTCAGAGCGGCCCTTGCAGCGTTGGCCGCGGATGGCGGCGGCACAATGGAGCGTCTATCGTGGAAATCGCGAATCGGATCGTCCTCCGGTCTCAGGCGCACGCCGCAGAATGCGCCCATGAAACTGCGGCTACACTGCTTGCAGCGCATTGATGCGCGTCAACTCAAGGCGAATGCGCCCCTCATCCTCCTCTAATCGGCGACCACGCTCGTCGTCCGGATCGAAGCGGTCGATGAACGGCACGATCGCCTCGGTGCTCGGGCCGAGATCGCGTTCGTAGGCGATGCAGGACAGGACAAAGACGTTCATCACATTGAAAAGGATGTCCGTCTGCCCCGGTGCGGTGATGAACGGCGGCAATTGGTTGACCGCAGCACAATTGTTCCATCTCTGCGCTCCCCCTTCTAAAGGCCGGGCGAGAATTCAATTGCCGCGGCGAAAACGCTTAATTCCCAAGCAAGCAGGAAAGGTCACGACTGATTGTTCAAATAGGATGATACGCAAAAACATGCGGCTGGCATTGATCACAATCAAAGGACACGGGACGGCCACAAGCCCCCATGTGAGCCAGTTTATTAGCCACGCATTTCGAGGCCCTCCGGTTGCCGTTCAGTCCGATTCGGTTGCTTTTGATGGAGATCAATGCTCGGCAGGCAGCATTGCTTTATATGCGATCAGAGATTGGGACCGAACTTCGGTCAAGCCGAGGAGTAGATTTTTATGCCTCAGCCCACCATCCCGACATTCGCAGACGTCTTCGCCTATTCGATCGATGCCTGGCAGCGTTCGGTCCTGTTTCTCGACATCATGCGGCAGCGTGCGGAACAGTACGAGGAACACACCGCGCGCGTCGCGCCCCACGTGCTCAACTACGAGGCAGAACTCCTTCTGGACGGCCGCACGCTCGCCCGGCCGGTGAATTACGCGCTCGTGCGCATCGTTCCGCCCAAAGGCATCGTGGTCGACCCGTTGAAGCGGCCCTTTGTCGTTGTCGATCCGCGCGCGGGTCATGGACCGGGCATCGGCGGGTTCAAGGCCGACAGCGAAATCGGCGTTGCACTGAAGGCCGGCCACCCTTGCTATTTCATCGGGTTTCTTCCCGAGCCGGTCCCAGGCCAGACGATCGAGGATATCGCCCGTGCCGAAGCAGTGTTCCTCGAAACCGTGATTACCCGCCATCCCGGCGCCGACGGCAAGCCATGCGTGATCGGCAATTGTCAGGCGGGTTGGGCTGTGATGATGCTTGCTGCGCTCCGCCCGGAACTCTTCGGCCCGATCATCATTGCAGGCTCCCCTCTTTCCTACTGGGCCGGCGTGAAGGGGCAGTATCCGATGCGCTATTCGGGAGGCCTGCTGGGCGGCAGTTGGCTCACGGCGCTCGCCAGCGATCTCGGCGCCGGCATATTCGACGGTGCCTGGCTGGTGCAGAACTTCGAGAACCAGAATCCCGCCAACACGCTCTGGACCAAGCAGTACAATCTCTATTCGAAGATTGACACGGAGGCGGATCGCTATCTCGGCTTCGAACGCTGGTGGGGAGGGCATGTGACGCTCAACGCCGAGGAGATGCAGTTCATCGTCGACGAACTCTTCATTGGCAACAAGCTCGCCACAGGCGAGATACGCACCTCCGACGGCACCGCCGTCGATCTGCGCAACATCCGCTCGCCGATCGTCGTATTCTGCTCCAAGGGTGACAATATCACCCCACCGCAACAGGCGCTCGACTGGATTCTGGATCTTTACGACAGCGTTGACGAAATCCGCGCACACGGCCAGACCATCGTCTACACCGTTCACGAGAAGATCGGGCACCTCGGTATCTTCGTTTCGGCCGGCGTCGCCCGGAAGGAGCACGACGAGTTTGCCTCCAACATCGACCTGATCGATGTGCTGCCGCCCGGCCTTTACGAGGCGGTGCTGAAGCCGGCCAGCGATGTTGCCGAGGGGCGGGACCTCGTGGCTGGCGAATGGGTCATGCGTTGCGAGGCGCGCACGCTTGACGATATCCGCGCGCTCGGCGGCAACGATTTGGAGGACGAGCGCCGCTTCGCTGCCGCGGCGAAGGTCTCGGAGATCAACCTGGCGCTTTACCGCACCTATCTGCAGCCCGCGATCAGGGCTATGGCGACACTGCCGATGGCCGAGGCGATGCGACGCATGCATCCGCTGCGTCTCCAGTATGAACTGTTCGGCTCCAGCAACCCCTTCATGGCGTGGATAGATGCCGGCGCAGAGCATGTCCGTGAAAACCGTAAGCCGACCGCCTCGGACAACCCGTTCCTGGCGCTGCAGGGAACCGCGTCTCGTCAGATCGTCGACGGTCTGGAGGCCTGGCGTCGGGCGGCCGAGCATCTTTCGGAGCAGACCTTCCAGACGATCTACGGAGCCTCCGCCCTCCAGGCTGCGCTCGGCATCGATACGAAATCCTCCCGGCCGCCGCGCAAGGCCGCGAAAAGCCTGCTTCATCAGGCGCTCGTGGATACGCGGATCGCTGAGCTCAAGGCCGCGATGCCCGAGGGTGGCCTTCGCGAGGCTCTCGCCAGGGCGCTCCTTTTCGTCGGTATGGCGCGCGGCGGTGCCGACGAGCGCGGCTTCGAGGCGGTCCGTCGGCTCCGGCGCTCCCATCCCGCAGCCAAGCAATTGACACTTGCCGAGTTCAAGGCGCTGATGCGCGCGCAATACTTCATGCTGTTGATCGACGAGGAGGCCGCGCTCGCGGCGCTTCCTAAGCTGCTGCCGGAAGGAAGCAAGGAACGCCGGGCGGCCTTCGCCGCGCTTCGGCAAGTGCTGGAGGCGCCCGGTCCCCTGACGGGCGTCGCCGCCGAGAGACTGCAACGCGTTGCGGCCCTTTTCGGTCTCGACAGCGAACCACCGGTGCCGATCGTCGCGCGCAAGGCCGCTCGCGATCACGGCGCATCGTGATCGAGGAAGGAGTTTTCGACGTGTCCGAAGTGACTGCACTGACGCCCCAGCCGTCCAAATATGACCGCCTGATCGCCGCCGCTCAAGCGGAGGCGCCTGCAGTTACCATCGTGGCGCATCCCTGTGACGAGACCTCGCTGCGCGGTGCCCTCGAAGCCGCGGATGCGGGACTCATCACACCGATACTCGTCGGCCCGGAGGCCAAGATCCGCAACGTCGCAGCGGAACACCGGCTCGATCTTGGTCGGCGGGAGATCATCGACGTACCCCATAGCCATGCGGCGGCGGCGAAGGCGGTGGAAATGATCCGTGAGGGCAGGGGCGAGCTCCTGATGAAGGGCAGTCTCCATACCGACGAACTGATGCATGAGGTCGCCGCTTCCGCTACCGGTCTCAGGACCGCGCGGCGGATCAGCCACGTCTTCATCATGGATGTCCCGGGGCACGCCGACACGCTCTTCATCACCGACGCCGCGATCAACATCTTCCCGGAACTCGAGGCCAAGCGCGACATCGTGCAGAATGCGATCGATCTATGGGTGACGATCGGTCTCGGCGAACCCCGTGTTGCCATTCTCTCGGCGGTCGAGACGGTGACGACGAAGATTCCTTCGACGATCGAAGCCGCCGCGCTTTGCAAGATGGCCGAGCGCGGTCAGATTACCGGCGGCCTGCTCGACGGCCCGCTCGCCTTCGACAATGCGATTGACCCGGAAGCGGCACGGATCAAGGGTATCAAGTCGCCCGTAGCCGGCCACGCCCAGATCCTGGTGGTGCCGGACCTCGAGGCCGGGAACATGCTGGCAAAGAACCTGACCTTCCTCGCCCACGCCGACGCCGCCGGCATCGTCCTCGGCGCGCGGGTGCCGATCGTGCTCACCTCGCGAGCGGACTCGGTTCGCACCCGTCTCGCTTCGTGCGCCGTAGCCGCACTCTACGCGGCGCGGCGGCGAGCACCGCAAGTGGCGGTCTGAGCCATGGAGGCGCTCCTTGTCGTCAATGCCGGCTCGTCAAGCCTGAAGTTCCAGGTGTTCGGGATCGCTGGCGCGGACCTCAAGCGCGAGGTGCGGGGGCAGATCGGCGGTATCGGCAACCGGCCACATCTGCTGGCAAAGGCGGGCGACGGCGCGCCCCTTATCGACCGAAGCTATGCCGCGGATGCCGTTCGCGACCTTCCGGCGGCAATCGCGGCGGCGCGCGAATGGCTGCGGACGCTCGACGGCTTCGAGCTTCACGCGATCGGTCACCGGGTGGTGCATGGCGGCCCCGATTATGCGCAGCCCGTGCTGATCGATGCCACGGTGCTTGATCGCCTTGCCAGCTACCAGGATCTCGCACCCCTGCATCAGCCCAACAATCTGGCGCCGATCCGTCTTGCAATGGAGATCAACGCGGACGTGCCGCAGGTCGCCTGCTTTGACACGGCCTTCCACCGCGGCCACGCCAAGCATACGGATTGCTACGCCCTGCCGCGCGCCTTCTATGACCAGGGCGTGCGGCGCTACGGTTTCCACGGCCTCTCCTATGAATACGTCGCCGAGCGGCTGCGCGACGTGGCACCGCAAGTGGCCCGGGGCCGGGTGATCGTCGCCCATCTCGGCAGCGGGGCTTCGATGTGCGCCCTGCGTGACGGCCTGAGCATCGAAAGCACGATGGGCTTCACGGCACTCGACGGCCTGCCGATGGGCACACGGCCGGGCCAGCTCGATCCCGGCGTCGTCCTCTACCTGATCATCCAGAAAGGCATGAGTGCAGAAGCCGTCTCGGACCTCCTCTACCACGACGCCGGGCTCAAGGGGCTCTCCGGCCTCTCGAACGACATGCGCGATCTTCTCGCGAGCGACGATCCGCATGCGGCACTCGCCATCGACCATTTCGTTTATCGATGCGGGCTCAACGCAGGGATGCTCGCGGCCGCACTCGGCGGGATCGATGCCTTCGTCTTCACGGCGGGAGTGGGCGAGAACTCCGCTCCGATCCGCGCCCGCATCGTGGAAGGTCTCGCCTGGCTCGGCGCCGAACTCGACCCGGCGGCGAACGAGGCCGGCGCCATGCTGATCTCCACGCCTAAGAGCCGCGTCGCGCTCCATGTCCTGCCAACCGACGAGGAATTGATGATCGCACGCCATACGCTGGCGCTCATTCGTACCCCTGCAGATTGATCCACCGGAGGCGAGCTCATGTCCATTCCCGCCGTGAAGGCCAAGATCCTCGAAGGCCGCAAGGGCCTCATCGTCGGCATTGCCAACGACCGTTCGATCGCCTGGGGCTGCGCCCGTGCATTTCGCGCCTTCGGCGCGGAGGTCGCGGTCACCTATCTCAACGACAAGGCGAAGCCCTATGTGGAGCCGCTGGCACGCGAGCTCGAAGCGCCGATCTTCCTGCCGCTCGACGTCGCCGTTCCCGGCCAGATCGAGGCGGTCTTCGAGCGCATCGGCGAGACCTGGGGAGAGCTCGATTTCCTTGTCCACTCGATCGCCTTTTCGCCGAAGGATACGCTCGGCGGGCGCGTGACCGACGTTCCGCGCGAGGGGTTCCTAACGACGATGGAGATATCCTGTTGGTCCTTCATTCGGATGGCTCATCTCGCCGAACCGCTGATGAAGAATGGCGGCACGCTTTTCACCATGACCTACTACGGCTCACAGGTGGTCGTGGAGAACTACAACATCATGGGCGTCGCCAAGGCCGCGCTCGAAAGCGCCGTGCGCTACATCGCCGCCGAACTCGGCCCCAAGGGTATCCGCGTGCAGGCTATCTCGCCCGGGGCTCTTGCGACCCGCGCCGCTTCGGGTATCCCCGAATTCGATGCGCTGCTCGAAAAGACGAAAATCAAGTCGCCGACGCGCGAGCTCGTCGACATCGATGATGTCGGCGTGGCAACCGCCTTTCTCGCCCACGACGCGGCGCGGCTCATAACCGGTCAGGTGCTCTACGTCGATGGCGGCTATCACATCATCGACTGATGCCCCCGGTTGCGACCCGCGGTTCCCAGACGCGTCCTGCCCTAGGTTCGGGTATCGCAGCGACGGCTGCGCTCCTGTTCTCGATCTGCAAGTCCCTGCTCCACGGCAGCCGTTTCGACCGGCTTCGCGAGGAGTTGCGCTGGAGGGTACCGGTCCAAAAGCAGTCCGAGCAGGCTGCGAAACCGCGCGGTATCGAGGATCGTACCCGAACCGATTACCCGATGGGTCGGCAGCCCCGAATAAACAGTGGCGATTTGGGTCATGATGTCGACCGGATTGGATGCGACAAGCAGAATTGCATTGGGGCAAAAGCGAATAATCTCGCCGACCACGGTGCGGAAGACAGCGGCGTTGCGACCCAGCAGGTCGGTCCGCGTCTCGCCGGGTCGCTGGCCGACCCCCGCGGCGATGATGACGACACCGGCATCTCGGAGGCGATCGTAGTCTCCGTGAGCGATCGGCGTCGCCGACGCAAATGGCATCGCATGTGCGATATCAAGGGCATGTGCCTCGGCGAGAGCTGGATCGAGATCAACCATCACAATCTCGCTTGCCACGCCCCGCAGGCCGAGAGCGTAGGCAGTCGCACTGCCCACCATGCCGGTTCCGACAATACCGACTTTCATCCCGTATCCCACCTTTGAATGGAGACCAGATGTCTATTTTAGCTGACCCTTCGATCAGACCCCAGTCATCGCTGTCAGGGGCCCGTTCCACGCTTGCGTTCCGCCACGACGCGGCGAGGGCTCTTGGCCAGCGGAAATTTAACCTCGCAGCCACGAGAGGCACCTGCGAAGACTGGTTAGGCCCAAGAGAAGCTTACGCAACCCGCCGAGTGCCTGAGTTGTCTAAGCGTTGCCGGAGAGCTATTTTGTGGAAGGCAAGGCTGTGGCCCTATTCTACTTGGGAGTTGGCGCGCGATGCTGGTCAGAGACGTGATGAAGATAAGAGTTATCAAGGTCTCGCCGGACAACAGCGTCAAGCAGGCCGCAGAAGTGATGCTCGCCAATCATATCAGTGGTATCCCGGTCATCGACGATGAAGGGCAACTCGTTGGCCTCATCACCGAGGGTGACCTGTTGCGAAGGACTGAGTTAGGGCATCGAGCCATCGCGACACTCGTCGACGAGTCCTTATCTCCGGAGGAGAGGGCCAACCTATACATCAAGAGCAACGCGTGGAAAGTCGCCGATGTGATGAGCCGTAATCCGGTTTCTGTCGACGAGGACACGTCACTGGCGCGCGTCGCTTACCTGATGGAGGAGCACGGCATCAAGCGCCTTCCGGTGATGAGAGCTGGTGCCGTGGTCGGCATTGTGAGCCGCGCGGATCTTCTCGAGGCGATCATCTCCGCCAAGCCAGATGGAACGGCGCCCGGTGACGAAGCCATCCGTCGCAGCGTTATGATCCGCCTAAGCGAGAACACCGGTCTCGAAGGGCAGGATGTAACGGTGACGGTAGCAAGCGGCGTGGTACATTTGTGGGGGAATGTCTCGACGGAGGAATGCAGGAAGGCGGCGCGCGTTGCAGCCGAAAGCGTCCGCGGCGTCGTTGGCGTCGTGGATCATTTTCCAAAGCACGAGTCGTAGAGGACCGAAGGGCGGTCACGGATCTCCGGGATCCGCGCACTTACCCTTTCCTCAGAAGGCTGTGGGCTGGGCGCTGCCTTCCTGACGAGCGCGCCACCATCGTCGTGATACCGAAAGCAATTCCAATCACTTGAGGCCGCCGGGGCCGAAGGTCCCGCTACAGACGGTTAAGGGGGCATCTCTATGAGCAACGAGAAAGCAGAGGCCCGGCCGCAAAACTCCAAGTCTCCCACCTCGCACGAGTTGCCCACATACTATGGCTGCGGGCCGATCAAATTCAGGGGAAGCCACGACGGGCTCTATGAGCGTCATTTACTCTTCGACAACGTTATCGCCCCGGAGGACGCAGGCAGCCGCGAGCGTTACGAGGCGATTGCCCGATCGGTCAGAGATGTGCTCTCGCAGCGCTGGCAACGTACGGAGCACACCTACGGCAGAGAGAAACCCAAGTGGGTCTATTATCTGTCCATGGAGTTCCTGATCGGGCGATCACTCAGCAACAACATTCTCAATCTCGGTCTCGGCCCCCTCGCCAGGCGGCTGTTCGAACAGAAGCATATAGACGAATTGGCCATACTCGCCGAGGAGCCCGACGCCGGTCTGGGCAATGGCGGTCTTGGCCGGCTCGCGGCCTGTTTCCTGGACTCGATGGCGACCATGCAACTGCCGGCGATGGGCTACGGGCTGCGCTACGAATATGGGATTTTCAAGCAGACGATTGTCGATGGCTGGCAGCGCGAGCAGCCGGACAACTGGTTGCGCCGGCCGGATCCTTGGGAGGTCGCCCGACCGCAGGATGCGGTGGAGATCAGGCTTGGCTGCTCCTTCGAGGTTCGCGGCGGGAATTTGCGGGCGTATGTCGGTATGCCGTCCCACCTGCTCGGCATACCGCACGACCGGCCGATCGTGGGTTTTGGCGGCAGCACTATTAACACGCTGCGGCTTTGGGCCGCCGCAACGCCGGAAAGCTTCGACTTCCAGGCCTTCAGCGCCGGTGAGTTCGTCAGCGCGCTGGCGCAGAGGCTGACGGCCGAGACCGTCACGCGGGTCCTTTACCCCGACGATTCGACCAGCATGGGACAGGGCCTTCGTTTCGTTCAGGAATATTTCCTGGTCGCATGTTCGCTGGCCGACCTCATCCGGCGCTTTCGCTTGAATAACTCCGATTGGCATCTGCTGCCCGACAAGGTAGCCATCCAGCTCAACGACACGCATCCGAGCCTCGCGGTTGCGGAGCTGATGCGCATCTTGCTCGATGAAGCGGACTTGGGCTGGGATGACGCCTGGGATCTCACGCGGCGTTGTCTCGCCTACACCAACCACACGCTTCTGCCCGAGGCGCTGGAGAAATGGCCGCTGCGCTGGTTTGAATTGATGCTGCCGCGCCACCTAGAGATCATTCTCGAGATCGACCGGCGGCTACGGGACGAGATCCTCGCCCGTTTCCCCGGGGACCAGGGCCGCGTCGACCGGGCGAGCCTGATCGAGCCAGGTGGCGAGCGCCTGGTTCGCATGGCCAATCTTGCCATTGTCGGCTCGCACAGCACCAACGGGGTTGCCAAGATCCATTCGAGGCTGCTGCGCGAAACAACCGTCAAAGACCTCGCGGAGATATTCCCCGGCCGGTTCAACAACAAGACGAATGGCGTGACGCCACGACGTTGGCTTCTGATGTCGAATCCTGACCTTGCCCATTGCATAAGCGAATGCATCGGCGATGGATGGATCACAAATCTTGCGGAACTCGAAAAAATGAAGCCGCTCGTCGACGACAGCGGTTTTCTCGATGCCGCGCGCGAGGCCAAGCGGATGGCGAAGCGCAGCTTTGCCGATTGGCTGAGAGCAAGCGCCGGGATCATTGTCGATCCCGAGGCGATCTTCGACAGCCAGGTCAAACGCATACATGAATACAAGCGGCAATTACTGAACGCGCTGAGGATCGTGGCGTTCTACAACCGCATCCGCGAAGATCCCGGCGTCGATATAGCGCCGCGCACCTTCTTCTTCTCGGGAAAGGCGGCGCCCGCTTACCATGTGGCGAAGATCATAATCAAATTCCTCAACAATCTCGCCGCCACGATAGACGCCGACCCCGTGGTGCGCGGGCGTCTCAAGGTCGTCTTCCTGCCGGATTACTGTGTATCGCTGGCGGAGCGTCTCATCCCCGCCAGCGACGTCTCCAACCAGATTTCGACGGCTGGATATGAAGCGAGTGGCACCAGCAACATGAAGTTCATGATGAATGGCGCACTGACGATCGGTACCCGCGATGGAGCGACGATCGAAATGGCCGAGGCGGCGGGCGAGGAGAATTTCTTCCTGTTCGGGCTGACGGCGGACGAGGTCGCGGGGAGCCGCGGCTGGTACAATCCGCGTTGGCACTACGACAACGAACCCGAAACCCGCGCGGTGCTGGACCTGATCCTGTCCGGGCATTTTTGCCGTTATGATCCCGATGTCGTCGATGCGCTCCGCAATGTCCTTCTGACGAGCGGCGACGTCTTCAGGCATTTGGCGGACCTCACCTCGTATCTGGAAGCGGACCAGCGGTTGCAGTCGCTTTATGGCGATTCTCGAGCATGGACCCGGAAAGCGCTGCTCAATGTCGCGAATTCGGGAAGGTTCTCAAGCGACCGCACGATCGCCGAATATGCGGCCGAAATCTGGGACGCGAGACCTTGCCCCATACCTTGACTTCACTACACAGCCGCGCGTCCCTTTAGAACGCACACGGCTCGCTGTAGCACTTTGAAATGCTGCTGTCGCGGGCAGTTAATCGTAAGAATGCGGCCGCTTCGGATTTCAATCCGACGCTCTAAGGCCCGTGGGGATTCATCGTGAATTGATGACGGCGGCTGCGAGATAGATTATTGCGGAGAAGCTCTGGTCGGTTTTGTCGGCTCTCATGGCGATGCGCTTGAACTCCTTGAGCCTACAGAAGAAGTTTTCGATGAGATACCGCCATTTGTAGAGTTCGCGATCGAGCGGCAGTGGTCTCGCGCGTCTTGGGTGTTGAGAGATGACGATCTTGGCACCGCGCGTTGAGATCGGCGATGATGGCATCGCTGTCGAATGCCTTGTCGGCGATGAGGCCACCGAAATCGATGCCTTCGATCAGCGGCTCGACGCCGACCGTGTCGAAGCGATGGCCGGCAGGAGTTCGAAGCGCACAAGATTGCCGAGCGCGTCGCTCAACGCGAGGATCTTGGTGGTCATGCCACCCTTCGAGCGGCCAATGCGCCGGGTAAGGAATTCGCGCCAAAGCAATGCCAGTCGTTCTTCGGCAAAACGGGCGAAGACACCGACGACCGTGAGAGCCGCGAAAACAGCGACGTAAAGGATCGCCTGCCGGATGAATTCAGCCATCTGGCGATCGGCAATCGCAGTCATGAAGTTTCGGCCGACGTAGTTGTTTACGACGTTAAGGGCATTCAGCCCGCAAAGCAGCGCTATCAGTGCGGCAAACAGGAGCTTTGCTTTGAGTCCGACCTCGGAACTCGCAAAAATCCTGACAGTGCGCACAAAGCGAGCTGCGGTTACCTTGAGCGGAATTTGCTGTTGTTCGTTGTTCCATGTCGGTCGCTTCCGACGACTCAAGCAGTCTGCGCTCTACAGCCCCGCGCGTGTTATCCGAGATGCAAAAGGCGGCAGTAGCGGCCGGGCAGTTCGAGGACGGGTTACGAAAGGGAGGCGAGCGCGAAGAGGTAACTCGAGCGGCAGACCTTCCGCCCTTCCATGAGCATGCGTGTCACAGCCAGCCCCCGGTGAACCCGGCCTTGCGCAGCCCCGTCACAATGGGTTCGCATCGGCGCATAATGTCCCAGAGCAAGCCCGTCCGGTAGTTTTCAACCATTAGCACAACCGGTCCTTGGTCGATGCCAAAGTGGTACGGAGTGACCCACCATCCGGTGGGACTGTCTTCCACCACAAATGACTGATTGAAAGACGGTTTGAAACCGTACAGTCGCGTCATGCCGAGGTTCATTCGGGCAAAGTTGCGGGCTGTCGGAATGACGATTTCAGGAGCGAATGGCAGCGAAGCGATAACAACCCATGGCGAAACCGTCCCGTCATCAGGCCCGAATGGCGCGCCGCGCGCGATGTAATCAAAGAACTCCCGCTTGACGCCGTTGACCACTCGCGTGACCCAACCAGGCCCGTCACTTGCGGTGAACCCCCAGCAGTGCGCGCCGTAACCGACGAAATCCATCGGATTGCGAATCGCATATTCCTGCTGCACGAACGTCGCCTGTCGGCTGTTTTGGAAGTAGTCGCTATCGTGCTCGCGCATGAAGGCGTCGCGGATGCCGCGAAAATCAACCCACATATGGGAAAGCTGGTGCGTAAAGAGTGGGCCCGAATAGAGCAGCTCGCGGCCGAACATATTCCTCCATTCGTAGCTTTCCGTATAGGCGGTGTAGGATTCTGCGGGCAAGGGATAGGTCGGCGACCCCAAGCCGAGGATATAGAGAAGCATTCCCTCATCATATCCGCGCCACCGGTAAGGAATGAACCCACTTTCCGGCCGCCAGCCGTGAGTGAGGGTGGGGCCGTGATCGCGAGCCCAGTTCCAGTCGGCGCGCTCGTAAAGCGCCGTGGCAAGTTGCCGAATCTCCGCTTCGTCGGCCGTGTCCTGGTCGAAATAGGTGGCAACGGTCAGTGCGCCGGCGAAGAGGAAGGCCGAATCGATGGTCGATAATTCGGATTGCCAGACCCGGCCGCCGGTCTCGATGTCGAGGAAATGGTAGAAGAAGCCTTTGTAGCCAGAAGCGTCCGGCTCTGGTCCCTGTGGAAGCTCGATCAAGAACCGCAATCGCTTGCGAGTGATCTTGGCCGCGAATTCGCGGATGATGACGCCGCGTTCCACGACAACGGGAATTGTGGCCAGCGCCATGCCGATTGCCGCGATGCTTGCCGGGGCCCTCGGGTCCGTTTTGTCACGAACCAGGCCGTTGTCCGGATTGGTGACTTGCAGGTAGTAGAGCAATGTCGTGAACTGTAGTCGCCCAAGGTTCTCCTCGGTCGGCTGCCCGTGGAGATCGGCGTCGGTCGAGAGCATCTCGGGCATGGCTTCTGCTCCGTCAGGCGGTCTCCTGAGGACAATGCGGTCGATGTCCATGGAAGACTAAACTATCGGTACTATCACTCGTGAATCTCGGACACGAGTTGTCCTTAAACATTGTCCCCTTCAGTAGACGTTCCCTGAAATTTGCCGGCTTCACTCTTCGGGCCCCATTTCCATCCGATGATCGCAGGCATGTCGTCGCCATATTTTTCGATATATTCGCGATGCTCGATCAGTTTCGCGTGAATTGCCTGCTTGAAATAGGCCGCGCGCGCACCGAGTTGCGGCAGCCGGTCGATGACGTCCTCGACGAGGTGGAACCGGTCGAGCTCGTTCAGCACCACCATGTCGAACGGGGTCGTGGTCGTGCCTTCCTCCTTGTAGCCGCGCACATGAAGGTTGGGGTGGTTCTTTCTGCGATAGGTGAGCCGGTGGATCAGCCACGGGTAGCCGTGGAAGGCGAAGATGATCGGCTTGTCCCTCGTGAACAGGCCGTCGAAATCGCGGTCCGACAGCCCATGCGGATGCTCTTCCGCCGGCTGCAGCTTCATCAGGTTGACGACATTGATGACGCGGACCTTCAACTCCGGCAGATGCTCGCGGAGCAATTGCACCGCCGCCAGCGTTTCAAGCGTCGGAACGTCGCCGCAGCAGGCCATGACGACATCCGGTTCGCTGCCCTTGTCGCTGCTCGCCCAATCCCAGATGCTGACGCCCATGGCGCAGTGGCGGACGGCCTCCGACATCGTCAGCCATTGCGGTGCCGGCTGCTTGCCGGCGACGACCAAGTTGACGTAGTCGCGGCTGCGCAGGCAGTGGTCCGTCACGCACAGCAGCGTGTTGGCATCCGGCGGCAGGTAGACGCGGATCACGTCCGCCTTCTTGTTGACGACGTGGTCGATGAAGCCCGGATCCTGATGGCTGAAGCCGTTGTGGTCCTGCCGCCAGACATGGGAACTCAAGAAATAGTTCAGCGATCCGATGGGTCTGCGCCACGGGATCTCGTTGCACACCTTCAGCCACTTGGCGTGCTGGTTGAACATCGAGTCGATGATGTGGATGAAGGCTTCGTAGCAGGAGAAGAAGCCGTGGCGGCCGGTGAGCAGGTAGCCTTCCAGCCATCCCTGGCACTGGTGCTCGCTGAGCACCTCCATGACACGGCCATCCGGCGAGAGATGGTCGTCTTCCGGATAGATCTCCGCCATGTAGCAGCGGTTGGTCACCTCAAGCACATCCTGCCAGCGATTGGAGTTGTTCTCGTCCGGGCTGAACAGCCGGAAGTTCTTGCTCTCCATGTTCGCCTTCATCACGTCGCGCAGGAACTTGCCCATCGCGCGGGCCGACTCGGCCATAGTCGCGCCATGGCTGGTGACCTCCACGGCGTAATCCCTGAAGTCCGGCATCTTCAGATCACGCAAAACGAGCCCGCCATTGGCATGCGGATTGTCGCTCATTCGGCGATGGCCCTCAGGAGCGAGGGACGCGATTTCGGACTTGAGCCGGCCAGTCTCGTCGAAAAGGTCCTCGGGCCGGTAGCTTTTCATCCATTGTTCGAGAATGCGGATATGCTCCGGCTTGTCCATCTCGCCCATGGGCACCTGATGCGATCGCCAGTAGTCCTCGCATTTCTTGCCATCGATCTCCGGCGGGCATGTCCAGCCCTTTGGCGTCCGGAAGACAATCATCGGCCATGCCGGGCGCTTGAGATTGCCGTTCGTGCGGGCATTGGCCCAGATTTCCTTGATTTCGCCGACCACGGTGTCGAGCACGCCTGCGAGCTTCTGGTGGACGTCCTCGGGATCACGGCCTTCGACGAAATAGGGCCTGTAACCCATGCCCTCGAAGAACTTGCGCAATTCTTCCTCGGGAATGCGGGCGAGGAAGCAGGGGTTGGCGATCTTGTAGCCGTTCAGGTGCAGGATCGGCAGCACGCAGCCGTCGCGGGCCGGGTTGAGGAACTTGTTGCCCTGCCATCCGGTGGCAAGCGGCCCGGTCTCGGCTTCCCCGTCGCCGACGACGCAGGCGACGATCAGGTCGGGGTTATCGAATGCCGCGCCATAGGCATGGCTGAGCGCATATCCGAGCTCGCCGCCCTCGTGGATGCTGCCGGGTGTCTCGGGCGCGACGTGGCTCGGTATGCCGCCGGGGAAGCTGAACTGCTTGAAAAGCCGCTTCATGCCCGCCACATCCTGGCTGATATTCGGATAGACCTCGCTGTAGGTGCCTTCGAGGTAGGCGTGAGCGACGAGTGACGGCCCGCCGTGGCCGGGGCCTATGACGTAGATCATGTTGAGGTCGTCGCGCTTGATGACCCGGTTGAGGTGCACATAGAGCATGTTGAGGCCGGGGGAAGTCCCCCAATGGCCGAGCAATCGCGGCTTGATGTGCTCGCGCTTCAGCGGCTCTCTGAGCAGCGGGTTGTCGAGCAGGTAGATCTGGCCAACAGAGAGGTAGTTGGAAGCCCGCCAGTAAGCATCGATCAGATGCAGTTCCTCAGTCGACAGAGGACGAGTCGCCGCTGAATTCTCGACAGTGCCGTGATCCTTGCCGGTTGCAGTCTTGGTGGAAGACATGGGTCGCTCCTCCTGAGATAAGCGTGCGCCGTTCCATGCTGCGGCTGGGCAGCCATGGAGCGAATAGAGAATGTTACTTCAATTTCATCGACTGGGCACTGCGTTGAATCAATTCGGCTGTCCAGTTCGGACATAAATGGCACCACGACTCGGACCGCGAAATGCAGCGTTGCAGATGCCTTTGGGGCACGAAGATTTGGTCGACGCAGCACAGCGAAGCACGCATCCTGAAGCCAGATCCATTCACCCGCCGATACAACGGCAGAGCTACCGACTTCGAACGTAAACGCCGCATCGTCTTGCTCATTGTCCCAACAGACGAAGTACTGATCGTCGCGGCATGCGTTGGAGCTGGCCACGCGAAGTTCAATTTCGCGCCCTCTTGATCGAAGTCATAGCCAGTTCTGATCTCGACTGATATTGTCTAAAAGACCAGAGGATGCACGATGAATCACGATCTGGGGAGCATCGCGACGGCGCTAGTCGCAAAGGGGAAGGGCATTCTGGCGGCGGATGAAACCGTCCCCACTTTGACCAAGCGGTTCGACGCGCTTGGAATCCAATCCACCGAGGAAAGCCGACGCACCTACCGTGAAATGCTCTTCTTGGGCGCGGCAGAGTTCATCAGCGGAGTCATCATGTACGACGAGACTATCCGCCAAAAGAGCTCGGGTGGAGTACCGCTCGCCCAGCTCCTTTCCGACCAGGGAATCCTTCCTGGCATCAAGGTCGATACCGGCGCAAAGCATCTCGCCGGCTCCTCCGACGAGAAGATCACCGAAGGGCTCGACGGACTCCGGGACCGCCTTTCCGAGTACCGCGGTATGGGGGCATGCTTCGCGAAGTGGCGGGCAGTCATTCGTATTGCGGACGGCCTGCCGAGCACCGCATGCGTGAGTGCCAATGCACACGCCCTGGGCCGATACGCTGCGCTCTGTCAGGAGCAGCATCTCGTGCCGATCGTCGAACCGGAAGTGTTGATGGACGGATCGCACACAATCGAGCGCTGCGAAGAGGTCACTGGCGTGGTCCTTCACGCCGTGTTCCAGGCCCTCTTCGAGCAGCGTGTCGTGCTGGAGCACATGCTGCTCAAGCCCAACATGGTGATCGCGGGCGAGGCGTGCTCTCGTCCGGCTAAGGTGCAGGAGGTTGCAGTCGCCACACTCCGCTGTTTGCGTCGGCACGTCCCCGCGGCGGTCCCCGGCATCGTGTTCCTGTCGGGCGGCCAGGACGACCGGACTGCCACCGCTCACCTCAACGCGATCAACCGACTGCCCGGCCCCAAGCCCTGGAACATTAGTTTTTCCTATGGGCGCGCACTCCAGGATCCGGCGTTGACGGCGTGGCATGGGCGCGACGAGAACCTGAAGCTGGGTCAGCAGGCTCTTTACCACCGGGCTCGCTGCAACGGGGCGGCCAGTCTCGGGACGTACACCGATCAGATGGAGGCGATATCAGCCGGCGGGTAGTGCACCGGTATCACGGCCAGTCGTGCGACCAGTGATTCCGCTGGCGGCGCATGCTGGCGCCGGCTGGTCGGCACCCTGCAACGTCTGAGCCAGGAGGGCTGGACGTGAACGTATTCGTGATCAGGCATGGGGAGACTGAGTGGAGCCTAAGCGGACAGCACACCGGCACAACAGACGTCGCCTTGACCGATAACGGACGACGACAGGCGGAAAGGATGCGGCCAGTGCTGTCTAGGCAGACGTTTGCGCTCGTTCTCGTAAGCCCGCTGCAGCGCGCCCGGGAGACTTGTGACTTGGCGGGCCTCGGCGAGAGGGCCATCGTCGATCCAGGCTTGAAGGAATGGAATTACGGCGAATACGAGGGCCTGACGCCTCTTCAAATCGAGGCCAAAAGAGCGGACTGGTTGATTTTCCGGGATGGATGCCCGGGCGGCGAGACACCGTCGCAAGTTGGTGCTCGTGTGGATCAGGTCGTGGCCCGGGCGCGAGCTGCTGACGGCGATGTTGCCCTCTTCGCACATGGGCACGTGCTGCGCGTGCTCGCGGCGAGATGGATTGGGTTGTCACCGCGTGCAGGACAGCATTTTCTCCTGAATACGGGCACGTTGAGCGTTCTCGCCTACTACCACGAGATACCCGCAGTGAGGATCTGGAATGGACACCTCGCTGGCTAGCATCCTGCGGAGCGCTGGGGTGGCATCGCCCTTGCGCAGGCTGAGTCGGCGATCCGACTTGTCGTTAAGGTAGGAAAACGTTGATGGCAAAATCGGTCGACGGCCATGACGTGTCTACGGCGAGACGCAGTAGCGCTCCCGAGGTGATGGATTCCGGGCATGCGATCGCATTGCTCTCCAACGGTCGCTACAGCGTTATGGTCACTGCCGCAGGTGCCGGTTGCGGCACGTGGGGGGATCTTGACGTTACTCGATGGCGGGAGGACGTCACACGAGATTGCTGGGGGCAGTTTTGCTTCGTTCGAGACCTGGCAAACAACACGCTGTGGTCCATCGGAAAGCAACCAGTCTTCCGACCTGCGAACATCTACGAGCACGCTTTTCATGGAGACAGGGCCGAGTTCCGCTGTGGTGCCGAAGACATCGATATTTCCTGGAAAGTCTGCATCGCACCAGATGCCGACGCAGAAGTGCGGGCGCTTACGGTCGTCAACCATGGCAAGAGGAAACGAAGCCTCGAATTCACCAGCTATTCTGAGGTCTGCCTGAACAATCGCCGCGCGGACAGGGCGCACCCGGCGTTTGCCAAGCTCTTCGTGGAAACAGACTACGACGATGTTACGGGCGCCCTGTTTGCGCGTCGCAGGCCGCGCCATGCAGAAGAAAGACCAGTCTGGGCAATTCATGTTTCCTCATCTAGTCAGCAGGTCGGCGAGGTGCTCGAGTATGAGACCGATAGACTGAGATTCCTCGGACGCGGCCGCACGCCGGAAAATCCCGCGGCATTTGACGCAGGCACAACGCTTTCCAGGACGACAGGCCCCGTACTCGATGCGGTCTTCTGTCTCCGACGGAAAGTCAATCTGGAGCCAGGCGCCATCGCGCGCGTAGCTTTCGTGACGGGAGCCGCCGACAACCAACTGGCAGTCCGGGCAATCGCCGAGCGATACTCGAGTATCGATGCGGTCGATGAGACATTCTCTGACGCGCTGGAGAATTATCAAACCGAACGTCGCGACTTGAAGCTGACTGCAAACAAGGTCTCCCGATTTAACCGCCTGGCGGGCAGTATCGCGTTTGCTAATCCGACCACGCGGCGGACGGTTCTCTTCAAGAAAAGTCGATTGGACCGAGCGACCCTGTGGTCTCATGGAATTTCCGGCGATCTTCCGATCGTGTTGGTTCGCATCGATAGCGACAGCAACGAGGCCCTTGTTCGTGAGGTCACGATTGCGCACGACTTCTGCCGCCGCCGAGCTCTGCCATTTGACCTTGTCTTGTTTGATGAGCGTGGCGCCAGCAGCACGAGGCGACTGATCAGGAAACTGCAAGCCGGCTCGGAAGCCGAAATGCTGGGCAAGCGTGGAGGAATCTTTGTCTTGCCAGCGGCCACCGCCTCCGACGATCATGTGGAAACGGTCGCCGCCGCCGCGCGCGTCGTCTTGTCGAGTAAATCGGGCTCACTCGCCATTCAGCTTGATCGGCAATCCTCGGTCGCATGGCCTTCCTCAAAGATGACGGCATCTCGAGCAAGCCAGGTACTCGCGGAACCCACTGCCGCCCCGGACAAGGATTTGCTGTTTTGGAATGGATTCGGAGGCTTCACCGCTGACGGACGTGAATACGTCGTTGCAGTAGACGGGGTCAAATCGCAACCGCCGGCGCTGCCCCCGGCACCCTGGAGCAACGTCATCGCAAACCCGAGGCTTGGCTGCCTGACGACCGAAGCCGGGCTTGGCTATACATGGTCCGTCAACAGCCAGATGAACCGGCTGACGCCTTGGTCGAACGACCCGGTTTCAGACACGCCTGGCGAGGTCGTTTACTTGCGGGACGAAGAGACCGGAGAGGTCTGGACGCCAACGCCCTTGCCGCTCGGACATCGGGCGTTCGTGACTGTTCATCATGGCCAGGGCTACAGCCGCTATGAAAGTGACAGCCGAAAGCTCCAGCAGACGTTGACCGTGCATGTCCCGCCGAACGGCGAGATCAAGCTCGTTCGTCTCGGGTTGACCAACAATGACTCCCAAAGTCGGCATCTGTCGGCAACGTATTACGTCGAGTGGGTTCTGGGGACACATCGTGAAGACGCTGCGATGCAGGTCGTCTGCGAACGCGATGCCCATTCGGGAGCCATCGTGGCGCGGAACCCATGGGCCGCCGACTTTGCTGGAAATCTGGCGTTTGTGGCCGCCAGCCCAGCCGCGAATTCCGCCACGGCAGATCGCACAGAGTTTCTGGGCAGATACGGTTCCGTTTTTCGGCCGGCGGCCTTGGAGCGAACCAGCCTGGGGGAAAGTTTCGGTCCCCTGCAAGATCCCTGCGGAGCACTGATGGTAGGTATTTCGTTGGCACCCGGCGAGAGCAAGGAGATTATCTTTGTTCTTGGACAGGCAGCAGGGCTCGACGAGGTCCGCCGGCTTGTTGGCGACCACGCCGACGTCGGCCGTGCTCGTGAAAGCTTCGCCGCCACATCTCGCCAGTGGGACGACATTCTCAATGCCGTGCAGGTTTCAACGCCGGACATCGGCTTGAACTTGATGATGAATCGGTGGCTGTTGTACCAGGTGCTCGCTTGTCGAGTCTGGGCGCGCTCCGCGTTCTATCAGTCCGGAGGCGCGTTCGGCTTCAGGGATCAGCTCCAGGATGTGATGGCATTGGTCCACAGTGCGCCGAATGAGACTCGTTCGCAGATTCTGCGGGCGGCCGGCCGCCAATTCACGGAGGGCGACGTCCAACACTGGTGGCATCCTCCGTCCGGCGTCGGGGTGCGCACGCGCATGACCGATGACCTGTATTTTCTGCCTTTCGTGGTTCACCACTATGTTTCGACCACTGGCGATGTCCGCCTGCTCGATGAGCGGGTGCCATTCATCACATCGCCGGCGCTGAAGGAGGACCAGGAAGAGCACTTCGGCATTCCCGAACGCAGCGACGAGGCCGCTACGGTCTACGAGCACTGCGTCCGGGCGTTGGAACACGGGTTCCGGCTCGGCCGCCACGGCTTGCCGCTGATGGGAACGGGCGACTGGAACGACGGCATGAACAAGGTCGGAGCCGGGGGGAGAGGCGAAAGCGTCTGGAACGGCTGGTTCTTCTTGACCGTACTGAAGTCATTTGCGACGACCGCGTCTTCGCACGGCGACGAAGGCCGTGCCAGTTGGTGCCTCGAACGGGCCGAGGAACTGCGCGCTGCCCTGGAAGCAAACGCCTGGGACGGGGCTTGGTATCGCCGCGCCTATTTTGACGACGGCACGCCTCTCGGTTCATCCGCCAACGACGAGTGCCAGATCGATGCCATTCCACAGGCTTGGGCCGTCATCTCCGGCAGTGCCGACAGCGAGCGCGCGTCGAGGGCGATGGGCGCCGTCCATGAAAGGCTCGTGCGCCGGCGGGACAAACTGATCCAGTTGTTCGACCCGCCGTTCGACAAGGGATCCCTGCAGCCGGGCTATATCAAGGGCTATGTCCCCGGCATAAGGGAAAATGGCGGACAGTATACCCATGCAGCCACGTGGGTCGCGCTCGCTTCCGCACTCCAGGGAGACGGCGATCGGGCGCTCGAGCTTTGGAACCTGCTCAATCCGATCAATCACGCTTCGACGAAGCGGGATGCCGAGCATTACATGGTCGAGCCCTATGTCGTCAGCGCCGACGTCTATGGCGCACCGCCCCATACCGGACGTGGTGGCTGGACATGGTACACCGGATCAGCCGCCTGGTTGTATCGAGTGGCGCTGGAAGCCACCCTTGGACTGCGCCGACAAGACCAGACCCTCCGGTTTGAGCCCTGTGTTCCGGCAAGTTGGTCAGGTTACGAGTTGAGCTACAAGCATGGATCGGCGACATACCGCATCCGTTTCGACAACTCAAAGAAAGCCAGCCGGGGAGTGCGTTCCGTTACATTGGACGGAACCGTTCTTGCCGACGGAATCATTCCACTTAGTGACGACGGGCTGACGCACGACGTTCGTGTCGCGATTGGCTAGCGAACACGATACCGAGTGCTCTCTACTGGCTTTTCCGCTTGTGACGGCGTCCGTCCACCCGGACAGTAGGTGCGTGGATTCTGGTGAAAGCAATGGCGATTGCCACCTGCTACTGCAACGGTGATCCAAAAGTTTTCGTGCCGCGACGGTTCGGCCGAAACCGCCTGACGTCACTTTGCCTGATGGCGGCGCTCTCGGTGCTCCTCGCGATGCCCGCATTCGCGCAAGTGCCATCCGGAACGGCCCCGGGGGACCGGAATTTGGTGCACGCAAAATTTTTCTCATGCTGTTCCTGATGCTTGGCCCGATCAAGATTCTGGTTCCGTTCGTGGGCAAGACGCAGGGAAGAGCGATTCTGTTTTCCGCAGCCGCGCTTGCCCTTGCCGGTCTGCTCGGACGCAGCATGCTCGAGAATTTCGAGATCTCATTGCCGGTGCTCGCCCTGACCGGCGGCGTGATTCTGTTTCTTGTGGCTCTGCAAACAGTGCTGCAGCAATCTGCCAGCACCGCAAATCCCCCGAAACCGGTCAGCCAACCGCCCGATCTCAAACTGGCCTTCACGCCGCTGGCGTTCCCCGACGATAGTCACGCCCTATGGGGTTGCAGCGGTGATCGTGTTCGCAACGCTGGCCGGGAATCGATACGACGCCGAGTTGACCGTAGGCGGCACTGTGCTGCGAATCCTAGCATTGGACTGGACGGCGATGCTGTTTGCCGAAACCATCCTGAAATTTGGTGGAACGGCGCTTCAGGTATTTGCCGTTGTTCTTGGCGTTACTCAGGTCGCTCTCGGCTTGCAAGTGATCCTACACAGCCTGGCAATGATCGGCGTCTTCGCGGAACGCCCGATTTAGAGATTATGGTCCGGACGGAAGACATGCCGGCGAGCCGGGCGCTGGCATATAAGCCGGAATGTCGAGCCGCAACAGGAGACCGGTAACTTCTCCGGAGTTGAGCAAGACGCGTGTGTCTCGTTCACGGGGTCCTGAACGCAATCTCTTGGCTTGCGCCCGCGTTCTCAGGAAGGTGGCGCCAGTCGAGATTGGCAAATGAAGGGCCGCTCCGGGGTCAAGACCGGAGATTCCGGGTGCTCTCGGCGAATGACAGCCTTGGGTCGAGACGCGTCGATCGCAGCTTCCGAGGTAAGGTCTGGAAGGGACGCTAAGCGGACATTGTCGCCGTAAAGCCGGTTTGAGGCGGAAAAATTTACAAGTCTCCGTGCAGTCAGGCCCCCGCAACCATTTACTACTCCATACTATCCACCATAGCCGAAAACCACGATCCAGTACGCCAAAGCGCTACGATCAAATGCTAAATCCTCGCCGCAAAACACAAACTTCAAAATCGACAGGTGCAAAGCGGGGGCTGATCGCCAGCGCTGGGTAGCCGCCGCCTCAAGAATCGTGCCGGCGACTGGCAACACCGCACTCGGCCAAGGTTCGCCGAGAGATCATTCGCTCGTCTTCGACGCCGACGCGAGGAGAGGCCGGGCGCTGTCGGAGTTCGAGGCAATAGTGCTGATGGCGGTGGGATATTTCCAGCCGGTCTCCCACGGTGAGCTGTCAAAAATTTTTGGCAAGGAGGTTAGCCGGAACACCATCGCCGCGCTCTGGGGACGGGTTCCTGTCGTTGGGACCACGCCTCTCATTGCGACTATCGTTCCTGCCAGTGGTATGGCACGAGCGCTCTATCTCCCCGCCATTCCCTTACGATAGCGTCTTCGAACCAGTCATCGGTGAGATGAGCATGATCGAGAACGATCAGCTGGAAGGCAGGCCTGATCTCCTGGCACGCGTGAGCCATCAGCTTGAACAAGGCTTTCACAGCGGCCCGATCGGCATCCTTTTCAATCTGCTCGAGTCCGCCTTCCGAGATATCCGGTGGATAGTAGGCTTGTGTGGGCTGATCGAAAATGAGGAAGCCAGGTACGGGGCGGTCCCGTTCGCGAAGCCACCAGTGGATCGCAAGGTGGCTGAGCACGTGATAGCCCACCCAGTTTTCGCCACTTCCCATGCGGTTCAGCGGGATCGGCCCATCGAAGGTATTGGCGACCACCGTGAGCTTCTTGACGTCCAACCGCAGCGAGCTTCCACTGTGTTCCAGGTCGAGCAGGCCGGAATAGTCTGTCATCTTCTGGCTGATGAAGCTCAGGATCGTCTGCAGTCGTGACTCAATATCGTCGCTGTTGATGCGGGAGCGAACCGCAGCAATCAAGCCTTTGACCTGCTCGATCTCTGCTGCAAGCTCCACGTCGTCCCGATCCGGCGCCATCGATTCAAGAAATTCCGCGAGCCGGCCCAGGAAGCGGCCGCGCGACACGATCAGGTCCTGACGGGCCTTGGCTGCCTCATCATCGAGGACAGCGCGCTGTAGCTCCCTTTGAACCAGCTTCAGATTGTCGGTGGCTTCGCCAATCTTGCTTTCGAGATCCGCGATATGCCGTTGGATATGTGGGTTGTCGCGGTAGAGGCCATCAAGCTGGGTGCTGACCCGCCGCAACGAGTCCCGGACCTGCGTAACGCGTGGAATAGGGGATTCCAGTTGCGAATCGCAGAACGGGCATTGGTCCGGCGATTCAATGTCGGTCTTGAAGAGCTCGATGCTCTTTAGGCGGGATCGCTGTTCGCTGACCTCGCGGGAATATTCGGTCTGGTCGGAGAAAAAGGCTCGCGCGGCTCGAACGTCCTGATTGAGGTCTCCCAGACGCTCCTGCAGCGTGCTCTGCTCCCCACGGAGGCGCGCAATGGTCTCCCCGAAATCGGATGTGAGGTCGGGTTGATCGATAGCGCTCTCCCCGATCCTTGCCAGGAAGGCGAAAACACTATCGTCCACAGCCTGATAGTCCTGTCGGATCAGTCCGACCTTCTTTCCTTCGTTCAGGATCCTCGTCAATCGCGACCGGCTGACATCGACTGCCTGCACATGCTTGGCCTGCTGAGCTTCCAGAAGCCGCAACTTCTTTTGGAGTTCGTCCAACTCCGCGAAAAGCCGGAAATGATCTTCATCGACGGCCCCGAGAAAGTAGGGGAGGGTGTCTTTCATCGCTTGAGGCAGGAACTGCTCGTTCATCCGATGGAAGAGCTGGTCCTGGCTGGCGATGGTGTTCTGCTTCTGGAAGCAAAGGCAAAGCGCGTGTCCGATATCTGCTTCCAATGGCGGGCGGGTGCCTGAAGTTGGTCGGTGCTCGTTCTCCTGGATCCCCGCAAATCGCGTCACGAACTCCTTGAGGCTCTCCTCGGTGGTGTTTTTCGTTATCTCATCGAGGGAGGGATAGGCGAGGTTTCGACCGCGGCAGAAAAACACCATGGAACCCGTGCCGGCGCCCGGACCTGGGTTGTCACGGGCGATGAATACCTCGTCCTCGCCCTTGGCAATGTGCAGACCGAACCATGACACCTTCTTGCGGATCGTTCCCTCGGCGACATTGTAGCTGCCGCGACCAAGGCAGTAGTCGACGATATCAATGATCGCCGATTTGCCGGTCTTGGATTTGCCCGTGATGATATTCAGACCGGTTTCACGAAAAGGCACGATCTGCTGTTCGCCGGCGTGGCTATAGATAACGATTGCCTTGATGATGAAACTCATGGGCGTACTCCCAACGCCGCTGCGACGGAGGTTTCAGATCCGGATTTTGCAAGCCATCTACCCATGAACTTCGATCTATCTATGATTTCTTTGGTTTCTGCGGTGGTGTCGTCCATGAACGACTTTGGAAAGGTTGCACGGCGCTCTCCTGGCCGAAGGTTTCCCGCGCCATCAACAGCGATCGTCTTTGTCGCGAGCCCGAACAGCACGGCCTCCTTCAAATAGGGCGTGAGGTTCTGGGCTCTCGACGCAAATCCGATGAGCAGATCCTCGTTATCCTGCACCCAGGCATAGAGCGATGTGACCGTCGAATAGGGCAGCCGCTCCCGGCTGCTTCGGTGCAAGGCGGTCGAAAGCGCGAGGATCAGCAAGAAGAGCGACGCGCCATCGCGGCCGTCCTTGGTGAAGTCGCGCAAAAATTCGTGCGAAAGCGCGCAGAGAAACGAAGGGCCAAAGAGGTTCGCTTCTTCAGGCGGGCGCCGGGTCCAGGGATCAAGCCGCGGCATTATCAGCTCCGACCGAAAGATGATCTAAGTAGTTCGGATGCCAGCCCACCTTCACCCGATCCGCCAACCCGTGAAACGACCCTGCCGTGATCCAGGTCTCGATCACATTGCGGAATTCGATTTGCTGCTGGCTCGCCCAGTAAAAAACCTTTCGCCCCATTGCGTTCTTTGAAGCGTCATCGGCTGTGTGGGCGTCGCCGCACTCTTCGTCGAATTTGCGTCCCCAGGAATCCTGAAGCTTTGCCTCAAATCGCGCGACGTCGCCATCGAGTAGAAGGTTCTCTCGTGCCCATTTCGCTCGTTGAGTATTCGACCGGTAGAAATCTTGAATTCCGCGTTTTATCGCCGTCTCCGGCAACTGGATCAGACGCATCTGCTTGACGTAGGTCTCGTCTTCATCTTGGATCGAGTAGGGCCGCTCGCCAAATTCACTGGGATCGCTGACAGGCAGACCAACCGGACAGTAAAGTGCGGCAAATTCCTGTGCCTTGATTGCAATGTGCTGTACCGGAATATCCGTTGTCTCGACGCCAACGAGGCGTTTCGCAACCGCCCCTAGCCACCAGCCTTCAAGTGATTGCGCAACCTTATCGGCGGAACTGGCCGATAGGATGCGAAGCTCGCCTTCGACTTCGTCAAGAGCAGATCTGGCGCGCCATCCACCACGGTAATTGAAGCGAGCAATACGTCGGCTTCCTCGTCGGTCAGCGCCAGGAAGTCGTTACGGCCGCCTCGGATGACTTGTTGGCCGATGTGCGCGCCACCGCCGCCAGCCGCTCTTGCTGTCTTGCGTTCCGCGGGCCCACAGTTAGCGCGCAGCATGGCGAGGACTCCATCGTCAGGCGTCGTCGCGGTAGTGATCAGAAACCGTCGCGTGTCGGCATTCGAGAAGGAGCCTGTCCTCAGTTGCGAAATCCAGATGCGAAGGGTTTTCCAGACATCGACACTGTTATCGGTGACGTCCTTCGGACCGATATGATGCTTGGCTTGGACGACGCAATGCGCGAGATCTTCTTCATGGAAAGCTATATCATCGAACTTTTCAATCGAGATATGGCAATTCGGCTTGACCTTCATTTCGCGGATCGCAAGAAGTAAAGCCAATCTGCATTGATAGAGATAGCCGGCTAGCGAGCCGGATGCATTATACTGATTGGCTACTTGCAAGCGCTGCTCTCCAAGAAGTTGCCCCAGCAACGTAGTGTGATTTCGAAAAGAATTTCCAGGCAAAAAATTGAATTTCCACGATGTTCAACTAAACGTTGGGCGGGCGGTAGCATGTTTTATGTCCTTACCGACAAATCTTCAGAGCGTTACCTACCGCTTTGAACTGAGTTTTTCGTGTCTGTCATGCCAACGCCCCTTGGCTTAGAGGGCGCTACCGTCCACATCGCATGCATACCTATCAATGGTTTGAGAAAATCAGCCAGGGGTCGGGGGCGAGCCGGTTCAAGGCGATTGTGCCCCAATTCCATCAAAGCTGCGGCGCGAATTCTCTTATACGCTCAATGATCTGTTCGAAGGTGGGACGCTCTCGATAATATAGGGACCTCGTGCTGCGATAGGCTGCCTGATATTCAGCGAAGACGGCGTCGTTAGTGATGTTGAAGGCTAGATTGACCGTCAGGTCCCGCTCCTCAGACCGGAACCGCTTTTCCTTGTGCGCGAAGTAGCGGTCGCTGCCGAGAAATTCGAGAACCTCGGTATTTCCGAGAAGCGCGTAGACATCATAATAGTGGCGCAGGAAGTTCGCGGGGAATTCCTCGGTTTCGCGCTGCTTGCGGAATTTCGTGGAAATGGTCTGAAGCTTTTCCACTAGTGTGTAGCCGGGATGGTAGCAGGCGATACCGAGCGCGCGATTGTCAGCAATGTCCACCTTGTCGGCTGCAAAATCGTATGCCCATGAGCTGATGTCGACCGGCCGGTTTGGTGTAACATCGTCGAATCCGATTTCCAGGAGAACGCCTTCCTTCAGGTCCGTTTCATCGGAGGTTGCGGCGGGATAATGCACGCGGATGCCGCCGCTTCGAAACTTCTCGTCATCGAAGATATGATCCCGCTCAATGCTGGTTATTCCGTCGATCGAGATTTCTTCTGCCAGCCTGTCATAGAAATTCCGCCGGCTTTCGATCTGTTTCGGTTTGTCCTGATTGCGGCCGACGGCGACAGTCATTCCTTCAGGCGGATTTATCCTGAGATCGATGTCTTCGGAGAAGCGGTCGATAATTCCGAAGCCTTTGGAAAGCGATGTGCCGCCTTTCAATTCGAAGGAGTAACCTGCCTGCTTCAGGCCGAAGAGGCAATGCATGATCCAATAGTCTTTCTCGACGAGGGCAGGGAGAATGCCGATTTCCTCGCCGACAATGCGAAGCAGGTCTGCAAATTCCGGGTGCCGATGCAGATAATCAGCCATCAGCAGCTTCCAATTCGGCGAAGACGTCTTTGAAGAACTTCTTGGCCCGCACGCCGCCATAGTCTTCAGCGGCCTGTCGCAAGGCATTCTGATCGAGTTCTCTCGCCACCACCCTCGCGCGTTCCAGTACCTGGGTTTCGTCCTCGGCAAGCCGCTTAAGACTGTTGACCAGATCGACCAGTAGGAATTCTTTGGTTGCGACCGCTGGAAACTCAGGCTTCATCCGGAAATCATAGACCCGGTTGCCAAGCTTGAAGCGGCCATGGCGCTTCCTGTTATACACAACGGTTTCGTTATAAAGCTGTGTAGCGCCGACGCCGAGCGCATTATAGGCATTCGGCGTCAGCAGCAGAAACCGCTTGTCCTTGAGAAACGCTTCCACGAGATCGTGGTCACTGGCCGGAGCGCGCCCGAAGCTGGTGGGTTTCGGGCGCACGTAGACGCCGCCGGAGAGCTTTGTCAGCTCGCCGGCATCCAGCAACTTCCTGATGTCCCGATCCACAGAGGCGGTCCATCGCGTCAGGTCTGCCCTGCGATAGACCTTGCCCGGGATCAGATGTTGTTTCAGTTCGTCCAATCTGGCCATGTTTGTCACCTGACCTTCAAGATAGGGCAGAGGAAGGATTGTGCAAGTATTTTCATTTAAAATTCATGCACGCCGGAAACGCACCGGATGGCGTATCGCTGTCTGGTTGCTGCCGCCTGAAAGCGCCGATAATCGGTGGAGCCGGAGATAATCACCCGGCGAACCCATTCCAGAATTTCTTCGCGCTTGCTGAAGGGCAAGTTATTGAAATCGTCCGGCAGATGCCAGGCGAGCCGGCGCCGTTCGGCGGCACTGATATCGCTTCCGACGTCATGCCCCGAAGCCGACCGAGATTGATGGGGCAGTTTCCCCTTGAAATAGCCATCTGGCAGGCGATAGCGGCGCTCGATCCTGGAAAGGATATCAAACTGTCCAGCGACCGTGGCACCTTGGTGCCTTTCGTCCAGCTCAACAGTGTTCGTGCGATCGAAGGTTCCGTTCTCACCGGTCACGGCGCGATGGAGGTGCCAATACGTGTCTCCATGTCGGCGCATATGATAAATCAGAGCAAGCTGGAATTCCGCCGGATCATCCGTCCAATCGAAGAGCGGTTTCGGAAATTCTTCAACCGGCTTTGGTGCCACGCCAGTCTTCGCCTTCGTGGCCTGCGCGGCGTTTGATACAGAGGGGCTGATTTATTCGGTCGTGTGGTTGACACCCGTGATCAGGCGTGAAAATGCTCGGCTCGCCCATGCCGAGGGTCATCGACCGCAGGAAGGAGCCCTCGAAGTTCGGCACCAGCATCGTCGAAAGCACGATGGCCGAGATGGGAAAGCCGAACTTGCGCATAGCCGAGGACGCCGAAGAAGGCCCAGTATTCGGCCCTTTTGGCTCTGGAAATGGCAGTCGGCGCGAGTTGTAATCCGCAAATTTAGTACAACTCTCACACCGCTTTTCCAAGAGCAATCTTCGCAAACGCCTGCATTTGCGGGATTTTTAGGGGAGGCGAGGGTGGGCTGGGGATTTCCCGAGCGGAGCAGCTTGCCGGGGGCAGTCGGTCCCGGTTTCCGCCCTTCGGGCGGCGCTATGCGAAACCTCCTGCGGCTGCCCTGTTAACCAGTCAAGCTGCGCGCGAACTGGCTACGGCGCTGAAGCGCCTGCGCCTGGTACGCTCTTTGTCATGTTGGCGGCATGAATCCGTTGAGGATTCATGCCGTAGCCCTGTGCGTCTAAAGATGCGCACGGCGCTAGGGGTAGGCTGACTGTGGGCGTGTAGAGAGCCGACAACTTTTGGACGACAGTACCACCTTGCGGCTTCGCAGCCGGTGCCGCTTGTCCGCAGGCAAAATGGTCGAGAAAGCTGTATCTCGACGTAGCGTTAGGCTTCTGCGTCTCAAGGCGAGGTTCTCTCTATCTAAGTAACTGATTGAATAGGTTGTTCAGCGTGCCGCCCGATTCGTGGTCGGGCTGTTCTGCACCTTGCTGCGGTTGCTCATTTGCCGCCTCGGGCGGGGCAGGCTCCTGGCCGGCCTGCGCTGTCGGAAGTGCCTGGTCGCCCTCTGCCGCCTCGCCGGCAATAATTTCTTCGATGGAAAGCTCGTTATCTTCTCCTTTCAGCATCTTTTCTGCGGTGCCGCGGACGAGGTCTTTGACCGATGCGCCGGTTGCACCTTTGGAGAGAAGGTCGTCAATCCGCAGCTTGTCGGTTGGCAGTCCGAATTTCTTCAATGTCGCCAAGGCGGCGCCTGGGTCCTTCAACAATCCGGAGAGATCAGGATAGATCCGCGGATTGGCAAAGCTCCCCTCGACGACGACTGGAACCCCGACGCCATCTGTCGATACCTCGGCTCCCTGTCCTTTGAGCGAAGCGACGACCCGGGGATCGAGACGAAATTTCAGGGAGCTCTCCGCCAGGTTAGCCGCGCCTTTTCCGGTCATACGGACCAGCGGGCCGACAAGCTTGATATCTTCGGTTCGCGCAACACCACTCTCAACGGTAAAGGACGCGCCAAGTTCGGTGAACGTGGTTGCGTTCTTCTCGTCCTGTTTGAAACCTGATGACATGAGGCCGACGAGATTGTTGTAGACCTCGGCAATATCGAGGCCGCGAATGGCGCCGTCCGAAAAGCGGACAATCGCGGTCCCGTGAAGTGTGTTTGCGAGCGCCTTGGTCGTCCCGCCCGCGCCCGCAATGTCGAAGTCCGCCTGCAACGCACCCTCAAGATGCCGGAAGCCTGCCATGTCGGTCAGAAGCGGCGCTGCCGAGGCTCCCGAAATGGACGCCTGCAAGGCGATCGAAGGTTCCGACTGGGAGCCATCGGCCTTCAGGCTTGCGGTAACTTGGCCGCCGTAAAACGGGCTTTCTGGAAGGGCAAGGCTTGCGACACCATCGGAGACGATGAGGCTTGTTGCAACCGGTCCGGCGAAGACGCGACCGTATCCGAGTTTTTTTGCGTCCACTTTGATCGTTGCGTCGATCGACTGGAGCGCAGAGAGATCCAGCGGAACGTCGGGGCTTGTCTTGTCTCCTTTCGCTTTTTTCGCTTTCGCTTCAGGAGCAGACGACTGCGCGCCGGCAAGGCGCGCAAAATTCAGTTCCTCAAAGCTGAGGGCGCTGAATATCTTCAGTGGCGTCGTGAACTGGACAGACCCGTTCCCGCTCGCTTGCACGCCGTTGAGCGACAGAATGGCGCGCTCAAACGAAACGCCTGTTGGGCTGGTGCTGACCTCGCCTTTGAATGCAATCGGGCCGACGCTCTCTGCCCCGCCCCGTCCGAGCCAGGCGAGGAACGCATCAAGATCAGCCGTGGAAAAATCGAGCTTTCCAACATACTGACTCGGAAGGACAGCCTTGCCATCGATGGCTAAGGATGCGTCCGGCATGCGCATCTGAAGCTTGAGAGGGATGTCAGTTGTGCCAGGATTTTTCTTCAGAAGCAGATCCCGGACGGGGATTTGCAGTTCGACGGCAAGGGGCTTGTCCCGCCATGCGAGCGTGCCCGACAGGTGCACCGGCTTTGTGAGATCCTCGATCCTGATTGCAAGCTTCTTTGCCTTCACCTCGCGCATGCTTTCATCAGCTATATTCGGCGCGACAAACGTCGCGTCGTGCATGCCAATATTGCCAGTGAGATTGATTGTTTCTCGGAGGGCATCTTCGCTAAGGCCGCGAAAGGCAAAGGCGGTATCTATCGTCAGGGCACCGGACAGTGGGACCGATTGCTCCATCAACGATGCCAGTCTGCCGATGTCGAGGCCGTTGCTGGATATATGACCCTGGAAGGTCGGCTCGCCATCGTGAACATCGGTTTTGATATTGGCGGCGATGCTGCCCGCATCAATACCCAAGTGCTCGAGCCGTGCAGAAAGCTCTCCGTCTTTGAGCTTCGCCACGAGCGAGACGTCGGAGGCCGAGACGTCGCCAAGGGTCAAGGTGCCGACGTGAACGCTGATGTCGCTGTCGAAATCAGCCAGAAATCGCAGGCTTGCGGGGGAGGCGGGGTCTGACGACCCTGCTTTTGATTGCGAAGAACCCGACGTCGCCTCGACAAATGGACTCAAATCCAACCGATCAGCATCGAGGTCAGCGAGAATCCGGGGACGCTTGCCTGGTATGAAGAGCGCGTCCAGGCCAAACGCCTGTTCGCCGGCACGCAGTTTGCCGCCGCGGATCTGATAGCTACCATTGGCATTGAGGGCCACTTGCCCGACTGCCTCGAACTCCGCGAAGCCGGATGCTGGCACCGGATCCGCTTGGAACGAGGCGGTCATGTCGGTTGGCCGGCGTTCAAGCAGTGACCGCAAGGAGGAAATGGTGAGGGTGGTCTCGTAGCGTCGCTCCTCCATTCGGGCGCTCGCCGAAAGAGATAGCTCACCATCTATGCTGGGCGCCGAAAGCGAAAGGTCGACATCGGTCACGGTCTGCTCGGGGCTTGCTGCGTCTTTCCGTATCAACGTGCCGCCGGCGATCGAGATTGAATCGATCGCGCTTCGTTCGAAGAAGGTGGCAAGGGCCGCAAGTGGGTCGCCCTCTTCGGTCCGATCGTTGCCTCCAGGCTGTGTCGTCGATGCACGACCTGAGCCTTCCCCGAGTACGATCATGGGTCGATCCACCTTGATCTCTTTTATGTGCAGGCGATCGGACCAAAGGGAGGACAGCGTCACAGAACCTGCAACCTCCCCGAATTCGGCTGTGACGCCATGCGTTTCCGCGGAGAGGGTGACATCTTCAGCTAGAACCGCGAGATGGGGGAAGGCAGAAAGCCTGACAGGACCATTGAGCGAAATTGAACTGCCCGTCGCAGCAGAAAGCTGCCTGCTGAGTTCGCCGCGAATCCAGTCGCCTGAAACGAGGCTTGGCAAGACGACGATGGAAGTGACAGCGAGCGCACTGAGCGCCAGAAGACATAGAAAGAAGCGCTTCATGTGCCCTCCATCTTTCAAATGCGGCTGATTCGCTATGGTTTTCCAGAAGGTACACTTTTGCAAATGGTGCGCCGAGCTCGAGCTACTCCCGGCTGGGCGCATCCAGTTGCCTTCGTCGGATGCGGGGAAAAGATGTAGATCCGATCGAGCTACGGCACAAAGCTATCGGCCCGAGCTGACGACAGGGAAGGTCTGATTCCGCGCCTCCGGTACGCTCCTGCAAATAAACCCGACAGATGCGGCGGATACGCGTGCTTGCGAGTTTATCCGGCAGACCTTCCTTGCGTGGTGAATGCCAACAACGGCAATGCCGTGGTGAAGCGTCAATGCACCGTGTGAATGGATAGGTCGAGAAAGCTGCGGATTCCGTCCCGCTGGATGGTTGCCAAGAATTCTTCAAACGCTTCGCGGTCAGTAGAGAAGAGATCGTCCCAAACGGTCGAGTATCCTTCTTGGTCGACCACCTCGAGCGTCCAATCCCCATTCGTGCCCGCTGGGCGGTATATGCCGATAGTGACCATGACGTCGTCGTCGACAAATTCGCCGGAGAATTCAGAAAACTCGTACTGCTGTTCGCTTTCAGGCATTGCCATTAATAACATGTTCCGTTGGTGAACACGATTGCTGGCTTGCGAGCGCATCCGACCGCCTTCGCCTCGACGCATGGTTGTTTTTCTGCTTTACTCCACCTGTGACGGGGGAAGCGGTGGGGACCGTCGTAAAATTCCGACGACAGAAACAGCGACCGGCAAGGCGCGCCAGGAGGCCCTTGTCGCCATGGTTGTTCGTCGCGCCCTTGGCCGCGATTGCGGCTGGTGCTGCCTATGGCTGGGCAACTGTTCCGCCGCAAGACACAATCAGCGCCGCTTTCTCAATGTGTGGTGTCACGGCCAGGGAGACCTGTGTCGTTGATGGCGACACCTTTTGGCTCGATGGCGTGGTCATGTTCGTCCTCCATCACTACTGGCGGCCTCATCAGCTTTACCACAACCTGTTTGTGGGATCTTGGTCGACTTCCCGGACCGCGTGCCGTTGCTCTCGTCCAACGATGACCATGACCAGGCCGCCAAGGAACGCGTTGCCGCACGCGATCAGGCCGAGTCCGGGGCCCACAGGTTTCGGCGAAAGTCACAATCCGCCAACTCATTCATGAGTCACCAGTAGCAGGCGGCTTCGAGGATCGGGCTGAAGATGAACAACAAGGCTCCGAGCCTGTTGCGTGGCTTTTCTGCTTGACAGCAGCCGATCTCATCTTGTTAATACGCATTAGCTGCTAATGCGTATTAGCAGCCAGGAGGAGCAGGGAGGAGCTTCCGTGGCAGGCCCTAGGCGCTTGACTCAGAACGATATTGCGAAACTGGCCGGCGTCAGCCAGGCTACCGTTTCGCTTGTTCTGAACGGGGCTCAGACAGCCCTCGCGCGCATTCCGCAGGAAACCCGCGAGCGGGTCCAGCAGGTCATCCGCACGACCGGCTACGTGCCCGACCCGATCGCGCGGCGTATGGCCAAGGGCCTCAACCGTATCCTCGGCGTCTTCACCTACGAACCGGCCTTTCCGAGTGAACAGGCGGACTTTTTCTTGCCCTTCCTGCTCGGTATTGAGGAGGAGGCGCAGGCTCAGAACTACGACCTTCTGCTTTTGACGGGCGCGGGCGTCGGCAAGGACCGCAAGATTTTCGCTGACGGCAACCGGTTGAGGATAGCGGACGGCTGCCTGGTGCTCGGCCGGGAATTCGACCGGGCCGAACTGAAGAAGCTCGTTGCCGGAGACTATCCATTCGTGGCGATCGGCCGACGCGAGGACGCTGGCGGACCCGTTCCCTACGTCGGTGGCGATTACACAACCGCTACCCGCGCGCTGGTGGAGAAGGCGCGGGGGCTCGGGCATTCCAAGCTCGCCTATATCGGTCCTTCAGGCCCGGCCGAGTCCATCGTCGATCGCTGGAATGGATTTTCCGCGGCGGTAGGGGATGGCGCCGACCTGGTTCTCCATATCGATGCCGTCGGCCGGCCGGCCGACGAAATCCTTGCTGCGGTCTTTGCCAAAGGCGCGACGGCGGCCTTTTTCGTCGAACTTGCCGACGCGGTGCGCGTGGAAGTCGCTGCCCGCGAGCGCGGCTTGTCTCTTCCGGGTGACTTTTCGGCCGTCGTGCTCGGCAGCCATGTTCGCGCCGAACGCAGCCATGTGCAGTTCGCCTCCTTCAACATTCCCCGCGAGGAAATGGGCCGGCAGGCGACCGCCATGCTGGTGCGCCGCATCGAGGGCGCCGCACCCATCCAACAAATTCTCCTGACCTGTGAACCGGTCGAGGGCGAGACCCTTGGTCCTGCACACGCCTTTTGGCCCGCAAAGAAACGGACGTGATGAACGTGACAGAGATGCATACAGCTATTCTGGTAGTGGGCGGCGGTCTCGGCGGCGTGGCGGCCGCGCTCGGAGCCTGCCGGGCGGGGCGCAACGTCATCATGACCGAGGAATTTGACTGGATTGGCGGCCAGTCGACCAGCCAGGCTGTGCCTTCCGACGAGCATACCTGGGTCGAGCAGTTCGGCATCACCCGCTCCTATCGGAAACTGCGCAACGGCATCCGCCAGTATTACCGCGACAACTATCCGCTGACCGAGGGTGCCCGCGCTTGGGGTGATCTCAATCCCGGCGCCGGCTGGGTGAGCCGCATCTGCGCTGAGCCGCGCGTCAGCCTCGCGGTCATGGAAGCCATGCTGATGCCGTACCGCGGCGCGGGCAAGCTGAAGGTGCTGCAGCCGTATCGTCCGGTTGCCGCAGACGTGGATGGGGATACGGTGCGCTCCGTCACCGTGCGTCATCGCGATACCGGCCGGGAGATCACCATTTCCGCCGTCTACATACTCGATGCGACCGAACTCGGCGACCTGCTGCCAATAACCGGCACGGAATATGCAAAGGGCTTCGAGGCGCAGTCGGACACGGGCGAGCCGAGCGCGCCGCCGCGAGCGCAGCCGGAGAATGTCCAGGCCATTTCGATCTGCTTCGCGGTTGATCACGTGGATGGCGATCAGACGATCGACAAGCCCGAGAACTACGACTACTGGCGCAAGTACCAACCGCATTTCTGGGGCGGACCGCTGCTTGGCTTCACCGCGCCACATCCGCGCACACTGGAACTCACGACCCGCTCGTTCACGCCGAACCCGGACGACGATCCGCTGCTCGTCGATGCCGACCAGCGCAAGGGTGGCGGAGACGAAAACCTTTGGCTCTTCCGCCGCATCGCGGCCCGCCGCAATTTCCAGCCCGGCTTCTACGAATCCGACATCTGCCTCGTGAACTGGCCGATGATCGACTATATGGACGGCACGATCATCGACGTTTCCGAGGAGGAGAAGGCGAAGCACCTGAAGTCCGCCGCCGATCTTTCCTATTCGGTCTTCTACTGGCTGCAGACGGAAGCGCCGCGCATCGACGGCGGACAGGGCTATCGCGGGCTTCGCCTGCGCGGCGACACCACCGGCACCGAACATGGCCTCGCCATGGCGCCCTATATCCGCGAAAGCCGCCGCATCAAGCCGGTCACGCGCATCGTCGAGCAGGATCTTTCCTATGCGGTACGCGGAGAAAAAGGTGCCGTGAGCTATCGCGACAGTGTCGGCATCGGCATGTATCGCATCGACCTGCATCCCTCGACCGGCGGCGACAACTATATCGACGTGCCGTCCTGCCCGTTCGAGATCCCGCTTGGCGCGCTCCTGCCTGAGCGGATGAAGAACCTCATTCCGGCCGGCAAGAACATCGGCACCACCCACATCACCAACGGCTGCTACCGCCTGCATCCGGTCGAATGGAATATCGGCGAAGTGGCCGGCATGCTCGCGGCCTATTGCCTTGAGAAGGAGCTGCAACCTCACCAGGTCCAGGAAAACGACGAGCGTCTGCGCGACTTCCAGCGAGAGCTCACCCGGGAAGGCATCGAAATCCGCTGGCCGGATATCGCGGCCTACTGATCACCCAATCTTTGGAGGAGGAACGGGAATGAACTATCACAAGTCGTTGAAATCGGCGGTCGCGGCATGGGCGATCGCCGCGCCGCTAGCCTGGAGCGGTTTTGCCAATGCGCAGGACGCGGTCAACCTGCGCATGACGATCTGGAGCGCCAACGAGGCGCATCTGAAGCTCTTCAACGAGATTGCCGCGGGCTTCAAGAAGGACCATCCGGATGTCACGGTGACCTACGAATCGCTACCGTTCGATACCTATACGACGGCCCTGACGACCCAGATCGCCGGCGGCAATGCCCCGGACATGGCCTGGATTTTCGAGACGGCAGCCTATGACTTCGTCAATTCCGGCGCGCTCTATCCGCTGACCGACACGCTGAAGGCCGCGAAGGATTATAATCTGGACGAGCTGAGTGCGACGGCCGCCGAGCGCTGGTCGAAGGACGGCAAGCTCTATGCCTATCCGTTCTCCACCTCGCCATTTGCGATGTTCGTCAACAACGACGTGATCAAGGCAGCCGGCGCCAAGACCCCGGCCGAACTCATCGCCGCTGGCCATTGGACGTGGGACAACGCGATCGCCACAGCTTCCGCCGTCGGCCGCGGGGACAAGGTGGCGGGGAAGGGCGGCCTGATCGTCCGCGATTTCAATTATCAGATGTGGCAGAATCTCGCCTCCATCTGGAATGGCTGGGGCGCCTCTCCCTGGAGCGCGGACGGCAAGACCTGCTCGATGACCGAAAAGCCAATGGTCGACGCGCTGACTTTCATTCACGACGCGATCTTCAAGAAAAAGGCGATCCCGGGCCCCGGCGAAAACGTCGATTTCTTCGCCGGCAATGCGGCGATGACGATCACACAGATCAGCCGCGCCTCACTGCTGCCGAAGGACAAGCCTTTCGCCTGGGATCTCGTGCCGCTGCCGAAGGGTCCGGCCGGTGACTATGCGCTGATCGGCCAGGCTGGTATCGGCGTCATGCAGGCGGGTAAGAACGCCAAAACGGCTGCCGAATTCGTCGCCTACATGACGAACCCGCAAAACTCGATCAAGCTCAGCCAGTTCTTCCCGTCGGCTCGCAAGTCGCTGCTGAATGCCGAAGTGCTGAAGAAGACCAACCCGCTTCTGAGTCAGGAGCAGCTCGACAAAGTCGTCATCTCCGGAATTACGACGGGCAAGGTCATCCCCGGACACACCGGCTTTGCGCAGATCCAGCAGGCCGTCCGTTCCGGCCTCGATGCCGTCTGGCGTCCGGATGCGGATATCCCGGGCACGCTCCAGAAGATCTGCGGCCAGATCGGCCCGCTGTTGAAGCGCTAAGGGAGCATAAAGATGGCTGTCGCGCAGGAGCACGCAATTCCGGAGGGCCGCTCCTCATCGCCGTTCTGGACGGTTGCGCGGCGCGACAGCCTCGCTGGTTTCCTCTTCATCGCCCCGCAGCTGATCGGCGTCGTCGTTTTCGTGCTGATCCCGCTCGGGCTCGTCTTCTGGTATTCGCTGCACGAGTGGGACGTGCTTGCCAATACCTTCACCTATACGGGTGCGCAGAACTACCGGATGCTGATTGAGGATACGAACCTCCTCGAAGTCCTGGGCGCGACGGCGATCTTTTCCGCCGGGCTCGTCGTCTTCAACCTCTCCCTGGCGCTTCTGCTTGCGGTTCTTCTCAACCAGAAGCTCGCGGGCATCGCCATCTTCCGCACGCTGTTCTTCTCGCCGGTCGTCGTCTCGCTGGTCGCCTGGACGATCGTCTGGGGTTTCCTGCTTCAGAAGAATGGCGGCATCAACGGCGTGCTACAGGTCTTCGGCATCGAGGGGCCGAACTGGCTTCGCGAGGAAACGACCGCGATGATCTCCGTCATCGTCGTGCAGGTCTTCAAGAATGTCGGCCTCAATATGATCCTGTTCCTAGCGGCCCTGCAGGGCGTGCCGAACGAGCTCTACGAGGCTGCGCGGATCGACGGCGCGCCGCGCTTTAAGCAGTTCCGCCGCATCACCCTGCCGCTGATCAGCCCGACCATCCTCTTGACCTCGATCATCACCATCGTCGGGTCGCTTCAGGTCTTCGCGCAGATCGCGGTGCTGACCCAGGGCGGGCCAGGGCTTTCGACGACGGTTCTGGTCTATTACCTCTACCAGCAGGCCTTCCAGTTCCATTTCTTCGGCTACGGTTCAACGCTGTCGATCCTGCTCTTCCTGATCGTCGCCGTGCTCACCTTTGCCCAGTGGCAGATGCGCAAGAGGATTGTCTTCTATGAAAACTGAGGTTTCTCCGCGCATGAAGGTGGCTCTCTACGGGCTGATGTGCGTGCTGCTCATCCCTTTCGTCTTCCCGACCTGGTGGATGGTGACGTCCTCGGTAAAGCCGATCAGCGATATCTTCGCCTTTCCGCCGCAACTGGTGCCGCAGAATTACGACTGGACGACTTATCAAAAGGTCTTCGAGCTGCAGCCCTTCGTGCAGCAATACTGGAACTCGGCCTATATCGCCGCGGTGGTGACGATCGGTACGATGGTCGTCTCCTCTATGGCCGGATATGCCTTTGCCCGCATTCGTTTTCCTTTCGCCAACACAATTTTCATGATCGTGCTGCTCGGCCTCTTGATCCCCTCGGAAGTGACAATCGTGCCGCTCTTCCAGATGTTCCTGAAGGCTGGCATGGTGAATACTCATTGGCCGCTGATCCTGGTGCCGATCTTCGGTGCACCGAGTGTCTTCGCCACCTTCGTGATGCGGCAATTCTTCGTAACGTTACCCACGGAGCTGGAAGAGGCGGCACGTGTCGACGGCCTCGGGCGTTTGAAGATCTTTCGCAAGATCGCTTTGCCGCTCGCCAAGCCGGCGCTGGCATCGGTTGCGATCTTCACCTTCCTGCATTCCTGGAACCTGTTCCTCGAACCGATCGTGTTCCTGGAGAATCTAATCCAAGTGCAACAATGACGAGTGGAGGGTAGGGGATTACCCGCAATCGCGCAAATGGGCCATGAAGACCTCGGCGGGCGTGCGGTAACCAAGGCACTTCCTGGGCAGTGAATTGAGATGGTGGGCGAGGGCGACCAGTTGCGGCTGGCTGACGGCGGACAGGTCCGTATCGCTCGGCACAAAGCGACGGATGCGCTTGTTGGTGTTCTCGACCGCGCCTTTCTGCCACGGTGAATTCGGATCGCAAAACCAGCTCCTGGCGCCGAGTCCATCTTCCAAAGCCTTGAAACCGCGAAACTCGGTACCACGGTCGAAGGTGAAGCTCTGCCGGGCAAAGGCGGGTAGCGGTGAGAAGGCATCGATGATCTTGTCGATGAGCGGACGAGAGTGACGGCTGCCATTCTTGATCATCACCGTGTAGCGGCTCTTGCGCTCGACCAGCGAGGTGACATTGGCTTCACCAAGGTCGCGCCGGAAGATCAGGAGATCACCCTCCCAGTGGCCGAACTGAGAGCGATCGGCAATGAAATCAGGGCGTTGGCTGATCCTGCAGTCCAACGGGATCGAGCCGTCACGGGGTTTGCGGGAGCGGCGTGGGCGGCGCTTACGACGGCCTTCCGGCAGATGCTGATAGAGCTCCAGCGCATAATCTTCCTTGCTATAGATGAAGCGATAGATCGTCTCGGTGCAGACGCGGACGGCGCTCACACCATCGGCAAGCAGACGGCCGGCGATCTGCTCCGGCGACCAAAGTGCCTTCAGCTGCTCGATGACCAGTTCGCGTAATTGCGCGTGGCGGCTGAGCTTGCGCAGCCGTCGCCGACGCTCCTTCGAGATGTCGTTGGCGATACCGCTGTAATAGCCGCTGTATTCCGGAAACTCGGCATCATGAAAGGTATTGCGCTTCAGTTCACGATAGATCGTCGATCGATGCCGACCGAGTTGGCGGGCGATCTCAGCAATCGGCACCTTGCGTTCGAGAAGCTGATGCACGCGTCGGCGATCGGGAAGGGTGAGCTGCAAATAGCACTGCGACATCCAAAAATCTCCAGGGCGAAGCCTTTGTTTTTATTGGCATGTCGCACTTGGAAATAGAATGTACCTCCTGTCGAGCGCGGAAAGGTTCACGTTGCCGCAGGCGCTGACCCAATATACCGATGCCTATGGCGGTCCGATGTGGAACATCCAGCTCGCCGCCGCGACCCTGACGGCGCTTCCCGTTCTCATCGTCTTCGTCATCGCGCAGAAGCAATTCGTCGAGGGGCTCGCGCACACCGGCCTCAAGGGCTGAAGAACCGGAAAGCTGATTGATGGCTGAAGTTACCCTTTCCCGTGTCCGCAAGAGTTATGGTGCCGTCGACATCATCCACGGTGTCGACCTCGGCATAAGCGACGGCGAGTTCGTCGTACTGGTCGGTCCGTCCGGCTGCGGCAAATCCACGCTTTTGCGCATGATCGCAGGGCTTGAGACGATCACCGGCGGCGAGATCCGCATCGGCGGGCGCGTGGTCAACGACCTCGACCCCAAGGACCGTGACATTGCCATGGTCTTCCAGAACTATGCGCTCTATCCGCATATGACGGTCGCGATCAACATGGCCTTTTCGCTGGAGCACCGTGGCACCAGCAAGGCGGAGATCGCCGAGCGGGTCAAATGGGCGGCGGCTATCCTCGGCCTGTCCGATCTGCTCGACCGCTATCCGCGCCAGCTTTCCGGCGGCCAGCGGCAGCGCGTCGCCATGGGCCGCGCGATCGTTCGCAATCCTCAGGTTTTCCTGTTCGATGAGCCGCTCTCCAACCTCGATGCTAAGCTGCGCGTCGTCATGCGCGGCGAGATCAAGAGCCTGCACCAGAAGCTGAAGACCACGACCATCTATGTCACCCATGATCAGGTGGAGGCTATGACCATGGCGGACAAGATCGTTGTGCTGAACGGTGGCCGCGTCGAACAGATCGGTGCGCCGCTCGATCTCTATGACCGGCCCGCCAACCAGTTCGTGGCAGGATTCATCGGCTCGCCTGCGATGAATTTCCTGACTGGCACGATCACCTCGGATGGTTTTGCTGCGCCAGGCATCCTGCTGCCGCTGCCGGCGCATGAGCTGAAAGGTCGTAAAGCAGTTTACGGCATCCGGCCGGAACATTTCACCCTTGATGACAATGGGGTACCCGCCGAGATCGTCCTCGTGGAGCCGATGGGCTCTGAAACCCAAGTGACAATGAAGCTCGGTGAAAGCCAGGTCACCGGCGTGTTCCGCGAGCGCGTGTCGCTTCCGCCGGAGGCTACAATCCGTGTTCGCCCTGACCTTGCCAATATTCACCTCTTCGCGGCCGATGGCGGTCAGCGTCTGTGACACCGTACTGCTGCACCGGCCGACAAGTCTCCTGCGGATAGGCACCGATCGACCGGCGCCAATCGCGATCGTCGTACTTCGGCATTGACCGTTGTTCCACGGCAGCAGTTCGATGGCGTTGCAGACGGCACCAACGTCGCCGCGCAGAACGCGTGAAAACCGCTCGACGGCGACGAGACCCGAATCGACAGCATCTTCAGCCCAAATGTCGAGTTTGCTTGGATCACGGTTCCAAAAGATTCCGCGGAAGCGCATGCCAAGACTGCACACCAAACGAACTCAGGCGAGCCCTGCTTCAGGGCATCGACTTTTCTCGCCTGACTGGCATGCGGCTGTTTCAGTTAGATTTGGCATTTAAGGATGAGAATTCGAGAATCCGGGCGCCGCCGCGAAAATGTCGGCGCATGATTGCGCATAGGCCACGGTCGCTCGCCAGATGTTCACGTTCTGTGATCCTATGGTCGCATAACGTATCAACGGAAACCACGGACGGCGACGCGGCTCAGGTTCGGGTCTGCTGCCTGCAGACGGTTACAAGTACGCTCGCGAGGTCTGTGTTATTACCGTCGGCGCAATTATGGTAACAACTTCTTCGGGTGACATTCGTTCGAAGGCGTGTTGTTACCGTTATCGCAAATATGGTAATAACAAACATGCAGCAGATCCCACATACCTACCAGACGCTTTACAGCGAGCTCGCCCAAAGGTCGCTCGATGGCTCATTTGCAAGCGAGTTTAACGTCGACGGCCGCTTTATCGCCGCTGAGGTAAAGGGGCGCAGATATTGGTACTTCGATCTCCCGGACGGGCAGGGTGGCAAGAAACGAACCTATGTCGGCCCTGTCGACGATCCCGAGATCACAAAACGTGTCGAGACCTTCAAGGATCTGAAGGCCGACATCCGCGAACGCCGGAAATTGGTCTCGACGCTCGTGCGCGAGGCGTATCTGCCGCGCCCGGAAAGACAGACCGGCGACATCGTGCAGGCGCTCGCCGAGGCAGGCTTCTTCCGGCTGCGCGGCGTCCTGATCGGCACCGTCGCCTACCAGTGCTATCCAGCCGTATTGGGGGTTCGCCTGCCGGGGACCGCGATGATCACGGCTGATGCGGATTTTGCCCAGTTCCATTCGATCTCCGTTGCTGTCGACGACCAGATACCGTCCGTGCTTGAGACCCTGAGGAAGGTCGATCCCACATTCAGGGAGATTCCGCATCAGGCTGATGGTCGCTTCACAACGCAGTATGCGTCCCGCTCCGGCTATAAGGTCGAATTCCTCACTCCGAACCGTGGTTCCGAGGACTATGGTGGGCGTCCGACGCCCATGCCCGCACTCGGCGGAGCTGCGGCGCAACCGCTTCGATTTCTCGACTTCCTGATTTATCAACCGATTCGTGCCGTTCTGCTGCACGGTCCCGGCGTGCTCGTGAATGTTCCCGCTCCGGAACGATACGCCATTCACAAACTCATCGTCGCCAGCCGTCGTCGAATGGACGACGACGGCACAGCGAAAAGCCGAAAGGACCGGGCGCAGGCTGCCACTGTGATGGAAGCCATGATCGAACAGCGACAGACGGAAGACCTGGCCGATGCCTTTATGGAAGCCTACGACCGCGGCCCGGCCTGGAAAGAAGCGATCCGCAAGAGCATGGACCAGATCGAGGAGGGACTTCGTCAGCGGATCCGATCGGCGCTTAGCGAGGGCATCCGCAAGTTGGAGCGGAACCCTGGCAAGTACGATGTCGAGGAGAGGCCTGCAGTTCCGCCGAGGTGATGGGGCCATTCGGTTCGTGTGAAAATCCGCAGGCAATCCCAGCTACAGGACCGCAGTTCGATTCCGTTCACGGCGGCCATCGAAAAATCATGGCCGGAAGCGGACCCCCGGGGAAGGGTCATGTTTCGCGCGAACAAGGTAAAGTGCCATCTCGAATGGCCGCTCCAGGGCGAATGCGAGGCAATCTCAGGCCCGATCGAGTTGCACGTTGGATAGCTGCAGCCACGGCGGGTTGTCGGCGTACATCTCGCGAATGAGCTGCTTGATCTCATCGACCCTTCCCTTCGCATCGTCGCGTCTGAAACTCATGATGATCGGCGACGTGGCGCTCTCGTCTTTTATGATGCGGTAACACACGTCGTCGGGTCTTTGCCGCTGCGACGCCGCGGGAACGACGCACAAGCTCATCCCGGCCGCCACGATACCCAATGCCGTCTGAATTTCGCGAACCTCCTCCACGCTGCCAGGAGAAATGCCTTGCTCGGTCAACATGTTGAGGACCTCGTCGGCAAAGCTCGGCCGCGGCGCCGACGGATAGACGATCAACGGTTCTCCCTCCAGTTCGGCAAGGGCGATCGGTTCGATGCAGAGCGATTTCGGATGCCCCTTTGGAAAGGCGACCACCAGTCGTTCCTCCCGAAGCGTCAGCCTCTCGACCTCCCTGTCGTTGAAGCGGACCCTGCCGAAGCCGACATCGATCCGCCTCTCCTTGAGAGCGGTGACCTGCTCGGTCGACATCATTTCCCGGATCTCGATGTCGAGATCCGGCCAGCGCTCGCGCATTCGGCGGACGAGGTCCGGGATGCCGCCATAAAGCGTCGAGCCGACGCAGCCGATGACGTAACGCTCCCGTTTCGACAAGCCGATCTTGCGCGCCTGCTCGCGCATGTGCTCGGTGCGGGCAATGATCTGTCCGGCCTGCTCGTAGAAGAAGCGGCCAGCCTCCGTCAAATCGAGAGGACGGTTCGACCGGTCGATAAGCAGAACGCCGAGCTCATCCTCCAATTGCTGGATCTGCCGGCTGAGGGGCGGCTGGGCGATGTGCAGGATTTCCGCAGCACGCGAGAAGTTCCGCTCGCGCGCGACGGCGAGAAAATAGCGCAGCTGCCTCAGCTCCATGATTATACCTTTCAGGTATCAAATCCAACTTTTATAGTTTTGGACTGAATTTAAAGTGGACGCTAATTTCCCCGTAATCAAGGGAGGAAAGCCTGGTGTCTACGGGAATCCGCATCAGCGCGATCGAAACAATTATACTCGATCTGCCCACCATCCGACCACATCGGCTGTCGATGGTGACCATGAACCGGCAAAGCATGACCATCGTCCGCGTCCGTTGCTCCGACGGCTTCGAGGGGCTCGGAGAGGGGACGACGATCGGCGGTCTCGCCTACGGGGCGGAAAGTCCGGAAGGCATGAAACTGACGATCGACGCGTATATCGCGCCGCTGCTGATCGGCCGTGACGCGACGCGCATCCAGGCGGCCATGGACCTCGTCGTCAAAGCGGTCAAGGGAAATCACTTTGCCAAATGCGCAGTCGAGGCGGCCCTGCTCGATTGTCATGCGCGCCGCCTCGGTCTGCCCATGTCGGAACTGCTCGGTGGCCGGCGCCGCGACAGCCTGCCGATCGCTTGGACGCTTGCCTCCGGAGACACGGCCAAGGACATCGACGAGGCGCAAGCCATGCTCGACCGGCGGCGCCACAAGGACTTCAAGCTGAAGATCGGCGTGAAATCGATCGAGGAGGATATCCGCCATGTGGGCGCGATCCGCAATGCGCTGCCGGACATGGTCTCCATCCGGGTCGACGTGAACATGGCGTGGCGGGAGCGGGAGGCGCGCAATGCCATCCAGGCTCTGGCTGACGTTGGCTGCGTGCTGGTCGAACAACCGGTGCAAGGGATCACATCGCTTGCCCGTCTTCGGCGGGCTTCCCCGATCGCCATCATGGCCGACGAGGTTCTGGTTGGACCTGAAAGCGCGCTCGAGGCGGCGACGGCGCGGGCTGCCGACGTGTTCTCGATCAAGATCGAGCAGGCCGGGGGGGTGTTTGCCGCCGGCCGGGTGATCGCGATCGCGGAGGCCGCTGGGGTCAGCATTTATGGCGGCACCATGCTGGAAGGGCCGATCGGTACGATCGCCGCCTCTCAGTTGATGGCGACGGTCAAGGAACTGGAATGGGGCACCGAGTTCTTCGGACCGCTGCTTCTGACGGAGGAGCTTTTGGAGGAGCCGCTGCGCTTCGAGAACTTTGAGCTGCGATTGCCAACGGGTCCAGGGCTCGGCGTGGTCCTCTCCGAGGAAGCCGTCAATCGCTTCCGAAGGGATGGCAAGCTAGCTTCGACCTTGCGCGTAGTGGGGTGAGACCATGCTCTTTCATGTGCGGATGAACGTGAACCTTCCCCATGACCTGCCCGCTGCCGAAGCGGCCGATGTCATCGCCCGGGAGAAGGCCTATTCGCAGGAACTGCAGCGTACCGGTAAGTGGCGGCATATCTGGCGGATTGCCGGTCAGTACGCGAACTACAGCGTGTTTGACGTCAGGGACAATGCGGAACTGCACGAGGTTCTCTCCGGACTTCCGCTGTTCAAATTCATGGACATCGAGGTGACGCCGCTTCTGCGGCATCCCTCCGCGATCCGCGAAGACGATAGCTGATATCGTCGTCACCGGTGCTTCCGGGAGGACGGGAGCCGCCGCAGTTTCAAAAAGCAATCCAAGTGGAGGAATCAACATGAACGTGAAGATTTTCGACAGACCGGATATTCAGGAATTTCTCAAGGTCCTGAGTGGTTTGAACCAGGAGGGTGGCAATCCGCGCGTCAAAGAGATCGTCCATCGAATTGTGTCCGACCTGTTCAAGGCGATCGATGACCTCAACATTACCCCCGACGAATACTGGGCCGGCATCGCCTGGCTCAATGAAATCGGTGCTGCCGGCCAGGCTGGGCTGATCTCGCCTGGTCTCGGCCTTGATCATTTCCTCGATGAGCGTCTCGACGCGATCGATGAGGCCCTCGGCATCGACAACCCGACCCCGCGCACCATCGAAGGCCCGCTTTACGTAGCCGGTGCGCCGGTTTCGCACGGCTTCGCCCGTCTTGACGACGGCGCCGACGAGAACGGCCACACCCTCATCATGCACGGCACCGTCTACGGAGCCGATGGCAAGCCGCTGCCCGGCGCCGCGGTGGAAGTGTGGCACTGTGACACCCGCGGGTTCTATTCGCATTTCGACCCGACCGGGAAGCAAGCGCCGTTCAATATGCGTCGCACGATCATCGCCGACGAAAAGGGCTGTTACAAGTTCCAGAGCATCGTGCCGCACGGTTACGGCGTGCCGCCCGGCAGCCCGACCGAGCAACTGCTTTCCGCGCTTGGTCGTCATGGCCAGCGCCCGGCGCATATCCACTTCTTCATCAGCGCCGACGGCCATCGCAAGCTGACGACCCAGATCAACATCGAGGGCGATCCGCTGGTCAACGACGACTTCGCCTATGCGACGCGCGACGGTCTGGTTCCGGCCCTCGTCGAGCGGACTGACGAGGCCAGCATCAACGCCAATGGCCTGAGCGGACCGTTTGCGGAGATCAGGTTCGATATCCATCTGACGGCCATGGTGAATGGCGTCGACAACCAGGTCAACGAACTGCGCAAGCGCGCGGCCGCCTGACAGGCAAGGCCGGCGGCCCGATCGGGTCGCCAGCCCTGATAACCATCGTCATCAACGACTTAGTTGCAAAGGTTGCGCCTGATAGCGCGCACTTTGCCGGAGATAGGTCATGTCTGCGATCATCGACAAAGCCCGGAACCTCGATCATCTGCTCGCCACCGCCGTGCAGGATGACATGGAAACCGGCAAATTCCGCTGCCGCCGCGACATCTTCACCAACGAAGACCTGTTCGAACTGGAGATGAAGCACATCTTCGAAAGCAACTGGGTGTATCTGGCCCATGAGAGCCAAATCCCGGAGACCAATGACTATTACACGACCTATATAGGCCGCCAGCCGGTGGTCGTGACCCGGCACAAGAGTGGCGAACTGCACGCGGTCATCAATGCCTGCGCCCACCGCGGCGCAATGCTGTGCCGGCGCAAGCACGGAAACAAGGGCAGCTTCACCTGTCCCTTCCACGGCTGGACTTTTTCCAACACCGGCAGGCTGCTCAAGGTCAAGGACGAGAAATCCACCCAGTATCCGCCCCAGTTCGCGCAGAACGGCTCGCATGACCTGAAGCGCGTGCCGCGTTTTGAAAGCTATCGCGGCTTCCTGTTCGGCAGCCTCAAGGAGGACGTGGCGTCGCTCGAGGACTTCCTCGGTGAGACGAAAGTCATCATCGACCAGATCGTCGATCAGGCGCCGAACGGGCTGGAAGTGCTGCGGGGCAATTCGTCCTACATCTACGACGGAAATTGGAAGCTGCAGATGGAGAACGGTTGCGACGGCTATCACGTCAGCTCCGTGCACTGGAACTACGCCGCGACGATGGGCCGGCGCAAGGAGGAGGGTACGAAGGCGGTCGATGCCAACAGTTGGAGCCGCTCCGTCGCAGGCGTCTACGGTTTCGAGAACGGCCATATCCTGCTGTGGACGAACACGATGAACCCGGAGGTCCGTCCGATTTACAACCGCCGGGACGAGATCAAGGCACGCGTCGGCGAAGACAAAGCGGACTTCATCGTCAACCAGACCCGCAATCTCTGCATCTATCCGAACGTGTTCCTGATGGACCAATTCAGCACGCAGATCCGCGTGACGCGCCCGATCAGCGTCGACAAGACGGAAATCAGCATCTTCTGCTTCGCGCCGAAGGGCGAAAGTGCCGCGGATCGCGCGCTGCGCATCCGCCAATACGAGGATTTCTTCAACGTGTCCGGCATGGGCACGGCCGACGACCTGGAAGAATTCCGTGCCTGCCAGGCTGGCTATGCCGGCACCGCCGCACTCTGGAACGACCTGTCGCGCGGAGCACCGCTCTGGATCGACGGTCCTGACGAAAACGCAAAGCGTATGGGCATCGAGCCTCTCTTGTCTGGCGAGCGTAGCGAAGACGAGGGCCTGTTCGTCCGTCAGCACGAATACTGGGCCAAGGTGATGCGGCAAGCGCTGACCGCCGAAAAGAAGGGAGTCGTCGCATGAGCATTTCCTACGAAGCCATCTGCGCCTTTCTTTATCGGGAAGCGCGTCTTCTCGACGACCGCGAGTGGGACGAATGGCTGACCTGCTACGCCCCGGACGTGACGTACTGGATGCCAGCCTGGGACGACGACGATCAGATCACCGAAGATCCGCAGTCGCAGATCTCGTTGATCTACTACCCGAACCGCGACGGCCTGGAGGATCGGGTGTTTCGTATCAAGACCGAGCGTTCCGGCGCCTCCACCCCTGAGCCCCGCACCAGCCACAATGTCACCAATGTCGAAGTGGTTGCGGTCCGGAGCGATGAAGTCGATGTGCGCTACAACTTCCACACGCTGAACCACCGCTACAAGGTCACCGACCAGTTCTTCGGCACCATGTTCATCACGCTCCGCAAGAGCGACGACGGGCTGCTGATCTCGAACAAGAAGATCGTGCTGAAGAACGACTACATCCGCCAGGTCATCGACGTCTATCACATCTGACGGGCGATTTCGGCCGATCCAAGGACTGACGAGGAGGTTTCCATGGCCTGCTACAGGATCGCATTGAACTTCGAGGACGGGGTGACCCGCTTCATCGAATGCAAGGACGGCGAGAACGTTCTCGATGCCGCCTTCCGCAACAAGATCAACCTGCCAATGGACTGTTCCGACGGCGTGTGCGGCACCTGCAAGTGCCGCGCGGAAAGCGGCAGCTACGACCTCGGCGGCGACTTTATCGACGATGCGCTGACAGCGGATGAGGCGGAGAGCGGCCTAGTGCTGACCTGCCAGATGAAGCCGACCTCCGACGGCGTCATCGCCGTGCCTACGACATCGTTGGCCTGCAAGACCGGGCAGCAGAAATTCGCCGCCACGGTGGCCAAGGTGGTGCCCCACAACGACGCGGCGATCGTGCTGGAGCTGGATGTCGAAGCCGCACCCGCCTTCCTGCCCGGCCAGTACGTCAACGTCGACGTGCCGGGCAGCGGCCAGTGCCGTTCCTATTCGTTCAGCTCGGCGCCCGGCGAAGGGCGCATCGGCTTCCTTATCAAGAAGATACCGGGCGGGCTGATGAGCGGCTGGCTGGAGTGTGCCGAGATCGGCACGAAACTCGAGCTGACGGGGCCGCAGGGGAGCTTCTATCTTCGCGACGTTCAGAGGCCGCTTCTGTTTCTCGCCGGCGGCACCGGTCTCGCGCCGTTCCTGTCAATGCTGGAAGTTCTCGCCCGCGCCAATTCGCAGCAGAAGGTTCACCTCATCTACGGCGCCACCCGCGACCTGGACCTGGTCCTCGTCGATGAGCTCGAGGCCTACGCAAAGCGGCTGGCCAATTTCAGCTACAGTACCGTGGTTGCCGAGGAGTCATCGAGCCACCCGCGGAAGGGTTGGGTCACCCAGCACATGCCGGCCGAGGTGCTCAATGACGGCAATGTCGACGTTTATCTGTGCGGTCCGCCGCCGATGGTCGACGCCGTGCGCACCTATTTCAACGACAACGGGGTGAAGCCCCACAGCTTCCACTACGAGAAGTTCACGCCCAATGCGTCGGCGAAGGTGGCTGCATGAGCACGGCGCGTTTCGAAGGCCGCTTCGCGGGCAAGGTGCTGGTCGTCACGGGTGCTGCACAGGGTATCGGCCGGGCCGTGGCGGTCCGCGCGGCGGAGGAGGGCGGTCAAGTGTTGTTCGTCGACCGCGCCGACTTCGTCGCCGAGGTGGTGACTGCGGCCGGCGAGAATGCTGCGGCTTTCAACGCCGATCTCGAAACCCATGAGGGGGCGGCGGCGGCGATGCGGTTTGCGGCCGAACGGTTCGGCGGCATCGACATCCTGATCAACAATGTCGGCGGCGCGATCCGCATGCGTCCCTACGCTGAGTTCGAACCGCAGCAGATTGACGCCGAAATCCGCCGCTCGCTGATGCCGACGCTTTACTGTTGCCACGCCGTGCTGCCGCATCTCTTCGCCCGCGGCGGCGGCGCGATCGTCAATGTGTCCTCGAACGCCACGCGCGGCATCCATCGCGTGCCCTATTCGGCGGCGAAGGGTGGCGTGAACGCGATCACCCAATCGCTGGCGATGGAACTGGCGGAACGCAACATCCGCGTCGTCGCCACGGCGCCCGGCGGCACCGAGGCTCCGCCGCGTCGCGTCCCGCGCAACGCGGCGGGTGATAGCGGGGCCGAAAAGGGCTGGATGGCCGAAGTCGTGAGCCAGGTGAAGCAATCCAGCTTCATGAAGCGGTACGCAACCATCGAGGAACAGGCCGCACCAATCCTGTTCCTGGCCTCGGAAGAGGCGTCATACATCACCGGCAGTGTGCTGCCGGTCGCCGGAGGTGATCTCGGCTGAAAGCTCATTATTACCATGCGTAACAACTCGGGGAGGAGCGACGATGCGCACCATCGATGTCAATGAAACAATAGACAATACCCCTTTCGGGGCCTTCCAGTGGACGGTGGTCGCTCTCTGCGGGCTGCTGCTGATCGTTGACGGCTATGACGTGTTCGTCGCCGGCACAGTGCTGCCGACGCTGATTGCAGAGTGGGGGCTGAGCAAGCCGCAGGCCGGCGCGCTGCAGGCCTGGGCGCTGTTCGGCATGATGTTCGGCGCGCTCATTTTCGGCCCGCTGGCGGACAAGATCGGACGGAAGAAGGGCATCGCGATCAGTTTCATGCTGTTCACCGTTTCCACCCTTCTCACCGGTCTCGCCAGCTCGCCGGATCAGTTCAAAGTCTTCCGTTTCCTCGCCGGTCTCGGCTGCGGCGGGCTGATGCCGAACGCGGTGGCGCTGATGAACGAGTATGCGCCGAAGCGCCTTCGCGGCACCATGGTCGCCCTGATGTTCTCCGGATATTCGGTCGGCGGCATGGTCGCGGCGAGCCTCGGTATCGGTCTCATCCCGCAATACGGCTGGAAGCCGATGTTCTTCATCGCCGCGGTTCCGCTGCTGATGCTGCCGCTGGTCCTGTGGAAGTTGCCGGAATCCTTGGGCTTTCTCATCCGCCAGGGCAAGCAGGAAGAGGCGAAGCGGATTTATGGGAAGATCGCTCCCTCCTCGCGCCTCAGCGACACGGACACGCTGGTTTTTTCGGAAGCGAGGGGTGCTTCGGCGTCGATCATCGAGCTGTTCCGTCATGAGCGGACGCTGCGTACGCTCATGCTTTGGGTTGCTTTCTTCTGCTGCCTGCTGCTCGTCTATCTGTTGTCGTCCTGGCTACCGAAAGTGCTGCAGGAAGCAGGCTATGCCGAAAAGGCCAGCCTCTTGAGCCTGTTCTCGCTGAATTTCGGCGGCATGGTCGGAGCGATCGCCGGCGGCCGGTTGGGCGACCGGTTCGGCCTGCCGAAGGTGGTTGTCGGCTTCTTCATCGCCGCTGCCTTCTCGATTGCGCTGATCGGCTTCAACCTGCCGGCAGGGCTGCTGTTCCTGATGGTCTTCATCGCCGGCGCCACTACCATCGGCACGCAGATCCTGCTCTATGCCAGCGTCGCACAGCTCTACAATCTCTCGGTGCGTTCGACCGGGCTGGGCTGGGCCTCGGGCGTGGGCCGTATCGGCGCCATTGTTGGCCCCACCCTGGGCGGCGTTCTGCTGGCGATGGAATTTCCGCTCCAGCAGAACTTCCTGATCTTCGCCATCCCGGCGGCAGTCTCGGCTCTGGCGATGCTGGTGTTCGCGATAAGCAACGCGCGCCGCTCCGGCGCCGTGCAGCTCGCCACGGCATGAGGGAGGAACGACGACCGGCGTGAAAGGCTATCCTTACGCGGATACCTCTCTCCCGGCTGTTCTCGCCGGCATCGTTTCCACGGTGAGCGCATCTGCCGGACCGCTGGTCGTCGTGTTCCAGGCAGCACAGGGCATGAGCCCGGCACTGCTCAAATCGGGGTGATCGCATGGCCGGCGCCACCGATCACCCTTTCTGCCGACGTTCCCATCGTGAGTACTTGACCTGTGCCCTATCTCGATCTTCCCAGCCATCGCCTCCACTACCGTATCGACGGCGATACGGACGGTAGCCAAAGCAAGCCCTGGCTTATGTGCTGCAATTCGCTCGGTACCGACCTGCACATGTGGGACGCGCAGGTGGCTGGACTGTCGCGGGATTTCCGCCTGCTGCGGTATGATTGTCGCGGTCACGGCCTATCGTCGGCTCCACCGCCGCCATACGGTCTGTCCGACCTCGGCAACGACGTGCTCGCGCTGCTCGACGCTCTGGAGATAGAGCGGGCGCATTTCTGCGGTCTTTCTATCGGCGGCCTCACGGGGCAATGGTTGGGTATCCATGCCGGAGAGCGCGTCGGCAAGATCGTTCTCTGCGCAACATCCGCGAAGATCGGTACCGCGGAAAGCTGGACCGCGCGAATGAACACCGTTCGGGAGAATGGTCTCGCGGCACTGACCGCCGCCACCGTCGAGCGCTGGTTCACCCCGGGGTTCAACGACGTTGAACCCGGCACTGTCGGCAAGGTGCTCGACAGTTTTGTCGCGACCTCGATCGATGGGTATATCGGCTGCTGCGCGGCTTTGGCCGGAGCCGACCTGTGGGAGGATATCGAACGCATCGCCAACCCTCTGCTGGCCCTTTCCGGCGCTGACGACCCGGTGTGCCCGCCAGCCGACCTAGAAGACATTACAAGGCGCGTGCAGCGGGGCCGGCATCTGTCGTTGCCGGGCCGGCATATCGTCAACATCGAGTCGAGGCGGGCATTCAATGTTGCACTTCTGGAATTCTTTGACAGCAAGGCGGCCGATATTAATGAAGCAAACCTTTGATGCGCGAAGGAGCATTTGTCAGACTTGGCGAGCGGTGGACACCGGAACCTTGCTCTGGATTATCGCAAGGAATCGCCTCATCCATTTGGAGCAGGATTTCGTCCTCCGTCACCACCTTCGCAGCGCCCCAGGGCCGATATTCAAACGCTGTGCGGTAGCTGGATCGCAGTATCCAGGAAGCCTCGATATCGGCTTGAGTGTCCGGGCCAAGATCACGCCGGAATTTCGCAAATCCTGATTTTCCGACGAACTTGCCCGTCCCCCGCTCTGCTGCTGTTCGCGGGGCGAACGGGAGGAAGGCTCGTGGTGGCAGGTACCAGGCTGTCGATGCACGCGAGCGAATTTCCTACTTTCGTCGACGCGGTGATCACGGGGTGGCGGCTTCGGAGAAAGACGAGGACGACATCGCGCACTGCCGCGATCGCTTGAAGACGGCTTGCTCCCAAGCCGACGAGCTTGCGGGCACTCACGGCAAATCCACCGCCCTGTCCAGTGTCATCAAGTCTGCGTGAGAGCGCCTTTTGCAAGCAACCAGCGAGCCAGAGACGTCGAATACCGAAGTGAAAGCATTCGCAGGCCGAATGCTGAAGACCATAGGAGTTAATGCCATGACCGTCTCTCGGAAACCGTCACTCGCTGTATTGGTGCTCGCGTCCGCGCTCGCTGGCGTCGCTACCCCGGCCATGGCGGGCAACCCTTATTATCCGGGCCTCGAGCGGCATAATCGTCCGGACACGCGGAGCCAAACGCAACTGGTACCGCGACTGACACCTGCGCCGACTATCGACATCGCGCCGACGGGCAGTATCGAAGGCCAACGCATCTATTCCCCCGGTGTCCTGAGGGAAAGATACAAGGGTGGCGATCACGATTATTATCGCGGCATCATTGCGCCGAAACCTTGAGGTGAACCCTCTGGTTGCTTGGTCGGAAGGGGGAGGGTGAGCATTCCCATTGCCCTTGCGAATGTCCTTGGAGGACGATGATGCCTCGGGCTCGGCGCCGCTCTTCTACTGCGTCACGGGCCCTTTTTCCGTGTGCAATGTGCCGTTTGGCTCGAAAGCGAAAAAGGCGAAGGCGAACGTCACGGTGTGGGGCACGTCCTTGCCGTCGCGCTGCACCACCACATTGCCGACATCGGCCCCACGGCTAATGTTCGCGGTATCGAGTGCGGAGGCCTGTCCCGGCCGCCAACTGATGCGCAGGTCACCGGCCGTGATGACGCCTTTGATGCGCAGCAGCGGCAGGGTCCAGGCCTGTCTGCCGACAGTCACGACCCGCATCATCGGCGGCACCTTGTCCGGAAGGTTGCCGGTGAACAGGAACGGCCGCGCCGCTTGGTCGTAGCCGACGTAAGGGTTGCTCCCATAGGCGCGGAAGCGAGCATTGTTCGGTACCAGCACGCGTCCGGCAGGAGCCCGCGCGCGAAAGCTTTCGAAGGACTCGAGGCGCGAGGGGAGGATCTTCAGCGACCGGCCCGCCAATTGGCCGACGATGGCCTCGCCGCCAAATTGCTGCCACCAACTCTCCGTCTGGCGGTCGTACATGACCAGATCCGAGTGGCGAAGCTTTCCGGTCGTGCCGAAGTCGAGCGTTCTGCTGTCAAGGCGACGATCGAAGACGATGCCGGTGTTGCACAAGGGGCAATAGGTCACCGTCACCGGCACGCCCGCAACCACGTCGTTGACGATCTCGTGCCAGATCATCACGCGCAACGGATAGGCACGCGCATCCTTGCCGAGGATCAGCGACAGGACGGGCTCGTTCGGGGCGAGGCCGTTGACCTTGCGCACGCTCGCGAACCGCGGCTTGTCGATCGAGGGGATACCGTCCTTTGGCGGCCCGCCGGAGACGATTTCCGCAAGATCCACCGTGGCGCGGGCGAAGTCGGTGCGCGGCCATTCGCGCTGCCATTGCCGCGGTGCGTCGGCCTTCGCAGGCGAAACCGACATCACCGAAAAGAGCAATGCCGCGCAGATGGCAAAGAGGCTTCTTGAGATGTTCATCGCCGTATCCTCCTGCAGCGCCGAGCGTCGTTATCAGACGCCCGGCGGTCGCTGTGGCACTTTGAATCGTTGCACTTGCGCGCGGCGCTCGCCTTCCGGACGTCTTCCTCGTCAAGAACGAATTCGCTGCAGCGCGCCGGATAGTTACGCTAAGGCGCGCCTGGAAGGGAGAGCTCCGTGTGCTACGCTTGGGGCCCGGACGGCGGTATCGCCAACCCGCCGTCGCCAAGACTCACCGAACATTGATTTCCGTTGATTTCGTTGCAGGTGGCAGGAAGGTTACCCTAAAGGAGGCACCCAACGGCAACTCGCCAGTGATTGGCGCGGCGAGGACGGCTATGGCGGAGCACATCTCAGTCGGCAAGAGCGCAGCAGAAGGCGACCGTCGCCTTGCCTCTCTCATGCGAGCGGCGCAGGACGGTGACAAGGCGGCCTATGCACGATTGCTGAACGAGATCGCGTGCATGCTGCGCCACGTCGTGCAGCGGCGATCGCCGTTTCTCCAGCCGTCCGATGTGGAGGATATCGTCCAGGAGGTTCTGATTGCCCTGCATGTCGGGCGTGCGACCTATGATCCCGCGCGCCCATTCCTTCCCTGGTTGCTGGGCATCACTCGCAATCGCATGGCCGATGCGGCAAGGCGTCATGCACGGCGATCGGCCCGTGAAGTGGCTGACGAACAGGCGCTCGAAACCTTTCTGGATCGTGATACGAATATTCCCGTGAATGCCTATGGAGACCCGGAGGCGCTGCGGCGCGCAATCCGTGATTTGCCGGAGGGACAGCGACACGCCGTGGAATTGTTGAAACTGCGCGAGATGTCGCTGAAAGAGGCCGCCGCGGTTACCGGCATGACGATTGGTGCCCTCAAGGCGGCAATGCACAGGGCCTTGAGAACGCTGCGCACCGTCTTGAGCAATGAGGCGTGACCTTGGAAACGAATGACCTGATCCGACGACTGGCCATGAGCGCAGATCCGATCCGGCGGCTGCCGCCGCCTTGGCTGCGGACGGTCCAGTGGTTGTCGATCGCAGCTCCCGCGATTGCAGTCACAGTTTTGCTGATGTCGCCGCGAAGCGATCTCGCGGAAAAGTTGGTCGAGGTGCGCTTCCTGGTCGAACAGGCCGCTGCGCTTGCCACGGCCGTCGCCGCGGCGATCGCTGCTTTTTGCCTGGTGATCCCCGGTAACAGCCGAAAACTCGCCCTCCTTCCCGTCCCGCCGCTTGCGGTGTGGTTGGGGAGCCTAGGGCAGGGTTGTCTGGAGACCTGGCAGCGCCTTGGCGAAGATACCTGGCAATTCTATCCAGACTGGATCTGCTTTCCCTCGATCGTGATGGTCGGCGCCGTTCCGGCTGTGACGATGGCCGTCATGCTGCGCCGCGGAACGCCGATGGCGCCGCAGCTGACGGTGGCACTTGGGGCATTGGCCGCCGCAGCGATCGCGAACTTCGGCCTCAGGCTGTTTCATTACCAGGATGCCAGCCTCATGGTCCTGATCTGGCAATTCGGCAGCGTCGCGCTCCTGACGTTCCTGGCCGGCTGGAACGGCAAGTACATTCTCCGCTGGCCGCATGTGCGGACGGCTGGCTGACGGAAGGCACTCACTATTGGCCGACATCGATCCTGGCTGCAGAAAGCACCTCTGGATCGCCCGGATCGAAGGGGGCCGGCAAGACAAGGCCGACTATCCCGGCATCACTACAGGAAAGGGTATTGAACCGCGCGGCAATTCCGGCGCGGTTCAATCCCTGCAAGGGGCATTCTTACGGCTGAGCGGCCTGCGCGAGGAGCTTCTCGAATGCCGCCTTTGGTTTGCCGGTCAATTCGACCGACCTCGCCTCGTCAAGATTCTGTGGCTTTCCGACGACGACCACGGCGACCATTCCCATGAAGTAGTGAGGCAGGCAACGCAGGCCGTAGAGGCCGTCCTGCTCAAGCGCGACCACCATCTCCTGGCCGATCTTGCCCTTGATCGGATTTGCGCCCTCAGGCCACATTCCCGGCATCGTCTCCACGCTGTGTCCTTGATCCGTCGGGATGACACGGACGGTATCGCCCGGCTGTGCGACGACGAACTCGGGGTCGAACACCATGAGACGCCCGTCGCTCCCTTTGTTGAACATCTTGATCACGTGCTCGGCCGCTTGGGCTTGGCCTGTATTGGTGACGAGATGCGCGACGGCAAGACAAAGCATCGTCCAGGTGGCATGTTTCATTGGTCAGACTCCAGCCTTCCAGCGCCTCCACGTTCGGAGGCGCCGGCCAAATGGGTTTGGGTTAAAGAGGTCCGATGCTCAGCAGTCGGGCGCTTCCGTCGGCATGAAGTTCTGATCGACGCCGGGTTTGACGTTGCCCCACGGTGCCTCGAACTCACGGACGGCTGTGTGCACGAACCAGACGCCTTCCTCGCCCTTCTCGCCGCCGTGCGTGTCGTTCTTCATGCTATGGAAATGCGTGAAGCCCTTGCCGTATTCCGACTCGAGCCGGGCCTGGTCGGCCTTGCAGAACTTGCCGGGGAACCCGACCGCGATCCAGTTCAGGTTCTGGGCCTTGGAAAGGTCCATGTCGTCGAAGTGCAAGGCGAGGACCAGACCGCCGGGCAGCATGTAAGCCCGATGGTCGGTCATGCTCGGCATTTCCACAGGCTTTAACAGCCCGGTCAACTGTTGCCAGTATTTCGCATCGTTGTGTGCTGAGGCGCCAGAGGCAACTATTCCCGTTGCGCCAAGCACGACTGCTGTCACGCCTCCTTTAGACCAGAGTGACATTTTCTTCTCCCTAAGTTGGCGATCTCGGGAATCGAGATACATTTCAAGATTCGGTCCGGCACGGAAAAAGGTTACGCCGATGCGCGATGCGGAATCCGAGAGGAGATTGCCGCCCGTTCACCGAGGGCAACCGTCAGAATAACAGCCTGTAGCCGCCATCCTCCGTCACAAGCACCGCGGCGCTGGAAGGGTCGTGCGCGATCTTCTGGCGCAAGCGATAGATATGAGTCTCCAACGTGTGGCTCGCGACGGGCGAGTCGTAGCCCCAGACCGCCTGGAGCAGTGCCCCACGCCTTACAACCCGCCCGTCGGCGCCGTAGAGAGATCGGATGATGGCCGTCTCCGTCGCCGTGAGCCATATCTTGCGACCGCGCTCGTCGAGCAGTAGCTTTTTCCCCGGCTTGAACGTGAAAGGACCCATGCGCAACGTTGCGTCCTCCGCCTGCGCATATTGGCGTAGCTGCGCACGGATACGGGCAAGCAGCACCGGGAAGTGGAACGGCTTGGTGACACAGTCATCCGCGCCGGCTTCGAAGGCCAGTATCGTGTCGGCGTCCGATCCGGAGGCCGTCAGCATGACGATCGGTGCCTTGTACCCGTTTCTGCGCAGGATCTTCACGGCTTCGCGACCGTCCATGTCGGGCAGCTCTATATTCATGACGAGGAGGTCGATGGCATTTGTGCGCATAGCCTGAATGCCCGCCCTGCCGGTTCCTTCGTGCAGCACTCGGAATTCGTCGCTGCAGCACGATAGCTGGTCGACGAGTTCGGAACTCAGTTCGTTGTCGTCGTCGACGATCAGGATGGAACGCTTCATCATGCTTCACCGCGCGAGTCACAAGTTCGTGCAATTGCTACCATCTATTCGTCGAAGCACCGCGGAACGTTACTTCTTTCCGTCGCAGCGAGCACAATCGGTGGCGCTAACCTTGGGATGGCTCCGCAGATGCCCAAGGGGCTGGATTGGGCCCTCGCTCCGTGAGAGCGACCAGGTCGATCGGGTCAGACACGCCCTCGATCGAGCGGGCCGGCAGTGCCTCGACCGCCGCTTGAGGGCGATAGCCCTGGGCGAGCGCGAGCGCGTAGGTCGAACGCGTCAGAAGCACCGGAACGCCTTCGCACTTGGTGTGCTTCTCGAGCTTTGCCGCGAGGTTTACGACTTCGCCGATGACGGTGTATTCGAGCCTCGTCTCATGGCCGATCGTTCCGAAGACGACTTCGCCGGAAGCGCCAGCCATGCCGATTGCGGGAGCGGGAAGCCCGTATTTTTGCCGTTCCGTTTCCCAAGCTCCCGCGGCCGCCGTCAGCTCCTCGACGGCCCGACAGAGATCCGCGGCATAGGTCGCGCTTGGCGCGACAGCGCCGAAGCTCGCCAGTATCCCGTCACCGATATATTTGTCGATGCTGCCATGGTGGCGCTCGATAACCGGCACCAGCCGCGCGTGGTACTCGCTAAGGAGCGCGATGAGTTCCGTTGGCGTCAGATCGTGCGAAATCCGGGTGAAGCCGTGCAGATCGATCGACAGGATTGCCGCGTCACACCGCACGCCCTGGCCGGCAAGCGGGCCGATCTGTGCGTCGCGAAGTTGCCTGGCGACTTCCGGCGCAAAGAAGCGCGCCAAGTCGGCCGCCACCACTTCCTCCGCGACGCAATTGACGAGGAGTTTGCGGGCGCGCACGAGTGTCAGCGTCAGGATGGCCGTCACCATGAGGATCGACAGGATTTTATCGATCTCGGCGCCCCGCAGGATCTTGTAGGAGGTGACGTACTCGACGTAGCTGCGTGTGAAGACCGGTGCCTCGACATCCGAGACCAGGGCGGCGTAGAGGAAGAGCGCGAGCCAGCCCGCGGCGCTGCAGCTGCCTGCAATCAGCACGTAGATCGGCTCGAAGCGCAATGTTCTCAGCGCAATCAGAATGAAGACATACATCAGGGTCGGCGCCTTGAGGTAAAGGGCGGGCGGCGCCTGATACTGCAGATGAAAGCTCCAGATCGTCAGCATCAGAACGGTGATGTCGACGACGGTCGAGATGGCGACGAAGCGGCGGCTGAGGCGCCCGCGGTAGGCGAGAACGATGCGCAGGACCGTGAACACGGTGTAGATCCCGAGGGTCCAGGGGACGGGCTCGAAGCGGGTCCCGGGCGGGAAGGCCTTGGGCGAGATCGCGTAGACCACGGCGAAGAAGACGATGGCCGAGGCCTGGATCCAGCCGACGATGATTTCGCTCGTCGCCTGCTGCTGCTCTATCCGCCGGTAGACGCGCTCCGAAAGCGCCGCATTCGTCTGGCCGCCGAAGACGAGATCGGCGATCTTCGCCGTGACGCGTTTCAAGCGCGCACGTGAGGGGACGGCCGGCCATAGCCGGCTCTCCTCGGGGTGTGAATATGGCGTTCCTTTTGCATCGCCATGCCGTGCGGCGCGCCGCCCCGTTTGCGTGTTCGTGGTCTCACGAAAACATCGACCAGCCTCGACTCGCGATTCGCCGTCCGGGCTCGGAAAGTTACGCCCGGAGTTTAGTCACGTATCCTTTTGTCCGGCTGATGGGCGACGCGCTTGCCTAAAAAGCGTCCGCGTGGCCGTGGCGAGGTCGATGTGACATTCGAGCCGCTCGGAGCGAAATATGCACGAGACTACAACGGTCTCGCATCGGATCGCGTCTGCCGGCAGGGCGCAGTGCACGAACTCAGAATGGATATTGCCAGAATAGGACGCCGACCGGCAAAGCTCTTCGGCGCCGCACGTCTTGCGACGCTTATCCTCGCGTTGGCGACGATCATGGAGGGTTTATGTCGGCCAGGAGGATGTGCTCGCGCATATTTTCACCCGAACTCTCGATGCCGCGACCTGGGGCGCGGAACCAGCTTCTGGCGATGGACGGGGGCGAATCTGCTTTGTGGAGCCAACCGGTCCCTTCGAGGATGACCCCAACCTGACTAACAAGAAGTTTCCCTGCAATCCCACGCAGTCGTACCGCTCTCGCGAACGGCTTCGCGTCGTGGGCGAAGTCGCGGACTGGCAACCCCACTCGGCTGAACAGCTGCAGCAGGACGTTATCATAGACTGACGCATTCGAGGCCGCCGGCGATTGCCGGCGGCCTCATATCCAGAGCGCTACTCGGCCCGGCATGCGCCGCCAAGCTAGTGCCTTACAGATGCACAGAGTTCTCACAGCATTGTCAGTCCGATTGCGCCTGATTGCTCAACCCGGAAGGGAAGATCAGCTGCGAGGCTGCAGCAGCGCCAAGGCGAACGTCGATGCGGCTAGGACGGCGGTAAGGTTCAAGGGCCCAACAGCGCCGTAGTGATCGACGACATAGCCGCCGAAAACCGCGCCGATACTGATGGCAACCTGAAACGAGACGACCATCAGGCTCCCTGCTGCCTCCAAAGCGTCGGGTGCTCCGCGGGAAAGATTGGTAGGCAGCACCACCGGCGCCATGCCAAAGGCGAAGCCCCAAAGCGTCACGAAGCCGAAGGCAGCGCCGACGTGGACGCCCCAAAGCACCAAAGCAAGCGCCGCAAACGCCATTAATGCGGCGGTGATGGCCAGTGCCATGCGGATATTGGCGTCTGCCATCCGGCCACCCGCAACATTGCCGATCACAGCGGCGATGCCAAACCCGAGCAGCACCAGGGCAATCGGCCCGGTTTCAAGCAGTGTCACTTGCTCGAGGAACGGACGCACATAGACCGAACCAGCAAAATGTCCCGTCATCAGCAAAAGGATGGCAAGCATTCCCAGTTGAACACCACGCCGTCCTGTCAGCCGGAGCACGTCGGAGAGGCTGTTACTTGTGCTTGCAGGCAGCGTCGGCAAGCTGAGTACTTGCAGCAGCATGGCCAGCGCGGCCAGCCCCGCTGTCATCGCCATGGCGCTGCGCCAGCCCAGCCAGTCGCTGATCAAAGCACCCATTGATGGTGCAGCTATGGTGGCGAGCGAAACGCCGAGGGTGACGATAGCCATGCCCCGACCTGTCGCATCGGCGCCAACCAGCCTTGCCACGACGGCAACTGAAAGCGCCCAGAAACCGCTAAGCGCGATGCCCAACCCAGCCCGGCCCAACAACAATAGCAAAAAATCGGTCGCTAACGCTGCAAGAATATTGGAGCCGATCGCCAACGCACTGAGACCGACCAGCACCGCCTTGCGGTTCAGTCTGCCGATGAGAACATTGCTCAATAAGGCGGTCACGGCGCCGACGGAAGCGGTGGCGGTGACGACCTGCCCGGCTGTTCCCTCGCTAACGCCGAGATCGCGCGCCATTGGCGTCAATAGGCCCGCCGGCAGAAACTCAGCCGATACCAGCGCAAAGCTGGTGGCTGCCATCGAAAGAACGGCAAACCAAGTCGCCGGGGTCCACGCGGCTGGCTCAGCGGTGTCAAAGTCTATCGCCGCGTCGCCAAGTTGTGATGTCGTGTCCGTCATTGAAGCATCTCCTACGTTCCGGAGATTTCATAGACGAACTCTTTGGGATGATATGTATCCTAAAATCCGAAATCCATGTCGATTCGTCCGGAATTTGTGCGGCGCACAATGCCCGGTGAGACGCTAGTAATGCGCTTGAAGGCGCGAGCAAAGGATGCTTCAGACTGATACCCCAACCGAGAAGCTACCTCGGCGACCGACATGCCGCCTTGACCCAACAGTTCGCGTGCAAGCTGCATACGCAGACGGGTGAGATAGCGCGCCGCGCCTTCTCCCAAGATAGCGCTGAAGCGTTCAGCGAAGATCGAGCGCGATTGGCCTGCCACGCCAGCGAGGCTTTCGAGAGTCCAGTTATGACCGGGGGCTCGGTGCATGGCCACCAGAGCGCGGCCGATGTGAGGGTCGCGAATGGCGGCGAGCCAACCGGTGGTCGAGGATCCGCTGCAATTGACCCAGCAGCGGATGAGCCGGGCGGCAAGCAAGTCCGCCATTCGTGATAAAACTGTAGCGCTGCCCATCTGGGGCTGTGTGGCCTCCGCGGTCATAGCAGCTAGCAGGGGACCAACGATCGGGTCATTGCCGGCTACATCGCAGCCTTTGATGATTGGCGGCATCAACGCGATCAAGGGGTTCAGCGCATACGCTCCCAAAGCCATGGAGCCGCAGAAGAGCGTGCTGGTCGCACCCGTTCCTTCCCGCACCACTTCGCAGACGTTGCTCCCCAACCTTGTCACTTGGCAACCCTCGAGCGAGTCGCCTACAACATCGCGCGCGCTGGACAGTCGATGCGCGATGCCTTGCGGCAGCAGTACCAGATCGCCATCGTTCAACTCCTGCCATCCTTGGGCTTCGGTATGGATCCAGCATGGGCCCTGGCTGACAAAGTGAAAACGAAGCAGCTGTTGTTGCGGAAAGGCGATGCTCCATGGATGTCGGAGTTCGCAGCGCCCATAGTTGACTCCGCTCAAGCGAAAGTCTCGGAGGACTTCGCTTAGCGCATCCATTGGGATATTTGACGGCGACAACTGTCGAGACGAATGGTCAAGCATTTAGCGAATTTAGGTCTCGAGCGTCTGGTATGCAAGCACGATGGTGGCGCGAGGCGATTGTCTTCCGGCAGCGCCATTGTTTTGTGAATTCGAGCGTGAGCGCTGCCAGCAGCGGCCTCTTTCCTGCTCGTCAGCCGATAAATTGAAGTCAAGTCCGAAAGGCGTGGCGCGCCGGTTCGATTCCCATCAAGGCGAGGGATAAAGAGCCGAAGCCACGGACAGGCGCTCACCTGCCTCCCGAGCGTCTAAGTTGGGTGCTGAACGGAAGTTCGTCGCTGGCGCAGAGCGGCAGCAATGCGAACAAAGCCGCCTTTCGGCTTGCCACTTGCTGCCTTATGTTGCAATCAACTTTGGTAGCGGGCGGATCACACCGAATGGCGGCGCAGATCATCTTCCTTCATGGTGCATCTAGCAGCGGCAAATCGACTATTGCCCGTACGCTGCAAGCGCGGATCGAGAAACCGTTCTGGCATATCTCGATTGACCATCTTCGTGACTCTGGGGTCCTGCCCATTGACCGCTTTCGCAAAGGCGACTTCGATTGGGCCAACGCAAGAGCGGCGTTCTTTAACGGCTTCCATGCGTCGCTCGCGGCCTATGCGAATGCCGGAAATAACCTCATCCTGGAGCATATTTTCGATACCGAAGGATGGATGGAATCGCTCCGCCGCATGCTTGCGCCGCACGATGTCTTTTTCGTCGCCGTGCATTGCCCGCTTCCGCTTCTGATAAGCCGGGAAGCCGAGCGCGGAAATCGAGCGCCAGGCAGTGCGAAGCGAGACTTCGAGACCATCCATGTCGGCAGACACTACGATCTTGAGCTGAATTCCGAAGACGGCCCGGAAGCCAATGTCGACATTCTGCTCAGTGCATGGAGGAGCGGTCGACGCTCGTCTGATTTCAGCCGTTTCAAATGATTCGGATGTCGCAACGGGCTTAGTCGAGCCGTCGCATCAGGGGCCAATGACCTGAGCGCGTCGAATCTTCGTATTCACCACGCCGCAGAAGGCTGGTTGCGGAAGTGTTGTGCGACGCGCAGACGGCAGTTTCGCGGGAGTGAACCTCCCCAGCCGGGGGATATTGCCTAACATCGTTACACCACATTTGTGAGGAGCGCATTGTGTCAGCGATACTCGCCAGGATCATCATCTATACGAAGAAGGTAGAGGAGATGGTTGCCCTCTATCGTGGATCATTTCGACTATGAAGTTGTTAAGGACGAGGCTGACCGCATCACAGAACTGACTCCCAAACTGCACGGTGCCCATCTTTTGCTTCACCCTGCGGCAAGAGGTCAGACGCAAGGCCAGTCGCAGGTCAAGCTTGTCTTCGACGTGCCGGACGTTCATGGGGCGCGGGAGCGTTTTGTGCAGCAAGGTGTTGCTATCGGTCCGATCCATCACGCTGACGGATACGACTTCTGCAATCTCAAAGATCCTTCCGGGAACTCGGTATCGCTGTCCAGGCGTGCTTTCAGACCCCACATCGTATGACTGCTATGGGTGGGAGATTGCCGTTCGGCGTGGTGCTGCCGAACGGCATGAAAAAGCGGACTTTCCGGACCTTCAGGACACAGCACGGTCGGCGATGACGCGCACGATCTCATCAATGTCCCGATCGTGAATTTCGTGCCCTCCGCCAGCAATCCGGTGCAGTTGCGCGTTCGGCACGACATGGGTGCAGGCCTCCCCGTGCTCGATTGGGAATAGCGGGTCGGAGGTGCCATGGATTGCGAGAACCGGCACTTCGAGTCGGGACGCATGCAGCGTGGCGCCTTTGTCATCGCTCAACAGCATGAAATGGTTCGTCGCACTGACAAAGGACGGTGCCCGCTCCATGTCGCGCGCGATCAGCACATTGACCGCCTCGGCGTCGTGCGGATGTCTGGTGCCGGCAAGCATGGCTGAATCGCGACGCAGGAAATCGGCGATGGCTTCAAGGTCCGACCAGTCGATGCTCTCGGCAGCCGCGGCGTGTTCTTCGTAAGCTTCGGTCGAGGAGGGCAGGCCGTCGACTCCGAGCGGTGACGAGCTGATCAGGGTGAGCGTCCGCACACGCCGGGGATGGCGCAATGCGGCCTCTTGCGCGATGAAGCCGCCCATCGACATGCCCACGAGGTGCGCGACTTCAATCCCGTGGCCATCGAGAACGGCGATGGCATCATCGCACAGATCGCTGAACGAATAGCCCGGCTCACCTGGCGGATAATTCGTGGAAAGGCCGGTATCACGCTGGTCGTAGCGGATGACGTAGCGCTCTTGGGCGGCGAGCTCCTCACAGAACCTTTCCGGCCACCAGAGCATCGAGGACATCACCCCCATGATCAGCAGCACGGCTGGGTTGGCCGGGTCGCCGAACGCCTGGGTCCGGAGTTGCGCATCTTTGAGTTCGACAGTCTTTTCGGTGACGAGAGAGGGTCCTGCCGGTTTCATGACACAATCCTTCTGATTGCAGTTTGCAAGTGGTTTCCATCTTGCATAACTGATCCTAATATGCAATCAGTTTTCCGGCGGACCGTGGAAACGATGGAGAAGCAAACTCCCGCCACGCGCCAAAACAAAGCGGAGTCGGTGTTATGCCGTTGAATTGTGCCGACTTTTACGACGCAGAATTGGCGCGGCACAATCGGCACCTCCGGGTTGCTGCCAGCGTTGGCGCGGATGATCGGGTGCTCGATATCGGCTGCGGTGCGGGGCAAACGACGCGGGAGGCCGCCCGCGCCGCGACGCAAGGAGAAGCAGTCGGTGTGGATGTTTCCGCGGAGATGCTCGAGGACGCAAGGCGACGGAGCGCCGCCGAGGGTTTACGGAATGTGGTGTTCGAGCAGGGCGACGCGCAATTCCACCCATTCCCGCCTGCCAGTTTCGACCTCTGCATCAGCCGGTTTGGCGTGATGTTTTTTGCCGATCCCGCGGCGGCATTTGCCAATATCGGCCGAGCGATGCGTCCGGGCGCGCGCCTTGTGTGGATGGTGTGGCAAAGCCGGGAGCGTAACGAGTGGTCTGGCGCGATCCGGCAAGCCCTGGCGCCCGGAGTTGCGGTTTCTGCAGGTGCTGCCAACCCGTTTTCACTCGGCGATCCTCCCATTGCTACGCAGCTTCTGAGCGCGGCAGGCTTTACTTCGATCGACTTTGCCGACGTGCGAGAGCCGGTATTTTATGGATCGGATGTCGATGCGGCGGTTGATGCGCTCACCGGCCTCTATCTTGTGAAGGACGCGCTCGCGCGCACCAATGAACCGCCTGACAAACCACTGCAGCGGCTGCGAGATTTACTGGAGGTGCATATGACCGCGGAGGGCGTATTTTTCGACTCTCGTGCGTGGATCATCACTGCTCGCCGGGTAGGCGGATAGCTGGAGGCTGACTGCGCCGCAAAAGTTCGCTGATCATCAGCACGGTGAAAGTCAAGAATGGGCCGTCACCGGAAATTCCGGCTCGTAACCGCGAGCCTCCGCAATGGGTCGAAAGCAGCGCTAGCTCCGTGAGCCTCCCGGCTCACAGCGTGGGATTGCGCCGTCCGTGTGCTTGTCCACGACATGATTGTCGTGGCGTAACATCAGTGACTTGGAAGACAACGTCGGCCGCGTCGCTGATCCTCGGAAGGACGACCCGTGTCACCTCTACCGGTTGGGGGCGGCCTAGGCCGGACGAGTTCGAATGCCGGTTCGCGGATGACGCCATATGAGGGGAGCCGAGGCGACTACTCGGCAGGCTTCCGCCGCCCGAGCGAGACGTCGGTCGTGTAGTTTTCGCGCATGAAATCCATGAAGTTCTGCTGGAACTGGCGCGTATGGGCATGGGCCAACTCGTCGGCAAGGTCGACATTCTTCGCACGGATCGCCTCAAGCATCTGATTGTGCTCGTCGGTCAAGAGATAGCCTTCATGCGTTCGCTCCAGATACTCGAAGTGAAGATGAAGCATGCGCTGGCCCTGGTTCAGCAGCCGCTCGTAGAAGGAGGCCAGATAAGGGTTCTTGCCGGCGCGGGCGATCGCCATGTGGAACTGCTTGTTCGCCTCCGACATCTGCAGGTGATTGCCGGTCTTCACGGCGGCTTCGAATTCCTTCTGACGCTTGGTGATCGCCTTCAGGTCCGTCTCCGTGCGCAGTTCCGCGGCAAGCCGGGTATTCATCCGCTGCGCGATGTCTAGCGCTTCGACATATTTCGGAAAGGTCGCGACCTCGATCGGCGCGACGATCGTGCTGCGGTTCGAGAGTGTTACAACGAGGTCCTCGCCGGCGAGCCGGATCAGCGCCTCGCGCACCGGTGAGCGGGACATATCGAAGCGCTCCGCGAGCGAGTTCTCGTCGAGGAGCTGACCGGGGGCGAGCGTCAGTGCCAGGATCTCGTTCCTGAGCGTTTCATAGACACTTTTCCAGCCCGTACCCTTGGCCCGCTTGGTTTCTGTTTCGTCAGACACTTACGTCCCTTTCCCATCTTCCAGCTCATAACGCCAGAATGCACCCGCCAAGACAATCGTAAATTTTCCACTTGACAATGTCGACACTGAGACGACATTAATTTCTCGTGTCGACACTGAGACGACACTTGAAACAGCGAAGATCGGCTCCAAGCCGACGAGAGGAACCGCGCTTCACGCGCCCGTGAAACAGAGGAAATGACGATGCTTTCGAAGATGCTTTCGCCCCTACTCCGGGCGCTGCCCGCGCTTGCCCTGATTACCGGCCTTTCCACCACCGCCGCTTCCGCCCAAACCGCCGAAGGCTACTGGCAGGGCGTGCAGAAGGCAGGCGTGCTTCGCTGCGGCGCCGCCGTTGCCCCGCCCTATGTGATGCGCGATCCGGCGAGCGGTGAATATTCCGGCTTCTTCGCCGATCTTTGCCGCGAGTTCGCCGACGTCCTGAAGGTCAAGCCGGAATTCGTCGATACGACCTGGGACAATATCGTCGCCGGTCTGCAGGCGGGGAAATGGGATGTCTCGCTCGCGCTCAATAGGACGCCGGCGCGCGCCATGGCCGTGCAGTTTTCCATCCCCGCAATGGAGTACCAGATCTCGCTTGCCTACAATAAGGAGAACCCGAAGGTTCCGAACGGCGCAACGTCGGTCGCCGACATCGACAAGAAGGACGTGACGCTCGCCGTCATGTCTGGGACGGCCCAGGACAAGGCGATCACCGCTGCGGTGAAGAATGCAACGATCCTGCGCCTGCCGGGCAATGACGAGACGCGTCTGGCGGTGGTCTCCAGACGAGCCGACATCCTCGTCGATGCCTCCGACACCAATCAGCTTTTCACCCAGTCGAACCCCGAGTGGGCCGTGGCGCTCAATCCGACGCCGGCGCTCGCAAAGCAGGGCGTCGCCTTCGGCCTGCCGCATCGGCTCTCGGCTGCCGACGTTGAAGTGGTGAACATCTTCCTCGAGGAAAGGGTTGCGACCGGTCGCGTGGACGAACTGATCCGCAAGGCTGTCGATGAGGTGCTGAAGAGCACTCAGTAATAGGCCTTGGCCGGGCGCGGCCACGCGTCAGCCCGGCCACTCTCATCCCTTCTTTTGACCAGTGAGGTCGGCAATGACCATGTCCTTCAGTGCTCCCCTTGTCGAAATCCAGTCTCTCCACAAGAGCTACGGGCCCAACATCCAAGTGCTCAAGGGGCTCGACATCGAGATGAAGCCCGGCGAAAGGGTCGTGGTCATCGGCCCGAGCGGCGGCGGCAAGAGTACCCTGCTGCGTGTGATGATGGGGCTGGAGAGGATCGACAGAGGCTCGATCAGCTTCGGCGGCAAGCCCTATATCTCGTCCGACGGCGCCGACAAGAAAACCCAAATCGACACCGAAGTGCGACGCTCGATCGGCATGGTGTTCCAGCACTACACGCTATTTCCGCATCTCTCCGTCATCCAGAACCTGATTCTCGCACCCTGCAAGGTCCGGGGTGAAGCCAAGGCGAGTGCGACCAAGCGCGCCCAGGCGCTGCTCGAGCGCTTCGGCCTCGGCGCCAAGGCCAATGCTTATCCGGCGCAGCTCTCCGGCGGCCAGAAACAGCGCGTGGCAATCGCCCGCGCCCTGATGCTCGATCCGAAGCTGATGTTGTTCGACGAGGTGACCTCGGCGCTCGATCCCGAACTCGTCGCCGAGGTCGAGCAGGTGATCCTGCAACTCGCCGCCCAAGACATGCCGATGATGATTGTCACCCACGACATGTGGTTTGCGAAGAACATCGCCTCGCGCGTCATCTTCTGCGCCGGCGGCGTGGTCGTCGAGGATGGGCCGCCGGAACAGGTGCTCGGTTCGCCCAAGGAAGAGCGTACCCGCGAGTTCATCGACCGCGTCTTCCACATCCGGCATTAGGAGGGCGAGATGGGCTATTCCTTTGATTTCCAAGCCATCTCCTTCGGGCCGCTCTGGGAAGGGCTGATGGTCACGCTGCAACTGACCGTCGCCGCCAATCTGATCGGCGTCGTGCTCGGCTTTCCGCTGGCGCTGCTCATCATGAGCCGCTTTGCGCCGGTCCGGCTGCCGGCGATGCTCTTCGTCGAATTCTTCCGCTGCACGCCGGCGATCGTCCAGATCGTCTGGTTCTTCTACTGCGTGCCCATGCTGTTCAATGTCTTCCTCGGCTCGATGACGATGGGCATCCTGGCACTCGGCCTCAATCTGATGGCCTTCAACGCCGAGGCCTATCGCGCCGCGATCCAGGCGGTTCCGCGCGAGCAGCTCGATGCCGGCATCGCGCTCGGTCTCAATCCGCTGCAGCGGACACTCTACATCGTGCTGCCGACGGCGGTTCGTGCCTCGATACCCGTCCTGCTGACGAACGGCATCGGCATCTTCCAGCAGACCGCTCTGGTCGCCATCGTCGCCGTCCAGGACCTCATGTACCAGGCGAAGACGCTTGCGACCGAGACCTACAGGCCGATCGAGACCTTCACCATCGTTGCGCTCGTCTACTTCGCCGTCTCGTTCCCCGTGTCTCAGATCGTCTGCTATCTCGAACGCCGCCGCCAACTGATGATGAGCTGAGGAGAAGACCCATGGCTCTCGACTTCTCCATCGCCCTTCGTTTCCAGGAGGCGCTCGCGCTCGGTCTATGGACGACGATCAAGCTGACGCTGATCTGCGTCGTCCTCGGCTGCAGCCTCGGCTTCCTCGTCGGCCTCGCCCGGACCTCGCGAAGCACTATCCTGCGGGCGGTCTCCAGCGTCTATGTCGAATTCTTCCGCGGCACGCCGGTGCTCATCCAGCTTTTCTGGATCTTCTTCTGCCTGCCGCTGATCCTCGGCGTCGAGCTCTCCAATCTCGCCTCCGGCGTCATCGCACTGACGCTGTACATGGGCGCGATCACCAGCGAGACGTTCCGCGCATCGCTGAAGTCCATCGGTACCGAGCAGCTTGACGCCTGCGTCGCGCTCGGCCTGCCGCGCCGCGTCCAGGTGACGAGCGTCATCCTGCCTCAGGCGGTGCTGCGCGCCGTCCCGACGCTGCTGTCGAACTGCGTCAGCCTGTTCAAGGAAAGCGCACTCGTTTCGGCCGTCGGCATGGCCGATCTGATGTTCGTCGGCCAGAACATTTCCAACAACACGGCACGCCCGATCGAGGTGCTGACGGTGGTGGCTCTCATCTACTTCGTCATCGCCTTCCCGCTGACCCGTGCCGTCACACTCGCCGAGCGGCGCGTGCTCGCCAAGCTCGCGATCTGAACCGAATTCTTTCGAAAGGAGATATTCCATGAAACTCTCTGGCGTCATGCCCGCCCTCGTCACCCCCTTCGACGCGAACAACAGGGTCGACTTCAAGGCTTTTGAAAAGCTGCTGGGGCATCTGCGTGAGGCCGGTGTCACCGGCTGGGTGCCGAACGGGTCGACCGGCGAGTATTTCAGCCAGTCCACCGAAGAGCGCCGCGATGTGCTGCAATTCGTCAAGGATTTCGCCAAGCCGGGCGAGATCCTGATTGCCGGGACCAATGCGCCGGCCACGCGCGAGGTGATCGAGCAGACGGCGATCGCCAAAGAGATCGGTTATGACACCGTCCTGCTGGCGCCGCCCTTCTATACCCGGCCAACACAAGCGGAACTCATCAAGCACTATGAAACCGTACTCGCAGCGGTCGACGTCAATCTGGTGCTTTACAGCTATCCGGCCAAGGATGGATCGGACATCAGTTTCGAGCTGATGGACCATTTTGCCGACAATCCGCGCGTCATCGGGGTCAAGGAAAGTTCGGGGGTATTGCAGCGCGCGATCGACATCGCCAGCCGCTACGAAGGCCGCATTCAACTGGTTTCCGGCTCGGACGACATCGCGCTCGATTTCATGTTCTGGGGCGCAGAGAGCTGGATCTGCGGGCCGTCGAACTGCATGGCCAAGGCGTGCTGCGATCTCGACCGGACGTTCAAATCCGGCGATTTGGACAAGGCTCGTACGCAGATGAAAACGCTCTACCGGGCGATGAATATCCTCGAAAGCGGCAAGTTCGTGCAGAAGATCAAGTATGGCTGCGAACTGCAGGGCCTGCCCGTGGGTGAGTGCCGCGCGCCGCTCGGACCGCTGACCGACGATGAAAAGGCCGAGTTCCGCGCGGCGATGCAGCCGATCCTGAACTGGTAAGCGCCGCAGGAGGGCGAGAAATGCCCTCCTAATATTCCAAGCCCGCTTGTTGAGGACAGGTCGTGTCTCCTATCGCAGTCGTCGGCGCCGGCATCATCGGCGTCACCATCGCCTTCGAACTGCAGCGTCGTGGCCGGAGCGTCGTGCTGATTGACCGGGAGGGCCCCGGCAAGGGCGCCTCCTACGGCAACATGGCATCGATCGCGGTTACCGAGTTCATGCCCGCCTCGCGACCTTCGGTCTGGGCGCAGATGCCGAAATGGCTGATCGATCCGGAGGGGCCGGTGCGCATCCGGCCCTCCTATATGCCGAAGCTCGCGCCTTGGTTTCTCCGGTTTCTCGAAGCGAGCCGGCCATCGCGCGTGAAGGAACTAGAGGCAGCAGGTGCAGTGCTGTGCGGCCGGGTCTACGAAGATCTTCTGCCTCTGCTCAAAGCGGCGGATCTCGCGGACATGCTAACGGAGGAAGGTTGCCTTAGTCTCTATGGGGACGAAGCCGAGTTCAGGGCGGATCGGCAGCATATCGCGGTGCTCGAGCGCTTCGGCTTCCGCCACGAGATTCTCGGCGGCACTGCAATCCGTGATCTTGAGCCTGCCTTGACGTCGAAAATCGCAAAGGCGGTCCTCTTTCCGGATAACCGCTCGATCCGCGACCCGTATCGGTTTGTCGTGAAACTCAGCGAGAAATTCCTGTCGCTGGGCGGCAGGATCGAACAGGGCGACGTGGTCGGCTTCGATCATAGCGATCGCGTCGAAGCCATGCGTCTCAAGGATGGCCGTTCGATCGACTCCTCGGAAATCGTGCTTTGCGCCGGCGCCTATACGGGCAAGCTGTCGCGGCTGCTCGGCGAGCCGATCCCGCTCGAAACCGAGCGCGGCTACCACACCCAGATCATGGCGCCAGGGATTTCCATGCGCCACTCGATCATCTGGCCGGCGCGCGCCTTCATGGTGACCCCGACGGCCGGCGGCATCCGCGTCGGCGGCACGGTGGAAATGGCCGGACTTGACGCCGCTCCGGACTATCGTCGGGCGAAAGTCCTCATCAAGCGGGCGCAGGAGGCCCTGCCGGATCTGCGGGCGGAGAAGGCCACGGACTGGATGGGCCATCGGCCGGCGCTTCCCGACACGGTGCCGATCATCGGCCCTTCAGCAAGACACCGCGGCGTCTTCTATGCGACCGGCCACGGACATCTGGGCCTAACCTATGCGGCAACGACCGCGCGACTCATTGCCGATCTTGTCACAGGCGTCCAGCCGCCGATCGATCTCAAACCATACCGCGTCGACCGGTTCTAAAGGCGGCCGATCGGCGCCGGAAATCAATGGAGCGAAATATGCGCAGCGAACTCTACATCGATGGAAAATGGATGGCGGCCGCAAATGGCGGGAAGTTCGAAGTCATCAATCCGGCGACGGAAGAAGTGATCCACAAGATCGCCGCGGCAACGGCGGAAGACGTCGACGTTGCCGTCAAGGCAGCGCGCCGCGCCTTCGACAAGGATGGGTGGCCGAAACTGTCGGGTGCGCAAAGAGCAAAATATCTGCGCGCGATCGCCGAGGGCATCCGGGCGCGCCAGGCGGAAATCGCCAGGCTCGAAGTGCTCGACAACGGCAAGCCGTTTCCGGAAGCGGAATGGGATATCGCCGACGCCGCCGGCTGCTTCGAATTCTACGCGGGGCTTGCCGAACAGATCGACGACAATCCGGAAGAGCCGATCGCGCTACCCGACCCCCGTTTCACCTCCAAGGCGGTCAAGGAGCCGATCGGCGTTGCCGGCGCGATCATCCCCTGGAACTACCCGCTGCTGATGGCCGCCTGGAAGGTCGCGCCCGCGCTCGCCGCTGGCTGCACGGTCGTGCTGAAGCCGGCCGAAGTCACATCGCTGACAGCGCTCGAACTCGCGGCGATCGCCGACGAGGCGGGCCTGCCCCCCGGCGTCCTCAACATCGTGACCGGTTCCGGCTCGGTCGCCGGACAGGCGATCATCGACCATAAGGGCGTCGACAAGCTCGCGTTCACCGGTTCCGGCTCGGTCGGCTCGAAGATCATGGCGGCGGCGGCTCGCGACATCAAACGCGTCAGCCTCGAGCTCGGCGGCAAGTCGCCCTTCGCCGTTTTCGACGATGCGGACATAGACGAGGCCGTCGAATGGATCATGTTCGGCATCTTCTGGAATCAGGGTCAGGTCTGCTCCGCGACCTCGCGGGTCCTCGTACAGGAAGGCATCTACGATCGCCTGCTGGCGAGGCTTCTCGAAGAGACGAAGAAGATCAAGATCGGCAATGGCCTTGAGGAGGGCGTGCTGCTTGGGCCGCTCGTCTCCCAGCGCCAGCACGAGCAGGTGTTAGCGGCGATCGAGGCGGCGAAAGCTGCCGGTGCGACAATCGCCTGCGGCGGCAAGCGCCCGGAGAGTTTTGACAAGGGTTACTATCTCGAGCCGACAGTGCTGACAGATGTGCCGCTGGAAAGCGATGCCTGGCGCGAGGAAATCTTCGGACCTGTTCTTTGCATTCGGCCGTTCGCGACCGAAGAGGAAGCGATCGAGCTTGCCAACGATTCCCGCTTCGGCCTCGCGGCGGCGGTTATGTCAAAGGATGATGTGCGTGCCGAGCGGGTAGCCGCCGGTTTCCGTGCCGGCATCGTCTGGATCAACTGCTCGCAGCCGACCTTCACCGAAGCGCCTTGGGGTGGCTACAAGGAGTCCGGCATCGGCCGTGAGCTCGGGCGCTGGGGCCTCGAGAATTATCTCGAGACGAAGCAGATCACCAAATATGTGAGCGAAGACCCTTGGGGCTGGTACATCAAGCCGGCGGTGCGGGCATGATGGGCTGGGACCCTGCACTCGACCTGCTCCTCGTCCATTGCCAAGGCGAAATCGGCAAGGTGATCGTCGGGGGCGCGCCGGAAATTCCCGGCGCAACCCTGCTCGACAAGATGAACCACATCAACAATATCGACGACAGCCTCCGTCGCTTCGTGACCTTCGAACCGCGCGCCAGCGTCGCCATGTCGGTCAACCTGCTCGTCGCTCCGTCTAGACCCGATGCGGATGCCGGCTTCATCGTACTGCAGGCGGATCGTGCCCATCCGATGTCCGGCAGCAACTGCATCTGCGTCGTGACCGCTCTGCTTGAGAGCGGAAAGATGGCGATGCAGGAGCCAGAAACGATCGTCCGGCTCGACACGCCTGCCGGGTTGATCGTCGCGCGCGCCGCCTGTCGCGAAGGGCGCTGCCTGTCGGTCAGCCTCGACAACGTCCCGAGTTTCGCCGAGGCGTTGGATCGGGAGATTGAGACGCCCCGATGGGACCGCATCAAGGTCGATGTCGCTTTCGGCGGTGTCTACTATGCAATCGTTGATGTCGATCAGATCGGCAGCAAGATCGATCCCGCGAATGCGCGCTATCTCGCCGAGGCGGGGATCGAGCTGAAGTCGCTTCTGACCGAGCAGGTGACGGTGAAGCACCCGGAACTCAGCGGCGTCGACGAGATTGCTTACGTGATGTTCCGCGGCCGAGAGCCTGACGGTGCGGTCCGCACCTGCACGACGCTGAAGCCCGGCCGGGTCGATCGCTCGCCCTGTGGGACAGGAAGCTCGGCAAACCTGGCGACGCTCTATGCACGCGGCGCTGTCGCCGTCGGAGATCGGCGAACGTCGCGCTCGATCATCGGTGGCGAGTTCATCGCGGAGGCGATCGGTGCCGCCGAAATCGGTGGGCGCCCCGCCGTGCTGCCGCGGATCATCGGCCGAGCTTGGATCTACGGTCGCGAACAGCTCCGTGTATCCACGGATGACCCGTTCAAAACCGGCTTTGCGCTCTCTGACACCTGGGGACCGCAGGTCGATATGCTTGACTGAAGGAGCCGAGCGATGACGTGGAAGTCACTGTCTGACCAGACCATTCTTGTCACAGGCGGCTCCGGGGGGATTGGCGCTGCCATCGTGGAGCGCCTGGCGGAGGAGGGTGCCCGCCCGATCATCCACTACGGCCGCGACAGAGCGGGTGCCGAGGCGCTACTTTCCCGCATTTCCGGCGCGGGGTTCCTGGTTCAAGCTGATCTTTCCGCTGCCGAAGGCGCCTTTGAACTCTGGCGCCGGGCTGAAGGGGCGGCCGGCCGCATCCATGCGCTCGTCAACAATGCCGGCATCCGCACCGAGATTTCGGTCGAAGCGGACCCGAGCGCCTGGCGAGATGCCTGGCAGAAGGAATTCCAGGTGAATTTCTTCGCTGCCGCCGATCTCTGCAAGGAGGCGCTGAAGCACTTCAAGGTGCACGGCGGCGGACGCATCGTGAACATGGCGAGCCGGGCGGCCCAGCGCGGCTACGCGGCCGATGCGATGCCGTATGGCGCAACGAAGGCGGCACTCGTGAACCTCACGAAATCGATCGCGCGCAGCTTCGGCGCGGATGGCGTCGTGGCGCTCGCCGTCGCACCGGGCTGGGTAAAGACGGAAATGGCCGAGGACTTCGTCGCGAAGTTTGGCAAGCAAGCCGCCGTCGCCGACATACCGATCGACGAGATGGCTGAAGTTTCTGAGGTCGCCGAGCTCGTCGCCTTCGCGCTCAGGCCTTCGCAACGTTCGCTGAACGGCGCGACGCTCGACGTCAACGGCGGCAGCTACATCCGATAAGAGAAGGAACAGGTCATGAAGAGATTCGAAGGCAAGGTGGCGATCGTCACGGGCGCAGGTGGCGGCATCGGTTCCGCCATTTCGCGCCGGCTCGCGGAAGAGGGCGCGTTGGTCGTCGTCTCCGACGTGAACGCCGAAGCGGCGGGCGCCGTCGCGGCCGAGATCGCCGCGGGCGGCGGCTCCGCTGTCGCCATCGCCGCCGACATTTCCCACAAGGAGCCCTGCTTCAGTCTGATTGCCGAGGCCTTCGACCAAAGACAGCGCATCGACATTCTGGTCAACAACGCGGGCATCAATCGGCGCGGCAATCTCCTGTCGCTGACCGACGACGACTGGCACACGAGCTTCGCGGTCAATCTCGATTCGATGTTTCACCTTTGCCGCGCGGCCATCCCGCACATGACCGAGACTGGTGGCGGCGCGATCGTCAACACCGCCTCTCAATGGGGCCTTCATCCGGCGCCGAACCACATCGCCTACAACACGACCAAGGCTGCGGTCGCTGCCTTCACGCAGAATCTCGCCCGCGACTACGCCCCGCACAAGATCCGCGTGAACGCCGTCTGCCCCGGCGAAATCCACACACCGATGCTCGAGGCAGGCGTAAAGCGATCGGGCCGCACCATCGCCGATCTCGACAAGCTCGTTCCGCTCGGTCGGATCGGCAAACCGGAGGAGGTGGCCGCCCTTGTCACCTTTCTGGCCTCTGACGAGGCCGCCTTCATGTGCGGCTCGCTCGTCGAGATTACCGGGGCCCAGGCGGTGGCTTAAGGCGCGCGTCAACGCATCGAGGATGCGCGTCTTCAGAAGGTCCGCTTTGCGATAAATTCGCGCCAATCATCGTCCCGGACACCAATGACTGCAACGGGTCGAAACTTCGCATTCACCACGTCGGGGGACAGACGGGAACTTCCGCTCTCCCACCGGAACCAGACCCTGCGTCGAGCAGAGCTCAGCCTTGCTCCAAAAGTCCCTGCGCCAACTCTTCCCATTCCTCATCAAGCGTTAAGATTGACGGTGCGGCGCCGCAGCGGCGATACCAATATTCTGCGTTCGATTGATCGCCTTCCTTGCGATGGAGGTAGGCATGCACACGCATGTCCGCCGTATCGTCGTGCTCCTGCGCGCGCTCGTGCGCCTTTTTCCAATTGCCCTTCGCATCCCACCACAGCGCCTGCAGGGCAGAGCTTAAGCCGGCGGGCGGCTGTGGCTCCGCAATCGAATCTCTGAAGGTCTGTAAATCCAATTTTAGCCACCGTGGTGAAATCCAGGACGCCGATAATACCCGCGCCAGCGGCCGAGCGGTAGCGTGCATCGGGCGATATCCGGAATGACCGCATTGGGTCGATATTTCCGGTTTGGACAACGTCGCAGTTTTGTTGATCGCGCCTGCGCAGCCGGCCTCCCTTTGCACCCGGTTCGCCAGAATCTGCATTCTGACGTGAGACGACGCGCTTCCCACGCCTGACCGGTCGGCAAGATACAAAGAGCAGACGTTCAGCGGCGTCGAGGCGCCGGGTTAAGCTCGCGACCTTGTGCATGGCGGTACCCTGGCTTCCGGCTATCGTTCCGGCACTGCGTGTAGTATCTTCCTGATGCATAGGTCGGTCGGCGTACTGGTGGCACCAGTACGCCGACGTCGCTTCCTTATTTTTCGGGCATCATGGATGAATGGTGCCCGGTGATTAGCCATTTCCCGTCGATGAACTCGTAAGTGTAGGTGTACCGAGCCGGAACTTTCGTGCCATCGGCGAGTGCGAAGGTGTAGGTGCCGCTGTCGGCAGCCATGTTGCAGCCGATCCTGATCACACGGCTATCGATCGAGCCTACCGGCCGCTTCTCGAGGAAATGATTGAAGTAGTCGACCCGTTGCTCCTGTGTCAGGCGAGGCGTGTTCGAAAGGGTCGGCAGCAGGATCGCGTTCGCGGCATAGTTGGCCGCCACCTTCTCGGAATCCAAGGTGGCGAGCGAAGCATTCCAGCGATCGAAGAGCTCGGCGACGCCGTTTTCGGTGATCGGCGCGCATTCGGCCGTGGCCGCGGCAGCTTGCTGGAACGAGAGGGTGGACAGGACTACGGCAGTGGCGACGATAAGACGCATGATTAATCTCCGGTTCTGCTTGGGGTCGACTGAGCGACCGTACAGATGCTATTTGGAGGGCCGGGTGCGTCGATCACATTTGCCGGGCGGCATAGGCCTTGTATGCCAGGCGGCATACGACGATTGCTTTGATCAAACGGCGATGAGCCAGCTCCAAGGACATATGCGAGACTCCGCCGAATCCTCGACCGTCCATGAACTCCGCCGGCTCTACCGCGATGCAGAGAGCCAGGCAGCACGGCTACGCTTCATCGTGGACGTGCACGGCCTCCTCGATGGTTCGCCTTTCACAGTGGCGGCCCAGAGCGTGCTTTCACGTATTGCCGCCTTTGCCGGCGCGCAAAACGTCGCTTTGAGCGTCAAGGCGTCACATGTGCAGGCTCCATTGGAAGCGGTTCTTGGATTGAGTCACGGAGACGACGCCTGGGACGTTCTTATCCCGGTCGCGGACGGAGGCGTGATGGCGCGCCTGGCGCTCCGCCTGCTTCCTGGTCGGCAGATGCTCGCCGCAGAAGATCGCGAAGCGTTGGACGTGACCATCCGCCGTATTGCAACGACGATCGGCGTCGAGCGCCAGGCGACGGAAAGGGAACGCCTGCTTGATGAAGTCGCCGCGCAGCGTACGGAACTGGCTGCTCTGGTGCGCCGCCTCATCGAAGTCCAGGAACAGGAAAGACGACGAGTTGCCCACGACCTGCATGACGGCTCAGCCCAGACGGTAGCCGCCCTTGGCCATCGGCTGGAGACCGTGATTGCGGACCTCGCGGAGACGGATGTGCTCAGGCAGGAGCTGCAGGGACTGGTGGCGATGGCACGCCGGTCGGTAGCGGAGATCCGTGCCGCCATCGCCGGTCTCCGACCACCCGAGCTCGATGGCCTCGGCCTTCCCGCCGCGCTGCGGGCGCGCTTCGATGATCTCGAAGACTTCAGCGTTACCGCTGATCTGGCTCCCGCCGCGGAAGGGTGGCCGCCGGCGATCTGCCTCGTGCTTTACCGTGTCGCGCAGGAAGCTCTTGCGAATGTCGTGAAGCATGCCGGCGCGAGCCGCGTGACCGTGCGCCTCTTCGAAGAGGAGGACATTGCTCATCTCCACGTATGCGATGACGGCAAGGGCATCGCTCCAACCGGGCCCGGCGTAGCTGGCGAACGCTTGGGCATCGCCGGGATGCGGGAGAGGCTTGCACTCCTCGGAGGAGAGTTCCACATAGGGCGCACGAAACCGCGCGGGACAATTGTCCGCGCCTGCGTTCCGTTGCGTGCTCGGCCGGGTTCCTCATGACTGCCTCTGTGTTGATTGCCGACGATCACGATCTTGCTCGGGCCGGCCTTGCCGCGATGATTGGCCGCGAGAAGGACTTTCGCATCGTTTCGGAGGCGTCCGATGGGGCGGCCGCGGTCGCGGCCTGCCGGGTTCACGCGCCCGATCTTGCCATTCTGGACATCCGCATGCCGGAGCTGGACGGGCTTGCGGCGACCCGCGAAATTCGGGCCAGCTCACCGACAACCCGTATTCTGATCGTATCGATGCACGACAGCCTCGACTATCTCGAATCGGCCATCGAGGCGGGCGCCTCCGGTTACGTGCTCAAGGACGCCAGCCGTGAAGACATATTGGCGACGATGCGGCGGGTGCTGCACGGCGAGGCCTTCTTCAATGCCGATCTCGTGGCACGCCTGCTTCGCCGGGCATCTTTTCGCAGCATCCCTGAAAAAACCGGCATCGATCGGCTCACCGTCCGCGAACGCGAAGTGCTGATAAAGATTGCGGAGGGCCTCACGAACAAGGAAATTGCGCGCCGCCTTGCTATCGCGCCAGGGACGGTCAAGATCCACATCGAGCGGATCATAGCCAAGCTTGGCGTAGCCGACCGAACCCAGGCGGCCGTACTTGCAGTCCGCAGTGGGCTTCTTCCGGTGAGCTCACAATGATCCGGAGCCACCGTTCCATTCTTCGGCGCTTCGAAGACCTGCCGCTCAAGATCAAGGGCGTGATCGTCGTCGCCGGGCCGCTCATGCTGATCATGTCGGCCCTCGCGCTCGTGTTTCTGGCGGATCGGCAAAGTACGATTGCGGACAATCAGGTGCGTCTGACGCTCGCAATCCAATCGGACATTCAGGAGATCCATGCCCACATAGCGGAGGCGGCGACCGGCGTACGAGGCTACCTCCTTACGGGAAATAAGACATGGCTCGCGCCCTATGAGCGTGCGAAAGCCGCGCTATCAACCGTCATTGCCAGGATGGGGCAGCAACTTGCCGACCCCGAACAGAAGCAGCGGCTGTCAAAGGTTCGCATCATGATCGACCAGAAGCTCGCAAGCCTTGAGCGATTGCGGGCGGTCGCGTCCGCAGACGCCCTGGCTCGGCCGGAGCTGACGCGTCTCCTAACGGAGAGCAAGAAGGATCTCGACGTCCTCCGTGCGGAGATCGACGCGATGGTCAGGCGCGAGGCCGAACTTCTTGCGTTGCGCACAAACGATGCGGATCAGGTGCGCACCCTCTCGCGCGGCCTGCTTGTTGCCGCGGCGCTGCTGGGCTTGACCGGTTCGCTGGCAGCGGTCGCCCTGTTCTCGAAGGGAATTGTGCGACGCGTCCATGCGCTTGAAGGCATGGCGCACCGCCTTGCACATGGTGAAAGGGTCGGGGCGCTCGATCCCGCCAAGGACGAAATCGGACATTTGGAACAGGCACTTCAGAATGCGAGCACTCTCCTCAAAAAGCGCGAGCACGAGCTGAGGCAGAGTGAACGCAATCTCATTGCAGCACGCGAGGCGGCCTTGCGAGCGAGCCAGGCCAAGAGCGAGTTCCTGTCGCGCATGAGCCATGAACTGCGCACACCGCTCAATTCGATCCTCGGATTTGCACAGCTGCTGGAGCTCGATGCAAAGGACGATGTGGCACGCGACAATATCGAGCAAATCCTACGGGCCGGGAGGCATCTAGTGACCCTGATCGGCGACGTGCTCGATCTGGCGCGGATCGAAGCGGGCCGGATGGACCTCACCATCGAACCGCATTCGGTACCGGAAATCCTGACCGAAGCGGCGACGCTGGCAAGGCCTCTTGCTCAAGCGCGTCAAATCAGGATCGACGTCTCGAATCCGTCTGGAGCAGATTTGGTGGCCCTTGCCGATCGCCGGCGGCTACTGCAGATCTTGCTCAACCTGCTTTCCAATGCCGTCAAGTACAACCACGAAAGCGGCCATGTCGTTCTCGCTTGCCGGACCTTGGATGAAACGCGGGTTCGAATCACCGTACTCGATTCCGGGCCGGGTATCCCTGCCGAACGAGCGTTAGGGCTTTTTCTGGACTTCGACCGCCTGGGTGCGGAACGCTCCGTGGTGGAAGGCTCGGGGTTAGGTCTCGCGCTTTCACGCCAGCTCGCAGAGGCAATGGGCGGCTCGCTTGCACATGAGAACCGGCGCGAGGGCGGTTCGGCCTTCCATCTTGATCTGCCTTGGGGGAAACGTCATCAATCCAAGGCGGTTGGCCGAACTGAAGGGAAGCATGTGGGCTTGAGTTGAGGGGCAGCGGCCGGAGGCCAACGCCGGGCGCGCCGTAGCCGTTCATGTCCATGGTATAACGAGCATCTTCTATGAATTGTGAAACTGTGAGGAATGATGTCAGAAACCTCCGATCTCATGCGCCGATCCGTGATCCTGATCGTGGACGACGAGCCCGCCAACGTCACGCTGCTTGAGCGGCTCCTCAAACGGGAAGGCTTTACTGACCTCCTGATGGCCACCGACCCGCGCGAGGGCCTACGGCTTTTCCAGGAGCATCCGGTCGACCTCGTCCTCCTCGACCTGATGATGCCCGACCTCGACGGCTATGCGCTCCTGGAGAGTTTTTCTCGGCTGGTCCCCGCCCAGGCTTATTTGCCGATCCTGGTGCTGACGGCAGATGTTACGCTTCCTGCCCGTCGCCGCGCACTCTCGCTCGGTGCCAAGGATTTTTTGACGAAGCCGTTCGATGCCATCGAGGTCGTGTTGAGAATTTTCAATCTGCTCGAAACGCGCATTCTGACGCTTGAGCTTGCCAAACATGGCCTGCCACGGCCGAACAGCCCGAGGCCGATGTTCGGCTGACACATTATGGACCTGGCGAGAGCGTCGGGGTCCCGCTTCCGGGCCAACTTGAGTTATTCATGGCGCCGGATGCCAGTGACAGCAATGGGTCGAGAATTCGCCTTCATCCGCGTCACGGTTGGGTGGAGGGCGGGAAGTCCGAGGTGAACGAGCAAGTCGGCCGATATGCGCCGATAGGGCGGCATTCGGCGGCCTTCTTCAAAGCGAAGGTTGCGGTGGCGTCGCCGTCGACACATACGCGACGTAAGCGCCCACACTGGCTTTGATGTGTGGGAGACGTCTCGAGTCGCAGTTCGCATCGGGGCCGCGAGTCGAAGACTCTCGTCGCGAAAACGATCGTCCTTGGATTGTCCACCAACGTCTACCTCTCGCTCGCCATGCTCTGGCTGCTCGGCGCGTCGGACGTCTTCAGCGTGGTGATCCGCCAAACATTGGTCCAGAGCGATACTCCGGATGTGATGCGCGGACGGGTGGCGGCGGTCCTCGAATGAGCTCGGAGAATTCGAATCCGGTGTCACGGCGGCGCTGTTCGGTCTCGTGCCGGCAATCGTCGTTGGGGGTGCCGCCACGCTCTTTGTCTCTGCTCTATGGGCAATCATGTTCCCAGACCTGCGAAAACGTGATCGCCTCGTCGACTGATCAGTTCGGTTGCGATTTACTGGGGCAGTTTAGAACCATTGGCGTTGCCGCACTATTGCTAGGGCGTACAGTTCGGACCGAGGCCTCCTGCATCTTCCTGGCTTCGAAACACATTTGAGAGAGCGAATTGGGTCCAGCCCAACATGGCGTTGACCGCTGGTTCGGAGTCACGGCGCGAATTTCGAGACCCCGTCTGCCACCGTCCTCTGCATGGAAGGTCAAACCCTATGGCGAACCTGAAAATGCTTCCGTTTACTTGATCGCTCGGCTCGGCCACGGACTTTGCGATAGTCAATCAGGCCGATGCGTTCACGATCCGTGCCTCGGCAGTTGCATAATGTATCAATGGAACGCGAGGCGCCACGGATGAAGACAACCTCGTCCGACTGCGCCAACTCGACAATCACGAACTCCCAATTTCGTCGGTCGAGAAACAAGCTGCCGCCGCCACCTCCATGCGCGCTGTCGAGAATACCCTGAACAATCTCAGCTCGGACATGCGGCTGGTGCGGAAATTCTGCAGCGTACGCGAACGTCATAACTCACTCATTCAGGGCTGATCGACGAGTCGCGCAAGCCGAAAAGTTGATAGCGGACCTGCCGCGTTCGAGTGCCTTAGTTGCAGCGAACCGCGCCAAAAAACTCCCGGCAGGTCACATCTACCGAATTTGCGGCTGCCGTGTCCTCGCGGACGCTTGCGCGACGGCGCCGGGCGATTTCGCCCTAGGTCCTCCGCGCGCGCCAAGGTTAATGTTCGATCATAAAATGGTTTTGGCAAAGATGGGTGTTCACTGAAATCGTTGGCGGAAATCGTCTCGCATTTATCGGCTAAACCTAACGGGCGTATGACGTTTTGCGGTTTGAAACGACAAACTAAAAGCCACACGGATGCCGGCAAGGCACCAACCAGAGCCGTGTCGCGGGATGGGTTCGGACCCAAACGTCAATGGATGGGTCAGGCAGGTTCGCGACAATCAAAAGCAAGCCCGGACGCCCCAGCGCTGCGCGCAGGGCGGCAAGGCGGATACGTTCGGCATCCGATAGGTCCGCGGCCCCCTCGGCGATTCGACGGTCCAGACCGCCAAGACACTCAAGGATAGGTCCAAGGTTCTGTACGGCCAGCCTGTTGCGAATAGCCTCATCAGAAGGACGGTCCAACACGCCAAGCGTCAGTGCACGCCGTATGCTTCCACGCAAAACCGCTGGCTTTGGACCAATGACGCAGACGCTGCGCCGCAGACTTCCCAATGTCAGCCGTCCAATCGGCTCGCCTCCGAGCGCAATTCCATCCACGGGCGCAGCGTCGTGGCCGCTTAAGATGGGCACGATTGAAGATGCTGTTTCAGGGAGATACCCGTCTCCGCCCGGCCCCAACGTCAATGGGGGTATGCCAGGAAGCGTGAGGGCAAGCGACAGAGGGCCTCTTCCCAGTCGAAGGTTGCGGAAGGAATCGGCACGGAGAGGGCGAGCCAGAGCCGCTGCCAGTTTAGCATGTGCGGCGCGGAAGGCGGCGAGGTGGTTTACCACTCCCATTGCCTGGCGCAGGGGATACAGCGAGAGACCAAGAGCTGCCAACGCCGCTGCAATGGTTCCCGAGGCCATCCCAGCATGCGACCCATGGATTAGGATCACAGCGGCGGCGATCCCGGCTAGCGCCTCCGGCAGGCCGTGCAGCAATTCGGCTAAAGCGACTCGTTCGAGGGCCACGTGGCGCAAGGCGGCACTACGCTTCCTGATGAGGCGTAACTCGCGTGCGCGGCGCCCTAGCGCAGCCAATTGCGGGGCGAGCGGCAGCCTTTCCGTCATGTCGGCCGCCAACCGCGCCCGACGTGCCCGCAACAGCCTGTGCGATGCCGTTAGAGTGTTGGCTCCAATCAAAATTGCCACAAATGCTGCGGCGGTCATCACCAAGCCGGTCCACCCGAAAGGGGCCGCCAACCAGAACAACACGCCGATGGCGGCAGGCAATAGTGCGGCCGCTTGCACGAGCCGTGGCAAACCAAGACCCGGCCAATTCTTTAACGCAGCTAGGTCGCCGATAAACCGCATCGCCATGTGGCCAGTCCGTCGCTTCGTCAGTTCCGAGGCGGCGGTTCGACTGGTATGGTCGAACAGAGCCAGGCGCACGTCACGGGCATAGTCCTGACCGAAATCTTCAGCCAGCGTTCTGAACAAGGGGCGTAATACGGTCATTGCCAACCCGGCGCCCGCAAGCGCACAGAGCACGGAGGGTGGAATCTTCCCTGTCGCTTCGAGCCAGGAGAAGGCCGCCCTTGTCGCGAAGGCGGTGGCGGCCAATGCGACCGCCTGGGCGAGCGCAGCTCCGATCAGGCCTGCGAACAACATCCGCCGTCGCCCGGAGAAGAGTGGCGGCGCGTTCATGCCGCACTCGCAACCCGTTGCGCCCCGACCTGTACGGCAAAACGGTTCGCTTCCGCCGGATCCAAAAGCTGTGATCGATTGATGACAGGAACGCCCGTGGCGGCAAGCGCCTCGGCAGAAGCCATCGGTGAGCAAGACAGAAGGCCGGTCAGCGCCAATGGATGTACCCCCTGGCGGGCCAGCTCGGCCACACCGCCGGCCGCCGCCACGGCGTCCCCACAGGCAAAGATGACACCTGATGCCCATGTCCGGAATCCTGGATCAGCAATCAATGCCGCCGTCTCCCGCTGGAAAATGCCATCGGCAATCTCCATTACTGCTAAATCGCAGCCCGCATCTTCGGCGGCGGCCAGCAGGTCCCTGATTCCCTGCGCTACGCGCGCCAACGGCTCGCGGTAGGTCGTCACCATTCCTGCATCGGTGAAATCGGCCACGAAGGCTGAGCCGGCATCCAGATAGTGGTTAAAGTCGCCAAATGATCCCGTCCCCGTACCCTTCAAGGTCGCCACGCGCCATCCCGCCAGTGTCAGACCGTGCGAAAGCGCGACTGTCGCCGTCGTCTTGCCGGAATTCATTGCGGTACCCAAGACGATGATTACCGGCAGCGCGGGCGTGGCCGTCGCGCGAGGCAGGGCAAAGTTCATCGTATCCAGCACCTGCCCATCGGCAGCAGTTATGCGCCCAAGCGGCTGCACTCGCGTCGGTGGCTTAATTCGATCATTGCGGTACATCATTCGCCCCAAGCATCCACCGCCCGCCAGCATGTCACAGCCCTTGGGATCGATCTCGGCAACCCCCTCGAACTGGTCCGGGGCATAGCGCGCACCGCAGGGCATGACGATGAGATCGCCGGGGTAGAGGGTCGAGGGCCGCCCTGACGCGAGCTGCATCCGGCCGTGCTGTCCGATGGAAATCACCTGCCCAAGGATGAGCTGTCCGGGAACCACCTCGTCCCACCGCTGGTCAAGATCGGACGCAAAGGCACGGGTCGCACGCCGGGTGGAGAAGGCCCATTTAGCACGGGCGAAGAGATGCTCATTCATACTCGTCTCCTTTGGTTATTGACAATCCGCAGACCTGGGCAGCGAGGCCAGCGACCTGGGCGCATTGGGGGAAATCGTGGCCGCAGCCGGGTAGGACCGTAAAGCTCAGGGTCGGAACGATCCCGCGCGCGTGCGCAGCGCTCTTAAAGGCAGTGGCAAATGCATGGGCACGAGCCACGCGATCTCGGCCTTGCAATGCATCTATGCGTCGGTCCCGCCGGAGGGCGGGGTCTCGCAGGCGATCATCTTCGCCTACGTAGATTCGAAGCGGGAGTTTCAGGAAGGCTGAAAGCTGCGCCCGCATCAAACCCGCGATATCCGGTTTGCCCGGGGGAACCATGTTGGCTTCGGTTCGCAGTCCCATGGGGAACGGCACGCTATCGTCCGGCAAGCAATACCAGCCCGCAGCAGCCACATGGAGCGCCGCCACATGCTGCGGATAGAGCATCGCAAACCGGTGCGCGAGTTGCGCGCCACCTGAAAAGCCGAAGAGGTCAACTTTCCTCGTATCCGCCAGCCCCATCGCTTGCAATCGGGCGAGAAGCGCCAGCACAGGCTTATCTGGCCGCGCGCCGCCGATCCGCTGAAATACTGGCCAGTCGCCTGGCGGAAAACGCGGAACGATCAACACCCTCCCCGCGGCGGCGGTCAGCGGAGCAAATGCTGTGGAGAGGGCATTCGCGGCGCGCGAGATCCCGTGTAAGGCTAAAAGCGGAGGCACCGAAGCCTGGGGGTTAGCCGGCACAAAAATGTCTGCACGCAGGCGTCCCTCTGGCAATCGTACCCACAGACGTGTCGTGATGGGCTCCTCTCTCCCGGCCAGCACCTCCCAATTGGCAATGTTGAGCATCGCGGCCCCTCTCGCTCCGTTGAAATCGGAAGTAGAACGGGCGAGCCCCCCGGTTATTCCATGGAGACTTTATGACTGCGTTTCTCATCCTCGTCGCGATCACAAAGGCAGGGGAATGCATGGATATCAGTCAGTTCGAGTGCTCCCCGCATTGGGTGACTGCGCTGCATGGCTGCACCGCGCAGCTGAGTGTTGGTCCAGCCGCGCTGCAAGAATGACACTCCAAGACTGGCATCGGCGGGCCGTCGGTTTCACAACACTCACGCATGCCGCGGGCGTTTCTTCCACCGGCGATCGACTCCAAGGCGGGCATGTCCGAAAGCCGCTCCGGTCGCAGTCTCGACCAGTGCAGCTATTTTGAAGGTACGACCTCGCGAATGGCGGAGGGATCAGGCGCCGTAAGCCGTTCAGCGAAGTGAATCGGCCTGTGATGAGCATAGCTGCTCCGCGAGAACGGCCCCTTGGGGGCATTCCCTGGTTTGGGCTGACTTGCCTGGGGTCGCACATGGTGGGCGCATAGGGCGCCGCAGCCAAGCCAATGCCTGTAAGAGTATGATGAATCAATAAACCCATCAATTCTGATTTTTTTCTCTACGATTTTAGGATAATTATCTTTTCTGCAACGACCAATTCTTCCCCGAACGTCCTTAGAATCTGCTGTATTGGCAAGGGGGGGAAGTGTTGCTGTGTCGATGCTCTATGTTGCATTAGATATAGTTTGAACATGACTAAGCCCGGATCTCAATGATCGGGGCTTCTTTCATCTGTTCAGCCTAACAGGTACTTCCCCGCCATCCTTCCGATCTGGGTCCGGTCGCGTTCTGCCCGGGCTCCCGTGCGGCTTGGCCAAAGAGGAACTTGTGCACCGCGAGACGATGGCGCCGGAAATTGGTTGCCACCGAACTGTTTCAGTTCAGTGTTCTTCGCCACGTGGTACTTCGGCTCATGGCCAAGTGCCGGAGCAGCGGCGATCAGAATCGCTGCCGACAGGGCGCTGGAGAGAAGGTGCGTTTTCATCTTGCGCGATTTGTTTCTGGGGCGAGGCGCTCGTGCTCGGCCCGAACATCAACGCGCCGATGGATCCCGATGGAAATGCTACGGCGATGGCCGCAATGGCGAAGGCCACGGCCCTGGCGCCTAACGCATCTCCGCGTGAGCAGGCGTTGATCGCTGCTCTGGCCCATCGCTATGCGCCGGATACCGACCGTACCGTTCTTGATCAAGCCTACGCAGATGCCATGGCCGAAGTCGCCAGTAAGTTTCCGGATGACGATGATATTGCCGTTCTTTATGCCGAGGCGTTGATGGACCTCAGCCCCTGGGACTACTGGGCCGACGGAGGCGAAAAACCAAAGGGACAGACTGTGGAGATCATCTCGACACTTGAACGGGTGCTGGCGCGCAACGCGGACCATGTTGGCGCGATCCATCTCTACATTCATGCTGTCGAGGCTTCGACCACGCCCGAGCGGGCGGAGCCGCACGCCGATCGCCTGATGAAGATGGAGATCGATGCCGGTCATCTGGTCCACATGCCCTCTCACATCTACTACCGGGTTGGACGCTATGCGGATTCGCTTGCGGTCAACCGCCGGGCGGTCGCGGCGGACGAGGCCTTCTTTCAAGCCGTACCACCTGAGGGGCTCTATGCAGGCGGCTACTATCCGCACAATATCCACTTCCTTCTAGTTTCGGCGCAAATGGCCGGCGACGGACCGACTGCAATCGAAGCGGCGCACAAGCTCTCGCGGGTAGTTTCGGACGAGCTCGCGCGCGCCGCGCCTGCGTTCGTTCAGCCGATAAAGGCCGCCCCCCTGTTTGCGCATGCCCAGTTCAGCGATCCTGAAACGATCCTGGGGCTCGCGCGTCCAAGCGGCGCTTTCCCGTTTGTTGATGCGGCCTGGCATTATATGCGCGGGGTGGCCCAAGCTGCCCGCGGTGATGTCGACGCTGCTCGGGTCGAAGGGGCGGCGATCGCAGAGATCGCACGATCTTCCGACTTAAGCGGGCTCGAGGCAGGCGGAATGCCCGCTGCTGACGTATTGGCTATCGCCAGGCACGTCCTCACGGCTCGCATTGCCCAAGCCCAGGAAGATTGGCCGGCTGCCGCTCGCGCATTCGCAGATGCCAAGACAGTTGAGGATCGCCTCTCATATATGGAACCACGCCACTGGTATTACCCAATCGGACAGTCACTTGGGGCGGCGCTGCTCCGCGTTGGCGATATTGATGGCGCGGAGAAGGCCTTTCTTGAGAGCCTCGATCTTGCTCCGAATAATGGCTGGGCACTGTTCGGCCTGAGCGAGGTCTACCGTGCACGCGGCGACGAAGTTTTGGTTGAAAAAACAACGCGTCAATGGCGCGATGCTTGGGTTGGCAACACCTCGATGCTGCGGCTCGACCGGCTTTAGGGGCGAAAGGGCGCAGCAATTGCCGGCTCGAATTGGTGCGATCGGTACAAGTTCCAGCCGGCGGCGCAGTGCGCGTTCGGCGGGATGGTGCACTGGCGCCGCCGCCGAGCGTGGTGAGTGATGCAGCGAACGTCCGCATTTCGCTGACTGCCGAATTGCGGCGCAAGAGTGGCCCCCGGTAAGCAAGCAGAATGTCCTCGTTTTGTGCTCCGAAAACGCATAATGGATCGATTGGAACCCGGCTTTGGTGGACGCTGACGGGTTATGCGCAGGCTAGATTGGGCAGCGCGGGGGGCACGAACCAGCTATGCCGCCGTCTCGATCTCCGGGATCCGTTCCAGTTCGTCATGAAGCGCAATTTCCCCTGTCTTGAGGTCGAAGCTGGTCTGCATGTTCATCCAGAATTCCGGCGTCGTGCGGAAATACCTGGCGAGGCGCAGGGCGGTATCCGTCGTTATCGGTGTTTGCTCCGCCGCGATACGCTCGATGCGGGTGCGGGGAACATTGAGCTTCTTCGCCAGTGCGCCGGCGCTCATCTCGAGGGGAAGCAGGTATTCTTCGCGAAGGATTTCGCCCGGATGGACCGGGGGAAGGATATGGGTCATCTCAAGCTCCTTGTGCGCCACCATTGGCTTTCAATGGTAGTCGACTATTTCGACGTCTTCGATACCAGCATCCGTCCACACCTACGGCGCTGTTTATGGCATAGGCCCTTGGAAATTCGCCGAAATCGGTCCCGAGAAACGCCGCTGACGTTTTGCAGTGCGTTCAGAGGCTCGCCCAACTCATGCGTCTCCCTTCGGTTGCGGAGGGTTGGGAGCAGCGACTGGGCCGTAGTTGTCGTGAAGACGCCACCACGTGTAGGGATCGCCCTGAGGACGCCCGGGCGGTACCTCCTGCCAAGTCTCCTGCCGACCTAACAGCGTCATGTCGAGAAATGACCAGACGGGACCTATTTCCTCAATGCCGCGGCCGTTCAGAAAGTAGGTGCGGAAAATACGTTCACCGCGCCGGATGAAGACGTTGATGCCGAATAGTTCTTCAACACCGAAATCCCGAGAGAACCGCTCATCGGGCAGCGAATAGAAAGGGATGTGGTTCCATCCCATCCGTTCGCGCAGGCTCTCGATCTTGTCGATAGGAGCAGCAGTGACGAAGGCGAGGGTCGTGTCGCGTGCTGCAAGATGGGCAGGATGAACGACGGTGTCAGCAAACAGCGAGCAACCGCTGCACGCCCCATCCGGCCAATTCTCGACATCGGGCCCATAGAAGAAACGATAGACTACAAGCTGTCGTCGTCCTTCGAACAGCCCCAGCAGATCCCTATCACCATTCGCGCCTATGAATTTGTAATTGCGGTCAACTTCGGTCACCGGAAGGAGTCTGCGCTTAGCGACCAGACGATCCTTGGCCTTCATCAGGGCCTTTTCCTCCGCAAGCAGCTTCTCGCGGGCAGCGTTCCATTCATCTTCCGAAACCACATCGAAGTCGCCAATGGGCTCGCGCATAGACGGAGCAAGGACTCCGGGACCTTCTTGTCGAGCCATATTCTCCTCCGCTGAAAGTGTTGCATGTTTGCATTCAACGGCTATGCGACACGCGGGTTCCAAGGGAATGATTTGTCTGCGGTTCGAAGCTTCTACTCTCCCTAAGCACGACCGTCTGCTTTCCATCCCGAAACCACCCCTCGACAGGGTCGGACCGTAGGGTCGGCAGAGGATCAGATGATGACATTGGAGGCGTTCACGCCGCCGTGCGCGATCGATCGGTCGCGTCTCCCGGTCCCGCGCGTGGCTCGACCGCAATGCCGATGCCTTTGCGTGCGAAATATATCATGATATGATATAGTTGGAAGAAGGAGGAGAGAGATGTCCGAAATCAATGAAAGCGGCTGGTCGACCTATCGCCCCACGAAAACCGTGTGGTTCTGGTCGACCGTAGGCGCTTCAATACTGACCATGGTCGTCGGCTTCACGTGGGGCGGCTGGACTACAGCCGGCGGCGCTGCGCTGATGACCGATCAGGCGGTCCGCTCAGCTCGTGCAGAGCTCATTTCAGATATCTGCGTGCACAACTTCGCGTCCGCTGCGAATGCTACGGAAAATCTGAAGGAGCTCAAGTCGAAGTCCAGTTGGGAACAAGACGACTTCATCGAGAACGGCGGCTGGGCGATGGTTACCGGTCTCTCGAAGCCGGTTCCCGATGCCGCCGACACCTGTGCCGATGCGCTGGTAAAACTGAAAGAGCTGCCATCGGTCGCCGAAGCGGAGACCAGCAGCTGAAAGAGAACCCTTGGCCGACCGCTGACTAGCTGGGGGCGACCAAAGGCAAGGCCCGCCTGAAATGACTTCAGGCGGGCCGTCGCTCATTCGGGTATGCCTGCCGTCGCTGGGTCGATACTTAGGTCACAGTTCGCGTTGCGAGAAACGCCCTGCTCGACGCGATTCCAGACTGGGCGCCGAGAGCAGGGGCTCGCTTGCGCGCGGAAGCAGATGCCGAACCACAGGCTTAGAGTATTCGTCTTCAGGGAGCTCAGCTGGCGGTCCGGTTTCGGTCTTGCCAATTTGCCGCGCAGGAATGTCGTGGTTTCATGAACGACAGTTCCTTCCTCGTTGACGAGCGCTTCCCATACACGATTGCCAAGACGGCATTTAACGCGGCTTATGCCCGTTTGACCATCGACACCGCAATCGACGCTCGCGACAATCATGCCGAGGTGTCGATAACGTTCGAAATCACTCACCGACAGACCAAGCTGTCCAGCGATGTAATCGGTCTTCAGAATTAGGTTGTCAGACGAATGAGAGCCGAACCCCTGACGGCGCTTGCGGGTCACTGCCTTCGTCCCGATGATGCGAATTGCTGTGCGGCGCGAGTCGGGCGTGCGGGGTCATGGTCGTCAATCCGCGTTACGGAGCCTCCATCGATAACAACCCTACCGCCCTTATTGACCAACGTGCCCCGAACCGTTCCGTGAACGACTGCAACCGCATCCTTCTCAATCACAAGATCATGTCCGACCGTGCCGAAGAGTTCGAATGTTCGTTCCGGCGGAACTGTGAGAGTGCCGGTGATGGAGCCATAAAACCGCACGTCTCGCGGCAGTTCGAGCGATCCGTTGATGTTTGCGTTCAGGTCGTCCAAGGATATGCCCTCGCCGTGACACTATTCAGCAATACGATTCGCGAGCGCGGCATTTGCCCTTTTTAGTTTCGCTGACGCGCTCGCGAACGCCCTCCCACAGGGTACAAAGCAGTATATATCATGGCATGATATAAATAAAGGATGTATCGATGCCCTCCGGCGCACGTCTCAGATCTAGCAAACAAACGCCCGGCACACCCGATGAGGCGATTCTTGATCCGGGGATCTTTCAATGCCTTGCTGGGGTCAGGCTGGCCATGCGTCGCTTCCTTTCCTTCAGCGAAGCGGTGCTGACCGAGGCGGGAGTGACCTCGCAACAGTACCAGGCATTGCTGGTCATCAAAGTCGCTCCGCAAAGCCGGATTATGGTTCGGGCACTCTCCGAACAGATGCTGATACAGCATAATGGCGCCGTTCAGCTCGTTGATCGACTTGAAGCGGCGGGTCTTGTCCTGCGCGTCCAATCGACTGCCGACAAACGCAGCGTCCTCGTCGGCCTGACTGTCGACGGTGAAAGGGTGCTCAACGCCCTAGCCAGGAGACATTTGGGTGCAATGCTTGAGAATGAACCGTTGCTGGTTGAATCGCTCGCGCAACTTCGACAATTGGCTCAGATAGGCTAGGCCCTGCGGCAGTCCGCGATCAGCACGGGTTGGCATGCAAGACGCGGCCGTATCCTGGGCGGCTCCGCGGCAGGGATCGCGGCCGCATTACGCCGCTTACTGGAATCGTGTTTGCGATCGAGGAAATGAGCCGGGCCTACGAGGCTCGTGCAATTGGTGTGGTGCTGACGGCCGTGATCCTATCGGGCCTTGGTGCTTGCCGCGATTATCCTTGGGTTCGAACCATTCTTCTGCGAGCAGGGCCGGCTACCCACAGCCATTGACGGCAATTTTCATCCTTATTCGCCACTTGGACCACCGAGCTCAGGTGACGGAGACTTTCAGCGAAGCCTCTTCCGACTCAGGGTTCTTGGAGCTATTCGCTGCGGCTTGGTGAAGCCAAGGACATAGCGCCGCGTTTGCCGTCAGTCGTGGCGCGAGCACATGACTTCTTGACCAGAGCTCGCGCCTGTTCGCACACGGCAACTGCTGTACCGACGAGAGCGACAGCGACGAGCGCCGCAGCGGCTTGGTTTGCTGTTGAACCATCCCATAGCAGTCATAGGGGTTGATGTTTCGTCGACCTAGACTAGCTCAACGGCGATTCCTTTTGCGCGGCTTGGCACGGCCGCGGTGATGGCTTTTGCCTTGTCGAGCTGCACCACAACTCGGGCCGAACTCCGCAAAAATGCGAAAGCCGTCAGTAAAGCCGCACTCTGCAGACGGTTTAAAGCCCTCTGCGCTGTCCGACATGCTTGCCTTCCGTCACGGTCGCTCGGCCGTCGTCACCTGGACTGGCCTTCTTCGAGCGAACTGCAGGCCGGCAATGCCGGCGGTCAGGGCCAGCGCAATGCTTACCGGGATAAGGCTTGATGGCTGCTCGGCTCTTTTCAGCACTGCGACCACGTCGTATCCGACCTCGAGCCCGATGCGCTTGGCGTAGGAGCCGAAGGCGACATTGCTAATCATCAAGTTGTCGCCTGCGGGCGTGACGGTGAGCCCGATCGATCGCAGCCGCTGCAGCGCTTCGCCCGGTTCGCCGAGTGGAACGTTGACAGTCTTGCGAACCTCGTCGCCCATGAGGTCGATTCCTTGGACCACGAAGTTGATCCGGCCTTTTGCCGGAACCTCCTCGATGGCCGACAGGAATTCGGAGGCCGGCAGTTCCTTGTAGGGCGGCGAGACCTGATTGAGCCACCAGTCCGGGCGGAACAGCGTAAAGCAGGCGAGCAGCAGCACCGCGCTTTCCCACAGCCGGCTTTTCGTCACGAACCAGTTCATCGTCGCGGCGGAGAAGATGAGGATGGCGGCAAGGGAGATGGCAGCGACCCAGATGGTGTGGGCCCAGGTTTCGACGCCGATCAGCAGGATCGCTGGATTGAATACGAAAACAAAGGGCAGGATGGCGGTGCGCAGTGAATAGAGCGCCCCCTGGAAGCCCGTGGCAATCGGATCTTCCTTGGATATCGCCGCCGCCGCGAAGGCGGCGAGCCCGACAGGCGGCGTGATGTCGGCCATAATCCCGAAATAGAAGACGAAGAGGTGCACCGCGATCAGCGGAATAGCGAGCCCTGCCTGAGCGCCGAGTTCGACGACCACGGGCGCCATCAGGGTGGCGACCAGAATGTAGTTGGCGGTCGTCGGTATGCCCATGCCGAGCACCAGACTGATCGCTGCGATGAGAATAAGCATCAAAATGACGTTGCCGCCCGAGATGAACTCGACGAGTTCGGTCATCATGAGGCCGAGACCCGTGAGCGTGATCGTTCCGACGACGATACCGGCCGTGGCGGTGGCAACTGCAATGCCGATCATGTTGCGCGCGCCGAGCGCCAGACCGTCGGTCAGGTCCCAGGCTGCCGCACGCACCGAACTTGCAAAATGCTTCCTCCGGAAAATCGCCATCAACGGCTGGCGGGTGGCGACGATGCCGATGATCGTTAGCGTCGCCCAGAAGGCCGAAAGTCCGGGCGAAAGCTGCTCGACCATCAGACACCAGAGCAGGACGGCAATGGGAATGAGAAAATCGAGCCCGGTTCGCGTCACATCCCATGCCCGCGGCAGTTCGAGTATCGGTGCGTTTGGATCGTCGAGTTCGAGATCCGGGTAGCGAGCCGAATACCAGATCGTCCCGACGTAGAGCGCCACGCCCGCGATCGCGAGCACAAGGGGCGAAGTCTCGCCGAATGCGGCCTTAACGGCGACGATACCGTAGTAGAGGAGGCAGACCGCAAGGACGCTCCCGGAGAGCCCGAGAGCCATGCGGAGCCATCGCTCGCGCCTCGGAGTCGGGCGCTGCGGGATCGGCTGCATGTTCAGCTTCACCGCCTCCAGATGCACCATGTAAAGAAGGGCGATGTAGGAAAAGACAGCCGGCAGCAGCGCGTGCTTGACGATCTCCGCGTAGGGAATACCGACATATTCGACCATCAGAAATGCGGCGGCGCCCATCACCGGTGGCATGATCTGACCGTTTATCGAGGCCGAGGCCTCGATCGCGCCGGCCTTCACGCCGGAAAGTCCGGTGCGCTTCATCAGCGGAATGGTAAAGATGCCGCCCGACACGACGTTGGAGACAGACGAGCCGGAGACGACACCATTCAAGGCCGAGGAGACCACGGCGACCTTGGCCGGGCCACCGCGCAGATGCCCGAGCAAAGCGATCGAAATCTGCATCATCCAGTTGCCGGCGCCTGCCTTTTCAAGCAACGTTCCGAACAGGACGAAGAGAAAAACGAAGCTCGTCGAGACCCCGAGCGCAATGCCGAACACGCCTTCCGTCGTCAGCCACTGATGATTGATGAATTTCACCAGCGATGCGCCGCGGTGCTGGATGACGTCCGGCATGTACTGGCCGGCGAAGGTGTAGAAGATGAAGGTGCCCGCTACGAACACCATCGGCAGGCCGAGCGCACGGCGTGTGGCCTCGAGCAGCAACAGGATGCCGGCGGTGCCGCTGACGAGATCGAGTGTCGTCGGCTGGCCGGGCCGCCCGGAAAGCACGACATAGAAGAGGAATAGATAAGCGCCGGCGAAGGCGCCCAGCACCGCAAGCACCCAATCAGCGAACGGCACCCGGTCGCGAGGGGATCTTTTCAGAGCGGGATAGGCGAGAAAGGCCAGAAACAGCGCAAACCCGAGGTGGATGGCGCGCGCTTCGGTATCGTTGAGCACGCCGAAGCCAAAGACAAATGGCAGGGGGGACGCGTACCAGAGCTGGAACAGCGACCAAGCGGCAGCGGTCCAGAGCAATATCTGCCCCGTCACCCCTTTGGCGTTGCGCCCACCGGTATCCGCCTCGGCGACAATCTGCTCCAGGTCCAGATCGACCTGCCGTTCTTGAACGTCGCTCGTGACACCCTCCCACTTTTGTTCGCCGGCGGGGACACCATGGAACCCGCCGGCCGCCGCGAGAATATGCCGGTGCTTATTTCAGCCAGCCCTTCTCCTTGTAATACTTTTCCGCGCCAGGATGCAGTGGCGCCGAGAGACCGTCCTTGATCATCTTGGCCGGATCGAGATTGGCAAAAGCCGGATGCAGCGACTTGAACTCATCAAAGTTCTCGAACACCGACTTGGTCAGCTGGTAGACGCTTTCCTCCGGAACATTGGCCGACGTGACCAATGTCGCCAGAACACCAAAGGTTTCCGTATCCTCCGGATTGTTGTTGTAGAGGCCACCCGGGATGGTCGCCCGTGCGTAATAGGGATTTTCCGCGACCAGCTTGTCGACCGCATCGCCGGTCAGCGACACCAGCTTTGCGCTACAGGTCGTCGTCGGATCCTGGATATTGGCGGAAGGATGGCCGACACCGTAGAAAAAGCCGTCGATCTTGCCGTCGCAAAGTGCCGGGCCGTGCTCGTCGGCCTTGAGTTCCGACGCAAGCGAAAAATCGGCCAGCGTCCAGCCCATCGTGGCGAGCAGACGCTCCATGGAAGCGCGCGTGCCCGATCCCGGATTGCCGACGTTGAAGCGCTTGCCTTTGAAGTCTTCGAACTTCGTCACGCCGGCATTCGGATGAGCGAGCACCGTAAACGGCTCCGGATGAATCGAGAAGACCGCCCTGAGGTCGGCGTGTGCGCCGCCCTCCTTGAAGGATTCCTCGCCCTTGAAGGCGTTGTACTGGATATCGGACTGCGCCATGCCGAAGTCGAGTTCGCCCTCCTTGATTGTGTTGACGTTGAACGCCGATCCGCCGGTCGATTCCACTGAGCAGCGGATTCCGTGCGTTTTCCGGTCTTTGTTCAAGAGCCGGCAGATAGCGCCGCCGGCGGCGTAGTAAACGCCAGTGACGCCGCCAGTCCCGATGGTCACGAACTTCTGTTGCGCCACGGCGCTGCCTGCAAACAGCAGTGCAGCCGAAAGAGCGGCGATCTGCGCTCCGCGCAGGGTAATCCGTTCATGTTTCATCTATTTCTCCCTTGATCCTGTGCGTGCCATTGCAGCCGTCCCGAGTTTTTGTGTCTGAGGCACGTCGAGGCATGCTACGATCGTTGCGCTTCATCAAGCAAGAGGAATACTTGTTACATGGACGGGCCGGACATGAATTATGATGCGGTGCAGGCGCGCATCTTGACCGAGATTCCTGATTTGAGCTCGGAATTGCGCAAGGCGGCCCGGTTTCTCGTAGACCATCCCGATGAGGTCGCATTGGTATCGATGCGCGTGCTGGCGTCGCGCTCGGAGGTGACGCCGACGACCTTTGTCCGGCTGGCTCGGCGCCTCGGCTTCACCGACTGGGCGGCGTTTCGCAAACCGTTTGAGAACCGGCTTCGTTCCGGCAACGCTCCGTTCGCAGCCAAGGCCGATGCGCTGGTTTTGCGCGGTCCGGAAGCAATCTTCGTCGAATCGCTTCGGACCAACGCGGCTAACTTCGCGGCAGCCGAAGCCGCCAACGACGGCAAGGAGATTGCGAGAGCTTGCGCGATTCTGGAACGGGCACAGCATGTCCGCGTGGCCGGCTTCCGGAGTTGCCGCGCTCCGGCTCACGCCCTTGTCTATCTCTGCCGGATGTTCCGACGCGACGTCACGCTGCTGGGCAGCGACGGCGGTTCATTGGAAGCGGAACTCGCGGCGCTGGACAGGAAGGACGCGGTCGTCGTTATCGGCTTCGCGCCCTATTCTCGCGAACTCGGGCCCGTCGTGGAGACCGCGCAGCGGCACGGCGTCCCGATGATCGCGATAGCCGACAGCATCGCCGCCCCGATCGCGCGGCACGCCGAGGTCACCCTGCGCTTTTCGACTGACAGTCCATCGTTCTTCCCATCGGTTGCCGCGGCACTGGCGATCGTCGAGGCATTGGCAGCGACGATGCTTGCGCGCAGCGGCCCCGCCGCGGCGGCCCGGGTTCGGGCTACCGAACTGGAGCTCCAGGGCCTGGGGGCCTATCTGCCCGAATGACGCGCGTTAATCGGCAATAGCCGCATCAATCGCTTCGCCTAACCGATCGACAACCGTGTCGACCGTCACCGCATCGATGATGAAGGGCGGGGCGATAAGAACGTGATCGCCACGCACGCCGTCAATGGTGCCGCCGCCAGGATAGACCAGCAAGCCGCGCGCCATTGCTTCGCGCTTCACTCGTGCGTGAACATTGAGGTCAGGTTCGAACGGCGCCTTGGTCGAACGATCCCTGACCAGTTCGACGCCCATGAACAGACCGCGTCCGCGGATGTCGCCGACGTGCGAATGATTGCCGAAGCGTTCACCCAGCCGCCGCGAGAGGTACGCACCCATTGTCCTGACGTTGGCCAGCAGATTGTCGCGCGCAATCGCCTCCTGCACGGCAAGTGCCGCGGCACACGCCATCGGATGGCAGATGTAGGTGTGGCCATGCTGGAACTGGCCCGTGCCGTTGGCGAAAGCATCGAAAATCCGCTGGCTGAGCAGCACTGCGCCGATAGGCTGGTAGCCGCCGCCGAGCCCCTTGGCGATCGTCATCAAATCGGGGGCAATGCCGTCCTGCGTGCTGGCGTGAAGCGTACCGGTCCGGCCCATGCCGCACATCACCTCGTCGAGGATCAGAATGATACCGTAGCGGTCGCAGATGGCGCGGATGCGCTGGAAATAATCTGCAACGGATGGCACCGCACCGGCGGTGGCGCCGACCACCGGCTCCGCGACGAATGCCATTACCGTTTCGGGTCCAAGTTCGAGGACCTTGTCTTCGAGCGCCTGCGCGGCGCGCACCGCATAGGCTTCGTCTGTTTCGCCGGGCTCCTGGAAGCGGTATGCGAAGCAAGGGTCGATATGGTGCGTTTCGATGAGCAGCGGATGAAATTGCGTCCGGCGCATTTCATTGCCCCCGGCCGCGAGTGCCCCCAGCGTGTTCCCATGATAGCTCTGTCGCCGGGCGATGATGTTGCGCCGTCCTGGCTGGCCAGTTTCAACGTAATATTGCCGCGCCATCTTCAGTGCTGCCTCGATCGCCTCCGAACCGCCCGACACAAAATAGGCGTGGCTGATGCCTGCCGGCGCGCCTTCGATCAGCCGGTCGGCCAGTGCCTCGGCGGGCGTGTTGGTGAAGAAACTCGTATGGGCATAGGCAAGTCTATCGGCCTGTGCGTGCAGAGCGGCGATCACGTCGGGATGGCCGTGGCCGAGGCAAGACACCGCCGCGCCGCCGGATGCGTCGATATAGGACCGTCCGGCAGTGTCGACAAGGTAAACGCCGTGCCCACCGTCCGCCGTCGGCAGTTTCGCATGGATCTGGCGGTGCAGGATTCGTGTCATGACGTCCCTCGGATCAATGGTGTTACAAAGCCAAACTTCCGCCTGGCAGGAGGTAACCTCCCGTAGCGCCGGGCATGCAACATATGTTACACTAGCAGCGATTATAGAAACAAATGAATTGCGTGCATGACCACATCTGATCCGACCACCCAGAGCGGTCCTACGCCAATCGCTATCGCCGTCGCGCCCAATGGAGGCCGCCGCTCCAAGGCAGACCATCCGGCCCTGCCGTTGACACCTGATGAACTCGCGGCGGATGCCAGGGCCTGCCTCGAATCCGGCGCTTGCATGATCCACATTCATGTGCGCGACAGGGATGGCAGGCATCTGCTGGATGCCGGCGTTTACCGCGCGGCGATCGCCGCAATCCGTGCGGCGGTAGACGACCAGCTCGTCATTCAAATCACCAGCGAGGCGCTCGGCATCTACCGGCCGGCAGAGCAGATGGAGGTGGTGCGCAAGGTGCGGCCGGAGGCGGTGTCGATTGCGCTGAGAGAGCTACTGCCGGATGAAAGCCACGAGACTGGATTTGCCCAGTTTTTGGAGTGGCTTCGCAGCGAAAGGATTGTACCGCAGATCATCCTCTACACGCCGGAGGAAGCCGCTTTACTCGCAGCGCTAACGGCGCGCGGCCTGATCCCGTTCGAGCACCTACCCGTCCTCTTCGTGCTCGGCCGCTATGCCGCCGAGCAACGCGCGATACCCTCGGATCTTCTGGCGTTTCTGGCGCCCGGCGTGCCGCGTTTTGCACACTGGAGCGTTTGCGCCTTCGGCCCCCGGGAGGCCGCTTGCGTGACGGCCGGCGCTTTATTCGGCGGACATGTCCGGGTCGGCTTCGAGAACAATCTCTGGCTGCCGGACGGTTCGCTGGCATCTGACAACGCGGCCCTTGTCGCGGCGAGCTCTGGAGCCTTGCGCGCCTCTGGGCTCACCATCGCGGATGCCGATCGTTTGCGTCGCATGTGGTCCGCGTGATGAGCCGGCCCATGGGAGTGTCGCTCGACGTCCCCGAGTGCCTTCGGATCGCAGCCTACGGTTGCGACCCTCCTCCGGACCCGGAAAGGCAGAGCGTGTCGCTAGGTGCTGAGCCGCTGATCACCACGCTGCACGCGAGGTTGGGCCGACTGAACAGGAGGATGCAACCATGCCCAGACGCGACCAGTGCGGCAACGACTATGACAGGGCTTTCCAGGCGAACCTGGGGGATGAGACCCACACTTTCGATAGTTTCGAATGCGCGATCCAGAAACTTGCTCCGACATGCCCGCATTGCGGCGTCCGGATCATCGGGCACGGAGTCGAGCAGAGCGACATCATTTACTGCTGTGCCCATTGCGCCGAGCCGGAGGGAGCCGACGCTCTTACCGATCGTGCACCTTGATGCAGTCACCGTCCTGCGAGCTTTTTGCGGACATTCCTGGCGCTGCTTCAAAGCCGACATCCACGTTACAGAGGGGTCGACCGCTCGACGATGGTCATGGCGATCCAAACCGAAGATCCGGAATTGCCGGGATTGGCGATACCCTTGCAACGCCGCTCGCGGGCGTCCTCTCCGCGGCCCAAAGCACTAAACCACCGGATTGGACTTCCCAGTCCGAGACCGTAGTCGACGGTTTTCTGTCAGAACTTACTGGTAGTCAGGTGTCCCTGATCTGGTCGACTGCAGTTGCCAGCAGTTCGTCCATGATGACGCGTATCTGTTGATCGGACTGGGCTACGCCAGCCGCGTCGAAATCGGCGCGCACCTTGCGGAACACATCGTTGTCCCCTGCTTCTTCGAAGTCCGCGCGGACTACTTCCTTCGCATAGGCGTCGGCGTCTGCGCCGGTTTTACCGAGCTTTTCAGCAGCCCACAGGCCAAGCAGCTTGTTACGCCGCGCCATCGCCTTGAACTTCAGCTCCTCGTCCATCGCAAACTTCTTTTCGAAGCCTTCCTGACGGTCCTTAATGCTGCTCATCGCTTGGCCTTCGTTTCAGGTTGTGAGTTTCGACCTTCATCCGACATCCAGAAGATGACCGGCTAGGCGCGACCGAGAGTGGCGCGAATGGACGTCGTTTGCAAGACCAGGCCATTCACATCAGCGAGGTCGGAAGGCCCGGATTGCCCAACATCACCTACCTTTCCGGGATCAGAACAAGAACCGCACCATTCCAGAGCCCTGTGCACGGCTTGTTGCGAGGATGTTCACGTTCTGGGCTAAAAAGGGGGTGTAACGGGCGGAACCCGGCCCGCCAGGTTTGAAGGGCCGGTGGTCGTCCCTCACAATGATGGTGTCGCGGAGTCAGGAGTGGCCTGCTCCATAGCAGCACGGAGAGACGACCATGAAGCAGTATGCCGGCATCGACGTATCACTGGAATACGCAAGTGTGTGCGTGATGGATGCGGATGGCGGCATTGTGCGGGAAGCAAAGATCCTCAGCGAACCCGATGCGCTGATCGCCTGGTTCGGCGAGCACGGCGTGGCGATGGAGCGAATTGGTCTGGAGGCCGGGCCTTTGTCGCAGTGGCTCCATGCCGGGATGGTGAAAGCAGGTCTTTGCGTCGAGCTGATCGAGACGCGCCACGTGCGTGCAGCCTTTGAGACGATGCCGGTGAAGACCGACAAGAAGGACGCACGGGGCATTGCGCAGTTGATGCGGCTTGGCTGGTTCAGACCGGTCCACTGCAAATCTCTTGCCGCCCAGGAGGTGCGTGCTCTGCTGACCGCCCGCAAGCTCATTCAGGGCAAGCTTCACGACATCGAGATGAGCCTCCGCGGCATCCTGCGCGGCTTCGGCCTCAACGTCGGGCCGACGACGCGGCGCAGTTACGTGGGCGCGCATCCGCGCGCTGATTGCAGGCCTTTCGACCCTGGAAGCGATCGCGACGGCACTGCTGAAGGTGCGCGACGCGCTTGTGCATGCATTTGCAGGTTTTGCGCGCAAGCTGCGTGCCATCGCCCGCCAGGACGACAACGCACAGCGGTTGATGACGACGCCCGGCGTTGGCGCTGGTCGATCGCCGCAGGGATGCGTTGGCGCAACCATACCGTGTAACCGCGGCGGCGATAGATGGGTGTCCCGGACAGGCGGATCGATGTAGTTATGGAACGATTCTTCGCTTGAACCTGCAGGCATATGGAAACTTCGCTTTATCTGCCCGTCAAAGGCTTTCTCGAAAAGGCAGGTTACGTCGTCAAGGGCGAGGTTGGCGGCTGCGATCTCGTCGGGTTGAGCGATGACGATCCGCCTGTGGTCGTGATCTGTGAACTAAAATTGAGCTTCAATCTGGAGCTCATACTGCAGGCCGTCGATCGCGCAGCTGTCGCGGACGAGGTCTGGATCGCGGCGCGAGTCTCGGCCAAGGGCAAAGGTCGCGAGGCCGACAAACGCTACCGCGATCTCTGCCGCAAGCTCGGGATCGGCATGCTCGGCATTTCCGATGCCGGCGACGTCAGCGTTATCGTCGGGTCCGTATCGCCGATGCCGCGAACCAATCCGAAACGGCGTTCGAGGCTCATGCGTGAACACCAGAGGCGACGCGGCGATCCGGCAGTAGGCGGGAGCACACGCGCGCCTGTCATGACCGCGTACCGCCAGCAGGCGCTCGGCTGTGCATTAGCCTTGGCATCAGGACCGATGCGCGTGCGTGAAATCAGATCCAGCATACCGGATGCCGGGAAGATTTTGCTTGCGAATGTCTATGGCTGGTTTGAACGGCTCGACAGAGGCGTCTATGGCTTGACCGACGCCGGACGGGAAGCACTGCAGCGATGGCCGCAGCAGGACATGCCGACAACAATAGCCGTCCCGGCCTGATTTCTGTTCCGCAATAGAGCTTTACGCCGCTCAATCGAAAACATGGCCTGTAGTTCGAGTCCGCTCAAGGCGAGGGATCGAATCTCACTTCCGGAGGCCGCAAAGGGCGGAGGGCGGTCACTGACCGGTCAGGTTCGCGAAGGAGTTAGGATGTAGCGGTGCTGCATGATGGTTTCGCCTCGTGGGCGAGAAAAGCGCTGAGCCATATCGATTGGATAAACCCCAGCTTGGTGAGAACGCGCCCAGAGGCCGGGTTGTCATGCGCGTGACCGGACGTGAGCTTCAAAAGCCCAACTTCCTCAAATGCAAGCGTGTCACGGCATGTGCAGCCTCGAAACTATAGCCCTGACCCCAGGCCGCGCGATCGAACCAGTAGCCCAAGGATCCCTCGCGTTCGGCAACGCCGTCAAAATCGACCACGCCGATCATTGACGCCTCACGTTCTATGGCGAAACGATAAGCCTCGCCCACCAACCATTCTCGCTGGTGATCGGCAACCCACAGGCCGACCTCATCTTGGTCCGGAGGGAAGGATGCCATGCGCAGCATGCGCGTAACGTCCCAGACCATCTGAATCTCAAATGCACGACCCGCTTCTCCCGAAAGTGGTCGTCCTAGTCGGATCGCCGGGACTCGGGAGCTTGTTATCCCGCGTACACCTGTCATTGCCGCCTACACCGTGATGGCGGATAGAGTTCGCATTCTGCGTGTTTTGCATGGCGCCCAGACGTGGCCCGTAGAGTTCAACGACGAATAAACGCGATCGACGCTACTTTCTCCTCGCCGTCTCAGGTTCGATACCGCTCAAGGCGCTCGCATTCGGTAGGAAGTAGCAAGTGCTACGTTTGCATGCTGCCGATGGCCATCAAAAGTTCTTCTGACCCCATCGCACGGGCCATCGTGTTACGGAGGAAGTCAGCCGAACGCGGTCCGATCTGTCCGGATCATGAAGAGGCATTCCGAAGTACCGAGTGCGCTCATGGACCTGTCTAAGATAAAGACCCTGATCGATTTTGTCGGACACTCGAAGATTACCGAGCTCCGGGTAACGGAAAAGGACCTCACGGTTCGCATCTTCCGCACGCCGGATGTCGAATGGACGCTAACTCCAAACGAAGCAGCGGGTACTTCGCCCAAGCCGCCTCGCGAGACGTCCTCGGCAACTGCCAAGACGTCGGCGTTCCCGGTGAAGGCGCCGACCTTCGGCATCCTGCATCGGGCGCCGGCTCCGGGACAAGAGCCGTTCGTCGACGTCGGTGATACGGTGGACGAGGGTCAGACCCTATTTATCATCGAAGCGATGAAGGTTTTGAGCACCGTCGCAGCACCGCGTGCCGGTCGTATCACGCAACTGACTGAAATCGACGGCGGCGAGGTCGAGACCGGCGACGTGCTGGCGGAGATTGCATAATGGCCGAGTCTCTCGATAACACTGCGTCGGCCAAGCAAAGTTTCGATACGGTGCTGATCGCCAATCGGGGGGAGATCGCCGCACGGATCCAGCGCGCCTGCCGTGAACTCGGTCTAAAGACGGTTGCGATCTGTTCCGAGGCAGACAAGCACGCGCCGTATGGCAAGACTGCCGACGGCTTTCTATGCATTGGTCCCTCGAATGCGGCAAAGAGCTATCTCAATCAGGACGCGATCCTCCTGGCGGCGCGTCTGACCGGCGCAGGGGCCGTCCATCCGGGTTATGGGTTCCTGTCGGAAAGCGCGACGTTCTCCAAAGAGGTCGAAAACGCCGGCCTTGTTTTTATCGGGCCAGAGGCTTCATCGATCGCGACCATGGGCGACAAGATATCGGCGAAACGGGCGATGGTCGGCGCAGGCGTACCCTGCGTGCCCGGTCCGGATACGTCACTTCCCGGTGATTCCGTCGCCGTCGAACGCATAGCACAGGAGATCGGATATCCTGTCATCATCAAGGCCGCCGGCGGTGGGGGCGGGAGGGGCATGCGCGTCGTGCGGGAGATCGACGCGTTGCACGAGGCAATCGCCTTGACCCGGGAGGAAGCCCGTCAGGCGTTCGGTTCGCCCGAGCTCTACATGGAGAAGTTTCTTGAGCAGCCGCGGCACATCGAGATCCAGGTGCTCTGCGATGCCCATTGCAATGCCGTCTGGCTCGGGCATCGTGATTGTTCGATGCAGCGCCGTCACCAGAAGGTAGTGGAGGAGGCGCCAGCGCCGGGCATTGCGCCGGATGTGATCCGCCCTGTCGGAATGGCTTGTGCGAAGGCCTGTCGGCAGATCGGCTATCGCGGCGTCGGAACCTTCGAATTCCTCTACGAGAATGGTGCGTTCTATTTCATCGAGATGAATACGCGCCTGCAGGTCGAACATCCGGTCACGGAAATGACCAGCGGCATCGATATCGTCCATGCCCAGATCAGGACTGCGCAGGGAGAGCCCCTGGATTTGCGTCAGGGCGACGTGAGATGCGATGGGCATTCTTTCGAATGCCGCATCAATGCAGAGGATCCCGACAGCTTCCTGCCTTCGGCCGGCCTCATCACCGATCTTGCTTTGCCCGAGGGGCCGGGCATTCGCGTCGACACGCATATCCACGCCGGCTACAGGGTTTCGCCCTACTACGACTCCCTGATTGCCAAGTTGATCGTCCATGCGCCGACCCGGGCGAAAGCAATGGCGAAAATGCGCGAGGCGCTGGCAGCCACGCGGGTGGAGGGAATTTCCACCAATCTGCCGGTCCTGCGCGCGCTCTTCGAGGATGAAGCCTTTGCCCGTGGAGAGACGGACATCCATTACCTCGAGCAATGGCTCAGGCAACGGAGGACAGCATGAGCGCGATCGATTTCAGCGATCCGGCGACGATCGCAGTCCTGACCGACGCACTGATCGCGGCGGGTGTCGACGGCCTGGAAATCTCCAAGGCAGGCGCACATCTGCGCATAGTCGTTTCGAAGGGAGGGGGCGCTCGGGTCAGCCTCACCGGAAATGCGCCGCCAGATTTGGCGGCGGCACCGGCAGCGATCGTCAAGGCGCCGATGGCGGGCCGCTTCTGCGCCTTGCGCCCTTCGGCTCCCGCCGAAGCCGGGCAACTCCCGCGTGCGGTTTCCGACAAGGAGGTGATCGGCTTCCTACGCATCGGTTCCGTCCTGCTTCCCATTCCTGCCGGCCGGTCCGGCTTGCTGACCAGACGGCTGACAGAACCCGATGCCCTGGTCGGGTTCGGTGATCCCCTGTTCGAAATCGAGCCACAACAATGACTGTCACTTCGAACATCCTTGCGTCATCACGCGTGATCGTTCCGGCGACCAAAGGACGAGCGCGGGTCTCGTTCATCGGTGCCCGTGCCTTCCTTCTCGAAGTACCGGGAGATTTCGACCTCCCTGCGCAGCGCCGGATTTGGGCCCTATCCCAGACAGTTAGGCGTTGGGTGGATATCGCGGAAGTGATCCCCGGCATGACCAACCTTTTGTCGATATTGAAGGAAACGCCCGAGGATCCCGAAATCGTCGTCGGCCGGCTGCTTGAAGCGTGGAATAATGCTGAGAGCCTTGATCTCACCGGAAAGTCGATCGACATCCCGGTCCACTACGGCGGAGATTACGCGATCGATCTTCCCGCCATCTGCGACTTTTCGGGGCTGAGCGATCGCGAGGTCGTGCGCATTCATCATGAGGCGACCTACCGCGTCTTTGCCCTGGGAAGCGCCCCCGGGTTTGGCTACCTCCACGGGCTCGATCCCCGAATATACATGCCCAGGAAGACCGTTCCGTCGCTCAGGATGGAGAAGGGCTGTGTGACGATCGGCGGGATGCAGACGGGCGTTGCGATGCTGACCGGTCCGAACGGGTGGAATTCGCTCGGCTACGCAGAACTCCAGATGTTCGATCCAACCTCTCCGACGCCCGCATTGATGGCGCCGGGCGACACGGTCCGCTTCGTGCCGGCGAGGATCGAGCTATGATCGAGATCATCGAAGCCGGTCCATTCAATACGGTGCAGGACCTTGGCCGCCCCGGTTATCGCGATATCGGTGTGTCTGCCAGCGGCGCCATGGACCCGCTCGCTGTCAGGATTGGCAACATTCTTGTTGGCAATGACGACGGCGCGGCTGCCATTGAGGTTCAGACCTTTCCTTTCAAACTGCGTTTCGAGGCTCGTGTGGCTTTTGCCGTCACCGGCGCGGATGGCCATCCGGTGCTGGACGGAAGGGAACTGCTTCCATGGTGCACCCACGTCGCCGAAACAGGCCAGATCCTCGAGCTGAGGCAGCCGCCGACGCTCGCGCGCGCTTATGTGGTTGTCGGCGGGGGACTCGACGTGCCGGTTCTCATGGGCTCCCGAAGCACCGCACTGCGCGGCGGTTTCGGGGGAAACAGCGGTCGGCCTCTGGTCGACGGCGACCGGATCGAGATCGGCACGCATTCCGATGCACTGCCGCTGCCAGCAAGCGGAATCGCCGTAGTCGAGCCGACTGTCGCGCTGCGCGATGTATTTCCGGCTCCGGTCGATGGCGTGCTGCCGATCCGAGCGATTGCCGCCGGCGAGCATGAGCTGTTTGCCTCTGATGGGGAGGCTTTCTGGAATCAGGCTTGGCGTATTTCCTCGCGCAGCGACCGGACCGGCTATCGCTTGTCCGGTGAGCCCATCAAACCAACGGCGACGATCGAGATGCGCTCCCATGGTGTTGTGCCGGGCGTGATTCAGGTGCCGCCCGGAGGAGAGCCGATCATCCAGATGAGCGACGCCAACACGGCGGGGGGCTACCCAAAGATTGCCGGGGTCATCGAATGCGACCTGTGGCGGCTCGGCCAGGCACGCATCGGCAGCCGGTTGCGATTCATCCGCTCGACGCACGCCGAGGCGCGAGCGGTCGAGCAGACCGCTGCCAGGTACATCGAAGATGTCAGGCAGACGTCGCAGATGATCAAGCGCGCGTTGAAGGCGATGACCTGACGACAAGTGAACCGGTCAAAAGGAGGAAGCGGTGAAGATCGATCTGAATTCCGACATGGGCGAAGGTTTCGGTCCTTATCGGCTATGCGATGACGAGGCGATGATGAAAGTCGTTTCGTCGGCCAACATCGCCTGCGGCTTTCATGGCGGTGACCCGGATACGATGGCGCGCATGGTGCGGCTCGCGAAGAAAAACCGCGTCGGTGTCGGCGCGCATCCGGGCCTGCCGGATCGGTCCGGTTTCGGTCGGCGCGAGATGCCGTTCCAGTCGGACGAGTTGCGGCAGCAGATGCTCTACCAGCTCGGCGCGCTGATCGCGATCGCCAAAAGCGAGCAGATGACCGTCGGCCATTTCAGCTTTCATGCGGCCATGGGGAATATGGTCAATCGCGATCCCGCGCTCGCCGATCTGATGATGGATGCCATTTCCACCGTGGATCCGCGTCTTGCGGTGTTTGTGACCCCGCAGAGCGAAATTGAAAAGGCCGCCAAACGTGCCGGGCTCAAGACGCTGGCGTTGTTCCTGGCCGACCGCGCCTATGATGCCGGTGGCAAGCTGGTGGCGCGCGGCCTGCCAGGCGCATTGGTCAAGGATGAGGCGTCGGTACGGGCCCGGGTGCGCCGTTTTCTGACCGACGGAAGCATCGAGGCGATCGACGGCACCGTCATTGCCATGCCTGCACGCTCCATCCTCGTCCATAGCGATACGCCCGGCTCTCTGGAGCTTGCCCGCATCGTCCGCAGTGAAATCGAGGCCTACGGCGCCACGCTCGCGCCCGCGGCCGAACTTGCATCCTGATCAGGTCGCTGATCGCCACGTTTTCCATCTCACCGAAAGATCATGTCGATGTCTTCCATAGCCGACCGTCTGAAAAACGTTTCCATCTCCGCATCCGCCGCCATGACCCAACGCGCCAGGGAACTGGCCGCCGAGGGGATCAAGGTCGTGAGTCTCTCCTCCGGGGAGCCGGATTTTCCGACGCCCGCCCATGCGATCGAGGCGGCCCATGCCGCAGCACTGGGCGGCGACACGAAGTATCCGCCGATGGATGGCACTCCGGCGCTGAAGGCTGCGATCAGCAGGAAGTTCAAGAGGGACAACAATCTCGATTACGATGCCACCCAAATCGTCGTTTCCGGCGGCGGAAAACAGGTGATCTTCAACGCGATGCTCGCCACCTGTAATCCGGGCGATGAGGTCGTCATCCCTACACCGTCGTGGGTCAGCTACGCCGATATTGTCAAGTTTGCCGGCGGCGTCCCGGTGGCTGTGCCCTGCTTCGAACAGGCTGGGTTCAAGCTGCGTCCCGAGGACCTTGCGGCCGCGATCACGCCGCGCACCAAATGGCTTATCCTCAATTTTCCGAACAATCCGACCGGGGCAGCCTGCTCGCGCGCGGAAATGGCCGCAATCGCTGAAGTCATGCTGCGCCATCCGCATGTCTGGATCCTGACCGACGATATCTACGAGCACCTGGTCTATGACGGATTCGAATTCTGCACCATCGCCGATGCCGAACCCGGTCTCTATGATCGTGTCCTGACGATGAACGGCGTCTCCAAGGCCTATGCCATGACTGGTTGGCGGTTGGGATATTGCGCCAGCGGCTCGAAGGAACTGATCCGCGCAATCAGCAACGTCAACGGCCAGAACGGAGGTGGCATCACCACCGTGACGCAGGCCGCAGCCATCGCGGCGCTGGATGGTCCTCAGGACCTCCTCAAGGAGCGGGCGGCAATCTACAGGGAAAGGCGCGATTTCGTCCTGGGCCAAGTGGCGAAGATCGAAGGGTTGCGCTGCCACAAGCCTGAAGGCGCCTTCTATATCTATCCCAATATTGCCGGCCTGATCGGCAAGACCTCGAAGGGTGGACGCAAGATCGAGACCGATGTCGATTTCGTCATGGCTTTGGTGGATGAGCACCACGTCGCGACGGTGCAGGGCGCGGCCTATGGGATGAGCCCATATTTCCGCATTTCCTACGCGACAAGCATGGAAATGCTGAACGAGGGCTGCGCGCGCATCGCCCAATTTTGCAGGGATATGCGCTGATCCATGAGCCGCAGCCTTCCGGCCCGGAGGGACCAGCACCAGCTCGCGGGCTTCAGAGTTTCAGTCGCTCAGTCAGCTCAACGAGTATGTCCTTGACGGCGAATGCCGGCTCCGACAGCGAGCCCTGATCGGACGTGCAAAGAGACAGGGTTTCCTCGATCCTTGGGGAGACCAGCCGGCAAACGAGAGGTTCGCTTGATTCCGATACGATGCGATCGGCGATGGCCTTGGGCATGATGGTCGCGCCTAGGCCGCCGCCCACCGCGCGGGCGAGCGTGCGCACGATTTCCACTTCCGCCACCACCTTGAGATTGATCCGGCTGCGCGTGAAGGCCGTATCAACGGCGCGGCGCACGAAATTGTAGACCGGTGGTAACAGCATCGGCATCCCGTCCAGCGAACCGACCGGCACCGGTTTCGAATCCGCTTCGATCGCGAAATTTCGGTGCGCAACGAAATAGAATTCCTCGTTGAGGATAGGTTCGAACCGGACGCCCTTGATTGGACCGACACCATGAATCAGCGCCATTTCCAATCGGCCGTTCATGATCATCTGACTATAGGTTTGACCGACGCTTTCTGTCAGATGAAGCAAGATCCCGGGATGCCTTTTCCTCGTTTCCGCGAGGAGGTCGACGGAGAGCGTGGCGGCGCTGCTGAACGGCACGAGACCCACGGAAACACGCCCCGCAAGCGAATTACCTGCGGCCGCGGCGTCTGCCTGCGCCTGTTCCATCTGGCGCAGGATGATCTGCGCATGCCGATAGACCGCATGTCCGGCATCGGTCATGGTGACGCCCTGCTGGCTTCTGATCAGCAGTTTCTGGCCGAAATGTTCCTCCAGTGCCGCCAGTTGCTGGCTCAGTGCCGGCTGGGCCAGGTGCAGGATATCCGCCGCACGCGTTATGCTGCCGCTGTCCACGATGACGATGAAGGATTTGAGGCGTCTTATATCCATGGGGATTGGCGTTCTTTGATCTTCGCAGGAGCATGTTTACAGACGCGCCCCTGATTTTGCAAAGCGAGCACGACCGAAGCCGTTTCGCCCTTGAGTAAAAGGCAAGATTTCCCGCGTTTTGGACCGTTCGTCCGCTGCCGGCCAAGCTCCATAAAAGTTGCTTATTGCTCCAAAAATAATCGGTCTTAGGCAGAGAGTTAAAGCTCCGCTAATGTCCAACACAACAAAAAAGGGGATCAGAATGCCATTCTCCGATTACAAGACCGCATTGGTGACCGGCGCTTCCTCCGGTATCGGCGCTGCAGTCGTAGAGCGGCTTCGCCGTGAGGATATCGAAGTACATGCAATCGCCCGAAGCGCCGGCGCCCTGAAGGAGTTGGCCGAGCGTACGGGCTGCATGGCGCACGTTATCGATGTCACCGATCGGCTGGCGATCGCCGATCTCGCGAACCGCGTGCACTTCGATATTCTGGTCAACAATGCCGGCGTCGATCGGCCAAAGAAATTCCTCCAAGCGGACGAAGAGGACATCGATCTCTTGGTTGATGTCAACCTTCGCGCCGTCCTGCATATTTGCCGTCTGATCGTGCCCGGGATGGTGGAGCGCGATCGCGGGCACGTCATCAACATCTCCTCGATTGCCGGCAATTATAATTTCGGCGGCAACTCTACCTATCATGCCGTCAAGGCCGGCGTCGCCATGCTGTCGAACCAGTTGCGCATTGATGCATTCGGCAAGCGCGTGCGCGTGACAGAGATCTGCCCCGGCCGCGTCGCGACGGACATATTCAACCACGTTCATGGCAATGACCCGAGTGTCCGTGAGCGCTTCATCGACGGGTTTGAACTGCCGCAGGCCGCCGATATCGCCGAGGCGATCGCCTTCGCGATTTCCGCGCCGGTCGCAGTCAACATCGGGCATATGGAGATAACGCCGACATTGCAGGTGATGGGCGGTTTGCAGACGGCCAAGCCGCAGGCCCCGGCGGAGCCCAGCACGTCGAAGGAGCCGAGGCCGTGAACGGGTTCGACCTTTCGGCCATCCTGAGAAATCAGGAATATGTCGCGATGCTCCTGCACGGGATCGAGATGACGTTCGTCATCTATGTCGGATCATGGCTTCTGGCGATGACGCTTGCGCTCATCCTCCTCTGCATCCGGTTTTCGCCTTCGCGTTTCGGCGATCGCGCTGTGGCAGCCTATGTCTCCTACCATCGCAACGTGCCGACCCTCGTGCAGTTGATGTTGTGGTATTTCGGCATATTCACGCTGTTGCCCTCGGGACTGGCCGATTGGCTCACAGCCCACAACGGCGAAACGATCTTTGCGGTGATTGGCCTCGGGCTTTGTCAGGCAGCCTATTTCAGCGAGGACCTCCGGTCCGGCCTGCGTTCTGTCAGCCCCGGCCAGATGGAGGCGGCGAAGGCGTTGGGACACAGCTATCTCTCGGCGATGCGCTTCATCATCATGCCGCAGGGCGTGCGCAATGCGCTCCCGCCTCTCATCAATCACAGCGTCTCCCTGTTCAAGAACAGCAGCCTTGCGATCGTCATCGGAGCGCCCGAACTGACGCATGCGGTGAAGGAGATCGAGAACTTAAGCTTCCGCACGTTCGAGATCTATCTGGTCGGCACGGTTCTCTATCTGGTCTTCTCGCTGCTGATCATGGGTGCCGGCGCCTACTTCGCGATGCGCGCTGATCCGGTACGGAGGGCGCGCGCATGATCGGCGACATCGTCAATATCATCAACGACTACTGGCTGCTGCTGCTGATCGGCCAGTATCCGAACGGCCCGCTCGGAGGACTGGCGAACACACTGATCCTCTCGGGGCTCAGCATCGCGCTTGCCTTCCCGGTCAGCATTCTCCTCGCGTTGGCGCGCCTCTCCAAGTGGGCGCTGCTGCGGTGGCCGGTGACGGCCCTCGTCTACATCACACGCGGCGTGCCGCTGCTGATGCTCATCCTGTGGAGCTATTTCCTGGTACCGCTGCTCACGGGAGCCGACGTCCCGAGCTTCTACACCATGCTAACGACGCTGGTAATCTACCAGGGCGCCTTCCTAAGCGAGGTGGTGCGAGCGGGGATTGTCGCCTTGGGACCTGGCCAGATGGATGCGGCGCGTGCGCTCGGCCACAGCTACATGGGTGCGATGCGCCTCATCATCCTACCCCAGGCGCTCTACAACATGATCCCGAGCATGATCTCGACATTTGTGGCGACGATCAAGGACACCACGCTCGGATATGTCATCAACGTGCCTGATCTCACGTTCGCGGCAAGCCAGGTCAACAACCAGCTTCTGACGCAGCCCTTCCAGGTGTTTCTCATCCTCGCGGTCGTCTACTACGCCATCTGCTGGAGCCTCACGCACGTCGCAAACGTCATTGAGCGACGCATCGCCCGCAAGCGTGCCGGAGTGGTGTATCGCGAGTCCTCCGCGTCGCTGGCGCAGGTCAAAGTCATAACGGAGCAGCCATGATCACGTCAGCATCATCGCCCCAGCAGCAGACGATCCGTCTTTCCAACGTCTGCAAGAGCTACGGTAACTATCCGGTCCTGAAAAACATCGACGCCGAGGTTGCGCGAGGCGAGGTGGTGGTGATCTGCGGACCGTCCGGGTCGGGCAAGTCCACGCTGATCCGCACCATCAATCGCCTTGAAGAAATCAGCAGCGGATCGATTACCCTGGATGGCCAAGACATTCATGCCGAAAAGAGGACTAAGGAACTCAACCTTTTGCGCAGCCGCATCGGGTTCGTCTTCCAGAACTTCAACCTGTTCCCGCATCTCTCGGTCGTCGAAAACGTTACGATCTCCCCGATCCGCGTGAAGGGAGTGGCGCCAGACGTCGCTCATGAGAGGGCGCTTAAGCTGCTCGACCGGGTCGGTCTTGCCGAGAAGGCAGGAGCCTATCCAGGTCAGTTGTCCGGCGGCCAGCAGCAACGCGTGGCTATTGCCCGGGCGCTCGCCATGGAGCCGCCGGTCATGCTGTTCGACGAGCCGACCAGCGCGCTCGATCCGGAAATGGTTGGTGAAGTGCTCGCTGTCATGAAGGGCCTTGCTGCCGAAGGCATGACCATGCTCTGCGTCACCCACGAAATGGGCTTCGCCCGCGAGGTGGCCGATCGCATCTGGTTCATCGATGCCGGCCAGATCCTCGAAATCGCTCCACCAGAAGAGTTCTTTAAGAACCCACGTCATCCGCGCGCGCAGCGGTTCCTCACAGATCTGCGCCACTGATACTCACGAGAAAATACAAGGAGAACAGCAATGAACTGGAAATGCATCACGCTCACGGTCGCGCTTGCAGGTGCTGCCGCAGCCACGCCGGCAAAAGCGGATCAACTCGACACGATCCTGGCAAACAAGACGCTGCGTTGCGCGACATTTGCCGATGTTCCGCCCTTCGCGGCGCCCGATCTGAGGACCCGCGAAATGGCCGGCTTCGACGTCGATCTGTGCAATGCCATCGCCAAGGAGCTCGGCGTCAAGGCCGAGGTCAAGCCGGTATCGGTCGAAGCCCGCGTGCCGGAAGTCAAGCTCGGGCGCGTAGACATCACCGTTGCCAATCTCGCTTATACCCTGAGCCGCGCCGAGCAGATCCAGTTCAGTGATCCGTATTACCTCGCCAAGGAAATGCTAATTGTCCCGGTGGACGATCCGGGGAAGAAAAAGTCCGACTACGAAGGCAAGCGCGTCGCTTCGACCAAGGGCTCTACCTCGGAGATGTCGATCAAGCTCAACAAGTCGGAGCCGCTGACCTTCCAGGATACGGCGTCCGCCTACCTCGCCGTCCAGCAGGGCAAGGCACGCGGCATGGTGGCGAACACTATGACGACGACCAAGTTCGTCAATGAATCGAAGAACAGGGGCAAGGAAATGCGGATGATCGAGGAACCGATGCTGTTCCAGCCGATCGGCATCGGCATGGCCAAGGACAATCCTGCCCTGACCGCCAAGATCAACGAAGTGCTCCATAAGCTCGATACGTCCGGCGAGCTCAATAAGATCTGGGACAAGTGGCTCGGCCCGGATACCGAATACAAGATGACGCGTACCGACAAGGTCGTACCGCTCTCTGAGCTGAAGTTCAACCCAATCCCGTAAGCCCAATTCTTGCTCGGCTCAGCCAAACCAATCTCAAAACATCGAACACTCCAGGCGGCGGGAAATGCCCGCCGTCGGTCTCACCATGGGAGTTTCTTATGATCCATATCAAAGACATCGTCGAACGTCCCAGCCGGGCCGACATCGAGGCGCTGTCCAAATTTTCGCCTGCGACCATCCACGAAGCCCAGGGACGCAAGGGGGCGCTTTCCTCCCGCCTGAAGCCGGTCGATTATCGCATGAAGCTGTGTGGTCCGGCCTTTACCGTAAGATGCGCGCCGCGTGACAACATCATGCTGCAACTCGCCATTAACTACGCCAAGCCGGGCGACATCATCGTCGTGTCGGCCGGCGAATATGAAGAAGCCGGTTCCTTCGGCGACGTTTTGGCCAATGCCTGTCTTGCCAAGGGTATCGGCGGTCTCGTGACCGATACAGGCGTGCGTGACACTCTTCAATTGAAGGAGCTCGGCTTCCCGGTCTTCTCGCTCAGTGTCTGCATCAAGGGTACGGTCAAGGAAACGATCGCCGCCGTCAACGACCCGATCATCGTCGGCGGGGAAATCATCAATCCCGGCGATATAATCGTGGGCGATGCCGACGGTCTGGTGGTCGTCCGGCGCGCCGAGGCCCAGGAAGCCGCACGTCTTTCGCAGACCCGCGAGGATGCCGAGGCTGGCTATATCGAGGCCTATAAACAGGGCAAGTCGGTGATCGAAGTTAGCAAGCTGGAATCGGTTTTGAAGACCAAGGGGCTGGTCGTAGATATCTGAGCCCGGCCTGCCGCCCTGCCGCCGTGTGGTGTTTTCATTTCTATCCTCGCAAGGAAGTTTCATGACCTTCCCGCTATTTGATCTTTCCGGTTCCCGCGCGTTGGTCACAGGATCGTCGCAAGGGATAGGCCTTGCCTTGGCGCGCGGGCTCGCGCAACACGGCGCGTCGATCGTGCTGAACGGACGAGACGAGGCCAGGCTCGCAGGTGCTGCAACAGCCCTCAAGAACGAAGGTCACGGTGCCATCGATGTCGCGGACTTCGACGTAACGGATGCGGAAGCAGTTCGGCGCGGTGTGGATGCAATCGAGGAGGGTATCGGTGCGATCGACATCCTGATCAACAACGCCGGCACGCAGTTCCGTGCGCCACTGGAAGACTTTCCTGCCGACCGTTGGGAACAGTTGCTCAAGACAAATATCTCCAGCGTCTTTTATGTCGGCCAGGCGGTTGCCCGCCACATGATTGGGCGAGGGCGCGGCAAAATCATCAACATCGCTTCGGTGCAGAGTGAACTCGCCCGTCCCGGTATTGCGCCCTATACGGCGACCAAGGGGGCGGTGAAGAATCTGACGCGCGGCATGTGTGCGGATTGGGCGCGATACGGCCTGCAGATCAATGCGATCGCGCCCGGCTATTTCAAGACGCCGCTCAATCAGGCGCTGGTCGACAGCACCGAATTCTCGTCCTGGCTGGAGAAGCGCACGCCGGCCGGCCGCTGGGGCAATGTCGAGGAACTGGTCGGCGCGGCGGTTTACCTGTCAGCCAGGGCTTCCTCCTTCGTCAACGGACACACGCTTTATGTCGACGGCGGCATCACGACCAGCCTCTAAGGTGGCGAGCGCCTTCGGCCCGATCGTGGTGATGGGCGTATCCGGCTGCGGCAAAAGCTCGGTCGGGGAGCGGCTTGCCGGATATCTCGATTGCCCGTTCGTGGAAGGCGATAGCCTGCATCCTGCGGCCAATGTCGAGAAGATGCGGATGGGCATCCCGATTGATGATCACGATCGGTGGCCCTGGCTTGACGCGCTCGGCAGGGAGTTGGGCGCGGCGAGGGACATCGTTGTTTCCTGCTCAGCCCTAAGGCGGTGCTATCGCGATCGGCTGCGGATGCTCGCCGGGCGCCCGATGACATTCGTCTTCCTGCAAGGCGACCGCGCGCTGCTGGCGGCGCGCATGGCGGGGCGCCAGCACGAATACATGCCGCTTTTGCTTCTCGACAGCCAATTCGCCACGCTCGAACTGCCGACGGGCGAGAAGGACGTGGTGACGCTGGACATCAATCAATCGCTGGAGGCCATCGTCGCGATGGCCATGACGCTTCTGGCTGCCCGCAAGAGAAACGCAGGCCAGACCTACTGATCGGAGGAGAACAATGAGCAGACCGGAAATCTTGATGACGGGGCCTTATCCGGACTGGGACCTCGTCGAACTCGAGGGCCGCTATATCGTCCACAAGCTCTACGAGGCGGAAGACAGCGATGCCTTGATCGACCGGCATGCCGAGAGCATTCGCGCGATCGCCACGCGCGGCGAGCTCGGCGCCTCGGCCGCCCTGATTGAAAGGCTTCCTAAGCTCGAAGTCATCTCTGTCTACGGCGTGGGTTACGATGCCGTCGATCTGGCGGCCTGCCGGGCGAGGGGCATCCGCGTCACCAACACGCCGGACGTGCTGACCAATGATGTCGCCGATCTTGGCATTGCGATGATGCTGTGCCAGTCGCGCGGCATGATCGGCGCCGAAACCTGGGTGAAGGACGGAAGCTGGGAGGCCAAGGGTCTTTATCCGCTGAAGCGCCGCGTCTGGGGCCGCAAGGCCGGCGTACTTGGTCTCGGTCGCATCGGCTTCGAGGTCGCCAAGCGCCTGCGCGGCTTCGATATGGATATCGCCTATAGCGACGTTGCCGACAAGCCGTATGGGGAAGGCATGGCCTTCATCGCCGATCCCGTCGCGCTGGCGTGCCATGCCGACTTCCTGTTCGTGACGCTGGCCGCATCGGCCGAGACCCGTCACATCGTCTCGAAAGACGTGATTGCGGCGCTCGGTTCGGACGGCATGTTGATCAACATCTCGCGGGCGTCCAACATCGATGAAGAAGCGCTGCTCGAGGCGTTGGAAAACGGCACGCTGGGATCGGCGGCGCTCGATGTCTTCGAAGGCGAGCCGAAGCTCAACCCGCGCTTTCTGAAGCTCGACAATGTCCTGGTGCAGCCGCATCATGCATCGGGCACGGTCGAAACCCGCAAGGCAATGGGCAAGCTGGTGCGCGACAATCTCGCGGCCCATTTTGCCGGCGCCGCCCTGTTGACCCCCGTTATCTGAGAGAAGCCCGATGAAAGCCGTCGTCATCCACGCCGCCAAGGATCTGCGCATTGAGGAAAGAGAGGTCGAAAGCCCCGGCCCCGGACAGGTGGAGGTGGCCATCGAGGCCGGCGGCATCTGCGGCTCCGATCTGCATTACTACAATCACGGCGGCTTCGGCACGGTGCGCGTCCGCGAGCCGATGATCCTCGGGCACGAAGTGGCCGGCACGATCAAGGCTCTGGGGGAGGGCGTTTCCGGCTTCGCAGTCGGCGACCGGGTCGCCATCTCGCCGAGCCGGCCCTGCAATACCTGCGACTACTGCCTGAAGGGGCAGCAGAACCATTGCCTCAACATGCGCTTCTACGGCAGCGCCATGCCGATGCCGCATATCCAGGGTGCGTTCCGCCAGCGCCTCGTCGCTGAACAATGGCAATGCCACAAGGTGGCGAACGGCGTGTCGATCCACGAAGCGGCGATGGCTGAACCGTTCGCCGTGGCGTTGCACGCGGTCGTGCGTGCTGGCGCGCTCACCGACAAGCGGGTTCTCGTCACCGGCTGTGGGCCGATTGGCGCGCTGGCCATCATCGCGGCGCGTGCGCACGGCGCCCGTGAGATCGTCGCGACGGATGTAATGGATGCGGTTCTGAAGAAGGCGCTCGAGGTCGGCGCCGACCGGGTCATCAATGTAGCGAGCAACGCGGAAACGCTTTCGGCTTACTCGGCAAACAAGGGATACTTCGACGTCCAGTTCGAGGCGTCCGGCAACCAGAGCGCCCTGCGTTCCGGTCTGGAGGTTCTGAGACCACGCGGCGTTCTCGTCCAGCTCGGCCTCGGCGGCGATGTCACCATCCCGCAGAACATGGTGGTCGCCAAGGAAATCGAGATGAAGGGGACGTTCCGGTTCCACGAGGAGTTCGGTCTTGCCGTCGACCTCATCAACCATCGCCGGTTCGACCTGAAACCGCTCGTGACCGGAACCTTCCCACTCGAGGACGCCGCCAAAGCCTTCGAAACCGCCGCCGACAGGAACAAATCCATGAAGGTCCAACTGCTGTTCTAGCGCCCAAAAGGGATTGCCCCATCGGCGCCTGCTTTGACCGGAGTGCAATGAGAACAGGTCGATTGCTGTTCACGCTCTGTGCTTCGAAAATCGCATAATGTACCCCTGGAACATTCGACCGAAGCCGGGGCGCTATTCATTGTCGGAGGCGTCCTGGGCGCGGACCCCGCCGATGTGGGAATGTTTGGCGGAGCAATGGCCGCCGAATGTTGCTGATCACGAGGATCGGCTGTTGCGGATCGCTCGAAGCTCAGCAAGGAAGGCGACAGCAATCTCGGTCGCCTCAAATGCTTCCGCGGTCGCCACGTCCAATCCGTGCGCTGCGCGGTTCATCGCGTGAAGGGCGTTTCGGAACCGCTCGGCTGTTTGCGGCGCTAGTCCGAGTCGCTGGAGCTCCGTTAGCATCGGCCCAGAGCGGCCGATCGCTCGCCCTCGGCCTGGTTGGCCATCAGTGGGCGGATTTCACGCTCAACCTCTGTGCGCAGCTTCACGAGCGACATCAATGGGACCCCGCGTGCAAATTCCGCCTCTGTGGGGAGCTCCTGCAATGGTTCGGGGAGGGCTGCAGAGATCCTATATTCCGCAACGCCCATCGGCCTTGTCGAATCTCGAAGAACGATCGCCGAGACCATCGGCCGGACCGCCAGGGATGCGGACCCGGTGGCGATCATCGAGGCGGCCGAGCAGGCCGGTGCATCAGATGATTCGGTCGATGCCGGAAGGCTATGACACGCGGACCGGCGCCGGCGGCGCCACCCTGTCCGCCGGACAGCGCCAGCGCATCGGCCTTGCCCGGACGCTCTACGAATGATTTTTGATCAAAGGGCGAGTTCGCGCCGCAGCGTTTCCAAGCGCTCCATGGCGACGACGCCGTCGCGGATGGTTGGAGCCGCGGTCGTCGCTCCGCCAAGCGTCGGAACAACGTCAGCGAGAAGCGAATGGTAGCCCTTCGGGTCCTCGTTCGCCGCCGCCGTGAAGTTCGGCTTCCAGGTGAGGCTGTCGACCGTATCGGAAAGCGTTGCCGCCGGATCGTCCACCTTGAAGGGCGGATTGCGGTTCCAGCGCACCTCGATGACGTTGTCGATCTCGATGCGCTGATGGTCGCCCATGATCTCGATGCGTTCGACCGGCGCCCCGCGCGATTGCGTGGTGCCCATGGCAATCGTGCCGATCGCACCGCATTCGAAGTCGAAATGGACGTGGAACAGCACCTTGCCGCGCTCCTTCTCCACCTTGCGGGCCGAAAGTCTGGAGACGGGCGACACTAGGAAGGACACGAGGTCCATGTAGTGTACGCAATGGTGCAGGAAGAAGCCGGTATAGTCCACGTTACCGGCGAAATAGCCCGGCGCGGTCATGTAATAGCCGGTCAGGCCGTAGATCTCGCCGAAGCGGCCGGAGCGCAGGATGTTCGCGGCGATCCTGTTGCCGGCGGAATAGCGCTTCATGAAGCCGACCAGCAGCGGCTTGCCGGATTTCTCGGAGGCCGCCAGCAGTTCCCGCGCGCCAGCGGCGCTGCCTGACGGCGGCTTCTCCATGAAGACGGGAAGACCGCGCGCGAGCGCCGCCTTGCCGAAGGCGAGATGCTGGTCGGGCCCGACCGCCATGCCGATGGCGTCGATGCCCGACATGGAGATCAGCTCGGCGGCGTCGCTTGTCAGCCGAGATACGCCGAACTGCCGGCCGGCCGAGGCGAGGCGCTTGCCATCGATGTCGCAGAGGGCTGCGAGCTCAACGTCATGGCGAACGAGTTGCGGGAGCAGCATCTGGGTGGCGTGTACACCGCACCCGATCCAACCGATCTTAAGTGTCATCGACGATATTCCGTAAGCAGGATGTGGGATTTGATGAATTCAGCGCTGGCTCTGAGGCGTGCGCTCTCGTCCTCGTGCGGCGGCCGCCACTGGGCAAAGGGCACGCCGAACCGGTCGTCGTCGCGCCGGAAGGGCTCCAGCGATACCGGCCCCTCGTAGCCGATCTCGCGCAACGCGCGGAACACCTCGACCCAGTCGGTCGCGCCCGTTCCCGGAAAGCCGCGATGGTTTTCGTTCGCCTGGAAATGCACGACGCGCTTGCCGCCGAGGCGGATCGCCTCGGCGATCGAAGCCTCCTCCATGTGCATATGGAAGGTGTCGAGCATCAATTGGACCGCCGGGTGTTGGACCGCATCGAGAAGCTCGATCGCCTGCTTTGTCGTGCAGAGCACGTCGCTCTCGAAGCGGTTGAGCGGCTCGACCGCAAACATGACGCCGAGCGCCGCCGCGTGGTCGCCGGCTTCCTTCAGCCCGGCGACCGAGCGCGCCTTGCGCGCGCGCCGTTCCTCCTCCGCGACCGGTTGCGGCGGCCGTCCGGCGAAGACGAGGGGGTTGCCCGTCAGTGGACCGCCGACGATCGTGGCGCCGAGCGCAGCCGCGCAGTCGGCGGCGTATTTCAGGTAGTCGATGCCGGCGCGGCGGGCTGCCGGGTCGTCGGAGGAAAGGTTGCGCTGGAGGTTCACGCGGGCGGCAAGCACAACGGAGAGTTCGGCCGCTTCCAGGGCCTTGCGGGTCTCCGCAAGATCGAGTTCACCGGGCTCGGGCACCAGCAGTTCGACGAAGTCGTAGCCGAGCCTGCGCATCTCGTGGAAAAGCGGAAAGTGTTCGGCCGTGAAGGGCCGCGCATATTGCATGGAGATCAACCCGACGGGGTTCATTGGCTGTCCTCTTTCATGAGCGTCACCCCTTCACCGCGCCCTGCGTCAGTCCGCCGATCAGGCGGCGCTGGACGAGGAGGAAGAGGATTGTTGCCGGCATGGCGCCCACCACCGCGCCGGCAGCGAGAAGGCCCCATTCGATCTGGTACTCGCCGATCAGGGTCTGGATGGCGACGGTGACGGGCCGCACATTGCGGCCGCCGAGCGTCAAGGCGTAGAGATATTCGTTCCAGGCGGTGATGAAGATGTAGATGCCGGTCGAGATGATGCCGGGCATGGTGAGTGGCAGAACGACGCGGCGAAGCGCCGTCAGCCGCGAGCAGCCGTCGATCATGGCCGCCTCGTCGAGGCTCTTCGGAATCGCGCCGACATAGCTCGTCATCATCCAGACGGCGAAGGGAATGGCGACCGTCGCATTGGCGAGAACGAGGCCGAAATGCGTGTCGAGGATGCCGATCCGCCGCATCAGGATGAAGAGCGGCAGGATGAGCAGCACGACGGGGAACATGTTGATCAGCAGGAACTGCAGCATCAGCAGCTTGCGGCCGGTGAAGCGGAAGCGCGAGAAGGCATAGGCAGCGGTCACAGCGACCGCCAATCCGAGCGCGACCGTGCCGCAGGCAATGATCAGGCTGTCCAGCATGTTGTCGAGAAAGGACGTCTGGCGCAGAAGCCGCGCATAATTGTCGAGGCTCCAGCCGGCGGGCGAAACCGAGACGCCGGTGGCGTTGAGCGTCGCCGTCGGCGTGAGCGAGGTCAGGACCATCCAGGCGAAGGGCCCCATCGCGAAGAGCACGATCAGGAGCACCGGCAGGTCCGTGGTGAGGATGCGACGTATGGTGCCTGGCCCGTTCATCGTTCTACCTCGCGCATGGTGCGGGCCAGATAGGCGGCGACGACGGCCCCGAGCAGGATCGTGAAGGTCACGGCGATCGCAGTGCCGTAACCGAAGTCGAGATTCTGTCGGGCGCGGATGAAGGCATAGAGCGGCAGCGTGTGGGTGGCATAGCCCGGTCCGCCTCCGGTCATGACGAAGATCACGTCCATCGAGTTGGCGACCCAGATGACGCGGAGCAATCCCGCCGTCGCCAGCACCGGTGCGATGCCGGGCAGGGTGATGTGGACGAATTTTCGCCATGGCGTCGCCCCGTCGATGGCGGCGGCCTCATAATGGCTCTTGGGAATGCCCTGGAGCCCGGCGAGGATCATCACGGCGAAAAAGGGAAAGCCCTGCCAGGTGAGTGTCGCGATGATCGCGTAGAGTGCGAGGTCGGGATCGGCAAGCCACGGCACCGCGGACTGCACGATGGAGAGGTGGATGAGGACGTCGTTCAGCACGCCGGTATTGGGATCGTAGATCCAGCGCCACATGAGAGCGATCACGACGCTTGGGAGTGCCCACGGAATGATGATGAGCGCGCGGGCCAGCCCACGCCAGGGAAACTCGCGGTTGAGGAGCAGTGCCGTCACCAGGCCGAGACCCATTTGTAGCGGCACGGTGAGGCCGATCCAGATCGCCGTGTTTGCGAGCGCCGTCCAGAAGATGGGGTCGACGAACAGCTTCACATAGTTACCGAAGCCGACGAAACGGCTGGCATTCGGCTTCCACAGGATCATGTCGTAGAAGCTGGTGACGACTGCCTGCAGCATCGGAAAGAAGACGATGAAGAGCGTCACGAGCACTGCGGGCGCCAGTAGCATGTAAGGCATCAGCCGCACGCTCCAGGGCGTGGGGATGGCGATATTGGTTGGGTGGCGGGCGATTGTCACGGTCATGCGGTCATATCCCGGCCGGTGAAGGCTCTCGAAATTGGTCCGGCCGCCGGTGTTCGGCCGGACGTGAATTCGGAGGTCGGGACTGCCCGGTGTCCCGGCCAGTCCCTGGGCAGGACATCATTGCGCGAAGAGAGACTCGAGCTGTTGCATCATCTGCTCGGAGGTGATTTGGCCCGTCAGCGCCTGCTGCATCGTGGTCTGCCAGGCGGTGTTGACGAACTCCGAGGTCGCCGTGTTCGGGGGTAGAACACGCGCGAAGGGCAGCGACTGCACGGTGGCGTCGACGAAGCGGCGTTCATGCAGGTCCCAGTTCTCCGAGCCGCTCTTGGTCACGGTCAACTGGCCGGTCGCCTTGTTGAACTCCACGTTGTTCTCGGCCTCCGCGAGGAACGAGATCCATTTCCAGGCTGCGTCCTTGGCCTCGGACGAAGAGAAGATCGCCAGCGACTCGTCGCCGTAGGACGTCCAGCGGCCGCCGCCGCATTCCGGAACGGGCACGGCGGAGACCTTGTCGCCGAGAGCCGTCACCATGTCCTTGGACGAGCCGATGTGATGGATGGTCATCGCCGTCGTGCCGTTCTTGAAGGCGCCGGTGATTTCCTGGAAGCCGTCGTTCGGAGCCGACGGCGGGATCGCCTTGTCCTTCTGGAAGAGGTCGATCAACCATTGGTTGGCAGCGACCGCCTGCGGCGTGGTGAGACCGCCGGGCTCGAGCTTGGCGCCCTGCGACAGCACGAAGGCGCCCCACTGGTCCCAGCCGCCCTTGCCGCCGCGAAGGCCGAAGCCATAGGTATCGGGCGCCTTGGTCAGCTTGATCGCGGCATCGCGGAACTCGTCGCAGGTCGTTGGCGGCTTCAGGCCAGCCTGCTCCAAGAGATCGGCGCGATAATAGAGGTAGAGCACCACATACTGGACCGGAAGATAATATTGCTGGCCGTCCGGACCTTTGTTCAGTTCGAGAAGATTGTCGAGCAGGTCCGCCTTGCCGGACCAGGCGTCGATACGCTCGCCAATTGGTTCGAGCGCACCCATTTCGATCAGCCGCGGCTGGGCGAAAAGCTTGACCATGGCCGCATCGGGCGCATTGCCGCCGACCAGCGCGGTGTAGAGATTGTCGTAGTAGCTGTTCCACGGAACATTTTCCGCTTCAATCTCGATACCGGGATTGGCGGCCTCGAACTTGGCGACCAGCTCGTCCATCGGGTTTTCCGGATTGTCGAAATGGTACCAGAAGCGAACGGTCTCCGCCGATGCGGCGCTCGCGACCAGCGAGACCGCAAGCGCGGCGCCAATGGTGAATGTCCTCCAGATTTTCATTGTCTCCTCCTCTGAAAATCGAACTCAGGTGGTTGCGGCCATTCGAGCGGCCGCTCGCCCGGCCTCGGCCAACGCCTCCCGCGCTGCCGCAAGATCGAGGGTATTTTGCAGGAAGCCATGCGTGACCCCGGGTATGACGGTCGCCGTTTCGCTGCGGCCGAGCGCGCGAAGGCGTACTTTGAGGGCGAGGGTGTCCGACAGCAGGGGATCGACGCCCGCGGCCATGAGGTGAAGCGGGGGGAGGGTGGCGAGCGCGGCGTCTTCGGCCAGGAGCGGGCAGGCCAAAGGGTCGGTGGAGACATCACGATCGCCGACATACCAGCGCCAGTAGCGTTGCATCTTGCCCGCGGTCAGTCCCGGTCCGTTCTCGAATTCCCTGTAGGAAGCGGTCGCGAAGTCGCCCGCATAGGTGCCGTAGAAGAGAAGCCCGCCCGCCACCGGCGGCAGTCCGATCGCCTGCTCGTGCAGCATCGCGGCGAGCGCCAGATTGGCGCCGGCGGAATCGCCGGCAAGGATCAGTGGACCGGCTTCCAGGCCAGAAGCCTTCATAAGAAGGGGGGCCTGCCGGACCGTCGAGATCACGTCCCTGAGCCCGGCCGGGTACGGGTTTTCCGGTGCCAGCCGATAGTCCGGCAGCAGAACCGGCAGGCCGGATTCGAGCGCCAGCACTCGCGCGCAGCGCTCATGCGTTTCCGGGCTGCAGAAGGCGAAACCGCCGCCATGGACGAAGACGATTGCGCCCGCTCCAGGGCGATCAGGCACCAGGACCTTGACGCGCACCCTCTCGGAGCCAAGCTCTGCGATCGGCTCGATCCATGCCTGCGCGGCGCGTGCCATCGCAGGCAGCTCGCGGTTCCAGCGGCGGTTGCTTTCCTCGGACAACAGCCGTCCTTCGGCAGGTGGCATCAGGGTCGGGTCGACCTGAGCGAGGGGGGTAAGCAGCTCTGCCATTTCCGGCGAGAGGCGCGACATGTTCGTCGTGTCGTTCATTGGCTGGCATCCGGAAAGACGTCCGGTCCCAGATCGACGATCGTCGCGATGTGATGGCTGAGCGCCGCGCTCGTCCTGGCGAGGTCGCCGCTCTCGATCGCATCGATGATCGGGCCGTGGCGTTGAGCGGTCGCCGTGAGATCGCGCGGCGTCGTGCTGCGCGAGATCTTGAAGCGATGGTTATGGACGAGGCAGCGGTGCAGGATCGGATCCAAGGCCGGCAGACGCGCGTCCTGGAAGATGCGGCGGTGAAAGTCCCGGTCGAAAGAGGCAAGCTCGAGCTCGTCGCCGGCCCTGGCGGCTTCTACCATCTCTGCGAGCAGTGCGCGGAGGTCCGAGACGAGGTTGCGGCTCGGCGCCTGCAGCACGCGGACGATGCCGTTGCATTCGATCTGCTGGCGCACGCGGAACATCTCGACGGCCTCGGCCTCCGTGCATTCGGAGACCTGCGTGCCGCGATGGCCCTGACGGCGCACGAGACCCTCTTCCTGCAATTGAAGCAGCGCTTCGCGAACCGTGCCCTGGCTGCAGGAGAAATGGGCCGCCAGATCCAGCTCCGTCAGCGCCGTCCCGGCCGGCAATACGCCGAGCATGATGTCCCGCTTCAGCGCATTGAAGGCTGCCGTCGACTTCGCCGGCTTGCCGGCATTTCGACCATGCGGCCCTGCGGGAAAATAAGTCATGGATGCGACCTGTGGAGTTGCCAATCGTCGTGTGTATCATTATTGATATTGATATCGATAATAAAGGTCAAGGACCGATTGGCCTGGTGGAGGAAAATTCGTGACCGCTATCGCGTTGAGGCAGATCCGGAAAACCTATGGCTCGCTGCAAGTCATCCATGACATCGACATCGAGATCGCGAGCGGAGAATTCCTCGTGCTGGTTGGCCCCTCCGGCTGCGGCAAATCCACCCTGCTGCGCATGATCGCGGGGCTGGAGGAGATCTCCGGCGGCGTGCTCGATATCGGCGGCAAGGTGGTGAACGCCCTGCCGCCTTCCGATCGCAACATCGCCATGGTGTTCCAGGACTATGCGCTTTATCCGCACATGAGCGTGCGCGAGAACATGGCCTTCGGGCTCAAGATGCGCCGAGCCGACGAGGAGACGATCAAGCGGCGCGTTTTGCAGGCTGCCGATATCCTCAAGATCCAGCCTTTCCTCGATCGCCGCCCGGCCCAACTTTCCGGTGGTCAGCGCCAGCGCGTCGCCATGGGGCGCGCGATCGTGCGCGAGCCGTCCGCCTTCCTGTTCGACGAACCGCTCTCCAATCTCGACGCCGCCTTGCGCGTGGAGATGCGCCTGGAGATCGCCAAGCTGCACAACCGAATGAAGGCGACGACCATCTATGTCACCCATGACCAGGTGGAGGCGATGACACTTGCCGATCGGATCGTGGTGCTGAATTCCGGCGCCATCGAGCAGATCGGCCCGCCGCTCGACCTCTACCATCGTCCGGCGAGCCTCTTCGTCGCCCGCTTCATCGGCAGTCCGACCATGAACACCATGCCGGTGGATGTGGTTGGCGACGGTACCGGCCGGCGCACAATTCGCCAGAGTGGCCGCGAGTTGCCCGCTTCGGGCATCGGTCTGTCGCAGGACGGGCCCGCGATCCTGGGCATCAGGCCGGAGGACCTGTCACCCTGCCTGGCGGAAGATGCCTGGTTCAGCGGCAAGCTGGCGGTCGCCGAACGGCTGGGCAGCCAGACCTACGGCTATGTTGAAATCGGCGAGGGACAGATGCTCACCGTCGAATTCCCGCGGAATGCCACGATCCGGGTGGGTGAACAGATTCACTTGCGCGGCAATCCGGAGACATTTCATCTCTTCGACGCCAGGTCGGGCCTCCGCCTCAGCTGACCGGGACCGCCGCGCAACCGCCGGACTCGGCGGAACGTGCCCGATGGGGTTGCCGTCCTCTTTGAAGGAGCAGGTCTCGGAAGCCCTTACATGTCCGGCGTGACGCTGGCCGAACGGCTCCGCCGCGAGAGGTCGTAACCGAATAGGGGTTCTGAGCCTCGAATGTCGCATAACATCTCATTGGGAACCGCGTTGCTCCACGCTGGCATCATGAGCGACTAGGCCACGCGTTGACGGAGTTCCTCGATCAGCTCGGGATGGTGATCCAGTAGACGTAACAACTGGCTGGTCGGGCCGCTTGGCTCGACCAGCCCCCGCTCGTACTTGTCGAAGGCATTTTCCCCAACCTTGAGCAGGCCGCCAGCCTCACGCTGAGACAGTTTCAGTTTCTTCCGTACTCTTTTTATAGTGGCAGGCGAGGGAATGCCTTCGAGCGCCTCCTTCAACGCCCTTAAGGCCGCGTCGGTAACGGCCATGTCGTCACCCACATGAATACCTTCGTCACCGTTTTCCGGATGGTATCCCGGTAGTTCATTGGTTTTGCTCTTGCCCCTATAGATAACCACGAAGGGGCGCATCCCCCGGCGTAGCGTCTCGCCGGTCTCGGGGGAGACCATCGTGTCGGGCAGATCCCTTTTCGATACTAGGACCTCCTGCGATCTTGATGTTGCGGCCCTTCAGAATCACATGAGCAAAGTCACGATCGAACACGTTCCGAGCCGTGCTCAGGCTCATCGCCGGATAAGATCCGAGCTTTTCTTGATCCATTTCTGGTCGCGCCATTGCTGGGGCCATCCGGTCTGCAGTTACGCGGGTTGGCATCGGCTTCATAACGAGGACGAGCCGGCCGGTGCCATGGCCTTCACCATCGATGAGGTTTAACTGCTTGCCGCTCTCTTCGACTTGTTTCAGCGCGCGGCGAATTTCTCCATTCGTGAGGCTTGGCACTTGGCTCTCCCGTCGGCTCTGAAGTGGGGTCGCCAGACGGGTTCCTGGGGTCGCCGACTTGGGTCAGAAGGGTGCTCGATCCCCCAAAAAAAATGCCACGGCATCCTGTAGTGCGACAACTCAGAAAACGTATGTGATTCAATGGTAGAAGCGTAATTGACCGCGACTGGAAATCGACGAGTAGGATGGTTGTGGATGATCATCATCGTCCGACTATTGCAACATTGCCACCTATGTCATTCGTAGGATCGTCGTTCCGAATGAGATCTCTCGGGCCGCCTTGAAGTTTGTTGCCACGGACGACGTTGTGCCGGGCGAGGTCCAGGTTGCTCGCGCTGCTGCCAAAAGGAAAGGCAGGATCCTTGAAGCAATAATTGCGCTTGCCGTTGCGAGAGTTCAGCCAGACGGCGGGCTTCAGGAAGTACAACGAGCGATAGCGAAACGTATTGCCAATGATCTGATTGTATTGTGGTTCCTGATGTCGGATAACGCCGCCTTCACCACAATTTCGGTAAAGGTAAATACCGCCGTTTTCGGCCTGTCCGAAGACATTATTGGTGATCCTGTTGCGGGCTGAACCGTCGATGGCAATCAACTCGCGCTTCTCTGTAGCGATCGTGAACAGGTTGTTGCTGATGTTGTTGTTGGCGGACTCAGCGTCAAGGTAGACTGCGACTGACGTCGACGTGCCACCGATCCTGGTGTCGACCAACGCTGCCCCTGTTACGCCAGGGCCAACGTAAAAGGGAATGCCGCCGGGCGCATCGAAGGCCACGTTTTCAACACGCACGTCCTTCGGAGCGGATGCTTGAGCGAATGCCGTGTGATGGGCGTTGTGGGACGACAGTCTCATTGCCTCACCGTTGGCGTTTTCACCAAGTCCATAAACGCGAACGAATCCCTTAATCTTGCAATTGCGCACCGTCACGCCAGAAGGCGCGTCCCAAGTCCCAGAACCGGTTCTTCTAGAGCGAACGACGATCGCGGTTTTTTCTTTCCGGGAGCGCCCCGCGCTGACGTCGAGTGTAGCTCCGTTGCAGTCCAGCAACGATCCGGAAGCGCCGCTTCCTTCGAAGACAAGTGGGTGAGTGATAACATTCGCGGAGGACAAACGGATGCTGCAAGTCAAAGAAATGGGCTCAGAACCGGACGCCAAGAGCGCGGTGACGACGACTTCGCCGCAACGCGGTTTTGCAGTACGGTTTTGAGCGACCGATGCGTTCGGAGCCGCCGGTTGAACTAACTGCATGGAACTGTCCTTGGGAGCGGATTTTCGTGCCGGCGGGTGGCGAGGAACCTCCACCACCGTTTCGTCCGCGGCTGTGGCAAGTTCGCTTTGGCAGAGGATTAGGCTGATTGCGGTCAACGCTGGTATCAGCTTCTGATGCATTCCGAGTCCCAATCAGTGCTCCGGCATTCACGTTCTGTAGATCCGCAAGAAAACGAAGCGGGCTGCGCTTGCGATTTCAACTAGACCACCCAACGTTCTTACGGCCTTGTTTATTTGTATGTCCAGGGTCGCGGGCGGGTCAGGAGCGCACGCCGATGGCGTGGGTAAATCGAGACGATAGCAAATCCGCTACCGCCTTGCCGCGCTGACGATAGGGCAGGTGGCTTCGGCACCCCGAGGGCGATGGTGCACCTTCGCGTGAGGCTGTTCGTTCTGGCAAGCGTCCCATCCTGGGATGTCTTCAAATCGCGACGGAGATCTTCCGTCCTCGTCTTCCAAAACGAACAATCGGAGCAATCTGAATGAGATACAAGGCCGTAATCCGCCGCGTTGCCGCGCCCTCCTGATGGCTTGCGTCTTGTCGATGGGCGCGATCGAGCCAGCATTCGCGCAGGCGACCGGCGGCATCGAGAGCGTCCTCGAAAACATCGTCACCATGCTGACCGCGTGGCCAATCGTGAGCGCGACGAACACCCCACCTTTCCTTTTGTGATTGAGGCCGCGAGATAAGCTCCTTCATCGATAGGAGCGGAACGGGATGGTTGGAGATCGCGCTGATGCCATGCTTGAAGTCATGGATGAAGGCATGGATGAAGCCAGGCATGACGGAAAATATCGTCGGATCGAGGTGATCACCGGTCGGCGGCAGCGGCGGAATTGGACTGACGAGCAGAAGACGCGGATCCTTGCGGAGAGCGCCGAACCCGGAGTGAACATCTCGGCTGTTGCCCGGCGCTGGGGCGTCAATCGCGGTTTGCTGAACGTCTGGCGTCGGGAAGCCGGGCTGACCTCTCGTCGATCTGCCAAGGCCTGCGCGCAGCAGGCGGTGTTCGTGCCGGTGACGTGGTTGGAGATCGAACGCTTCACGAGGGCTCGCGGTCGGATGTCGCCCCCGTGGCCGCTGGTCGAATTGAGATCGAGATTGCCGGCGCGCGCCTGACCGTGATCGGCTCGGTGGCGCCCGAGTTGGCGCAAGCGGTAGTAGCGGCGTTGCGAGGTCGCCGGTGATCGGTCTTTCGCCGAATGGCGTGAAGATCATGGTGGCGACGCGGCCTGTCGACTTCCGGCGCGGCATGAATGGCCTGGTGGCATTGGTGGCGTCAGCCCTTGCGGCCGATCCTTATTGTGGCGACGTGTTCGTGTTCCGCGCCAAGCGTTGCGATCGCCTTCGCTGCATTTACTGGGACGGGTCAGGCATGATCCTGGCGACGAAGTGGTTGGAGCAGGGCAAGTTCGTTTGGCCACCGATCCGCGATGGCGCGATGCAGATGAGTAGCCAAGAGTTCTCGCTTTTGCTGGCCGGTATCGACTGGACTCGGGTCAAGCGAAACGCCGTAAAGCGGCCAACGAAAGCGGGCTGATCCTATTGGTTTTGCTTGAAGATTCAGGATCATGTGCTAGGGTCTGCCATGCCGCTTCGACCCGACCCTTTACCTCAGGATGCCGCGCAATTGAGCCGGATCATTCTCTCGCTTGATGCAGAGAATGCCGACCTCAAGGCGCGCGTTGCCTTCCTGGAGCGGCAGCTCTTTGGGCCGAAATCGGAGAAGATGACGGCGATCGACCCGACGCAGGCGACGCTTGACCTTGGCGATCTCAGCGACATTCCCGAGGCGGCCAATGACGATGTTGCACCCGTGGCTGAAGGGCCAAAGCAGGAGCGACGACCGCCGTCGCGCAACATCGGTCGTTTGCCCAAGCACCTCCCACGGTATGAAGAGCTCATCGAGCCGGAGAGCAAGATTTGCCCGTGCTGCTCGTTCGAGCTTCATTGCGTCGGCACGGACGTCAGTGAGGCGCTCGACATCGTGCCGGCGGTTGTCCGGGTGAAGCGGACGATCCGGCCGCGCTATGCATGCCGGGCCTGCGAAAGCGTCATTGTGCAAGCGCCCGCGCCGGCGCGCGTGATGGACGGCGGCATGGTGACCACGGCCTTTGCAGCCCATGTCGCCGTTTCGAAGTTTGCCTGGCATCTGCCGCTGCATCGCCAGGCGCAGATGCTTGCCTCCTGCGGCGTGATCATCGATCGCGGCACGCTTGGCGCCTGGGTGACGCGGGTCGCCTGGTGGCTCGAGCTTCTCTACGATGCGCTTACCGCCTTCATCCGCTCCCAGCCAAGGGTATTCTGTGACGAGACGCCGCTTCCGCGGCTCGATCCGGGGCGCAAACGCACCAAGCTTTGTCAACTCTGGGCGCAGGCGGTCGACGATTGGCCATGGAATGGTCCGGCGCCGCCGGCGGTGGCCTATACTTTTGCCGAAAGCCGCAGCGCTCGCGAGGTCGAGGGGCAACTGTCGTCGTTTGCCGGCGTGCTTCAGGTTGACGGGTATCAAGCCTATAAAACCTTGGCCAAGCGCCGGGGGAAGAGCAATGTCGCCCCCATGCGGCTGGCCTTCTGCCTTGCTCACGCACGACGCAAGTTCGTCGATGTCGTCAAGCTGACCGGCTCTTCGGAGGCGCTGTCGATCCTGGCCAGGATCGCCGAGGTCTATCGCATCGAGGCGAAACTGCGCGGCGAAAGTGCCGATACCCGGCTCGCGATACGGCGTCGCGAGACAGCACCCATCATGAGAGAACTGAAGGTCCAGCTCAGCGAACTGAGCGAAGAGGTGTCGGCAAAATCGGCGCTGGGCAAGGCCGTCTCCTACGCGCTCAATCACTGGAGCGGGCTGGCAGCCTTCCTGGAGGATGGCCGGATCGAAGTGGACTCCAATGTGGTCGAGCGTTCGATGAAATCGGTGGCTCTGACGAGGAAGAACTCGTTGTTCGTGGGCAACGAACGCGGTGGCAAGTCCTTCGCGGTCCTGGCATCGCTCGTCAACACAGCAAAGCTTAACGGCGTGGATCCTGAAATCTGGCTTGCCGATGTGTTGGAACGCATCATCTCCGGCAAAGTGAAAGCCGACCGGATGGAAAGCCTCTTGCCGTGGGCTTGGAAGGCCGAACGCGAGGACATTGCAGATCAGGAGCGACGGGCGGCATGACACAGAACAGCCAGGGGACGACGGCACGACCGAAGCTCGATGATGAGGCGTTCGAAGCCTTCATCAGGGCGCGCCGTCCAGTATCTCCGATCTGGTCGATGAGTGGCCTTGACGGCTATCTCACGGCTCTCATCATCGGCCCGAGGTTTATCGACCCACGTCAGTGGATCCCGGAGCTGACTGGCCCGGAGGCGCTGAACCTGCCAATGGAAACAATCGAGCATCGGGCCGTGCAGACCATCGTTGCGGAATACAACCGGATATCGGCGAGCCTCGCCGAAACGCCGAAAGACCACCGGCCCAGGTTCACCAGGATCGATGATCTAACTTTCGATGCCATGGACTGGGACGTCTGCTTTCTGATAGGAACCGGGTTCGCCCCCAAGCTGTGGCGGCCCGTCATTCGCGGCCATGCCGTCACCGGCGATATCATCGCGCCAATCCGCAAACTCAGCGAGACTAAAGGGCCCACCACCCACGAGGATGCTGCTGCCGTCGGCGAAGCGCTCGTCAACATCCGAAGCTACTTCATGCCAAAGCGGGCAAAGCAGAAGTTCTGAAAAAAGCGCTACTGCCATTCCGTCAATGCCGAAAGCAGTGGGCCGTTCGTCGCGCTCACGGCCAATCCCCTTCCGACCATCGGAAGCGGTATCGGTGACGACATGTGACCGATTTTCCGGGGCGCGCTCCGGAAGACCGGTCACGGCGCAAACTAGGGAAGATTCAAACGGCACATTTGGTTGACTGCAGCAGGCAATCGAACCCCTGTGGCCGGACGATCGGGACCAACGCCTCCGGTATAAATTGAGAGGAATGACTTCCTCCTCGGAACTGCGACACACAGCAAACGTTGGTTTACATGTTCGTTTAGCGACCTTTGATATAGTGAAGGGGTGAGTTGGCGTCATCGCTCTTTGCGACAACCACTCTCCGAGGATCAATGCAGTCAGAAACACAGAAACCAGTTGCTATTATCGATGACGATCCCTTTATACTCGAGTCACTGCGTGATCTCTTTGAGTCGATGGGGATGAAGAGCACTACGCACACCTCCGCCGACGCGTTCCTGGCGTCCGGTGATTTGCGCGGCGTGCATTGCATCCTGACCGATCTGAAAATGCCGGGCACGAACGGACTTGATCTGTTGCAGAAGGTTATCGCGGAAGGTGGGCCGCCTGTGTGTATCATGACGTCTCTTACGGACAGCCACACGGAGGCCGCGGCTCAATCACGGGGCGCGGCAGGCTTCCTTCGAAAGCCGATAAGTTCCGCCCAGCTTCTCGGCTTTGTCTCCAGTTGCCGCAGCAAGTGAGCCAAGCCGGTGTTCGGCTGGCCGCTCATCCTAGAGGCTCCAAAAGACGCAGTAGAGTGCTCTGAAGCGAACGCGCACCGAGACTGGTCGGATTCTCGCGCCTAGCGCATTCGAAGCGCGACCTGTTCAATGAGCAGCAGTTCGCTCGACTGTGCTTGCCGACACGAACGTATATTTTGGAGCCTGGGCCGGCATAGCCGCAATAACGCCCTTGATCCGGTAATAGGCAATTGCGAGCGCATCATCGTCTATTGGTAGTGCATGTGGGGATCGTTCCCCACCCCTCGATCTTGCGTCAATGCAAACCAAGGCTCGCGTGGTTTTGCGCACCGCAGTTCCTGGTTCCGGTGCAAAACGTGATGGCGGACTTAGACGCGTTGCCCGACAAGGGCGCGCGCGGCGCTCTGCAGAAGCTGCGCGAACGACTGCTGCCCGATCCCGTCTGCCGCGTTGAGCAGGGCAATCAGTTCGTCTGTTGCCGCCTCTGCGAGCGTCATTTCCCTCAAGCAACAAGCATTGCATTGCGAGGCCGGGGTCGATCGAGGTGCCGGGGCGGGACCGGCTCCGAGATAAGCTTGGCGCTGACTCACGCGCCGTCGACGCAGACGCCCACGCATAGTGTTTTTCCCTAAGGGGTCGAGCATGAGATCCTCCGAAGCGGTCGTTATCATCGGATCATAGCGACGGGCCGCCCTGGGGCACACTAAACTTGAGTACATCTTCGTATGAGTATCGGTATTCGCGACGCCACTACCGGAAGCGATCGGCGATGAGGATGCACTCGCAATGGAAATAAACTCACAGTAGCCGCAGCTTAACCAAATTTAACGTCTCTTAACATGTGATCGCACGCGCCCTGACTTATGTTCGAGCCAATTCGTTTCAACGGTCCTCCGGTAATGAACCAATCGTCCGCAGATATATTGCGACAGCCAGCAGAAATCGCTCCCGCTGTTCAAGCATTTGTTGCCGCCGTCAATGACGGCAGCTTGCCGGATGTCATCAACGCCTTTCTGTCCGACGCAATCGTTAACGATCAACTCGTGGAGTACGAGGGGCACCATGCAATAGGGGTTTGGGCCCGCAACGATCTTCTCGCCCAGCGCACCCGAATGTCCGTCATCCGATGCAGGACACGTCCGACCGGCGTCGTCCTGACCGTTGAAATGACCGGTGACTTCGATGGTTTGGGCTTGCCGGAACCATTGGTTCTTTCGTGCTATTTCTCGCTTAGCGATCGGAAGATCGATCAACTCATTATTCTGCGGAAAGACCTTTAGTCCTGCTCAGCGCGTGCGATCCGCCGCCGTTCACTCGCGCGACAGCTCCTTTTCAGAAGTTTGCGCCTGTTCGGCACCGCAACTCGTTTTACATCGTTCGAGCGCGATCCCGAACTTGTCGTGAGCTGCAAGCGCATGATGCATGCACAGTTGGTGTCCCTAACACCACCGAAGTGCTCCCAACGAGACTTAGCCTTTAACAACAAATCTAAACTCGCGGCGATGTGATCTGCGGAACAAGATGACCAGGCAATCATCGACACTCCAAGTTTGAAGGAAGTTTCCATGCATCTCCAGAAGGCTGTAGAAGCGAAGCGTCCCGGCGCCGGCAGACACCCGAAGGTATTCCTCCTTGATGCCGACCATCAGACCATACATTCGTTGACCGAGCTATTCCTCGACATGGGTCTGGATGTGATGGCCTGTGGGGACGCTGGTGAACTGATGGAGAGCATCGAAAGCCACGAACCCGGCATCGTTGTCTTGAACAGCCTTCTGCCGGAAGGGCCGGGACTCGACGTGCAGAAGCAGCTCCTGGCAAGCGACGTCGAAATGCCGATCATCTTCCTTAGCCAGGAGCATGACGTCCACACATGCGTGCAGGCAATGAAGGCCGGCGCAATTGATTTCTTGCTGAAGCCCATCGACAAGTACGCGCTTTTGCGCGCGCTGGATGCCGCGCTCGTCAAAGAGGAATCGGGCCGACGCATCGCCGAGATACGGCGCAAGGTCCTCAATTGCGCCAGGACGCTTACCCGACGCGAGCGTGAGGTATTCGATGGGGTGACGAGGGGGCTGATGAACAAGCAGATCGCATACGATCTGGGCATCAGCGAGATCATGGTGAAGATCCATCGTGGCAATATGATGCGCAAGATGCAGGCGCGGTCCTTGGCCGATCTCGTCCGGATGTCCGAGCTGGTGGCTGCCGCAAATTCCCGCAAGCAGGTCACCGAGGAACGATTGTTCGCAAGAGAATCAAAGCGAGCAGGCTGCACCCGCTAACGGCAATTTCTCGCCGCGCCACCTATACCTTGGTTTGCGTCGTCTAAGGTTCCGATCGCCAGTAGTGTCTTAGCTGCCGCGCCCTTCAGGCGCGGTGAGGCTCCTTGCCGCCAGCCGGCTATTTGGGGCAGCGCTGCACGAATGGAGACATCGGAGCCACGGATGGCCTTCAGATTCGGACCCTTCCGCATCGTTCCGGCGGAGCGGGTCGTAGAAAAACACGGCGAACGTGTTCAGATCGGTAGCCGTGCCTTCGATTTATTGCTGGTGCTTGTGGAAAACAGTGGCGAGGTAGTCAGCAAGAAGCAGCTTACCTCTCGTGCGTGGCCCGATACCGTGGTCGACGAGGTAAGCTTGCGGGTTCACATCTCCGGGCTGAGGAAAACACTTGGCAAAACGCCGCTGGGCACTCCCTACATCACCAACGTGTCCGGCCGCGGCTACATGCTCGTCGTACCTGCGGAACGGGACGACGCCCCCCCGCAGCTGCGGCCCGTTCGCGCGGCGGCAATGGCTGCGAGCTTGCCGCCTCGTCTGTTCCGCATGGTTGGCCGCGACCAGTGCGTGCGTGAAGTCGAAGCGCTGCTTGGCGAGACACGATTTGTGAGCATCGTCGGCGTAGGTGGCCTGGGCAAGACCACTGTCGCCGTGGCAGTGGCTCACGAACTCCGTGAACGGTTCGATGACGGTGCCTTCTTTGTCGATCTCGCTTCTGTCTCTGATGGCGAATTGGTTCCTTCCACGATCGCTTCACTCTTTGGAATTTCGGTCACGGCGTCTGATCAGGTTCCCAGCCTTGTCTCCTTTCTACGACAAAGGCGGGTCCTCGTTGTCCTGGACAATGCTGAGCACCTTATCGACGACGTTGCCGTTCTGGCCGAAAGAATTTTCGAGCATTGCCCCGGCGTCCACATCCTGACAACCACGCGTGAGGCCCTGCGCGTCGAGGGCGAACACATCTATACCCTTGCGGCACTTGAGATCCCTCCGCTCGAGGCGGGACGCGGCTCGCGGGATATTACGGACTACTCCTCCGTCAGGTTGTTCATCGATCGTGCCTTCGCGAGCGGCGGTCGGCGCGAACTGGAAGAGCCGGAAGCGCAGATCGCCGCTGAGATCTGTCGCCGTCTGGACGGAGTAGCACTCGCCATTGAGCTTGCGGCGGGCAGGGCGGCGACGCACGGAGTTGCTGGCGTTCTTGATCTGCTCGACCGCCGGTTCGGTCTGCATTGGCAAGGACGGCGAACGGCGCTTCCGCGTCATCAGACGCTCGCGGCATTGCATGACTGGAGCTACAACCTTCTCGATGACGACGAAAAGCTTGTCCTCAGGAGGGTTGGTTGTTTCGCCGGCCCATTCACGAACGAGGCAGCCCGTACGGTTGTCGGGGATCAGTGGCCGGTCACCCGGATAATCGATGCGCTTTCTGAAAAGTCTCTCGTTTCCCGGGTGGTGGGACCGGACGGCAGAATAGCCTACCGCCTTGCCGAAACGACGCGCGCATATTGCGTTGACAAACTTCGTACGGCTCCTGACGAACAAACGAAGGTTTCGGCTGCGCATGCTTTGTACTACACCGAACTCCTAGAGGGTCTGGTGGGCGGACGGGATTTCTTTCGCGTGACAGGCCTGACGGCCATCAAGCCCGAACTGCTCGGAAACATACGGCAGGCGTTGGAATGGTGCTTCAACGGCGGCGACACGAAACTCGGGGTGCGGTTGGTCGCGAGTTCGGTTCCCTTGCTACTCGAGCTTTCTCTGCTGGCGGAATGCCACAGCTGGGCTTCGTTGGCCGTCGAAGTCATGCCGCCGGAACTGGTTGGCACGCTTCAAGATGCCACCATCAACCAGGCATTGGCGATATCAGGCATCATCGTGCGAGACGCACAGGGGAAAGTGAAGCAAGCCTTCGCCAGAGCGTTGGAGATCGCACGGGCGCTGCAGCATAAGCGCCTCGAGCTCGATATCCTCGCCGGCATGAACATCTTCGTCATGAGAGCTGGCGATTGTTACGCCGGATCGGAGTTGGCGATCGAATGCGAACAAGCCGGGCAGGGCATAAACGACGGCGACGTCCGAGCCCTCGTCAGTTGGATAAAGGGGATCGCGTACAGCTACGCCGGTGAATGCGGCGCTGCCATTCGATGCTTCGAGCTTGGTTGTGCGCAGGACGCGCCGCCTGGGCTCGATCTCAACCTGGTGGTCTTCACGCAGCGGATAAGGGCCATCGTACAATATGCCCGATGCCTCATGGTCCAGGGTTCTGCTTCTTTGGCGAAACGAACGGCGGCGCGAGCCGTCCAGGACGCTACCGCATACGGGCATCCGATCCCTCGTTGCATTGCCCTTGCCTACGCCGCTTCGACATACATCTGGAAGGGTGACTGGGATGATGCGATCTCGCTGGCGGATGAGCTCGCCACGGTCTCTCAACAACACTCGCTGACCGCTTTCCACGCCGTGAGCACTGGTTTGAAGGGCGAACTTGATGTTCGCAGGGGACTCCCTTCTGAGGGAATTAGGCAATTGCGTGAAGCCCTTGCCATCATGACCGCGGAGAACCATCACCACATGGTCGTCAGCTTTCTTGCCGCGCTTGCCGAAGGACTGGCGGACACCGGCGAACATGCCGAGGCCCTGGTCACCCTGGCCCGCGCCATGGCGCGCGCCGAAGAAAGCGGCGAGATGTTCCAGATGGTGGATATGGTCGGATTGAAAGCGTCGATCGAATTGTCGACCGGGCCTCACGAAGCGGCGTCGATAGTCCCTGTGATGGAAGCCTTGGCGCTAGCACGAAAGGAAAATGCCTTGACACTGGAGTTGCGCATTGCACTGAGAGCGGTCAGGGACGAGCAATCGGCGGTCGTTCAGTCATCCCAACTGGCCCAGGAAATCAAGTCGATCATCTCGCGTTTCGGAAGCGTCCAAGATACGCAAGACTTGCGTATCGCTGGAGCAATTTTGTCGAAGTCCAGGATCGGACGTGATGCAGCGGCCGGTTGATCATTCGGAGGTTCTAGCAACGAGCCGATCGAGGTTCAGGCTGCTTGCAGCCGCCGTACTGGGCAATGTGTGCGAGTTTTTCGATTTCACAAGTTACGCCTTCTTCGCGGTAATGATCGGGAAGGCCTTCTTCCCTTCCGACAGCCCATATGCATCCACACTACTGTCCCTGGCGGCATTCGGGGTCGGCTTCGTGGCACGTCCATTTGGAAGCTTGCTGATCGGCCGCTACGCCGATCGATCAGGACGCCGCCCGGCGCTCCTGCTCACGATCCTAATGATGGCCGGCGGAACACTGATGATCGCAGTGACGCCAGGCTATGAAACGATCGGCTTTGCTGCGCCACTGCTTATCGTTATCGCCCGCCTTCTCCAAGGGGCTGCCCTTGGTGGGGAACTAGGTCCTGCAACAGTCTATCTCTTCGAGGTATCTTCCGTCACGACGCGGGGGATCTGGACCAGTTGGCAACCCGCCAGCCAAGGCCTGGCCACGATGCTGGCCGGCGCAACGGGCGCGTTGCTGGCTACGAGCTTGAATGAAGAGGAGTTGCTTCAGTGGGGATGGCGCATCCCGTTCGTGCTTGGCATGGTGATCGTTCCAATCGGCCTCTATCTGCGGCGAAATCTGCCGGAGACGATGCCCCTTCCTCGACGGGAATGGCGCCCTTCGACACATTCGGCCTTCGGCCGGAGACCTGGAATGAAGTTGCAGATCGCAATTTTCGCCCAGATAGGCTTCGGAACCATATCGATCTATCTCACCACGTATATGACCACATTCGCAACGCAAACACTCGGCCTTTCGCCCAGTGTTGCGTTCTATAGTGCGATCGTCGCCGGCCTTGCCGTCTTTGCTAGTTCTCTTATAGGCGGCTGGGCGTCGGATCGCTTCTCGCGGCGCATCGTGATTGCTGCCCCGAGATGTCTCATCGTCCTGGTAGCTATCCCGATGTTTTCGGCAGTCGTCAGCAGCCAGGACATACTGCCGCTCATGCTTCTCAGTTTCGCGCTGCCGTTCCTTGCGATGATAAGCGGCGGTGCAAGTTTCGCCGCCATGATTGAGGCGCTTCCGGTGGGCTACCGCAGTACCGGCCTTGCAACCGCCTACGCCTTGGTGGTGACGCTCCTTGGCGGTACCGCTCAGTTCGTTGTGACCTGGCTGATTGCTGCAACGGGCGACGGTTGCGTTCCGGCCTATTATTTGATCGCTATCGGCGCGCTGAGCACGGCGACATTGCCTTGGCTGCAAAATGAGGGTCTCGCTAGCGCTGAAGCGGCAGGCATTTTGCAGTCGGATTGAAACACCTGGATCGCCCGCCGAGCCAAGGCTCAGGCTCCGGTGTAGTCGCCGCGGCACTCCGGATCTTAAAAAAGTGGGGCCGTTTCTTTCTGAGCAAACGGCCCTCAGGTAACCGGCGTTGGCGGTCGTGTCGCGGGGAGGCGACCGTGCCACCGCAATCATCACTTCAAGGAGGGAACGTCGGCGAGTGATGATGTCACGGAGTTTAGCGACCCTCGGGCGTCTGCGTGAGTATACATGCGTTTAGTCTGGCGCCCGGTCTTCGACCGCTCCTCGTATTCTTGCTGCGGTGTCGCTCAAGCGGATGGATGCGATGGGAATAGACGCAGAACTGCTTTTCCGCGTGTCGAGCCCTGCCGAACGCATGGCGGCACGCAAAGCGACGAACTGCAGATGGATATTATTCGCCCGCGATCCGGGAGCCGCCAGTTCCGCCGACGACTGCTGCACGACTCAGATGTATGCTCCGGTCATGGCCTTTGAAATATCCCAGAGGCGCCGCGCCGCAACAGGATCGATCGCCCAACTCGCCACACCCCTGCTGCCCAGTTCACCATTACAGGGGCCGGCGACGTCGAAGTCTTCCAGATAGAGGCCTCCAAGGCCATCCAACCAGCGATGCAGGCCATTCATGCCGAACCGGCGCGCGCCTGGACGGTGAGTGAGTTGGCGCGCATCGCCGGGCAATCGCGCTCCGGCTTTGCGGCCAGATTTCATGACCGGATGGGGCGCTCGCCAATAGACTATCTCGCGCGCTGGCGCGTGCGACTGGCAGCCGCCCGGCTGCGTAGCAGCGGGGCCCCAATATCGGCCATCGCAATGGAAGTCGGTTCTGCGACGGACAGCGGATTCAGCGCCTTGTTCCGCAGAGTGATGGGCATGTCGCCGCGTCAGTATCGGAACCGGAGCAAGGCGGACGACTGACCCGCACCGTCCGGGCTTCTTCGCACCCGTCCAGGAGCGCGAGAGGAGGATGGGACCGGTGAAGGAAGTCCCAGAGTGAATTGCAGTGTCCGTGAATTTTAATTCACTCCGTGAATTATATTGACAGGCAATGAGCTTTGCGTTTAGCTGCCCATACCGGACTTCGAGGAGGAAATCCGGTCTTCACTGAGATCGGCGTCGGTTCGGCGCCCTCGGGCTTTTTGGAGGGGCTTCGGCCTCGAGGAGGACACTTGCGCACTTTTTTCAGCACGACCGCAATGGCGGTCCTTGCGGCAACGCTTTTTGCCGGTTCCGCAGCCGCCGAGACGGAGAAACCGTTCCGCTGCAAGCCGGGCGAAAAATACGTCATGAACGTCATGGTCTCGGGCGTCGAATACTGGTTCCCGGTCTATGAAATGTTCAAGCAGGCGGGCCAGCAGTTCGGCTGCGAGACGGAATATACGGGCACGCCGGAATATGACGTCAACAAGCAGATCGCCACCTTCGACCAGGCACTGGCACAGAACCCGGCCGGCATTCTCGTCCATCCGATGAACTCCGACCCCTTCATCGAGCCGATCAACCGCGCGATCGATCAGGGCACGGCGGTGGTGACCTTCGCGGCCGACTCGCCGCTCTCCAAGCGCGTGTCCTTCATCACTTCGGACAACACCCGCGAAGGCATCTATGCCGCCGATGCAATCGCCGAGAAGATGGGCGGCAAGGGCGAGTATGCGGTTCTGGAAAATCCGGGTCAGGACAACCACGACAAGCGCATCGCGGCCTTCATCGGCCGCATGGAGGAGAAGTGGCCGGACATGAAGCTCGTCGGCCGTGCCGCCTCCAACCAGGATCCGACCAAGGCCTATCAGGGCCTCAACAGCATCATCCAGGCCAACCCGAACCTCGGCGCCGTCTTCATGCCAGAGGCGAATTCGGCAATTGGCGCCGCGCAGGCCAACAAGGAAAGCGGCGGCAAGGTCCTCGTCATGTGCGCGGACGTCAACGCCAATATCCTCGACATGATCAAGGCTGGCGAGGTCTTCGGTTCGATCAACCCGAACCAGGGCATGCAGGGCTATATGGGCTTCATGTTGCTTTGGCTAGCCAAGCATCCGGAGCTGATCGATCCGATGAACGACGCCAAGCGCTCCGGCTTCAACCCTATGAGCATCCCGGTCGTCGACAACGGCCTCTCCATCGTGACGGCGGAAAATGCCGACGACTTCTATTGGGACAAGTACCTGAAGCGTCGCGGCACGAAGGGTATCGAGGAGTAAGCTCCGGATTAGCGCCATCCGCGCCTCACGGTGCGGATGGTCTCAGGGATCAGGGAGGAGAGGAACACGATGGCGGAGCCTGTGCTCACCATTCATGGCGTCACCAAGTACTTCGGGTCGGTGAAGGCGCTGACGGATGTCGACTTCACGCTCGAACGCGGCGAGGTCCATGCGCTTTGCGGCGAGAACGGCGCCGGAAAGTCGACGCTGATGAACATCATCGCCGGCGTGCTGGAGCCGACCGCGGGCGAGATCCGCGTGGACGGCAAGGTTGTGCGAATCTCCTCGCCTGCCGTCGCCCAATCGCTCGGCATCGGCCTCGTGCATCAGGAAATCGCGCTCTGCCCGGATGCGACGGTGGCCGAAAACATGTTCATGGCGGCGACCAACCGTCGCCATGAACTCTTCATGAATTACCGCGCGCTCGAACGCGACGCGCAGGCGGTGATAAACCGGCTTGCCGCGATCGACGTCCGTCGCAAGGTTGTGGACCTGCCGGTTTCCAGCCAGCAGCTCGTCGAGATCGCCAAGGCCCTGACGCTCGATTGCCGCGTGCTGATCCTGGACGAGCCTACCGCGGCGCTCACCGAAACCGAGGCGCAGCAGCTATTTTCGATCATCCGCGACCTCAAGGCGAACGGCATTTCGATCATCTATATCAGCCACCGCATGGCGGAGATTTTCAGCCTATGCGACCGGGTTACCGTGTTCCGCGACGGCCGATACGTCTGCACCGATCGCATCTCCGATATCACGCAGGACGACGTGGTACGCCGCATGGTGGGGCGCGAGATCACGCAGCTCTACCCGGAAAAGCTCGGGCCGGATGAGGCGTCTGGCGAGACGATCTTTGAGGTGGACAGCATCGGTGACGGCGAGCGTTTCCATCGGGTCAGCTTCGCGCTGCGCAAGGGCGAGATCCTCGGCATCGGCGGCCTGATCGGCTCCGGCCGCACGGAAATCGCCGAGGGCATCTGCGGGCTCCGGCCACGCACCGTGGGCACGGTACGTCTGCGTGGCAGGGCGCAGAAGCTCAATTCCTACTCCGATGCCGTGAGGGTCGGCATCGTCTATCTGTCGGAAGACCGCAAGGGCGCTGGGATCTTTCTGGAGATGTCGATCGCGCAGAACATGTCCGTGCTGGATCTCAAGTCGCTGACCAATTCCGCTGGCCTCATGAACGCACGTGCGGAGGCCGCGCTTGCCGAGGATTTCGCCCGGCGTCTTGCGGTGCGCATGGGCGGTATCGAGGCACCCGTAAAATCGCTCTCCGGCGGTAACCAGCAGAAGGTCGCGATCGCCAAGCAGCTCGCGGTGAAGCCGAAGGTCATCCTGATGGACGAGCCGACACGCGGTATCGATGTCGGCGCGAAGGCGGAGATTCACCGGCTGCTGCGCGAGCTTGCGCGCTCAGGCATCGGCATCATCGTCATCTCTTCGGAAATGCCGGAGCTGCTCGGGCTCTCGGACCGCGTGCTCGTCGTCCGGGAGGGGCGCATCGCCGGTGAGCTCGGCGCCGCCGAGATGACGGAGGAGGCTGTGATCCGCCTCGCCTCGGGGGTGGGAACGACAAGGGTGGCGGGCCATGCCGCGTGACGAGAAAGTGGGAGGGACGGGAATGGCAATCGACACGATGGTGGCAGGCGCGCCTAAGACATCATCCTGGAAACGCATCGGCACGATGCGCGAGGCGGGGCTGATCGCGATCATCCTCGCACTTTGCGTGATAATGAGCTTTGCCTCGCCGCACTTCCTGACGCTCGGCAATTTCCGCGCCATGCTGATGAGCTTTTCCGTCGAAGGCATCGTCGTCGTGGGAATGACGATCCTGCTCATCGTCGGCGGCATCGACCTCGCGGTCGGCTCCGTGGTCTGCTTTGCGATGGTGCTCTCGGGCTCGCTCTTCCTCGCCGGGCTCGATCCCTGGACGGCCTCTCTCGTCGGCATCGCCGCGAGCAGCGTGATCGGCGGCGTCATGGGCCTCTTCGTGACGGTCGTGGGCCTCAACCACTTCATCACGTCGCTCGCCGCCATGGTGATCGTGCGCGGGCTTTGCCTCATCGTCACAAAGGGAACGCCGCTTTCGCTCTTCACGCTGCCGGCGGGCTTCAAGGCGGTGGGGCAGGGCACGTTTTACGGCGTACCCTATGTCATCCTAATCTTCGTCGCTGTCGTCATCCTGTTCGATTTCCTGCTGCGCCGGGCGACCGCCTTCCGCAAGGTTTTCTACACCGGCAGCAACGAGAAGGCGGCGCTCTATTCCGGCATCAAGACCAATCAGGTGAAATTCTGGGTGACGGTGCTCTGCTCCACGCTCGCCGGTGTCGCTGGCGTCATTTACATGTCCCGCTTCGGCGCGGCGACCCCCACCTTCGGCGTCGGCATGGAACTCAACATCATCGCCGCGGCGGTGATCGGCGGCGCTTCGCTGAATGGCGGTTCAGGCACAATACTTGGCGCTATCCTCGGCATCGCCCTTCTCTCAGTCGTCACCAGCTCTCTGATTTTGCTCGACGTTTCGGTCTATTGGCAGGACATGCTTAAGGGGTGCATTCTGCTCGCTGCCGTTTCCATCGACCATTTCCTGCAAAAGCGGAAGGCCGCCTGACATGCCAATTGCCAAACTGAAACGCAAGACGACAGCACCGCGCGAGGAGATCGTCATCGCCCGCCAGATGCACCAGGCGCTTGTCCTGCATTTTATGGAGGGCCTGACGCAGGCACAGATCGCCGGACAGCTCGGCATCTCGCAAGCCACCGTCAACCGCCTCATTAAACGGGGCCGTCAGCTTGGCCTCGTCGAGATCAAGATCAAGTCCCCGGTCGAGCCGCTGGTCGACCTGGAGGAACGACTTTTGGCGCTCGGTGGCATCAGCCGTGCGGTCGTGGTGCCGACCATTTCCGACAATCCGCAGACCGCGCTTCAGGCAGTCGGAGAGGCGGCGGCCCGCCTGCTGCTCGATGAGATCGGCGACGGCGACACAATCTGCATCACTGGCGGCAAAGGGGTGAGCGCCGTCGTCGCCGGCCTGCAGCCGCCGCGCCGTTTTGATGTCGAGGTCATTCCGGCAACGGGCTGCGTGCAGGGCAAGCACTATACCGACGTCAACCATGTCTCGACGCTGATGGCCGAGCGGCTCGGGGGGCGCTCCTACCAGATCCACGCGCCCCTCTTCGCCGACGATGCCGAACAGCGGGCGATGCTGATCAACATGCGCTCCGTCGCCGACGTCTTCAAACGGGCGCGCGAGGCGAAGGTGGCGGTGGTCGGCATCGGCTCGATCCTTACCGACGACTCGAGCTACTACGACCTGCATCCGTCTTCCAGCACCGACCGGGCGGCGATCGAACGCTCCGGCGCGACCTGCGAACTGCTCGCCCACCTGCTCGACGACCGAGGCCAGGTTTGCGACTACAGCCTCAACCGTTCGCTGGTGTCGCTGACGCTTGAGGAATTTGCCTCGATCCCGACCAAGATCGGGGTCGCGAGCGGACCGAACAAGGCGGGTCCGATTCTCAGCGTCATGCGCGGCAACCATCTCGACACGCTCGTCACCGACGAGGCGACCGGCGCGCGTATTCTTGAAATTGCGTCCGAGGGAGGAATTTCCGCATGAGCGGTGAGCAGTTAACCCGCGAGATCGGGCGCTCCGGCGTAAAGGCGTCGGCCGTCGGCCTCGGCACCTGGGCGATCGGCGGCTGGATGTGGGGCGGAACCGATGAGGCGGAATCCATTGCCGCTATTCAGGCTTCGCTCGAGGCCGGCGTCACCCTCATCGACACGGCGCCGGTCTATGGCCTCGGCCGGTCGGAGGAGATCGTCGGCAAGGCGATCGCTGGCCGCCGCGACAAGGCGGTGATCGCAACGAAATGCGGCCTCGTGTGGCATACGCAGAAAGGCAACCACTTCTTCGATCAGGACGGCAAGCCGGTCCATCGTTATCTCGGCCGGGACACGATCATCCATGAGGTTGAGCAAAGCCTGCGCCGGCTCGGCACAGATCATATCGACCTCTACATCACCCATTGGCAGGACGCGACGACACCCATCGAGGAGACGGTTGCGGCGCTGGAGGACCTGAAGCGGGCCGGCAAGATCCGCGCAATCGGCGCGAGCAACGTCAACCACTCGGAGCTGAAGCAGTACATCGAAACCGGTTCGCTCGATGCAATCCAGGAGCGGTTCAGCATGATCGATCGCGAGATCGAGGCGGACCTGCTGCCGCTCACCGTGGCCAATCGCGTGTCGACGCTCAGCTATTCCTCGCTGGCGCTCGGCCTGCTCTCCGGCGCGATCGGACCGGAGCGGGTCTTTTCCGGCGACGATCAGCGCAAGGACAATCCGCGCTTTTCCATCGCAAACCGGCGCAAGGCCAGGGATTTCGCCGAGGCGATCCGGCCCGTCGCAGAGCGGCACGGCGCGAGCATCGCGCAGACGGTAATCGCCTGGACGTTGAAACAGCCGGGCGTGACCTTTGCCCTCTGCGGCGCGCGCAACCCAGCGCAGGCGATCGACAATGCGCAAGCCGGAACCTTGCCGCTTTCCGGTGAAGACCTGGCAGCCATCGAAACTGCCGTTTCGGCGACGCTGGCCAACATGGACGGATAACTGTCACCATGAATCGCAAAGAGACATTGGACGGGCTCCGCCACGGCCCGAAGTTAGATGTGTGCATCCTCGGCGGCGGCATCAACGGGATCAGCGTCTTCCGTGAGCTGGCGCTGCAGGGCGCGAGCGTGCTGCTGGTCGAGAAGGGCGACTATTGCTCCGGCGCGAGCGCCGCCCTCTCGCGCATGGTCCATGGCGGTCTGCGCTATCTCGAGAACGGTGAGTTCAGCTTGGTGCAGGAGTCGCTCGTCGAGCGCGATCGGTTGCTGCGCAACGCCCCCCACTATGTCGCCCCGCTGCCGACCACGGTGCCGATCTTCGATACCTTCTCCGGTCTCGCCAATGGCATCGTGCGTTTTCTCGGCCTCACCCGCCGCCCCAGCCGCCGTGGTGCCGTCGCCATTAAGGCCGGTCTTGGCATCTACGATTTCCTGGCGCGCAAGCGGGCGCTGCTGCCGCGGCACCAGTTCCGCGGCCGCAAAGCAACGCTGGAAAAATGGCCCGCGCTCAATCCGGCAATCCGCAGCTCCGCGACCTATCACGATGCCTGGGTCAGTCATCCCGAACGAATTGGCATCGAGCTGTTGCGCGACGGACTCTCCGCCGGGCCGCATGCCGGGGCGCTGAACTACGCGACGATTGACCAGGCCCATGCCGGGGAACTCCTGCTGCGGGACTGCCTTTCCGGCGAAGCGTTCCCGATGCAGCCGCGGCTGGTCGTCAACGCGACCGGCGGCTGGATCGATATCGCGAACGGCACGCTGTTTCCCGCGGACACGCGGCCCGCGCCGCTGATGGGCGGCACGAAGGGCTCGCATCTGATCATCGACAATCCTGCGCTGCGCGACATGCTCGATGGGCACATGATCTACTATGAGAACGAGGACGGACGCATCTGCATCCTGTTTCCCTATCTCGGCAAGGTGCTGGTCGGCTCGACGGATATCCGCGTCGATGATCCCGGTACGGTGCGGTGCGAGGACGATGAGCGGGATTATATCCTGCAATCTCTCGCCTTCGTGCTGCCGGGCGTGCGTATCCGACTGGAAGAAATCGTCTTCCAGTTCGCTGGCGTCCGCCCGCTGCCGGCCAGCAATGACAGTTTCACCGGCCGCATCCCGCGTGACCATTTCTGCACCGTGCTCGAAGGCCGCGACGGCGGACCGCCGGTGCTCTGCATGATCGGGGGCAAGTGGACGACCTTCCGTTCCTTCGGCGAACTCGCCGCCGACATGGCGTTGGAACGGCTTGGCCGGAGCCGCCGCGCCGACACGGCGGATCGCCCCTTCGGCGGCGGACGGGTATTTCCGAAAGATGGTAGCGGCTGGATTCGGGACTTGTCGGAATCGACGGGCCTGTCCCGCGATCGCGTCGCAGAGCTTTTTGGCCGCTATGGCACAGACGCGGAGGATGTCGCCCGATTCACCGTCGCAGGGCCGGACCACCTCTTGCCCCATCCCGGCTACAGCGCTCGTGAGCTCCTGCATCTCATCCGCACCGAAGCCATCGAGCATCTGGACGACCTGCTCCTGCGGCGTACGACAATCGCCATCACCGGCGAGCTTTCCCTCGACATGGCCGAGGCCGCGCTTGATCTGCTTGCAGCCGAAAAGGGCTGGCTGGCGCCGCAGAAGGCCGAGGAGCGCAGCCGTTTTCTCGTCCTCATGCGCGAGCGCCACGGCGTCGCGGAGTCAACCCTTTCCGCAAGGAACGAACAAAGGAGCAAATTATGCGAGACAACCGTAAGGTCCGGATGAACCGGCTGTTCGGCAACGGTCGTTGCCTGGACGTGGCGATCGATCACGGCGTGTGCAATGAGCCGTCCTTCCTCAACGGGCTGGAGGACATGCCCGTCGTCGTGAAGGCGCTGGTCGATGCCAAGCCCGATGCGATCCAGATGAACTACGGCCAGGCCGACCTGTTACAGGACATCCCCGGCAAGGAGAAGCCGGCGCTCGTCATGCGCATCGACATGGGCAACCCCTATAACCGCATCCGCCATCGCGACATGTGGGCGGTTCTGCAGAACGAGGCCGAGCCGCTGATCGGCGCATTGCAGATGGATGCCGCCTGCGTGGTGGTCAACCTCTTCATGCTGCCGGACGAACCGGATCTCTTCCGCCAATGCGTCCAGAATATCGCCCGCGTGCGGGCCGACTGCGAGAAATACGGCATGCCGCTGATGATCGAGCCGCTGGTCATGCAGCCCGTGACAGAATGCGGCGGCTACATGGTCGATGGCGACGCCGACAAGATCGTGACGCTGACAAGGCTTGCCCGCGAGATGGGCGCTGACATCGTCAAGGCCGACCCGACGGCGAATGCAGAGGAGTTCCATCGCGTCGTTGAGGCGGCGCGCTGCCCGGTTCTCGTGCGCGGCGGCGGCAAGGAGGATCTTCGCGCCGTATTCGACAAATCCGCCGCCTTGATGCGGCAGGGCGCTATGGGCATGGTCTACGGGCGCAACATCTACCAGCACGCTAACCCGAGCGCCGTGGTGCGCGGACTGATGGCGATCTTGCACGCGGATGCGAGCGGCGAAGACGCCTTCGCACTCTATCGGCAGGGGTGATGGCGTCAACGAACCTTAGGAGGGGTTCCGAATGGGAGACTATCTGTTGGGGCTCGACGCCGGCAACACCGTCATCAAGGCGGTGATCTTCGACCGTACGGGCAGGGAAGTGGCGTATGCCGGGGAGGAGGGCCACAGTCACATGCCTTTTACCGGCCATGTCGAGCGTGACCTCGGCGAACTCTGGGCCAATGCCAAGCGCGTCATCCGTGCCTGCCTTGACAAGGCGGGGCTTGCCCCGACCGGCATCGCTGCGATCGGCTGCGCCGGTCACGGCAACGGGCTCTATGCGCTGGACCGGCAGGGCGAGCCGCTCCTCGGCATCCAGTCGCTCGACACGCGGGCGACCGGCCTCGTCGAGGAATGGGCGGCGGAAGGCGTGGGCGACAGGACCTATCCAATCGCCCGCCAGCGCCCCTGGGCCTCGCAGACGCCGACACTGCTCGCCTGGCTGAAGCGTAACCGGCCGGAGCTCTTCAAGGGCATCGGCACGGTGTTCTTCTCCAAGGATTTCGTCGTCAACCGCCTGGCAGGGAGCCGCGTCAGCGAGGTCTCGGACATGTCGGGCGCTGGCCTGCTCGATCTCGCCGCCCGCCGGTACGACGGGGCCCTGATGGAGGCTTACGGGCTGGCAGATTGCATGGACTTGTTGCCGCCGCTCATCGAAAGCGCCGACATCGCCGGCACCGTAACGGAGGCGGTGGCGAGAGAGACCGGGCTTGCCGCGGGCACGCCGGTGATCGGCGGGCTCTTCGACGTCGTCGCCTCGGCGCTTGGGTCCGGCGTCACGCGCACCGGCAGCGCCTCGATCATCGCTGGCACCTGGAGCATCAACCAGGTCATCATCGACCGTCCCGATCTCGACGGCCCCGTCTTCATGTCGTCCACCTTCGACCGCACTCGCTACATGGCGATGGAAAACAGCGCCACTTCGGCAGCCAATCTCGAATGGCTGGTGCGGGAGTTCCTCCCGGGCGAGCAAGCCGAGGGTGTGTCGCCGTTCGATGCCTGCTGCGCGCTCGCTGCGGTTATCGAGCCTGCGGCGGACGATCCGCTTTACCACCCCTACCTCTACGGTGCCCAGCAGGACGGCCACGCGCGGGCGGGTTTTTATGGGATCGCGGGCTGGCACAGCAAGGGGCATCTGATCCGTGCCCTGCTCGAGGGCGTCGCCTTCGGCCACCGCCAGCATATCGAGACGATCCGCAAGGCGGGGGCCAGCTTTGACGAGGCGGTGCTGTCCGGTGGCGGTTCGCGCAGCCGACTGTGGCTGCAGATCTTTGCCGATGTGCTCGGCGTCCCCGTCTCCGTCGCGGCCTCGCGGGAAACGGGCGCGCTGGGTGCGGCGATCGCCGCTGGAACGGGCGTCGGTCTCTTCGCCGATTTCACGGATGGCGCGGCCGCCATGGTGCGTGTCGACCGCGAATACAGGCCGAACGGCGGCCTCGCCGCTCACTATAACCGGCGCTACGCGCTCTACAAGGACATCGCGGAAGCCATGACGCCGATCTGGCGTCGGCTATCGGCGCCGGCAGAAAAGGCATCGGGAGTTGCCGCGTGAGCATGCCTATAACTGAAACTGCAGTGGACGAAGGCACCTACGATTTCATTATCGTTGGTGCCGGCTCGGCAGGCTGCGTTCTGGCGAACCGGCTTTCGGCCGATCCCAAGAACCGGGTGCTGCTGCTCGAAGCTGGTGGTACGGACCGCTACCACTGGGTTCATGTGCCGATCGGCTATCTCTACTGCATGGGCAATCCAGGCACGGATTGGATGATGAAGACGGCCGCCGAAGCCGGCCTCAACGGCCGCGCTCTTAATTATCCACGCGGCAAGGTGCTCGGCGGCTGCTCGTCGATCAACGGCATGATCTACATGCGCGGCCAGGCGGCCGACTACGACGGCTGGCGGCAGGCGGGCAATGCCGGCTGGGGGTGGGACGACGTGCTGCCCTATTTCCTGAAGTCGGAGGATAATTACCGCGGCAAGTCCGCCGTGCACGGGGCAGGCGGCGAGTGGCGCGTCGAGCGCCAGCGCCTCTCCTTGCCGATCCTCGACGCATTCCGCGATGCGGCGGAAGAGCTCGGGATCCCGAAGACCGACGACTTCAACGATGGTGACAACGAGGGTTCCGGTTACTTCGAAGTCAACCAGCGCGGCGGCGTGCGCTGGAACACAACAAAAGCCTTCCTGCGGCCGGCAATGAAGCGCAAGAATTTGCGCGTCCTGACCGGGGCCGAGACCGAAAGGCTGAAATTTGACCGCAAGATGGTCACCGGCATGCGTTTCCGCCTTGGCGGCCGCCTCTGCGTCGCTCGTGCATCACGCGAAGTGGTGTTGTCTGCTGGTGCCATCAATTCGCCAAAAATCCTAGAGCTGTCGGGCATCGGTCGACCGGACGTGCTGTCCACCCTCGGCATTCCCGTCTACCACGAAATTCAGGGCGTCGGCGAGAACCTTCAGGACCACCTACAGATCCGCACCGTCTTCAAGGTCGAAGGCGCGCGCACACTGAACCAGCTCTATCACAACCTCTTCAGCCGCGCCGGCATGGGTCTGCAATATGCCATTAACCGAGCCGGCCCGCTCTCGATGGCGCCGAGCCAGCTCGGGATCTTCGCCAAGAGCGATCCGGCCGTCGCGACGGCCGATCTCGAATACCACGTCCAGCCGCTCAGCACGGACCGGCTCGGTGAGCCCTTGCACCGCTTTCCCGCTGTCACGGTGTCCGTCTGCAATCTCCGGCCGGAGAGCCGCGGCACAGTGCATGTCACCGCGAGGGATGCGGCGCTGCCACCTGAAATCCGCCCAAATTACCTCTCCACCGCCGGCGACCGATTGCTTGCGGCGAAGTCCATCCGCCACGCCCGCAGCCTCATGGAAACGAATGCGCTCGCGCGATTCCGGCCGCAGGAAATGCTCCCCGGCCGCGAGCACAACAGCGACGAGGATCTGATCCGCCGCGCCGGTGACATTGCGACAACCATCTTTCACCCCGTCGGTACCTGCAAGATGGGGAGTGACCCTATGGCAGTGGTGGACGCGAAGCTGCGCGTGCACGGCATCGGCCGATTGCGTATCGTCGACGCCTCCATCATGCCGACGATTGTCTCCGGTAACACGAACTCACCGGTAATTATGATCGCGGAAAAGGCATCGGAAACCATTCTGAAGTTGTGAGCATCAATCGACGGGACGTTCATGTTCTGTACTTCAAAAGTCGCATACCGTCGAGAACGCTGGCAGCGCCAGATCACCTGCTGTTGGAGCCTGACGCGCCTCGGGTCTGCTCGACTTAACCGAGAACTGAATCATGACGTCAGTAGCGCCAAGAAGGCGGCAAAAAGCGGTCCGGTTATCATCACGGCTCGCGGCAAGCCTCCGCATGTCCTGATGACCTATGACGAATTCGAGCGTTTGACCGGCAAGCACCGCAGTCTTGTGGACGCTCTCGCCATGCGTGGCCTCTCGGGGATCGGTTTCGAGCCGCACCGCGTTGAAATCGGGCCGCGCGAAGTGGATTTGTCTTGAGATACCTGTTGGATACCAACGTCGTTTCCGAACTGCGCAGGATTGGTGACGGCAAAGCCGATACCAACGTAGCGTGGGTAGGAGCGGAAGATGCGAGGCGCTTTCTCGCTTCGGCCATCACGATTCTTGAACTGGAGCGCAGTGTACTCGGGGTGCAGCGCCGGGAGCGCTTCTTCAGAGCTAATGGCTTCAAGTCGTCTGGAGCGGCTTCATGTGGGTTCAACTGGGGCAAGAATGTCGGCGGGATCTTCAGCGCACGCACTGCGCACGTGACGGGATGCCGTCGGGGGATCGTCGTCGCTCGAGGAGAAGCCTTGAAAAGGCAAGGCTTCTCCACCAATCGGCTTACTTGTTCAGTGCGTCCTTGAGTGCCTTCGCCGGCGTGAAGGTCAGCTTCTTCGCGGCGGCGACCTTGATTGTCGCGCCCGTCGCCGGATTGCGTGCCTCTCGCTCCGGCGTGTCCTTGACCTTGAACTTCCCGAAGCCCGGAATTGATGTCTCGGCACCGGAGGTCGCGGCCGCGGTGACGGCGGCAAAGACGGCCTCGACGATCGCCTTGCTCTGCGCCTTGCTCAGGCTGTGATCGGCTGAGATCTTGTCTGCAATTTCGTTGGTTGTAGTCATGATTTAGCCCCTCTTTTTATGACGACCGAGATACTTGTCAGTTTGAACCCCTTTGTCACCGGGCCGACTTCCTCCAGGGGTTCAAAGAATAGGATTTCCACAGGTGCTTTTGAACTCCCTGCCGGTCGAGATCCATTTTCGGGGGTGTCGGATCGACGGACCGCGCGCAACTTGCGGACGCAAGCTCGGGAGCGGAGACGAATCCGCCTCCCTGGACTACCGGCACATGCCTCGTTCCACCAACGAGCGCTTGGAACCATCGATCAGAGCCAGGTCGACGGACATACTTGCACCGAGCCGTCTGGACGTCCTGATCACGAGCGCTACGTTGATGGCGCATGTGTAACGACTACGAGCAGCACATCAGATATGCCGAATACTGCAGAATGATGCAGCAGATCGCGCTCGGCATTCCCCCGCATCAGTCGGAACTCGACCTCCCACAGGCGGACGACATCCGGATCGGCGACACCGGACCGGTGGTGAGGGCTGCAGGGGGCAACGTAGTCGAACTCGTGCCGATGACGTTCGGCTTCCCGCCGCCTGAAGGACGCAAGGGCGGACCGGTCTTCAATTTCCGGAGCGAGGGGCGCAGCTTTGCAGAGAGCAGGCGATGCCTCATACCAGCGTCGGCCTTCTTCGAGTTCACCGGTACAAAATATCCGAGGGCCAAACATCGGTTCACGCTGAACGACGCGCCGTTCATGGCGATTGCCGGGCTCTGGCGGGAAGGGCAGGGAAACCAGCCCGCGTCGTTTACAATGCTGACCACGGAACCCGGACCTGATGTCGCGCCCATCCACAATCGCCAGATCGTCGTTCTGCGCCCGCCGGATTGGAAGGACTGGCTTGCCCTGTCGAGGCCGGAGAGGGAGCTTCTCCGACCGCTTCCCGAGGGAAGCCTCCACGTCGAGGAGGTCAGGTCAGGCAGCGATTGATGATCAACCGATTGACATTCCCGTCCGAAGAGGCGGCCTTCGCATATTTCGACAGGCTGCATCCGGTGCCCGCGGGCGAACTGGTCGGCCTTTGGAAGGGAAGTGAAATCTCGACAGGACATCCGTTCGATGGCGTGCTCGAAAATCTGGGGTGGTACGGGAAGCGCTTCCGCGCCGACATGCGTGCCGACGCCCTGTTGTTCAAGAAAGACGGCAACCGCCTTGTGCCGATCGATCCGTCCCCGATCCCGCTGGGACTTGCCTTTCGCTTCCGTCGACTGGGCCGTACCGAAGCTGCCAGGAAACTGTTCTCCCACCTGATCAAGCATCTGCGCGCGACCGGACCAGTCGCCTCGTTGCGAATGATGCGCTTCCGCGGCGACGTCAGCGCGGCAATGGTCTATGACACCAAGCCTGTTGCTGATCATTTCAGAAAGATCGACACCGACACATTGGTAGGGGTGATGAGCATACAGGGATACGACGAGCACTTCTTCTTCCAGCTCGAGCGTGTCAAAGTGCCTGACCCCTCGCGTCAGGAGGCCGCCTAGCGTCGTCACCGCCTGGCTGCCTTATCGCCGATGGCACCGCCGGGGCGTATAGGCGAACTCAATCACGATATGCACTGGTTGAAGGCACCCGGTGCCTATGCTGCTGGTCATCCTTTGAATCGTCACCACAGCCCCGGCCGATCGATGCTTGTATGTGTGCTGGAGCCGGCGTGGTGCGACCTGCCCGGATGGCCAGTTCGCGCCAAACCTAGCCGTCAGGCCAGTTGGACGGCGTGGTGAAACAGACGACATTCCTCGTATGCTTTGAGGAGAAAGACCATGCCGAAAGCCAGCCTTGCCGACTTCTCTCGCGAGATCGCCGGCCTTGTCGCCGCCACCGCTGCGGGGATCGCCGCCGTCCATGCCAGCCGCCACAGTTCTTCGAGCGCCGTCCATTGGCGTGAAGGATTGTTCGTTGCCGCGAGCGAGGCGATCGAGACCGAGGAAGGCATCACTTTGACCTTGCCGTCCGGCAACTCCGCGGCGGCTGAACTCGTCGGGCGCGACCCAACGACAGGGATCGCGGTGCTGAAATCGGATGTGCCTGATGGCGCATCGGCTCTGAAACCTGCCGGGCCGACGGAGGCAGGCAATCTTGTCGTCGCTGTCGGCCGCTGGGAAGCTTCTACGCTGGCCGGCTTCGGGATTGTCAGCGAGGCCGGACCCGCTTGGCGCAGCATGCGTGGCGGCCTGATCGACCGGCGCATCCGCCTTTCCGCGAGCATCGACCCGCGCGCCGAGGGCGGTGCGGCGATCGATGCCGAGGGTGGCTTCATCGGACTCGTCCTGTTCGACCCCCGCCGGCGCGCTCTTGTCATTCCGGCCGAAACGGTCGACCGGGTTGCGGCAACGCTCGCCGAAAAGGGCCATATGCCGCGCGGATATCTCGGAGCAGGGTTGCACCCGGTGCGTCAGGAGAAGGTGCGGGGCGCAATGGTGATGAGCCTCGAGGCGGGCGGTCCGGCGGAGAAGGTCGGGCTGGTGCTCGGCGACATCATCACATCCTGGAACGGCGAGACGGTGGAAGGCGTGCGGGACCTGATCCGCAAGATCGGTCCCGACAGTGTCGGCAAAACGGTGGCACTCGGAATATTGCGCGGTGGTGAGGCGCGAACCCTCGACGTCGTCGTCGGCGCACGGCCGCGCTCCTGAGCGACAGTGAGGATGGATGGCTCAGCGCCCGCTGACAGTGATGATCGCCCTGTCCGATTCGGAGCAGGCGGAGGAATTGGAACAGGCTCTGGGAGAGCGCGGTCATGTGGCCGTCGCGACGTCTTTCGATCTCGAGCAGCCGGAGGATTTCGATGTGGTCGTGACCGATGGCGAACCTGTCGATGCAGCGACGCCGCATATCGTGCTTGGTGCAGCAGCCCCCGGTGGCAACATCCATGCTGTGCTGCCGCATTCCGCGGATGCGGCGCTCATCGCTGCAGTAACGACGGTCGTCGCGGCAGGATATCGCCTGTCAGCCGCTGACGCTGCAGATGCAAACGAGACCGCTGATACGGACGAGGCAGTGCTGCCGAGAGACGTACCTCACAATCTGTCCCTCAGCCCCCGCGAATTGGAAACGCTTGCGCTGCTTGCTGACGGGGCCTCGAATAAGGTGATCGCCCGCCAGCTCAAAGTCTCGGTGCATACCGCGAAATTCCACGTCGCTGCAGTGCTCGCCAAGCTTCATGCGCAGAACCGCGCCGACGCTGTGGCCATAGCGCTGAGGCAAGGGCTGCTTTACCTATAACGCTCATAGGAAATGCCCATGTGCCGCGATGCAACCGAGATCTAGTGTGCTCGCAGCTGCTGCCCGTCGTAAGAAGATCGACGTGGCGCCGCCGCCAATGCGGCTCTCCGGTGAGCTGTTCTCGCATAATGTATCCATTGGAACACCGGGTCGTGGGAGGCGCCCGACCAGGGAAGGTTGCTCGCCAACGAGCGTCGCAGCTTGCGAAGACATCCGACACCGCAAGTCAATCGCGCGTTCGTTTTTCAGCCGCCAGACGCCCGGAGAATCGTTGCTCTGGACCGTTGCGAGGCTCATCCTCCTTCGCACCCCCTTAGCAGAATGGCACTCTTCAGGTGCAGGACGAGGCCGGTCCCACGCTCCTTCGCGTTGTCGTCCCTCCGGGTTTTCGCGTTTCTGCCGGACGGCGCCTTGCCGTCAATGCCCTGCCCGCGCCAGCCATCGGGGGCGGGACGCCCCGGCGAAGGCCCGTGTTGGCCATGACGGCGGCGGCTAGTGCCGCCCGGCCTTTCACGCCGCGTCTTTCGGGACGAGCAACGAAAGGAGAAAATCGTGGGACTCGACATGTATGCCTGCACTCTTCGCAAACCACCCGCCGTGCCGGTCGACTTTGAAGTCGAAGAGGCCGCGGCGCTCCACTACTGGCGCAAGCATCCGGATCTTCACGGCTGGATGGAACGGCTCTACCGCGAGAAGGGCGGCAACGACGCGAATTTCAATTGCGTCAATCTTCAGCTAACCGCCGACGATCTCGACTGCCTGGAAACAGCGGTCCGTGATCGCACCCTGCCGCCGACCGACGGCTTCTTCTTCGGTGTGTCCGACGGCAGCGAAGTCGGCGATGATCTCGCCTTTGTCGCCAAGGCCCGCGACGCGCTCGCGGCCGGCCTTGCTGTCTTCTACACATCCTGGTGGTAAGCACCCGGAACCGGGACGGTCAGACCGTCCCGGTTTCCGCCGTCCGGCGGCCCAGCGGTGCGGCCGGCTCACTCGGTCCGGTCCAAGACGATCTTTATGTCCTGATAACGTCGGCCGCATCGACGAGAGCATTCCTGGCGTCATCGGCGGAGAGGTCGCGAGTGCGCTCCGATGATATCCGCAGATCGATGAGAACGTCCGTGCATCATCGATACCTGCCATGCCAGTCTGTTCGCGCATGTCGCAGATAGCGTCTATCGAGCGATCAAAGAGCCGGCTTATCTCGTGGCGTCAGTCGATCGACCTCGTTTGCCGCCCTGATCAGCTCTGCAATGAAATCGGTCGTTAGAGTCATCGAGGTGATCCTGCACGCTCATTCCTTGACCGGTGGCACTTTCTACTAGGCCGGCATTCGGGCAGGTACATGCCGGGCCCCATCGTGACCCCCCATGTCTTGCCAGTCGATTTTTGGCTCTGTCGTCTTGGCAACATGCTCACTTGTGGTGGCCCGGGCCGCGGCGTTAACGGAACTTCAGGCCTATCTTTTTGCGAATAGGAGGCGAGACTTCTGCGGGCGCTGATGGCTGTTTCTTTCCCAGGCCGGTCGCGCGTGCAAGTTCGGAGCGCTGTCGGGCATAATTCGGAGCTGTCATCGGGTAGTCGGCTGGAAGCTTCCATTTCTCTCGATATTGCGATGGCGTGATTCCGTACTTTGCCATCAGGTGACGCCGCAGGGATTTGAATTTCCCGCCGTCCTCCAGGCAGATGATGAAGTCCTCTGTCACGGATTTCTTGATCGGGACGGCGGGCCGTTGCTCTTCGAGGGCGGCCCCGGCTTTGACCGGCTGGGAAGTCCCTTCCAGCGAATCGTAGGTTTGCCGGATAAGATGCCGCAGGTCACCTGCGGGAACGACGTTGCGGCTCAAATAGGCTGACACGATGCGGCTGGTGAGCTCGAGTCTCGGTTCCCTTATTTCCGAACGCGATTCCGTCAATAATCTTCTCCGTGGCTCATGCAGTTTGAAATCGACGTGCGTAACTTGCAGGTATTTCGGCCGGAAGGAAGGCTGCTTGAGAGTAGGGGTATGTTTGTTACCAATTTTCCGGGCCTTTGTTCTTTGATGTCCTGGCAACATTTCATTTGCAAGAAGCCCTCCAGCTTTCTGTCGCAATTGTGGTGCGACTCGCCCGACGGACTGCGCCGACGCGTCAGGTCCGCTTTGGGGTCGGGAGCAGCCGCGCCGTTAGGAGCCTTTGGCGCAGCGTATCGGTGGATGTTCCCGTCCTGTGCTCAAAACATCGCATAATGTATCAACGCCGCGTCGGGTTCGTCGTTGAAGGGAAAGCGGTCGTCGTTCTTGCCAATTTTTGCCAAAGCCGCCATGATCTTTCGCATGAGCACAATGAACATTTCCCTCCCGGACCATCTTAAGAGCTTCGTCGATGAGCAAGTCGCCGGACGGGGCTATGGGACAAGTAGCGAATATATCCGGGAATTGATACGTCGAGATCAGGATCGTCTCGCTCTACGCAGGCTGTTGTTCGACGGAGCCGCGTCCGCACCGACCGACCCGGTTGACCCTGATTATTTCACTAGCCTGCGCGATCGAGTTCGTGGTCGGCACAGCAAGTGAATAACAAGAGGATTATTCCACGGGAGCTCGCTCGCAGCGATGTCGAGGCGGCCATCGATTATTATGCACGCGAAGCTGGAACCGAGGTCGCTTTCCGTTTTATCGACGCTCTTCAGGCGGCGTACGATTTGATCGCGAGCCATCCGGAGCCCGGATCGTTGCAGTATGCATACGAATTGGGATTACCTGACTTGCAGAGCGTCTCTCTGAAGCGACATCCCTATCTCGTTTTCCATCACCACCAGCCAGGTCATGTCGACGTGTGGCGCGTGCTTCATGCCAGGCGGGACATCCCGCAATGGATGCAGGAGCCGGATAATCACTGACTGCTGCGTCGTGGAGGAGGGTCGAATCCGTTCGAATGGTCGAGCATCCAACGGCGTAGGCTCGGGATAGGAGCCGTGATCGCATCGCGTGCTAAAATCCGGGAAGAACGAAGGTTGGTTGGTTCATGCGGCTGCCGGCGTTCGCCGCAGTGACGTCAGATTGACCACCAGGAAGTCCGCAAGCTCGCGCACCGCCGGTTCCAGCTTCTTCGTGATAGCGATGAGCGCGAGTTCCGACGGAGGCTGCGGGGTAAAGCCGTCGGCGCCGTTCAACAGATGATGCTCGGGTAGAATCGCATCGGCCGGCAGCAGGCTGATGCCGAGCCCCGACGCAACCGCTGCCTGGACACCCATCAGACCCTGGCTGGAATAGGCGATACGCCAACGACATCCACTGCTTTCGATCGCGCGTATCGCCCGTTCGCGATAAATACATCCGGCGGGAAACACTGCAAGAGGAACCGGATTGCTGCTGGTCGCAAGTGGCTGGTCACCAACCCAAACCAGCTGCTCCTCCCATTTGGCAATGCATGTCCCGTCGCCCGGCTCGCGCTTGATGAGGGCGAGGTCGATCTCCCCCGCTTGCAGAAGTCGGCGCAGTTCAAAGCTCCATCCACTGACCGTGTCGAGCCTTGTGCGCGGTGAAATTTGCGCAAAGCCGGAGAGCAGATCGATCATGCGCCGCCCGGCGAAATCCTCCGGAACGCCGAGCCGCACGGTCTTCGGCAGAGGCACGGATCGGCCGAGAGCCTCGCTCGCTTCGGAGGAAACCGACAATATCCGCCGGGCGTAGCTCATCAAAAGTTCGCCTTCCTCGGTCGTCCGTATTCCCCCCGTCGCGCGGTCACGGATGAGAAGGGTACGGCCAAGATTTGTCTCGAGCTTCTTGATCTGCTGACTGATCGTCGACTGTGTGAGGTGAACGCGTTCCGCCGCACGCGTGAACCCGCCCGCCTCTACAACCGCGGTAAAGCTGCGCAGCAGATCGAGATCGAAACCGAAGCTCATTCGATTCTCCAATAAAAGTTATGGCGACATTTAATTTCCAAATGAGGACGGCGGATGTCAATCCTCTCGCCGACAATCAGGAGATCGACATGACGCTTTCAGGACCGCGGCCAGAATGGCTGACCTTCGATTGCTACGGCACCCTTATCCAGTGGGATGAGGGATTGCTGGCGGCAATGGACAAGATCCTTGCCGGAAAAGGCCGCTCCATCGACCGCGATGCGTTCCTCGCCGTTTATGATCGGTACGAACATCGGCTCGAAGCGGAGCGGCCGCATCGTTCGTTCAGGGATGTAAGCGCCACGGCGCTTGCGCTTGCCATGGATGAATTCGCTCTGGAGTTCTCGGCCGGTGACTCCGATACTCTCACCTTGTCCATCGGTCGCATGCCGCCGTTTCCGGAAGTGGTCGCCACGCTTGCCGGGCTGAAGGCGGCAGGATTCAAACTTGCCATCATCTCGAATACGGATGATGCGATCATTGCGGGGAATATCGCGCAACTCGGCGGTGCGATCGATCGCGTCATTACGGCGGAGCAGGCGAGGGCCTACAAGCCGGCGAAACAGATATTCCAGCATGCCTGGAGAGAACTCGGCGTGGAAAAGGAGCAACTGGTTCATATTTGCGCCAGTCCGCATCTCGATCTTGCGGCGGCAAGAGAGCTTAGTTTCCGGACGATATGGGTTGACCGCGGGAGCGGCCGGAAGCCGCTTGCCGACTACGCGCCGAATGAAACGGTCGCCCGGCTCAGCGAGGTTCTCGGCTTGCTTTCGGTGGCAGGATGGACGGAATAGTTCTTGAGGAGATCTTAGCATGGCCCATGAGCTTAAACGCCCGCAGACAGCACCGGCAACCCTGCGAAATATCGACTTCGACAGGCAAGAGATCTGGCAGGCGCGTGTGGACTTAGCTGCTTGTCTGCGGGCGGCGGCCCGGTATGGTCTGGAAGAGGGGATCTGCAATCACTTCTCGGCGCTCGTGCCGGGACATCACGATCTCTTCCTCGTCAACCGGCTCGGCTGGGCTTTCGAGGAGACGACAGCGTCCAGCCTGCTGATCTGCGATTTCGATGGCAATGTCGTTTCCGGCGATGGCGAACCGGAGGCGACGGCTTTCTTTATTCATGCCCGGCTGCACAGGATGGCGCCGCGTATTGGCGCGGCATTCCATACCCACATGCCGAACGCGACAGCGCTCAGCATGATCGAGGGCGAGCCGCTGGTCTGGGCCGGGCAGACCGCGCTGAAGTTTTACGGTCGCACGGTGGTTGACGAAGACTATAACGGTCTTGCGCTCGATGAACGGGAAGGGGATCGTTTGGCGAGCGTTCTCGGCGACAAGGATATTCTCTTTATGAAAAACCACGGCGTCATGGTCTGCGCACCGAACATCGCGGAAGCCTGGGACGATCTTTATTATCTCGAGCGGGCGGCGGAGGTGCAGTTGAAGGCGATGAGCACGGGGCGGCCTCTATTGCCCGTCCATCCCGAAATCGCGGCTGCGACCGCCAAACAGATGCGGGAGGGCGATCCGGAAAGCGCGCGCCTGCATCTGGAAAGCCTCAAGCGCAGGCTCGACGTCAAATCCCCGGACTACAAACTTTGATTGTGCCGTACGGTGTAGCGGCGGTGCTTGAACACACCGCTGCTATTTCCCGCTGAATCAGGCAGTGAGCACGTCGTCCTGATATATCTGGTAATCCGTGTATCCACGGGCATCACTACCACAGAAGGTAATCACGATCGGCTTGGGCAAGCGGCCAATCACGGCGGAAGCGCTCCACGAGGTCAGGATTGGCGATGAACGGTTCGCCGAAGGCTGGCAGGTCGATCAGGCCGTCATTGAGCAACTGTCTGGCCTTCGTCAGATCGAGCCGTAACGACGTGCAACTCGCTGATCTCGCCCGCTCCAGTGCCGGCTCTTGCTCATCGGCCCGCATGACCGGGACGCCATCGCCGCAGCCGCTCCATCGCCTTTGTCTACGGCACGCCCAGTTATCGCGGTCGCCGGGAGCGTTTCTACGGCGCCCGCGAGATTGCCGAGCGCTACGAAAACGTCGAGCTGCATGTCCGGCAGTTCGAGGAGCAGACGGGCTTTCGTGGGGCGTTTCGCAATCTTAAGGAAAAAGGCATTCATCCAACCGACTATTTCTGTGCTCATGACGGCCTTGCCGTGACTGTCGTCAACGAGCTTCTCGGCCATGGCTACCGTATCCCTGAAGATGTCTCGGTAGTCGGCTTCGGGACTTCTCCCCGGCGACGCAGATTTCACCGCCGCTGACCACCGTGCGCATGGTAGGCGCCGAATGCGGCGCTGTGGGTCTCAGGTTGCTGCTCGAAAGGATCGAGCAGCCGCGCCTGCCCGGCATGCCGGCACGGCGCATCAATGTCGCCTCGCGGATCGTCGAGCGCGCCTCAGCGGGCCCCTGTCCGGCCCCGCCGGATCCGCTCCAAAAGGCTGGAAGCACCCTTCCGTTCGCGGCGACCGACAGTCCCGACAAGGCGCGTCCCGCCGAGGCGCGAAGGCCTGGCCGCGAGGTCCGTCCGTAAGGCTCCGCGCGCAGCAAGGTGATGCCGCGGCGGAAGATGGTCTTTATCTGCGGCACGTTGAATTCCTTCGCCTGATGGCCGAGCGGGGGATAGAAGGCGCGGCCCTTGCGTATTTCCGCTTCCAGACGACTGGCATGACCACGCCGTCGATCTAGGAGTGCAGCTATGCGTATTCGCGGGCTCGATCTGTCGGCGGAATCGGCAGCGCTTCAGCGTCCGCCTGGCGGGAGGGCGTGACGGCAGAGGGAGGGGAGGGAGGGTGGAACCGTGACGGGTTGAGAGGTTCGGAGAGAGTCTTCGGCCGGCCCGTTATGGAGAAGTGGACATGGCCCAAGCCAACCAGAAAATCATCCTCAGCGCCGCGCGCGACATCCCCTTCAACAAGCTCGTCTTGTCGCAGCAGAACGTCCGCAGGACCAAGGCTGGCGTTTCGATCGAGGATCTTGCCGAAGACATTGCGCGCCGCGGTCTGCTTTCGAGCCTCAATGTGCGGCCTGAACGCGATTCCGACGGCAAGGAGACCGGTTTCTACCATATTCCGGCCGGCGGCCGGCGCTACCGTGCCTTGGAGCGGCTGGTCAGCCAGAATCGCCTGGCAAAGACGGCCGCCGTTCCCTGCATTATCAGCAGGGGCGAGACGCTCGAGGTCGAGGACTCTCTTGCCGAGAACGTCCATCGCCTGCAACTCCATCCGCTAGACCAATTCCGCGCCTTCCAGACCCTGCGCGAACAGGGGCTGGACGAGGATGAAATCGGCGCCCGGTTCTTCGTCAGCGTCGCGGCTGTCCGGCAGCGCCTGCGGTTGGCTTCCGTCTCGCCGCGGTTGCTCGAGCTCTACGCCAATGACGAAATGAAGCTTGAACAGGTCATGGCTTTCTCGATCACCGATGACCATGTCCGGCAGGAGCAGGTCTGGGATACGGTTTCGCGGCAGCATTCACGCGAGCCTTACTATATCCGCAGGCTGCTCACCGAGACCGCGATCCGGGCGACCGACCGCCGCGCCGTCTATGTCGGCGTCGAAGCCTACGAGGCGGCCGGCGGTGTGGTGATGCGCGACCTATTCGATGAGGACAATGGCGGATGGCTGCAGGACCCGGCGCTGCTCGAACAGCTCGTGGTCGAAAAGCTCACCGCGGACGCCGAGGCCCTCAAGGCCGCCGAAGGTTGGAAATGGGTCGAGGCTGCCTTCGATTTCCCCTACGGATATACCTCTCTTCTTCGCCGCTTCTACGGCGAGCGGGCCGAATTCACCGAAGAGTCACGTGCTCGCTTTGATCAGATCAAGGCGGAATATGAAAAGCTCGATGCCGAATATGCCGACGCGACCGAGTATTGCCCAGAGACCGAACAGCGACTGGAGCAACTCGGAAACAAGCTCGACCGGCTGAAGGACCGGCCCTATGTCTTCGATCCGGCTGAAGTCGCCCGCGGTGGCGCCCTCGTCTCGCTCGGTGCTGATGGTGAGCTCAAGATCGAGCGCGGTTTTGTCCGGCCCGAGGATGAGCCGCAGGTCGAAAGCGTCGTTGATGGTGCGTCGGATGCCGATGGTGAAACCGGTGATGACGTGTCTGGATCGTCATTCGTCGGCGAAGCCGCGGTGAACGGCGCGCCCGCTCACAAGGCACACATCGACGAGGGGGACGACGACGGTAAACTCCGACCGCTCTCCGACCGTCTTGTCGAGGACCTGACGGCGATGCGCACGGTCGCGCTCAGGAACGCGCTGGCGAACAATCCGGTCATTGCTTTTATCGCGGCTCTGCATGTCTTCGTCCTGAAGACCTTCTACGTCTACGGATCGGATTCGTGCCTGGAAATGACGCTGCAGAGCGTGAAGTTCGGCCAGACCCAGGGGCTCGGCGACACGGTCTGGGCGAAGGAGATCGAGCTGCGGCACGAGGCCTGGGGGCAGGATCTTCCGAAAAACCCGAACGAGCTCTGGGACTTCCTGATTGCGCTCGATGACGTCAGCCGCGAGGTGCTCTTCGCCCATTGTGTCTCGCTGTCCGTCAATGCGGTTGTTCAGCCGTGGAACCGACGGCCGGCGGCGATCGCCCATGCCGATCGGCTCGCTCATTCGATCGGCTTCGACATGGTGCAGGCAGGCTGGGAGCCAACGGTCGACAATTATCTTGGACGCGTGACTAAAGCGCATATCCTTGAGGCGGTCCGCGAGGCGAACGGCGAGCAGTCGAGCGAGCTCATAGATCACCTGAAGAAGCAGGATATGGCGCGTGAAGCCGCGCGGCTACTGAAGGGTAGCGGATGGCTTCCCGAACCGCTTCGGCTCGCTGTCGATAACATCCCGATCGGCGACGCCATTACCACGACTGACGCCATCATCGAGGACGATCCTTCCGAGGGCGCCACGGTTGAACTTCCGGCATTCCCGACCGAAGACGTGCATGCCGAAGAGGCGTCCCCCGACACCCACGCAGACGAGCACCAAGACATCGCCGCTGCAGAGTAACCTGATTCCGGCCTGCGTATCTCTTCCCACCTGACTACATCGTCGCCTGCCACCCTCGGCAGCAATCATCCCCATTGGCCCGGCCCTCATGCCGGGCGTTCTCATTTTGAGGAGACTGCACATGAACACCATGGCTTCCAGCGTTCCGCCGGCATCGACCGGCTTCAGGGTCGACATCTCGCGCGGAGAGCGCGTCGGTCGCGTGTCGTCGGAATGGTTCTCGCGCCCGGACGACGAGCGCTATCTCTCCCTCGGCGACCTCTACGATGCGGTAAAATCGCGGACCGACCGCGCCCATGCCCGCACGGTCGAAAGCTCCTCCATCCGGGTCGAGGCGAGCCGTAATAATTCCGAGCGGCTCGAACTAATCATTCCCGCTGAGAAACGGCCCGTCACGCCGACACACTGGAGCTACGGACAGCTTTGCAGCCTGGTCGGCGCGCCGGCGAGCTACATGCGCCAGCTTCCCGCTCCGCTCGCCGGCATAAACCTCCAGCACGGCCTCCTCAATCACCGCGCCGAACTGGTCAAGACGCTGGAGGCCGATGACGGTCGGCTCGAACTCAGGGCGATTACCGGGCCAGAATACATTGATTATCTGAACGGTCATCTTGTCTCACTGCCAGTTCATCGGTCCCTTTCCATCGGTATCGCGCCAGACTTGGTTCGGAAGCGGCTGTCCGCTTTCGACGGGTTTGGAGCGTTTAACGATATCGGCGACGGTATTCTTGCTGATGCCAAGATCACGGGCGATCCAGCGGTAACTGCGACCTTCGGCGACAAGCGCGAGAACTTTTGCCGCAAGCCGATCGGATTTGGGCCGCTGCCCGGTCTGCCGGCCAAGCTTTTTGCCGCGCGCTTTCGCTGCTGCGAGCCCGGACTTAACCCGCTCGCTGATCAGGTCGCGTTCGAATTCGGCGATGCCGGCAAGGAAGGTTGTCAGCATCCGGCCGTACGGCGAGGACAAGTCGAAGGTTATTCCGTTCGTGGCGATGACCGACACGTTCCAGCTCGCCAGCGCCCGCAGCGTGTTGAGGAGATCGATGGTCGAACGGCCCCATCGGGAAAGCTCTGTCACCAGGACGGCATCGATCTGTCTGGCCTGGGCGAGCGCCATGATCTTTTTGCGTTCAGCACGATCAAGCTTCGCGCCGGAACCCGTCTCTTTGAAAATTCCCGCCACGTCGTAGCGGGCGCGGACAGCGAACGATGTCAGGTCGCGCTCCTGCCTCTCACATGACTGGTCGGCGGTCGAAACCCGACAATAGATGGCGGCACGCTGTCCCAATTGAACCTTCCGGAATCTGAAAATCGGAAGGCCTTGATAGGTATGGCGCGAGTGTTGTCCAGAACAGACTGTAATTTAATGGGGACAACAGCATGCCGCCGATTCACATCCGGAGTGAACGGCGGTTAGGCATCATTTAACTTGCTTATCGTGAACACCAGCTTACCACCCCGGTTCGCGCTGGCGCGTTGCAACAGGGCGCGGACTTGAAGGTGCTGGGCGATCACATTCGCCGCGTCGCGCTGATCGCGCGTTGCGTCGATCGGCTGGGGGCGGGGCTCTTTGAGGGGCGGAGTGGCGGTCTCAGCCACAACCGCGCGCAGCTGTGCGACGATTGCCGTGGCGCGGTTTGCCGTTGCCCGGCTGACATTGGCCTCCCGTGCCAGATTGGCAACCGTCAGACGTCCATCGGTCCGGATTGCCTTGCCCGAGACAAGCCGGTTCAATGCGGCACGAAGTGCCTGGTCGGTCGCTATGCTGACAGGCTTCAAGACCGTTCCTCCAGGAGCGGAGCGATCAGCTTGCGCATCCGATCCCGATCCTGCCGGATGGCGCTGCGCTGCAAGCTCGACAATCGCTTCTCTTCGAGCATGGCTTCGGCGTGCGCGATCGCGGCTTGCCACGCCGGCAAATGGCGGCGTGCAATGCAGGAGTTCGGGCAGCGATCGGGAGCGCAGTTCGACAGGATGGGCTGGCTTGGCGAGGTCTCTGACCGGCCGAGGCAGAGCGCGGTTGCCGGCTCAAAGAAGCAGTCGTTCAGGTAGCCGACATGCAGCGTGCGTGCGAGGTGAGCAAGCATTGCCTTCACGCGTTTGCCATCCGCAATCACGCCAGGCAGGGAGCCGATCTCCTGCGCCGCCCGATCAATCTCGTGTGTGATGCGGGATGCGCCGGGGCCGGCCAGGCGCTCCCCCCGTCGTGTCGCTTCATAATGCTCGACGATGTCATCGAGCTGCCCCAGACAGTGTTCCTGCTCCACCTCCTGACGGAAGCCGGAGGTCGACGAGCCGGCGTAGCCGTCGAACATTGCCACGGAGGCATGCTTGTACTGGATCTTGCCGGCGACCACACCGAAAGGGCGGTTGGCAATGTACCAGGCGACCGTGCGGCGGAACTGCCGCGTGTTGAAGACCCAACTGCGCCCCTCGACGAGCGGAATTGCTGGCTCGTCCTTGGTTCCGAACTGCTTGTCCAGGTACTGGCGGTACCGATTGATCCGATCTACCACATCCGGTATGCCACGGTCGCTCACAGTCGCACGATGAAGAGCGATCCAGATGCCATCATGCTTGCGTTGTGGTCGGTGCCTCAATGCGAGGCGCTCGGCCACCTCAATGGCACGCGCGACTGGCGCGATCGTCACCCACTCCTCGGGAGTGCCCTGTTCTTCACGTCCCTTGTAGACGGTGCTTCGGATGGCCAGCCGCTCGATCATGCCGTCGACGCTGCGTTTGCGCTGAAGACAACCGGGTTGCATCGCCTGGAGTTCACTGTCCCGCATGCCGGTCAGATAGGCGCAGACGATATAAGCGGCCATCTGGAGCTGGCGCTCCTCGTGCGCCAGGGCGTAGTCGTCGAAGCGAGGCCGCCATGGGCGGCCGCTCTCAGGATTGATAGCGATTGGCGTGTCCATGCCGCCGTGCTCCACACCCAGTTCCTGCACGGCTTCGAGGAGAAGAGCGTAGGCAGTCTTGTTGTAGAGGCGGATCGTCGGGCGCACACCGCTGTGCAACGAGATCAGCCGCATGTTCAGCACTTCCCCGCCGATCCGGGTCCCGCGCGCAAGAGCACCGCAAAAGCCACCAATGCTGGCAGGACCGTTCCACACCGGGATGCCGCGGCCGGCACGACGGCGTGCCTCGATGTAGGAAACGACGCGCGGGAGAATACTGCCTGGCGCAGCTCTGTGAGGGCGGATCGGAGAGGCCGCTTCCAGTCTGTCAAGTTCCTCGCGCGCTGCAAAGATGTCGGTTGAAAACAGCTCGACATAGCGAAGCGACCACCGTAGCAGTTCGGTGATCACCGGCTCGGGTATGCGCGGCGTCCGGTTCTCATGGGGTCGGCCGCCACATCCTGCCACTCTGTAGGGCGCTGCGCCGTTCCATGGGACGAAACTTAATCCGCCGTGTGTCAGGAAGCGGCCGAGCCGGTGAAGCTGCAAAGGCGCTTGCAAGTAATCGGCAACCCGTCCTGGCGAAACGGACCGGCGCAGGTGGGACGTGAGATAGGCATCGAGCAGAGCCTGATCGACGAGAGCGGAGTCGAACCGTCCCCTTTGTTCCCGTACGAAAGCCATGAACTGACGCAGGGTATTGAGCACCCCGCGTGCTGCCAACGGCCGCAGCCGACCGGAGCGATCTGGCAAGCGCTCATTGAGCCAAGCGTAGATGTATTCCTTGGCAGTCAGCTTCTCCACCGGACAGACGAAGGTGGTGAAGTCAAGGGTGCGGCCTTCGCGTACCCTCTCCTGGAAAATTGCCGGCTCGAGATCCCAGACGTCCGCGCCAAAGAGAGACAATGCTTTCCGATCGGTTCCTTCTCGGAGCTTCATCGACGCAAGGACAATGTCGGTGTCGCTTCGGATATGAGACGAACGCGGGATATGGTCGAGGCTTGTCGCTGTCATCGTGCCGTCGCTTCCACTGGCAGATAGAGAAGTGTCGGGTCTCCGGCTTCAATCGTAGTTCGGGCCGCTTCCACCAGCTGCGGCGCAAAGGCCGGAAGGATCTGGTGGGTGATGCGATGCCAGGCGCGAGCAAACTTGACCGACCACTCTTCGGCACTGAGGGCGGCGCGCTGGTCGGCGATGAACGACTGAAAGGCGAGAAGTGCAGGGAGCTTGCGTTCGGTAATGACGGCGTTCTCGCATTCCAGGCATCCCCAGAAGGGGATCGGGCAGGGTTTGCCGGCTTCGATGAAAGGACTCTCGTAAAAGCCGCCGCAGCGCGCGAGCCAGACATCCTGCTCACCCTTCGGCGGAGCCTGCTCCTGCGGCTCTACGATAGGGTTCTGCCGCTGGCTGGTGACGAGGCGTGGTCTAAGTGCGGCGTCGAGGGCGTCGTGAAACGCGTCAGCCAGTGTCTGCTCGTGGACATGACGCAGGGCCGGTATGTCGGCATAGTGCCTGGCTGCAACGCCGATCGAGTGGCCGACGGCGAACTGCTCGAGTTGTCCGTTCGTGCGACGATACCATTCTGCTTTATAGGTCTTTCGAAGCCGGGAGAGCTGTAAGCGCAACGGCTTGCCGTCATCATTCGCCAGCTTGTACTGCTCGACAAACGTCTCGACGCCCAGTCCGCCACCCTCACTCAGAGATCGTAAGCCGTTGACAGTCCAGAGAATCCACAAGCGGTCCGATCCCGTGTGCCGGCGTGCTCGTTCGGTCAATGCGATCGCGAGTCTGATCAGTCCGCCTGGCGTTGCGATCGATCCGTCCCGCACCCGCAGGCGCTTCCATTCCGAGCCGCGTGCCCGCCGCTTGTAATACTCGATCTCGACGTAGCCTTTGGTGGGATTGCGCAGGCAGTCTGCCTTGAGACGGTTCAGGCACTCCATCTCCATGCCGGTCTCGAGCGAGAGCAGCACCAGGAACGCCGCGAAGTCGATTGCCGTCAGGTGGAATCCCCTGTGCAGCACCTCGACCCTCGGATCGACCTGTCGAGAATAGCCGAGTTGCATGAAGCGTTTAAAGGCTGGATGTCTTGTCTCGATCCTGCCGGATCTTACGATCTCGGCCCTGACGGCATCATAATGGGCGCGCAGCTGCGTACATGTATCAACGCCGGGTGGAGGCGCTGGAAGGTCGTCGCCGATGGTGATGCGCTGGCGGGCGTTGGCGACTTGCGCGCGCGCGGCGGTCCGCAATGCTTCGGCGATCCTGCTGCTATAGGCGTCACGAGGGCGGCTGCTGCCGCCGTGACCATGTCCCAAATAACGCAGCCGCAACACGACATCAGGGGTGAGCACGCCGGGACGATCCGTGAGCGCGATCCGCAACACACCGATCAGGGCCGCCAACAGGTGCCGTTGCGACAATCGGGTCCCTACATTCTGCTCAAGCCAACCTTCGTAGTCGTCGATCAGCTTGACGCTGATGTCGCCCAAAGCACGTAACGTGTGCCCTTCAGCATCGAGGAAGGACCAAAACCGCCGCAGCTCCAGGATGTTACGCTGCAGTGAGCGCCCGATCGGGGTTGGTCCCATCTGACGGATGCGCTCACGCAGCAGCGGCGCGATCTCCGCGACGAAGGATGGGTGAGTCCAGGCGCTCAGGTCGACGAGGAGTTCGCTGCCCGTGTCGACACGCACGGCGAAGCGGCGCGGATCGGCGGTGATGATGGCCGCGACCGTATCCGCATCCGATGTCTCCGACTGCGGCGGAAATTTAGCCCGTCGTCCCCGCCTCATGGCACGAGTTCCCCGGACACCGCGTCCAGCCCGAAGCTGCTTACGGCCGCATCGACGATCTCCTGACTGTCGGCAAGATGGTCGAGATAGATGTAGGTGCTTTCGATCCGACTATGTCCCATCAGCCTTTGAAGCTTCAGCAGCGGGTCGCCGATCATCCGGCGATAGGCGGAGCCGAGATGCGCCGATCGTTCGCTGACCACCCAACGGACCTGCTCGCGCAGAAGCAATGTCAGCATGTGGACGGCAAAGCTGTGGCGGAGCATGTGCGGCGTGACGTGCATGTCCTCGAAGCCAAAGCGACGGCATCGTTCGCTGGCCCGCATGAACACGGCTTCCCAGGCAGCCATCGAAGCCGGCTGTCCGTCCTCGGTCAGCCATAGCGCCAGTGGCGAGCCGGTGGCTTTGTCGACAAGGCGGGCCCGTTCGGAAGGGCTCAGTTGATCGACGCTTACTCTGACGGCGTGATCGCCGTTGACCAGGCGCAGAGCGCGGTGCTCATATCCGGCGACCGCGATCGATCGCTTCATCCGGTAGATGCGACCGCGCCGCCGACGACGCTGAAGAGCATTCTCCCGCTCAATCAAACCGTAGTCCTGGAGCTGCCTGATCAGGCGAATGGGCATGCGAATATCCCGGCCGCGCGACCCCTTTGCCGTCGCCGCGGCGAGACGGAAGGCTAGGGAACGAGCGGTATCGCCTGTTTGGATGTCCAGCTTTGGCAGCTCGTTCAGCAGCAGGCTTGATGCTTCCTGCAGTCGCAGACCGGTCGTGATCAGCAGTTCCGCAAATAGGGCGTTGCGCTCGCCATTGCGGCCGCGCCAGGTGGGGTCTTCCTGCCCGTCAGGGAGCCGGCCGCGCAACCCGACGTCGCGGAACACCAAATAGCGCGGCAGATCCAGGAAGCGCATGTCGCCCTTGCGCGCCCCATTCTCCTTGGCGCAGTTCACCGCTACGGCCATAACCGCTCCCGAAGAAGAGGAGCGTGACCACATCTGCCTGTAGGTGAATGGCGCCGTTGCGACGATCCTCTCATCGACGGCCCAGCGATAGAGTTTGTCGAGTGCCGCAATCATCCGGTTCCAGGACGAAGCCGATATGCGAAACGGCGGCTCCGACAGGCGCCGGGCCTCGTGGAAAGCGGCAATGTCGTCACGGTCCGCTGCCCACACAGACTTGCCGTCCCGTCGCTCCTCGAGAAAGCGCATCCAGACGACGATGTCTCGCGCATAGGCGCGAAGGCTGTTCAGCGAGCGTACGCCCATGGTCGGACACGATCGCAGGAAGCGGTTGACGTTATGGTCGTAGGTTCCGTCTTGCCTGAGAATGAAGGGCATCCCCTCGACAAGCCCGATGTTGTCCGCGGCCGCTATCTCTTCCTTCGACAGCTCATGCGCCACGCCCTCGATCGTCACCGACCGATGCAGGGTGGAAAGGTCGGTGAAGAAGAGCTGTGGCAATGGAGCCCTCCGAGCGGCGGCGATGATTTGCCGGGACGGGCTCGAGCCCGCCCCGGCAAATCATCGCCGGCACATACGCAACGATGCGCATTCCAATTGCCGGCATACTGATCATGATGCCGTGAAACCTGTGAGACAGGTCCGCAGAGACGAGATAACCTCCGCAATGTCAACTCTGGTCATCCTGGATCAATCACCACAGTGCATGCCGATTCCGCCAAGCTCGCCTTCCAGCAGTTAACGCTCCTCGTGAAAGAATCCGAAGCGGGGCGTAATCTAGATCGTGAAGACATCGACAGTCTGCTGAGGTTCTCGATCGACGTGATTGTCCAATGCAAGCGAATGGATGGACGGTTTCGCGCAACAGAAGTCTACTTTCGGATTTGAAAAATCACCGAGTTCCGCCGTTGTCGTCGATCACCATTTACAACAATTGGCGCGTCGCTGACGACATGGCGCGACTCCGAACCGCTTGCCGAGCAGGGAAAGCCTGCGGCCTCCGGCCCTTGCGTCCTGCCGCATCGGCAGGGTTCGCCAGGCTACATCGTTCGATAGACAGGCAGCCGCAACCGATGCACTCGGTAAGCCCGGACCGCAGGCGCTGCAACTCGTCGACGCTTTGCCCGCTCGCCCGCGACCAATCCCGACGCGACGGCACGCGATCGGCCGGCAACTTGGCGACCTCGGTGCCGATCCGCCCAAGCGTCAGCCCAATGTCCTGCACAAAGACGATGAAGGTGATCCGGCGCAGCACGGACCGGTGATAGCGCCTATGTCCCGAGCCGGCCCGCTCGGACGCGACCAGCCCGCGCTCCTCGTAGAAACGCAGGCCGATGAGGCGACGCCGCTCGCGGGCGGCGACTGGTCTTTTGCCGGCATGCCAGGCGGTGCTCTCGGCCGTGCATCCTTCAAGGAAACCCGCCTGAGGGAAGCGGACCTTACCTTACGGGCGCATCCTGACGGGAACCCTCCTTTGATCCTCATGCATGCAGAGGGCTGCGCGCGTAATTCGAATAGCCTACGCTGGGTGTCGTTCCTGGATCCTTTCAATTGGCAACAATCCGGCATGGAAGCCAGAGTGGTCTAGCTCTCGATCCGGTCAGACTTTCACCGGAAGGCATGGTGGCTGACAGCGGCAATCGACTGTGCGCATCGTCCGGATTGCTGAACCGTCTGCCAAAGTTTCGATTGCAGGGGCGCCGATGGTTACCTAAGACCTTGGTCCTAAACGGACCGGACGAACGTCTGAGCGGGCTGGGTTAAAAGTCCGGGGCAGCCGGGGTTTTCGGTGCCCGGAGTTGACGGCGGGATTGAAGCGTGAGCAAAGATTTGATGGTCTTGCTGCGCGCGCTTCCAGGCTGCCCGCGGGCTTGTCGAGTGAACGGCGCCTCCTCGCCACCCGGAGATGGGACAGTCATTGGCGCCCGTGCATGTGTCCAAGGCCGTGGTCGAGTAAGCGGGGCGCCGATGGAGGTTACTAAAGGGCTGAAATGATGGAGCGTCGAAAGTTCGTCACTGCGTTATGTACCGCCTCGATCGGCTTCGCCATCGCGGCCCTTCCGTACAAGATCACGGTGTCCGGCTCCACGCTTGAGCTCGCTTCCCAATCCGCCTTCGCCAAGGACGGCAACAATGGCAAGGGTAATGGGGGAGGGGGCGGCAATGGGGGCGGGAACGGCAAAGGTGGAAGCAGCAACGGCGGCGGAAATGGCAACGGGAAGGGAAGTGGCGGCACGGGCAATAGCCGGTCGAGCAACGCTTCGACCGGGGCGAGCGGAAAGAGTACGAGTGTTCGAGGCAACGGCTCCGGTTTGAGTATTCGCCATGCCGACGGAATAAGCGAGGAGATCAGGGCCGGCCGTTACATCATGAAGGACTCGCGCGGGCGTACGATCGTCAATCGGCGCGCCACCTCGGCAGATGAAAAGCGGCTTCAAGCCCTCGTCGATTAGAGCGCCTTCGTTGAAACAGCGGCGCGCTCTACAGCGCCGCGCGTCCAATCAGACGCGCAATGGACGCTGCTGCATGTTTTTATCCTTGAATCGGATACGATTTAAGCGGCTCTTCCCGCTTAACCGGGGCGACCGTCGATTGCGTCGCGCAGCACCATCGCCGCTTCCGTCCGGTTGGCGGCGCCAAGTTTCGTCATGATCTGCGTCATGTGGTGCTTGACGGTCTTCTCCTGGAGATCGAGCTTTCTTGCGACCTGCTTGTTGCTCATGCCGGAGGCCACGAGATGTAGAACCTCTTGCTCCCGAGCGGTCAGTTCCGCGATGAGGTCGGATTTGCTCGCCGTGGCCGGCGAAGGGTTCGAGAGCAACTTGGCAGAGAGTGTCGGTGCGACATAGCTCTCGCCGGAGGCGACCGTCCGTATGACGTCGGCCAGCGCCCTCGATCCGATCCCCTTCAGGACATAACCTTTGGCGCCGCCATTGAGAGCAGCGGTGACGTCGTCACCGGCCTCGGACACGGTGAGCATCACGATCTTCTGTCGCGGTACCAATTCAAGAATAAGCGGAATCGCGTTCAGTCCACCTCCCGGCATGGAGATGTCCAGCAGCATGACGTCTGGAGACAGGTTCGCGGCGATCCTCAACGCGTCGTCGCACGAGCTTCCCTCCGCAACGATCTCAAAACCGTCGATCTCCGAAAGACTTCTCGTCACGCCCTCTCTGAACAGAGGGTGATCGTCGATTACCGCCACGCGTATCGCTGCAGTCATGCCTGTCCAATCTCCTCGATGCCGAGTGACATCCTAACAATCGTGCCGGGGCCGGCACCGTCGATTTCAAATGTACCGCCCAGACTCTCTATCCGTTCCCTCAGCCCGGCAAGACCGAGGCTTGTCGGTCGGATGTCATTGGGGTCAAAACCCGCTCCGCCGTCGGCAACCGCGATGCAGACCCTGTCGCCTTCCGTGCTCTGCACCACACGCTGCGCGACACCGCCACCGTGGCGGTAAGCATTGTTGAGCGTTTCCTGCACGAAGCGGTATATGCATATCTTTGCGGAGGGAGAAAGGCGTTCGGGCGGATCGGACAGCGACAGATCGACAGTCGATCCGGTTCGTTCTTCATGGGCGCGAACGACGCGCTCCAGGAGTTCGGGCAGGCTGGCCGTCTCGATCTGCGGCAGGACCAGTCCGCTGCATATCGTTCTGATCTCGCGCATCGCCTCGTCGAGGCTTGACTTGATGGTCGTGATTTCCCGTTCCCGCACCTCCGCCGAAGTCGATGCGCTGACCAATTTGTTGCTGTCCAGCCGCAACGAGGCGAAGGCGACGAGCTGTGCCGGGCCGTCATGCAAGTCGGCACCGATCCTGCGCAGCATGTTCTCGTTCAACGCTGTTGCGCGTTGCGAAGCCTGCTGCAAGCGCCCGCGCAGAGCCTCGTTCTGCGAAAGCAACGCCGAAAGCTCGTCTACGCGTTGGCGCAGGGCATGGCGCTGCTTTTCGATGGTTCTGCTGCCGCGCATGACGATTGCCGAGAGCATGATGAAGAAGGCAAGCGTGAAACCCGCGACGGCAAGCCACGTGAGAACGCGGGCCTGGCTCAAGCTGAGCTCGAAGTCATGGGCAACTTCATGGAATTCCGAAACGGCGACGACCTCTCCGGACCACGGCTGAAGTACGGGATTGTAGATCTCGAGCAGCGGTTTGCTCGCACTCTGGTTCGTCTCGTCCGCGGTATCGTCGGCCGGCTTGAACTGAGCCACCATCTCGCCGCTGAATGCGGTTCTCAACTCATCGCCGAGCTCGAAACGCCGTCCGACCATGTTCTCTTCGTTGGAGTAGAGAATCGTGCCGTCCGAGCGCCACAGGCGAAATGCCAGCAACCGGTTTCCTAGAGCCCCTTGTCCAAGCGTCTCGTCGAGCGCGCGCGCAACCGTGTCGTCGAGAACTTGCGTCGTCTGCATGTCGGGTAAGAGCGGCGCGATCACGCTGTCGACGTATAGTGCAGTCGTCGCTGCCGAGTTTCGGGTGACGGCGCCTTCAATGAGGCTGGTGACGAAAGCGCCCACCACCAGCATGGCGGACGCTGCAACGATCCCGCCGATCAGCAGGAACTGCCTCGCCAGTGGCTGCGCGTTCCATCGTTTGATCAGGTCACTGGCACGCAAGGGGAATCTCGGAGTTATACGCTCAGCAAAGTGGCTGGACATCGGTCGCAGTCGCGCCGGTAAAAGTAATGCGTCCAGTCGAACGGTCAATGGCACGCGATCTTGGTCAATGTCCATCGGACTTTCGATGGCAGGTTGATCCGACCTAAGTCCTATTCACCAACGCAATGGTCCGGGGACGGTGGTGCCCTCCAGCGACGCAAGTTAACGTTGCGCAAATTCGAATGTGGTTCGATCAGCGCCATCTGCAGCGGGCCGCGAAAATCAAAAGACATGGAGAAGTTCATGACCATTTCCAAAGTGATCGGACGAAGCTTCGTCGCACTGGCGATCGCCATCGCCCCTGTGGCAGGCGTTACCTTCGGCGCATCGACTGTTGCTTTTGCCAAGGGCGGCAATGGCGGTGGGAACGGCGGGGGAGGTGGAAATGGCGGCGGCCACGGAGGCGGAAACGGCGGCAGCCACAGCGGTTCGCATTCCAGTTCGGGCAAATCGGGAACGTCAGGGACGACCAAGAAAGGCAGCGATAGCCGCGGTACGTCGAAGCAGAAGTCCCTCACCACACATAAGAAAACCGGCTCGGCAGTCAAGTCAGCGAAGGCCGTGACCACGGCAACGACGGTAACCACGCCGGAGAACACAGCTCCCGACACAGCAAAGCTCAGTTCGCTGAACCGGAACTTTCATGCCTATTTGAACTCCAACGATCCCCGCATGGTGGCCATTTCCGCTTATGCAACCGCCTATGCGGCGTTCGAGGCTGAGAACGGCCCAGATGCCATTCCGACGGATCCGGCCCTGAGCGACGAAGCACTTCGCGAAGCGCTTGAGAGTTTCACGAAGGACGGTGTTGTGACTGATGACACGCTCGCTGACGCCAAGGAGATACTCGGCGTCGGGCCGGCTGTCGGCAAAATCGACGAAATCCGTGAGACGCTTCCTGAGCCGGAACCTATCGATCCGGAACTGGAACCTGAGACAGTCGATCCGGAGTTGGAAACCGTTAACTGAACCTAAGCCCGGCCGGCCGCGGCGATCGCCGCGGCCGGCCTTAAATCCGAAAGGGGCGGTTCGATCCATGGACCTGGAGAAATTCAGCAGCGTCGTCCGACATGTGACACAGGCGATGCAACATGGACGGATCGGTTTTTCCCTCCAGCAAATCAACTCGGTCGACGACCCAAGCGAAGTTCTCTATTCGGAATGCCTGGGAAGGCTCGTCGAACCCGACGGCACAATCAGGACCTGTGGCGAGTTCATAGCCTTTCTCGAAGCGTCGGGGCGTGCTCCCGCTTTTGACCGGCATGTGGTTGACCTCGCATTCGAGTGGTTGGCTCGCCATCCATCGGCTGCTTTGGGGTGCAACATCTCGGCAGAAAATATCGCCGACATACAAAGCTGGGCCACTCTTTACGATCTGCTTTACAAGCACAGGGCGATGGCGCCACGCCTGGTTCTCGAAATAACGGAAAGCCTGCCGATTGCGACGCTCTCCGCCGCCGCTGACTTGCTTCAGAGCGTTCGCGAACTGGGATACAAAATCGCGATAGACGACTTCGGCACCGGCTACTCGACGCCCGAAACGCTTCTGGCCCTTCCCGTCGATATCGTGAAGATCGACGGCTTTTTCGTACAGCGCCGCGGCGATAAAGCAGAGCGGTTCCTTCGGCACATGGTCGGCCTGGCATCCTGCGCGGCATCCACCGTGATTGTCGAAGGCATTGAGACCTATGCCCAGTTGGAGGCTGCAAAAACAGCCGGGGCGACACATGTGCAGGGGTTTCTTTTGTCCGAGCCAACCCTGCCGCCCGTCCATTGCGGACAGGTGAGTCGGCACGCGGTAGCTACCAAATGGATGATGTGAGTGGCCGGTGGGTGCGGACCAAGCGGCTCGGCGTGATTGCGCCGAGGTGATCCCACGGCGGCGCTCACCCGACGGTGATCTTGCGGCCACACTCGACCTCCCGGAACTTGTTCGTTCAAGTCTTTCGCGATTTCCGAATGTATTCGACCAACGCGCGGAGCTTCAGCGGCTGCCGGTGACGCGTGGGATAGTAGAGGTAGAAGCCGGCAAACGGAGGACAGTAGGCTTCGAGCAGCGGCACGAGCTCGCCGCGCTCGATATAGGGCTGGAACGTCTCCCGCATCCCAAACGTGATGCCTGCCCCGGCCCTGGCCATACGGATCATCACTCCCATGTCATTGGTCGTCACGGCCGGATCCACTGAGACATCGAAGTCCCGACCATCCTGCGTGAATTCCCAGCGGTAGGGCGCGACGTCCGGGCGCGGCCGCCAGCCGACGCAGACATGCAACGGAAGGTCGCGCGGATGGCTGGGGCTGCCGTGTCGTTCGATATATCCGGGGGAGGCGACGGCGCATTGTCTTTGCTCCGTCGATACCGGCAGCGCGATCATGTCCTGCTCGATCACTTCGCCAAGCCGTACGCCCGCATCGAAGCCGGCCTCGACAATGTCGAACTCGTCGTCCGTGATCGTCAGGTCCAGCCTCACATCCGGAAAGCCCTCGATAAAGCCCGCGAGCAACCTGCCGGAAAGGAAGCTCTCGGCGATCGATGAAACGGCGATCCGCAAGCGCCCGCTCGGATGGGCTTCGACCTCCCGCACCGCCTGCACCGCCGCGCTTACCTGGGCGGCGGATAGGCGCACGGTCTCGTAGAAAAGTTCGCCTGCTTCCGTCAGCCTGACGCTGCGCGTCGTGCGCTGCACAAGAGCTACGCCGATGCGATCTTCCAGGCGCTGAAGTGCTTGGCTCACCGCCGAGCGGGTGACGCCGAGCCGCTCGCTCGCAACGCGGAAGTTGCGCGCTTCGGCTACCGCCAGAAACACTGAGATGCCTTCGAAATCATCGGCCATTGGTTAGCAAATCTAACCAACCCATCCGGGATTGGCAACTCGATCGCGACGTGTCAGGCGCATAGTCTGCGATCGTTATCAGACCTTCATGAGAGGAAACATGTCCACTTCCTTTTCCAAAAGCCTGGCGCTCGGCCCGGCCATCACCTTTGTTGCGACCTGCGGATCGGCGAGTTCCGCCTCCGGTGAAACCCGGATCCACGATTCGTCACCGCATCAACACACGCAACAGCAAGCAACGGCACCGCATCCCTATGTCGGGATGTGGGTGACGGACGACGGGTATGTCCGGCACGAGCTTCTCGCCAATGGACGCTACAACGAAGCCCGCGGTAACCGGCAGAGCGCCTACCAGGGGCGCTACGAGGTGTTCGGCAATCATATCGAATATTGGGACGACACCGGTTTTACCGCCGACGGCGATTTTGTGGACGAGAACACGCTCCACCACGGCGGCATGATCCTTCGCCGCCGATGATGCATCCCAGATTTCGCGAAAGGGAAAGCCGCACGTGGCCGGAAACCAGCGCTGATTGTGCACCGAAAGCCGAACCTTTTCAAACAGGAAGCCCTCGCATTGCCGTGAGGTGAGCAGGGAATGGAGTGAGAGATGTCGAATATTCAAGGTAAAGTCATCGCGATCACGGGAGCCAGCAGCGGTATCGGCGAGGCCACGGCGCGTGTTCTCGCGGCCGCGGGAGCCCATGTGCTGATCGGTGCCCGGCGGGCGGATCGGCTGGAGCGTCTCGCCGAGGGGATTGCTGCTGCCGGCGGCTCCGTTCGCGTCAGAAGACTGGACGTGACCAGCCGAACGGATGTGGAGGCCTTTGCGCGTCACGCCTGGTCAGAGTTTGGCCGTCTCGACGTCATCGTCAACAACGCGGGCGTCATGCCGTTGTCGCCAATGGCCGCGCTCAAGGTCGACGAGTGGGACCGCATGGTTGACGTCAATATCAAAGGCGTCCTCTACTGCATTGCAGCGGCACTGCCGATGATGAGCGAGCAGGGGAGCGGGCAGATCGTCAATCTGTCATCGATCGGCGGTCACAGTGTTTCGCCGACCGCCGCGGTCTATTGCGCCACCAAGTTCGCCGTCTGCGCCATTTCCGATGGCTTGCGGCAGGAGACCGACAAAATCCGCGTCACCGTCATCTCGCCCGGAACCACGACGTCCGAGCTAGCCGATACCATTACCGACCCGACCGCCCGCGACGCGATGAAGGCCTGGCGCGCGATCACGATCAGTCCCGAAGCGGTCGCCAACGCTATCCTTTACGCGGTCAGCCAGCCGGAAGACGTCGATGTCAGCGAGATCATTATCCGACCGACGGCTAGCCCCCACTGAACACGTCGTATTGCAATGGCGGTGGCAGCCTGCCATCGCCGTTGCCCGCGATCTACCGGGTCCGCACACCGGCCAAAGCTGCCTGGGCTCTGCCCGGACCATGTGACTGCAAGCTCAAAGCGAATGTCGTTAGCGCGATCAACGAGAAGAGAGATTTGGACACCAAGCTGACCAAGAATGTCGCTCGATAGGCAGGTTCGATCAGGATGCTCGTCTCAAGTAGAATATAGATCACGGTGAATATTGCTGCGAAGCAATAAAGGGGAAGTCTGAAGCCTTCAGGTCTTCCGTCGTTTTCGATGACGTAATCCGTTATTACGCAGATACCAAGACCATACATTGCCGGAATAAGAGAGCAGATTGCGTAATACCCCGTCAGCACAAGGATTCCTCCTCGGCCGATCTGCAATAGCCCGGCTACACTGTCATATCGCCACTGATACAAAATGACCCAAATGATGGCTGTCGCGAAGGCGCAAGTCATCGCGGCAAAGATGATGCCGCCATACTGGGAAAGTGGGAAATTGCGGATATCCGAGAAGGGTATCCATGTACCCTGGTCGATCTTGTGGCTTCGTATGAAAAGAGCGCAAATCCCGGCCGCGAGGAAACTTGTAAACAGTGATGCTGACGTGAAGAAAGCCTCTTCGAACGGACCGACGCTCGAAGGGCTGAAGAAAACTGCATGTATCTTGTGGTATGCGGTCAACAGGATCACGCAGCCTACAAATGCAGTGAAGGTCGACAACAAGGCTGCATTGTTCCATGGCCGAGGCTTGCTGCGGCTCCTTCGTACGAGCAACAGCAGTTCTCGCAGCACGACGTCGAGCGGCCGCGCTCCTTGGTCGGGATGCAGATGTGCCTTCATCACTCGCGTGTCATTGAGAGCGATGATCGAGAAGAGCGCACTCAATCTGCGGTTGGATATGCCGATTTCCGTCGCTTTCGCGCGCCATAGGTCCGCAAGCGTCAGGTAGAACCGAATGTCCTCTTGCTGCAGTGAGGCGAAAGACGACGTTGGGTTAGCGAGAATTTCGGCGGAAATAGATTGAATTCTTTGCGCATCGCCGTCCCCGATCGGGACTTCCGGCGAAGTGTTGCTTTTTTCAATTATGTATCTCACGACAGGCGAAGAAGAGGTCTTTGAAACAAGTTCCTTTACCTCCTGCTTCAGGCTTTCGGACTTGGGTCTGAGAACGTCCAAGACATCGCGGTATTTGTCGAATTCTCCCGCCGACCAAATGTCTTGTCCGTTAATCGTCCATCGGGCGAACAGCTCCGCGCCCACCGTCCGCCTTGCCACTTTGTCAGCCTCCTCCCGCGAGCAGCCTGCGTAAAGAGCGAGACTTTGAATCTTGCGAAATCGTTGCAGGTCCGGCTCATAGCGCGGGTCCCTTCCCACATACGCCTCGATCTCGCTCTGAGAGAGCTTGGTGACGCGCTCAAAAAACTCGTCGGGAATGTTGGATACGCTATGGGCCATGCTGCGCAGGGAAATCTCGATCTGGGCGAACAATGGGGTGGACGGGATTACGCCTATGACAATGAGGGCCGCACCAAGCGGCCATGCCGGTCCCTCAAAACCATCGAGTTTTCCCTCGACCAGGACGCGTATGATCGGCTGTGACGCGCACATGAAGAAATAGAGGATTTCCAAGGACACCGTGTAGATGAGGTAGGCCTTGCGGAAAACGCTCTTGCCGACAATCGCCGGCAGCGAAAGAAGCCGGACGAAGTCGAATTCTTCGCCTCTGGGCGGTGTTATCAGGGACTCGACGCGCTTTCTTGAATGAAAGGCGATCGTCAAAGCCCCGAACAGGAATGTCAGGCTTGTTGGGTCACGCAACCAGTCAAACGAAAGCAACGCGCCCATGGTGTGCACCCCTTCAGCATCGATTGATTTGCGGATTACATTGCGCGTTCGCATCCCCCGATGCAGCGGGAACCAGCCCACATGCTATGGAGGCCGCCAAAAATAGGGTCAGGAGGATTTTCTTTCGCATGGCCAGCTCCACGAATAGATCTCGCGGCACATTTCGGGCGTGAGATGGTTGAGTTTTGATACAAAGCCGCCTTTGGAAAGAATAAAAGCCTTCGGATAAGAGGGCGGTCTGTAGATATTACATGATAGCGCACATCGATCGCTGGACCTGTTACATTTGTTACACTACGGCTTCTTTGGCCCGTGTGAAACAAAGTATCTTTTTTGTCCGTGATGCGAGCGAAACGGCGGACTGCATCGGTGAGCCGATAGCGGCCCTTCCAGTGACATTATGGCCAGTCGGCTCCCTCGTGGGGAGCCGACTGGTCGAACTCCACCTTTACCCCTGCATCCTGTGAGCGACCTGCTCGGAGATGATCAGATGGCAAAGGGCGTCTGCGCATCGTAAATCGGGTTCCTCGGTCCGACCTGCCAATGGTTGGGGGTTTGATCGGGTGGCAATTTCATCATGATGGCCCGGTGGAAGGCGGCATAGTCGCGGTTGAAGCGACCATGGTTCCAGGCGGAGATCAACGCGGCGGTAAAGGCGCCGTTGCCGATCCCGTCAAGCGAGACCTGATTGTCCTGACATCCGGAAATCAGGCGAACGCTGCACGAGATTGGAGACGTGATTTCGCGGGTCAGATTGCGTCCTTCGCCAAGCGTGATGGACGCGCCCAGCCTGGCATAGAAGTCGCGGTTCTGGCGGAATGTCCGCGTGGCGACATCGATGGGCATAGCGCGCGGTATTCCCGCGGCAACTGCGTGTCCGTTGGCCAATTCATGCCCGTTAGGGAGGCCGGCGCGCACGACGGTGCCGCTGTGGCAACTGTCCGAGATCACGAGCACCCGCACCCCCGACCTGAATTCGGACCAGAGGCCATAGAGCTCATCATCAACAAGCTGGCCGTCATAGAGGCACCAGGTTTCGTCGGTGGAATCGTCTTCATCGTTGTTGAAATCGGGAAGCTGTCCGCCGTGTCCCGAATAGCTGATGAGGAAGATATCGCCCTCCTTGAGGTCCCTTGCGGCTCTCTTGACCTCGCTGATGACGTTTTGGCGCGTCGCCTCCTTGGTCAGCAGCGACTTGGTCTCGTATCCGAGGCCGTCGGCAATCTCCTGCATGTCGCTCGCGTCGAATTCACACGCGCGCAGCGGTCCTTCCCAGCCCGCGTAGTGAGCGGCGCTGACCATGTTCAGGCCAATGTGGAGAGACATTCCTGACGGTCCGTCCGTTGCCCGCGAAGCCGCGGCCGCCGGGCGGGCAGGTGTTTCGACTGCCGCCGTCGCGGCCGACGGAGCCTTGGATTTTCCGGCGCGCGCCTTGCTCGCTTTATGCTCGACCTCGCGCGCCTTTGAGGTGAACTGTTCGATCAGGGTCGAGAATTTTTGCGCCACTTTGGCATAGCCGGTGTCTGTCGGATGCAACTCGTCGAACCACTCCGTTGCATTCACTGTGCTACGGCAGTTGATGTAGTGGAGCCGCGCCGATGAGCTCTGCAGCAGCGACAGGCGTTCATTGAAGCGATCGATCATGACGCGCGCAATCGCACGCTGGAAATCCGGATCCTTGATGCCTCGCGATTCCATCGGCTTGCCAAGCCAATTTCCCTTTGCCGGGATCGTATAGTCGTAACCATGGCATAGGATCTGCACTTTCGGAAAAGCCTTGGCGACCTGACGAACGAGCTTGCCATACATGCCGATTGCATCGTCGAGCATTGTCTCGAACGAGGGCCTGAGATGCCCCTCGGGCGGCAAGGCAGGATCGAAATCGAAGAGATGAGCGGCGAGGTTGCCGCCCGCCACGACGTCGTTGCCGCCGCCGCTGAACAGGAAGATGGATGCTCCCGTGTTTTCGATGGCATCCATGTATTCGGCTTGTCTCAGCATGTTCGACAGGGTGTCTCCAGCGGCGTCCAGGCTGAAGATTGCATAGTTCTTCATCAACTGGTCGATGACGTCCATCAGCCGGAACGGATACTGAAACCAGCTGTCGCCCTCGGAGACGATGATCGGCCCCTTGTAGTCTCCGCTGCCGATGCGATTGTGGAAGACGGCCTGGCGGCGAAGGCGTGAGATGAAATTTGCGCTGTTCAGAAGGGCAGCGCTGCGGGCCCGTCCTTCGGGTGTCGCGGGAACCGTGACGAGTTCACGATTGATCGCAAGGACGGGATTGAAGGGTCCCGACTTCTCATCGTCGACCGTAAAGTATTTCTGAAGCTCCTGCTCGCTCAGACTGGGATCAGCAAGCTTCCTGTTCAGTTCTTCCAAAGATATTTTGCTGCTTGATGTCATGGCGCGTGCTCCCTCTTTGCCGGTCGGGAACATCCGACACGGGCGCGATGCGGTTGAGTATCTGGCCGAGCAGGTCGGTCTTCAGCTGAAGATCTTCCTGTTGGAGTAATTCTCCAAGACGAGGCGGGATCGAGATTTCGTTGATCTGGATCTTCGAGAAGGCGGGGTGCTCCTTCCAGATCTCATCGATCCGAGTCTTGCGAAGCGACTTGCCGATAAAGACCGGCGGCGAGCCGCTCGAGCGATCGGAAAAGGCCTTCTCTATGAGATCAAGTATCGACTTCGAGTACATGCCCACCGTCAGCCTTCCATACGTAGCGGAATCAGGGACATGGAGCGCGACGGCTGGCGTGTGGGTTTGATTGGTGGATCGTAGCGCCGATATCAGTTGCGCGAAGCCGTCAGCAAAGTCCTTTGCGTCAATGGTCGGCGTGATAAGGTCGAGACTGGCGAGACGCCTGGTGAGCAGACGGAACGACGCAACTCGGTCACGTCTCCACCTCTCGATGAGGTCGCGGAAGAGCAGGACGCCAGCGCCGTCGCAAATGATGTGCAGGGAATATTGGTCCAGCGCCAACAGGCACCCCAGGACATGATCGACCGGACCTTTTATTGCCGCTGACTTCCAGCTGGCCGACTCGACGTCCCGCCAGAACGACCGGCCTATCCCATGTGTAATGTCCTCGATCAGGTGGTCCAGCCGATCGCTGCGGACATCGATCTGCTTGGTGGCTTCCGTGAAAAGGCTGGAGAGGACGGCGGTGGTCTGGTCGACGAAGTCGTTGCACCAAGCAATCGTCAGCGGGTAGAGGCCATGCTGCTTTATCGCATTCTTTTCTCGTGCGATCTGCTGGGCGGTCTGACCGAGCCCCAGCAAACTGCCGCCGAAACGCAGGAGAATTCCGCGGTAGCCACGATTGGCCGGGTCACGCTCCGGCGCCCAGACAGGTGCCGTTGGCTGATCGTCTTGGCCATTCCGGCTAAGGAACCTCACGGTCTCATCGAATGTCTTGGCGGAATATGGATAAGGCGCCCTCTTGACCTCTTTACCATCGTCAAGGTGGATAAGGTGGCCCAGCACCTCGTAACCTGGAGTACCGGCAACACGGGCAGGTTTGCGAGCAAAAAAGATGCCCTGTTCTCCGATGGAGAGATCGAAGGCGCCGGGTGTGGAAACACCCAGCCGAAGTACCCAGCCATCGAAGATGTTGTCGGCCCAGTCCTGATAGGACCAGTGGCCCAATCCGTTGCAGCCGAGATAGCCGCCCCATTGGCTCCCCCACGAATTCAATACCAGGAAGCCCGTGCTGTCATAGCCGACGACGACAAACGCATGGCCGCCTCCGTCTCCGGTCGACTGCATGATCTTGCCGGCATTGGCGCGCACCGCTTCGATATTCCAGCCGACATGCGTCCCCGCGGAAACAAGGACAGGTCCTACTTCGTTCAACGCGGCGTGATAATCGTTGAGGCTCGGGCGCAGCCGATAGTAGGCGCCGAGCGACACCTCGCGTGCCGCCTTGGCACGCCGTACGTTCAGCGTCCCGCCGGGATTGCCCGGCTCGTACTTCCAGACATCGTCGGAGCAAACGCCATGATGGTAAAAGCCTTTGATGACCTCCCGAAGGGAAAGACCCTCATCGCCGTCGGCTGGTTCGCGCGGCCGCGCCATCTCGTAAAGCATGCGCGCGCTGACCGGCATGTTGGCAGCTGCATCCTGGCAATTGAGCATTCTCTGGAGGTCGATGAGACTGGCGAGCGCCTGGGCGCTGCATGTGCCCTCCACACCCTGATTTCTCGGCAGCCAGTATAGAGGTTCGGCGCTCTTCAGCGCATCGAGAACGATTTCCGCCGGCGACAGCACTGGCAGGAGCGGGCGAAGGCTCGGCGCGTAGATCTGATCGCGCAAATCGATCGGATCGCGCGGAACATTGCGTACCATCTCCTGTCGCTTGCGAGAAAACACCTGCATGGCAGCGCCAAAAGCCTGAATGGGTTGTGATTGGGTGACGCCCGGCAGGGAATGCCGGGCGTCACTTTTCATCAATTAGGCGGCACGCGGTTCCGCCTCTTCACTCCCTTCGAGATACTCGGCGTCCGGTTCAGCAAGCTGCCGGCGGCGAGACAAGTCGTCGGAGTTCGAAAGGGCGAAATAAACGTCCGCGATCAGCTCAGATATCCTGGAGGGATCAAGCTTATTGTTGCTCACGAACCCCGTTACGATCTCGGCGGTCATCTGCAAGATCGGATCCGGTTGCGCGGTGTCGTTGTCCATGGCCCCGACAGGCAACAACGGAGTTCTCGGTGTCTCCGTGAATTCCGAGTCGCCGTCGTAATGGGCTGCGGCGATCGGATTCGCCGACCGCGTGCCGATCCCTTGCACAAGTTCGGGCGCAAAGGCAGCCTCCAGCCCGGCTCTGACGGGCACAACGAGCCTGAGTGCTCCAAGGAACCTTGCGTGATACCTCGCAATCGCTTCCGCAATCCCTGGTTCGTACCCGTTAATTATGGCGCGCGCTCCAACAGGGTCGTTTACGTTGTGCTTGAAGTATCGCGACAAGCTATGTCGGCCGCGGCTGTCGCTTCGAAACCAGCCTTCGCCCATGCCGACAAACATGATGGCTGCTGCATAGTGCGGCCGCAAAGCCAGATCGGGGTGATCGACCAGATTGTCGCCGACATGGTCTCCGGCGCGTCGATAGTTGTCGCGCCAGGTCAACTGGACATATCCGCGCCCGTAATAGGGATAGTAACGAAGGTTGCGCCGTCGCCAGTTTTCGGAGAGCCAATATGCCTCCTTCACCGGCGTCATCTGCCGCGCGGTTTCGTGGAACGTCGTGGCAAGCATATAGGCCAGCCAGCGCGGGTCGCCGTCGGGAAGTCTCTGCTCCCACTCGTCGACTATGGCCGACATCCCGTCTACTTGACCTTGAGTCAGCCGGCCACCGAACATCGGCCGAACTTGATTGAAGAAGAATGTGCGATCGAATGGCATTCGTGCCTCCTATGTTCAATGCTCACTTGAGAGAACAGGACATTGGTGATTGGAATCCGAATGCGTTGAGCGTTGCGCCCAATGTTTCGCGGTCGATGACAATGGCAGCCGAGGTTGGTTGAAGGCTGGGGTTGTTTCCTTGGAGCCGGTCCGAGTAGGCGATGATGTGGCCTTGGGAAGCGATGATGCTGTCAGCTTTCCCTTCCCAGCAGCCGCTGTATGCACATATCGACATATCCTTGGTGCTGGTATTGACCCCACCGCCGGCAGGCGTGAATCCCTCAGAACTCTCGCATTTGTCGGAGTCGCAACGGATTTCGAACTCGCCGTTGCTACACGAATAGGCATCTGATGCCGCGAAGGCGTCGAAGGGTGAAAGTATTATGATTATCGCTGCTAAACGAACGTTTCGCATGATCACCACCCCAAAAAGTATTGTCTCGCCTTGTTCCAAGTGGCCGCGAGTTATCGCCCGCGCCATGGACTCCATGCGTGTTTGATAATCAGGGTCTAAGCATCGAAAAATGACTGGCGGATGCGACGGGAGCGAAATACGCTTCGGCTCAAAACGAGCGCAGACTTACACCAAACGTTGCGCGGAACGTTGTTCGGCTTTCCGGGTCCTAACCACGCTTCAGAAATTACGAACTATGTGCTTTTGACTGTCGTGACGCCCGGGATCTGCCCGGCAATGCATCGCTCAACTATTGTCAGCAGCATTCCTCATCAGCATAGCTCATCATATCGCGTCGACGCGCTGACGCTTGTTACATATGTAACATCGCGGCCGAACGCGATTGTCGCGAGCACTGCTTGCTATAAGTCCGATTTCACTGGGGTATATTCTTAAATCGAAGCTTGCACTGACTCTTCTAGCTTCCTGCTAAAGCTCGATTTTGATTGCACCACACGCGGAAGGGCTAGGAGGCGGCAACCCGTCATGAACGTTGCGCCACGGCGAAGCATGCCATGGCGCTGAGTTTAGGCGATCAAAGGGCACGTGCCTGTGGCGGTTCGCTCACGACGAGAAACCGCATTCACATGACCAGTTGCCCGGCCATGTCCTTGGTCAGCAACTCCTGCTCCTCGCGAACCTGCTTTGCCGTTTCGGCTGCGACGTCCGAGCTGATCTCTGCGATGCGCGCAGCCTCGTCCGAATAGTCGAGAAATGCGTTCTGCCAGAAGCAGCAATAGACATCGAAGGTTTCGTTGAGATGGTCAGGCGAGAGCAGGTCTTCGAGCAGCTTAAGGTCCTGCTCGCGCCGGTTCTTCAGGAAATTCAGCATCTCGACCTGATAGCGCAGGGTCATCTTCACGGCTTCCGCCTGGAAGCGTCCCATCGAGAGAAGGTATTTCGCACCATCGGCCATCACCGGCCAGCTTTGCGTCGGAAAATTGGTGATAGGGGTTGCGATCATGCTGGGCATCGCCACGACTCCTCGTTCACATCATTCGCCCGGTCGGCAATGCGGCTTCCCGAACGGTCGCCGCCGTGCCAACGAGCATAGAAGGGACTTTCATCGAGCCATCAGTCTACGTCGAAACGCTCGGCGTTTCGAAAGAAAGTTAAGCCGGCGGACGCGGTCGGTCCTTGATCCGCATCAACATGGACCAACGGTGCTCGGAGGATGCCGCGTGGTGTCTTGCCCGTGCTCGGCGAGATCACGATGATTTTGGGTCGAATCGACCCAAAATCATGAACGCGATCGATACTAAGAAGTTGGAGCGGGATGCGGGCGGAAACCGCTCACACTTTTCTTCATCCCGCTCTAGCTGGACCGTGCAGCCACCCAGCTGTGCCACTCGTCCTCACTGCCATGGAATACGTTGAGGTCAATCCTGCCGTCGACGCCGTGCGAGAGGCCGGAGCCGGAATATTGCCAGAAGAGCCATTTGCGTCCCGGATAGACCTTGGACGGGTGAGCGGCCACCGAGCGCAGCCAGAATGGATGGTTCGGGAAGGCGCCTTTCAAGTTGTCGCGATAGAAATCCGGCGCGGTGTAGATGATCGGGCGCTGGCCATAGTGCCTTTCCAGCTTGTCCATGAAGACCTGCATCTTTTCCAGGACCCGTTCGCGCGAAGGGCGCCTTTTGCAGCTCGACTCTCCGTTCCACTCGACGTCGATGACCGGCGGCAGGGCGCCAGCTTCCCTCGGCACGTTGCGGATGAACCAGTCGGCCTGTTCGCCGGCGGTTCGGCACCAGTAGAAGAAGTGATAGGCGCCGCGTTTCAAACCGGCTTCCTTGGCCCTGCGCCAGTTCTTCTTGAACATCGGATCGAGATGGTCGCCGCCGTCGGTTGCCTTGATATAGGCGAAGTTCGCGCCCTGTGTCCTGAGCTTCGCCCAGTTGATATCGCCCTGCCAGCGGGAAACGTCGACGCCGTGCACCGCAAGTTTTCTCGGAGACCGCGAGCCAAAATTGATCGGCTTGGCGTCGCGGAAGCGATGACTGTAGACCTGTCCGCGCGTTGGCGGCGCCTCCTCGATCGCGGGATTTTCCGGTGCGATCAGAGCGATCGGTCTTTCCGAAGGTACGGGCATCCCGGTTGTTCTGGCCACGGGCACGAAGGCCTGCGGCTCGGGAACCGGCCCCGCCCACGCCATTTCCTGCGGCGGCTGAGCTTGCGAAGCAGCCGTGCCGACATTCGCGGCGGGCATGGGGCTGGGCGATTGGGCAACGGAACTCGTCGTTTCCCGTGATGGTTGCTGAGCCGCAACCCTATCGCGATTAGAACTGAATCCGCAGCCCGACAAAACGAGGCCGGCAAGAAGGACCACTGGCACAGCTGAGAAACGCATAGGAACCCGTACGCAAGACTTTCGGTGACAGCGGAACAGCCGCCGGACCCACTGACGGGAATTGCTAACGGAAAATTACCAAAAAAGACTGAATCCGATCTTTCCAGGCGTCGGATTTGTGCTTGCGGTCGAGATGCGGCAATCCGCTGTCACGAAGGCCGTCGCGTTGAGAACCGGGACGCGAGTTGTTTGGTGAAGGGGGCGGCCGATCTTGACGGTAGACGCCGTGCGCTACAGCCGGGGGGCCGCGCAAATGGTATCGCCGCGCGGCGTGCCGCTTCCTGGCGTAAAAAACCAGCGCCGTGCTCTCGCGAACGACGAGTTCGACCGGCAGTACGGTTTCAATATCGACGCTGGCCGTCTCGGCATTCATCAGCCGCAAGAGGATATTCGCCGCTGCATGTCCGGCGCCGTGCCGCTGAATCCTGACGGTCGTCAGCTTCGGTCGCATGAGTTCGAGAAGGGGCATGTCGATGAAGCCGGTGACGGAGACTTGGCGGCCATGGCTGGCCCGAACCAACAGTCCGGAGCCGAAGCAGGACGATCTAGGCGCGCTCTTCCCAGATTCTGGCGAGTTCGACGAGCGTCTTGACGCTCTTCTCCATGTCCTGCCGGCTGATCCACTCGAGCGGTGAATGAAAAGCATGGCCGCCGGCGAAGATGTTGGCGCAGGGCAGCCCCATATACGACAACCGCGATCCATCGGTGCCGCCCCGGATGCTGCCGCGCACCGGAGCCATGCCCGCGCGTCGGATTGCCTCCATCGCATTCTCGACGATCTCAGGATGGCGATCGAGGATCGCCTTCATGTTGCGGTACTGCTGCTTGACCTCGAACGTGTAGCTGGAGCCTGGAAAATCCGCCATTACGCCTTTCACGATGTCTTCGAGCATCGCTTCCTTGACGGCGAGGCCGCCTTCTTCGAAGTCGCGTACGATGAAGCCGATTGTGGCCTTTTCCATCGAGCCGGTCACGCCGATCGGATGGATGAAGCCGTCTCGGCCCGCGGTCGTCTCCGGCGCAATGTCTTTCGGCAAGCGGTCAATGATCGCGCTCGCGATCTTGATGGCGTTCTCCATCTTGCCTTTAGCGAAGCCCGGATGGATCGCGGCACCCTGGATGGTAATCTCGACGCCGTCGGCCGAGAAGGTTTCGTCCTCGACGTGACCCGCCGTTTCGCCATCCACGGTGTAGCCGAACTCGGCTCCGAGCTTCGCGAGGTCGGCCTTGTCGACGCCGCGGCCGATTTCCTCGTCCGGCGTGAAGAGCAGCTTGATCGTGCCGTGCTTGATGTCCGGATTGTCGACAAGGACTTGCGCCGCCGTCATGATCTCGGCAAGGCCGGCCTTGTCGTCGGCGCCGAGCAGCGTTGTGCCGTCGGTGGTGATGATGTCGTTGCCGATCTGGTTGCCGAGCTCCGGATTGTCGCTGACGCGGATGACCTGCTGCCGATCCCCAGGGAGCTGGATGTCGCCGCCGGCATAGTTTCGCACCACCTGCGGCTTGACGTTGGTGCCTGTGAAATCGGGCGCGGTATCCATGTGCGAGCAGAAGCAGATCACCGGCACCGGCTTGTCGACATTCGACGGGATCGTCGCATAGACGTAGCCATGCTCATCGAGATGCGCATCGGTGAGGCCGATCGCCAGCAATTCCTCGACCAATATCCGGCCGAGATTCTTCTGCTTTTCGGTGGAGGGCTGCGTCGACGATTTGGGATCCGACTGGGTGTCGATGACGACATAGCGGAGGAAGCGATCGGTAACGGTGTCGGTCATGGCGGGTCCAATCTGTTCGTCAGCATTGGGACCGCTATAGCGTTCGCGGGCCTTCCCGTGAATGCATTTTTTCTGGAACGCTCCTCAAACGCCGTCCTGGTTTGGCTTATCCTAGCAGCCGATGTCTTGGTCGTGGCACGCAAGCCAAGGAGTGCATGCATGAACCGTGATTTCGTCTATAGCGGCAGTCCCGCGCATATCGTCTTCGGCGAAGGCAAGAGCGCGCTGGCCGGGGCGTGGGTGGAGACGATCGGCTGCCGGAAAGCGCTCGTGCTGTCGACGCCACAGCGGCAGGCGGACGCCGAGGCGCTGGCTGAACGTCTCGGCCCGGTCGCTGCCGGTGTCTTTGCCGGCGCCGTGATGCATACGCCGGTCGGCGTGACGGAAAGAGCGATGGAGACGGTGGCGCGAATGGGCGCTGATTGCGTCGTTTCGCTCGGTGGCGGTTCGACCACCGGTCTCGGCAAGGCGATCGCCTATCGCACCGACCTGCCGCAGATCGTCATTCCGACGACCTACGCCGGCTCGGAGGTAACGCCAATTCTCGGTGAAACCGAAGGCGGGCGGAAAACGACCGTACGTCATCCCCGCATACTGCCGGAGGTCGTGATCTATGACCCGGCTCTAACGCTCGGGCTCCCGGTCGGCATCAGCGTGAACAGCGGCTTGAATGCCATGGCGCATGCGGTCGAGGGGCTCTACGCGCAGGACCGAAATCCGATCTCGACGCTGATGGCGATCGAGGGGCTCAGCGCCCTCAGGACGAGTCTGCCGAAGATAGTGAAGGCTCCCCGCGACATCGACGTCCGGGCCGACGCACTTTACGGCGCCTGGCTCTGCGGCGCGGTGCTCGGCACGGTCGGCATGGCACTGCACCACAAGATCTGTCACACGCTTGGCGGCACCTTCGGCACGCCGCATGCCGAAACGCACGCAATCATGCTGCCGCACACCGCCGGCTACAACGCGGACGCTGTCCCGGAGTTGCTGGCTCCGGTCGTCGAGATTTTCGGTGGCTCGATCGGCGGCCTTTGGGATTTCGCCAGGGAGATCGGCGCGCCGCTTACGCTGAAGGATCTGGGCTTGAGCGAGGCCGATCTCGATCGCGCTGCGGAGGTCGCCACGGAAAATCCCCATTGGAACCCAAGGCCAGTCGATCGGCGATCCATCCGCGCCTTGCTGCAGGATGCCTGGGAAGGCAGGCGGCCAGCGCCTTGACGATGCTCTTTTCCAGGCTTTGCCGCTCCACCCAATCGGCCACGGAGGGAACGGCCTCTGCTTCAGGTCAGTCTCCGGCCGTTCGCAGCAAATAGCCGTCGCTGATTTTCGTCGACCGAAAGGGCTATTGTGCTGCCCGCATTGATTTCCGGTCCCGAACGATATTCGGCAATGAGCGGCTGGCCATCGGCAAGCTGGCAATAGAGATACTGGGTGCCGCCGAGATATTCGGCAAAATCGACTTTTGCAGGAATGCATCCCGCTCCACCGTCGGTGACGAAGAGATGTTCCGGTCTTGCCCCGAAGGAAACCTTTTCTCCGATCTGCAACACGTCGCCGGCGACCGGCACCGACATCTCGCTGCCGGCAACGCGGACGCGCCCGTTGCCTAACCAGACGGCGTCGAGCAGGTTCATACGCGGCGAGCCGATGAAGCCCGCAACGAAGATATTGGCGGGATTTTCATAGACCTCCCGTGGCGTTCCCGCCTGCTCGATGCGGCCGTCACGCAATACCACGATCTTGTCGGCGAGCGTCATCGCCTCGGTCTGGTCATGGGTGACATAGATCATCGTATTGCCGAGCTCGCGATGGAGTCTCGCGATCTCGATGCGCATCGAGACGCGCAACTCCGCATCGAGATTGGAAAGCGGCTCGTCGAAAAGAAAGACGTCGGGTTTGCGCACGATCGCCCGTCCGATTGCGACGCGCTGGCGCTGGCCGCCGGAAAGCTGTCCCGGGCGCCGGTCGAGCAGATGGTCGATCTTCAGGATCGCGGAGGCGGCGTTCACGCGCGTGTCGATCTCCGCCGTCTCGGTGCGCGCCATTTTCAGGCCGAAGGCGAGATTTTCGCGCACGCTCATATGCGGATAGAGGGCATAGGATTGAAAGACCATTGCAATGCCGCGGTCGGAGGGATCGAGATCGGTGACGTTGCGGCCCTTGATCTCGATCTCACCATCGGTGACCTCCTCGAGCCCCGCAATCATCCGCAGCAACGTCGACTTGCCGCAGCCGGACGGCCCGACGAAGACGACAAAGGAGCCTTCGGCAATCCTGAGGTCGATGCCATGGATGACCTCCAGGCTGCCGAAGTTCTTGCGAATGTCCGTCAATACAACTCCGGTTTCATTCATGCCGTCACCGCCCGATTTCACCGGCGCGGATCCAGACGAGCATCTCGCCGGGCGCGCGGTTGTCCCATAGATGATAGGGAACGAAGCGAGCGGTCGCCTGGTTCACCTTCGGCGGTGTCGTGCGATAGAGCGTGGGTCCCCAGTCATCCGCTTCATCGCGGGCGACGGGAATGTCGAGCGCGACTGCCCCTTGCAGCTCAGCGATTTCCGCAGTCTTCGCCTTCGAGACATCGGAACCAAGCACGATCCCGTTCAAGTCCGCGCCGTTGTCGGTTGCCTCTGCGCAGTAAACGAGCGGCCCGCGCATGAGCGCGACGCGGCCGGTGTCCTGCCGCACCTGCGGATTTGCCCAGAGTGCGCGCGGCGTCAGCGGGATATCGAGCTCGACACGGTCGCCGCTTCGCCATTCACGCTCGATCCGCGCGTAGCCGTCGATCGTTACGGCCGAAAGATTGACGGTCTCGCCGTTCAGTTTCAACGCAGCGCCCTCCGCCCACTCGGGAATGCGCAGCGACAGCGAGAACCGAACCGCATCCTGCGTCGTGACATCGAAGCGGATGGCGCCGTCCCAGGGATAGCGGGTGTTCTGCGCAATTTCGACCTTCATGCCGCCGATTTCGAAATGCCCCTTGCTCTCGCCATAAAGGTGCACGGCGATTTCGTCTTCTGCCACGGCGTACATATAGGAGCCGATGGACGCGAGCAGGCGCGAGATGTTCGGCGGGCAGCAGGGGCAATGGTGCCAGACCCAGCGATGGTGCTTGCCGGCGCTTTCAAGCGGGTTCTCGTAGAAGAATGTCTTTCCATCGAGCGAAAGACCGGCCATGGCGCCGTTGTAAAGCGCTTGTTCCATGATGTCGGCATAGCGCCGGTTCGGGCCGCGCCCGAGCATACGGCTTGCCCAGAAGACGAGACCGACCGAGGCGCAGGTCTCGGCATAGGCGCTCTCGTTCGGAAGGTCGTAGTAATCGGTAAAGCCTTCATTCGACGCCGCCGGTCCGATGCCGCCGGTGACATACATCTGCTTGGTCGTCAGGTCATCCCAAAGCGTTTCGAGTGCCGAGGTGAGGCTGTCGTCGTTGTACTCGGTCGCGATGTCCGCCATGCCGGAGTAGAGATACATGGCGCGCACGGCATGGCCGACGACCTTCTTCTGCTCCCTTACTGGCAGATGCGCCTGATTGTATTCGTAGGTCTTCTGGATGAACTGCTTCGGATCGCGGCCGTCGCGGATCGCCTCCTCGGTGAAGAAGTGAGGCTCCGTACCACGCTCGTCGATGAAGAACTTGGCGAGGTCGAGATATTTCTTCTCGCCCGTGACGCGGGCAAGCTTTACCAGCGCGAGCTCGATTTCTTCATGGCCGCAATAGCCCGGCAGTTGCCCTTCGCCATGTCCGAAGACTTCGATCATATAGTCGGCAAAGCGACACATGACGTCGAGCAGCTTGCGCTTTCCCGTGGCCTGGTAATAGGCAACGGCCCCCTCGATCAGATGGCCGGCGCAATAGAGCTCATGATGATCGCGAAGATTGGTCCAGTACCGGCCGGGCTGTACCCGCTGGAACCAGGCGTTCAGGTAACCGTCTTTGTCCTGCAGCTTTTCATACATGTCGACGATGGCATCGACCCGCGCCTCGAGCCTGGGGTTGGGCTTGCGGTAGAGTGAATAGGCGATGGTCTCGATCGATTTTCCGAGGTCGCTGTCCCAGAACATCTGCGTTGAGCCCGACCAGGCCTGCAGCGGAATGACGATGCCGGGGCTCGGCTGGTCGACGTCGATGGCCCTGAGCATGCCGGCCTCGACGCAGCGGTCGAGCAGGACTTCGGCGGTGGATTCGCAGATCGCGTCCTGGCGGTCGCCGAAAAGCCCGTGCACTTCAACGCTCGGAACGGGGAGGGGGCGGAACTGGCGATCGTGTCGGGGTTTGTTCATGACTTCATCCGTTTCTTGGAGTTCATTTCACCGCGCCGGCCATCAGCCCGCGCATGTAGTAGCGTTGCAGAAGCAGGAAGACGACGAGGCAGGGCAGGGTCATGACGGCGACACCGGCCTGAACCGCGCCCCAGTTGACCGCGCCAAGGCGACCAGCACGCACCGCCATCATCAGAACCGGGAGCGTATATTTCTCGTTGCTCGACAGGAGCACGAGTGCGGCCAGGAATTCGTTCCAGGCATTGAGGAAAGCGAAGATCGCGACGGTCGCAATGCCGGGCAACACCAGCGGCATCAGCACTCGGAAGAGCAGCTTCAGGTCACGGGCGCCGTCGATACGGGCTGCCTCCTCGATCTCTTTCGGCACCGCATCGAAGGCGTTGCGCATCATGAAGACCGAGAAGGGAAGCTGCAGCGTCACGTAAACGAGGGTCAGCCCGAACAGCGAGTTGTTGAGCCCGAGCCTGGCGAGGATGATGAAGAGCGGTGTGAGGATCGACTGGAACGGGATCATGAGCGTGGCGATGATCAGCACGAACAGCACGTTCTTCAACGGAAAGCGGTAGCGCGAGAAGCCGTAACCCGCGAGCACGCTGACGGCGACGGTCAGGGCAACGGTTGCGAGCGACACGAGCAATGAATTGAACGTGTGCTGCCAGACACCGGCTCCGAACGTGTCGAGCGAGCGGTAGGAATCAAGACTGATGCCGTTCGCCGGCCACGGCGGCAATGGTGGCAGACGGGCCTCGGTGCCGTGTCGGAACGACGCGAGCAGGGTTATGGCGAAGGGCGCCAGGAAGAAGAGCGCGATCGCCAAACCTGTCGCGTGATAGGCCGATTTTGCCCGGAGTGCCTTGCGTGCCCGACGCCGGCTGGAGAGGCTCATGGGCGATCCTCCCCGACGCGAAGCAGCCGTAGTTGCATGACGCTGATAACCACCAGGATGGCGAGGAGCGCGATCGAGAGAGCCGCGCCATAGCCGAGATTGAAGGACACGAAGGACTGGTTGAAGATGTAGTAGACGACGGAGATCATGCGGTTTTGCGGACCGCCGCTCGTCATGATGTAGAACTGGTCGAACGCCAGGATCGAGCCTGTCACCGAAATGATCAGCGCCAGGGCGATCGTCCGGCGCATCAGCGGCAGAGTGAGATGGCGGAACCGCTGCCATGGACCGGCACCGTCGATACGGGCCGCCTCGGTCAGCTCGGGTGGAATTGCCTGCAGTCCCGTGAGCAGGATGATCATCGTGAAGCCGGCGATCTTCCAGACGACCATGACGATGATCGTAAAGAAGGCGCTATCGAAAGTCGCAAGCAGATTGGGGCTCTTCTCAACGATCCCGAGTGCCTTCAGGGCAGGGCCGATGAAGCCGCTGTCGACGTTTGCGAGCCAGACCCAGAGCAACGACGCCGAGGCGAGCCCGACGACGACCGGCAAGAAAATGATGGTGCGGTAGGCGCCGACGAAGCGTCGGTGCTTCTCGACGAAGATCGCCAATGGAAAGGCGACGGCGAAGATCGCGATTGTTACGATCACCGTGTAGTAAGTCGTGAAGCGCAGTGCCGATGCGAAGCGCGCGTCGTTCGCCATGCGGAAATAGTTGTTGAAGCCGATCCAGCGCGGCGAACCGAGCAGCGGCCAGTTGTGCAGGCTCATCCACCCGGTAAACAGCACCGGCATGACGAAGAAGACGATGACGAGGGCCATCGCCGGGGCGATGTAAAGAAGGCCGCGCCACTGCGAGTGGCGCCGTCTCCTGCGCACGGGCAATGCTTTTCCTGGGCCAGAGCCGGCCATCGAAGATTCTCCGCCAGTTCAAGAAAGAGGGGCCGGAGGATTGCCTTCGGCCCACTGCATGTCTCCTTAAATCGGAGCCGATTTTAAGGATAAAAACATGCAGCAATTCAAAGTGCTACAGCGACCGCCGTGCGTCTGAAAAGACGCACAGCGCTGTAGGTCCAGCTTGCGATCACTGGCCAGTATCGATGATCGACTGCATTTCCGACTGGGCATTCGAGAATGCCCCGTCGACATCGTCGCCATAGATTGCCGCATTGGTGAAGGTTGCCCAAGGGCCGTTGGCGCTGTTGATCAGATCGTTGAATTGTAGCGTGTAGGGTGTCTTGGCGACTTCGATCGCCTTGATGCCCACCTGCATGCGCGGGTCGAGACCCTCAAGCACCTTGTCGGCGATATCGCCGCGGGTCGGCAGGCTGCCGTATTTCGCCATCACCTTCTGACCGTCCATCGAATAGGTGTATTCGAGGAATTCCTTCACCGCGTCGATCTTCTTCGTGCCTTTGGTGATAACGAAGTTATCGCCGCCGGCAAAGGACGAGGTTCCGCCGTTGACGCCGGGGATCAGCGTCACGCCGAAGTTGATGTCGGGGTTTTCAGTCACCAGCGTGCCGATGGCAAAGGCGCCGATGCTTTGCTGGCCGATCTTGCCGTTCGTGAAAGTCAGGAAGTTTACGCCATTGTCGCTGGCCGCGCTCGCTGGCACGAGGTCCTTCTTGACCATCGAGCGATAGATATCGACCGCCTTGCGCATTTCCGGCGTGTCGAGCGTCGCCGTCTTGCCGTCAGCGGAGAGAATGTCGGCACCCGAACCCCAGACGAGCGGGGTGAAGGTGAAGATCATGCAGCCGCCGCAACCGCCGCCGGAGAAGTAGAAGCCGTAAATATCGTCACCGAGCGCGCGGATCTTTTCAGCATTGGCTTCGATCTCCTCCCAACTGGTCGGCGCCTTTTCCGGATCGAGGCCGGCCTTCTTGTAGAGGTCCTTGTTCCAGGCAAAGATCGAAGTCTCGACCGAAAGCGGCAGGCCGTAGATGCGGTCCTGGTAGGTACCGAGCTTGACGTGCGACGGCGAGAGCGAATTGAAGTAGGGCAGGGCCTTGGCCCAGTCGGTCAGGTCCTCGAGCTGGCCGGCGGCCGCAAAGGCCGGGGTGTAGATGAGGTCGAGCGAAAGCGCGTCCGGGGCCTGTCCGCCCGCGATCGCGGTCGCATATTTTTGCACCAGTTCGGAGAACGGCACTTCGGTCATGGCGACCTGGTTCTCGTGGCTGGCATTGTAGGCCTCGACGACCTTCTTGAAGGATTCGCCGATGCCTGAGCGAACCCACATTTCGATCTTCTCGGCGGCCGACGCACCCGACGCCAAGCACAAGGTAACGATGCTCGTTGCTGCCAATAGACGCTTGATCATGGCACTCCTCCCGTTGTGGCGCCTCCACGCGCCGTTTCGTTATTCCGTGGGGCTCATGCCCCCGCACGATTGCCGGACAACCAACCGGCACGGCAATTTCCTCACGCCCGGCTCAATCGGCCTTCCCTCCGCAAGCGCAAGCACGGTGAGTCCGGCCTCGCGGCCAAGTTCCTTCAAACCCATGTCGATGGACGTCAGCGGCGGGCGGGTTTGTGCCGCGACGATCTCCCAGTTGTCGAAGCCGACCACCGACACGTCTTCCGGGACCCTGATGCCTCGCTCGCGCAAGGCGTCGACCACGCCACGGGCGATCTGGTCGTTGCCGCAGAAGATGGCATCGGGCTTTTCGCCGGGCCGACCCCAGATCGACCCGACGGCCTCATGACCCCAGCTTTCCGCCCAGATGCCGTAAAGGACCGGCTCGAAATCGCCGGCGACTTCGCGGTAGGCGCTGGAGCGCTCCCGGACCGAGAAGAAATCTTCAGGTCCAGTGATATGCGCGATCCGGCGGCGCCCGAGCTGTGCCAGCCATTCAACCGCAAGACGCGCGCCCTGCGCATCATCCGAGCGCAGCGTCACGCTGTTTTCGGTTCCTTCGGTAAAGGCATAGACGACGGGCACCGGCAGGCTCGACAGATCGACCGGCAAGCGCCGGTCCAAGCGCTTGCCGGAGGCGATGATGCCATCGACCTGCTTGTCGAGCATGGCTTCGACATGGACCTGCCCCAGCGCCGGATCGTCCTCGATGGCGCACAGGAATACCGAGACGCCGTGATCGACCAGCGCTTCCGAAATGCCCGCCATGACCGGTAAAGTAAAACGCCCGTAGGTGTCGTTCGTCAGAAGCCCGATGGTGAAGCTGCGTTTGCTGAGCAGTCCGCGTGCAAGAGCATTCGGCCTGAAGCCGATTTCGCCCGCGATCCGCTTCACGCGCTCGCGCGTTTCGGCACCCATGCGGCCAGTATTGTTCAACGCCTTCGAGGCCGTTGAAATACTGACGCCTGCCGCCGCAGCAACGTCATGAATGGTCACGCGTCTGTTGGCCGGACTATCCAGTGAACCCTCCCATGCTTGAGGAGAGAAAACCTTTTCTCACGGGCTCTGTCAACAGAAAAAAGGTTTTCTCATCGTCGGTCACCGGAAAGGGTTCGGGACTCGTCCGGGGTCAGCAGCAAGACCGCGACAAAGACGATCGAGGCAATGGCGACGACTGCGCCGCGATCCTCCATCGCCAGCAGGATCAGGCCGCTGAAAGCGCACCAGAGGAGGGGGATCGGCAGAAGTAGCAACAGGCGTCTCCCTCTGATCGACAGCACCGTGCCGAGCGTCGCGATGGCGGTCGGATCTGGCATCATGCCGAAGGTTTCGGCGGCGGCCAGCGAACGCGCCGAAAGCAATGCGAGAAGCGGGTGAAACAGGAGCCCGAATAGGGCAAGAACCATACCGCCGTAGCGGCGCAATCGGCTGACGGCGATGCGATGGTTCGGATCAAGGCTGAGAAGCGCCACGAGCCCGGCCTGAAGAAAGAAGGCCATTGCAGCATAGGTTGCGCCCCAGTTTATGGTTGCATAGCGAAGCCAGAGGAACTGCCAAGCGCAAAAAGCCCAGGCCACGGCAAAGGCCGGCAGGAGCGCGATCTTCGCGAACCGTACCTCCCTGACCGCGAGAACCATGATCGCCAGCAGGGCGGCCACGAAGACGAGCTGAAGTGGCCAGAAATCCTGATTGTAGCGCTCGATCAGGCGAACGTAGACGCGCGGCGAGAACATCAGGAAATCGGCAGGCGTATAGGTCCACCATTCCGACATCTGCCGACCTCACTGCTCGTTCCTTCGGCGGCACTGGAGGGTGGCGGTCACAACGCCTCCACATAGTCGACCATACGCCGCCGCATCGCCTCGTCAGGCAGGACACCGCCGCCCGCTTCAAGATTCTCGCGCACATGGTCGACGCGCGTTGTCGCCGGTATGGCGCAGGTGATCGCCGGATGCGAAACGATGAACTTGAGCAGGAACTGCGCCCAGCTTCGCGCGCCTGTCTCGGCAATCCACTCGGGCAACGGTTCGTCGTCGAGTTGCCTAATCAGGCTGCCCTGGCGGAACGGGCGATTGACGATGACTGCGATGCCTTTCTCCAGGGCCAGGGGCAGGATGCGCTCCTCCGCTTCGCGGTCGAGGATGTTGTAACTGACCTGAACGAAATCGATCGGCTCGCTCGCCATGACGCTCTCGATTTCCCGATGTCGTCGTCCTTCCGAAGTGGTGATGCCGACGTAACGCAATTGCGCCTTTGCCTTCATCTCGAAAAGCATCGGCAGATGGTCTTCCCAGGAAACGAGATTGTGGACCTGCATGAGATCGAATTTCTCGACGCCCCAATAGGCGCGGGAGGCTTCGATCTGCTCCGCCCCGCTTGCCGGATCGGAAATCCAGACCTTCTCGGCTGAAAACAGGCGATCGGGATATCCGAGCTTCTTAAGGCCGTAGCCGATGGTCGGCTGGGAGGAGCCGTACATGGGAGAGGAATCGATCATGCGCCCGCCACCCTCGAAGAAGGCCGCCATCACGGCGGCACATTCGTCCTGAAGCACCGGATCGTCGCCGACGTTGAAGGTGATCCAAGTGCCGAGTCCGATGATCGGTATTTCCTCGCCGCTCGAAGGGATCGCCCTGCGGACCATGCCGGCGGCCTGAGCATGCGAGGAATGCCCCATCGCCGGCAAGGATGCAGCCAATGCAAGTCCCTGAAGGATACTTCGCCGTGTGAACCTCATCGAGACACCTCCTTTCCGCGCTCGGCAAGGGACAGAGGCACACGAAAACTATATTCGTTACATTCGGCGAGATAATGAACCGTCAAGGCCGGGATCCGAAACCACGAGGTCGTGATGAGTGACTGTCGGCCTGAACGCGAAGGCGCTCCGGGACTTTCCGCTTGTTCAGAGCCGTTCAAGCCCTTATTTGACGTTGACCGTCGCAGGCTGGAACGGGATGGGCAAAGACTGCTTCGTCTTACGGTCCGGCCTCCTGCAGCCCGCTGTCTTTTGAGCAATGCAACAGTTCGCCAAGGCGCCGAAGAGAGAGATCGGATGGGGAATGCCGACGTCGGTTGCCGTGCATCTGGCCGTCGCGTTCCTGTTACTTTTTCGGCTGCCCGAAGTACCGCCGGAGCCGGCGAAGGAACAGAGCGTCAACGTCGAGCTGGTTCCGCCACCGCGCCCGAAGTCGCCAGAAAAGCCGCCGGCAGAACCGGCGAAATCAAGCGCCAAACCATCAGCCACGCAGCCGCAGGCCTTCGAATCCGCTTCACCGCGCGCCGAAGTAAAGGAAGCGCAACGGCCGCCACAGAGCCAGAGTGGGGCGGAGGACGCCTCGAAGGTCGTCGAACAGCCGAAGCCGACGCCACCCAGGACAGAGACCGCTGCGCGCGAAACGCCTGAAGCCAAACCGGCGCCGCCGGTGCTGGCAACGCCGCAACCGGACTCGGCGACGCAACAGGGCGAGACAGAAGCTGCTGCCCTTGAAAGCGTGCCGGTTCCCGTGCAAAGGCCGCCGCCGGAAACAGCGAAGAAACAGGAGTCCCCGGAACCGGCAGGCGCCAAGGTCGATCTGAAATCCGACGAGCTCGTTCCGGCAAAAGAACTCTTTTCGCCAAACGCGCTGTCGAACCCGCGCATCAAGCAGGCGCTCGGCAAGCTCCCCGTCAAGGCACGCATTGCGCAGATCTGCAGCATCGAGGCGCTGGAGCAGATCCGTAACCAGAGGCCGGACGCTTTCCCGGATATGCTAGCCCGCGCCGGGACTATTTCGACTTCGGCGGTCACCGCCGTAGGCAGCGCCTACCGGAGCAAGGCGACCTGGTACAATGTCGACTTCAAATGCGAGGTCGACGCCGAGGCGACGTCGGTGGTTTCCTTCAGCTTTGCGATCGGTGGTGCAGTACCGAAAAGCGAATGGACTGCGCGCCAACTGCCGCTGAATTGAGGTGGGGCGGAGGCGACGGCGCGGTCGGACACTCGCGCGAAAGCAAACAGGGCCCCCGTTTCGGGAGGCCCTGTTTCCGGCTTACGGAGTTTGCTTCAGGCGGGACGCTCGCCGGCGCTCGGCCGCCACTTGATCAGCCGATTTTCGACCACGTCGAGAAGGCTGTCGATGATCAGCACGAAGATTGCCAGTATGATGATGCCGGCAAATACACCGACTGCATCAAAATTTCCTTCGGCCTGAGCGATCAGGTAGCCGAGACCGGCGGAGGCGCCGAGATACTCACCGATGATGGCGCCAACGACCGCAAAGCCGACGGAGGTGCGCAGCGAGGACAGGATCCAGCTTGCCGCGGCCGGAAAATAGACATGGCGCAGCAGGTCCGACCGCTTTGCCCCGAGAATGCGGGCATTCGACAGAACGACCGGGTTCACCTCACGAACGCCCTGCATGGCGTTGAAGAACGTCACGAAGAAGACGAGCGTGACGGCGAGTGCCACTTTCGACCAGAGGCCGAGGCCGAGCCACAGCACGAAGATCGGCGCGAGGACGACGCGTGGGATCGCATTCAGACCCTTGATGAATGGATCGAGAATGCGAGCCGTCCTGCGGCTAAGTCCAAGCCAGACGCCGGCAGCGACGCCAAGGCCTGTGCCGATGAGATAACCGAGCACGGTCTCTGTCAGCGTGATCGTCACGTGGCGATAGAAATCAGTATCGGTCACCCACGATATGACCTGGTTGAAGATGTCGACCGGCGCCGGGAAGAAAAAGACATCGATCACGCCGGCAGCGACGCCAAGTTGCCAGCCGCCGAGAATGACGGTCAGGAGGCAGAGCTGGATCAAACGTTCAGTCATGGCGTTCATAGCTTTTCTCCACTTCGCCGCGCAGTGACGCCCAGATGTTGCGATAAAGATCCATGAAGCGTGGATCGAGCTTGATTTCCGCCACGTCGCGCGGCCGGTCGAGGTCGACCGCGAAGCTGTCGATGACGTGACTGCGCGGCCCGGCCGCCAGAACCACGACGCGGTCACCGAGCGCGATGGCCTCTTCGAGGTCATGTGTGATCATCACGACGGCGCGCCGCTCTTCCTGCCACAGGCGCAAGAGTTCGTTCTGCATCAGATGACGCGTGTGGATATCGAGCGCCGAGAACGGTTCGTCCATCAGAATGACCTTTGGCCCGGTGATCAGCGCCTGGGCCATCTGGACGCGTTTGCGCTGGCCACCCGACAACTGGTGCGGATAGCGGTGCTCGAAACCCTTGAGGCCGACCTTGGCGAGCCAGGCCATGGATCGTTCACGACGCTCGGAAGCGGCAATGCCCTTGAACATCGGGCCCAGTTCGACGTTTTCCAACGCCGTTTTCCACGGAAGCAGCGCATCCTGCTGGAAGAGATATCCGATATCGTTCTGGACGCCTTTGACCGCCGCACCGTCGATCGAGACCGTACCGCTCGCAGGCTTCAGAAGGCCAGCGATCGCGTTGAGGATTGTGCTCTTGCCGCAGCCCGTCGGGCCGACGATCGCGAGAAATTCACCATCGGCAACGGTGAGATTGACATCCTGAACGGCGACATAGGCGCCGAATGACATGGTGACCGCATCGATCGACACCATCGCCTTGGGCGTTTGCCGGCCGACCGCATGCGGCACGGGTTTCACGACAGCCAACGACATGGCTTCCTCCTCATCAGTTCGCGACATCGTGCGGCACTTTGCCGATGAAGTCGTTGGTATAGGTTTTCGATAGATCGATATCCGCGGCCGCGACCTTCTCGTTGAAGCTCTTGAGAACGGCGAGCGGCGTCTTGACGTCCTCGTCGTTGAAGCGGCCGTCGGTCGAGAAGATCGCCTTCGCGTTTTCGACAGCTTTTATGTAGGTTTCTCTATCGCCCGAAATGAATTCTTTCGGGAGCTTCTCGACGATCTCCTCGGCCGAGTGATTGTTCATCCACTCCAATGCCTTGACAGTCGCGTTCGTGATCTTCTGGATCGTCTCGGGGTTCTCGTCGATGTAGTCCTGGGTGGCATAGAGGACGGAGGTGGGATAGGTCCCGCCGTAGATTTCCTTGGCGCCTTTGTCGCTGCGCGCATCGATGAGGATCTTGCCGACGCCCTTGGCTTCGATGAAGGTGGCCGCCGGATCGTAGTTGACAAGCAGGTCGACCTTGCCCTGTTCGAGTGCGGCGACGGCTGCAGAGCCGGAGCCGACGCCGATCAGCGAAACGTCGTCCGCCAACAGATTGTGACGCTGCAGATAATAGCGAACGAAGAAATCGGAGGACGATCCGGGCGAAGTGATACCGATCTTCGCACCCTTGATGGTTTCCGGCTTTGCCGGGTCAAAGGTGGCATTCTTGCCGCCGGCAAGGACAAGGCCGGAGTTGCGCGCAAGTTGTACGAAGCCGACGACGGCCTTGTTCTGTGACTGCATCTGAATCGTGTGGTCGTAGAAGCCTACGGCAACGTCGGTCGAGCCGGCTACCAGCGCCTGCAACGTTTTCGAGCCACCGGAGGCAAAGTTCTCGACGGTCACCTGAAGACCTTCCTGCTCGTAAAGCCCGAGACCCTGAGCGACGGGAAAGGGAAGGTTGTTGAGATTATACGAGCCAACGCTGATGCGAACCGGTTCCGCGAAGGCGGATCCGGCAAACGCAACGGTGGCCGCGAGGGCGAGCATGAGCTTACGCATGATTGTTCCTCCAGGTTACGTGGTGCCCTCCCGGCAGCCACTTCAAATTATGCCGCGCAAAACAGGCGCTTGGTAGGCTTTGCGAAAACGTGCCCTTCGAACAGGCGTCGCGCGGTTCGCAAGATGCCGGCGACTATCTTGCCGTCCCTTTCTTGCAGCTTCACATCGAGGTGGCCGCTTGGGTGTTCGATCGACAGTACAAGCGGGGGCGCGCGCAAGCCGGTCAGCCGGGAAGCCACGGTGTTTCTGGCGATGCAGGCCGTGGCTATCCCGACGGCGCCGGTGGTGGCAAGCGAGGGATGACATTGGTGCGGCATGAAGTACCGAACATTGATGTCGCCGTTTCCCTTGGGCTTGCTGACCAACACTGGCTTCGGCGTGACCTGATCGCTCACGTCGCCCATGCCCATGCGCCGGCCCGCCTCCATCCTTAACGCTTCGATCCGGCCGAGCGCGGCCTTGTCGGCATTGAGTTCAGCGGCCGTTTCGTTTCCCGTGGCGCCGATCGCCTCTGCGTCGAAAAGGACCATGGGCATGGCGCAGTCGATGCAGGTCACCGCGATGCCGTCGATGTATTCCAGAGATTGTCCGGTCGGGAACAATTTTCCGGTCCGCGCTCCGGCGGCGTCCATGAATGTCAGCGCGATTGGTGCGGCCTTGCCGGGGACACCGTCGATCGAAGCGTCGCCAAGATAGGCGACCTTGCCGTCTGGCGTCGGAACCTCTGCCTCGATCAGTTTGCCGGTGTTCACATTGTGAATACGGACGAGGGTCGTTGCGCCTCGCGCTAAAACCAATCCTGCTTCGATCGAGAATGGGCCGACGGCGGCGAGCATATTGCCGCAGTTCGGCGACGTGTCGACCATCTGCTGATCGACGCGCACCTGGGCAAAAAGATAGTCGACGTCGGCGCCGGGGACGGTGGAGGGGCCGATGATTGCGACCTTGCTGGTGACCGGATTGCCGCCACCGATGCCGTCGATCTGCAGGGGATGGCCCGAGCCCATCACCGAAAGCAGGATCTGGTCCCGCTCGGCCTGATCCGCCGGCAGATCCGACGCGAGAAAGAACGGACCTTTGGAGGTGCCGCCTCTCATCAAGACGCAGGGTACGGAAATCAGGTCGTTCATCGCCAAAATCCATGAGACTTATGTTTACGCCGTATCAATGATCGGCTTTATTGCATTTAGCGACAACGCGATTGATATGTGAAATGCAAAATTTTGGAGAATTGATCCGATATGAGCATCAATTGCGAGATTCTCGACCTGAGGGCATTTCTGAGCGTGGTGGAGCTGGAAGGCTTCCACAGGGCTGCAGAGGCGCTCAATGTTTCGCAACCAGCCCTGAGCCGCCGCATCCAGAAGCTGGAGATGGCAATCGGTGCGCCCCTGCTGGAGCGCACGACGCGGCATGTCTCGCCGACGGCGCTCGGAACGGAGCTGATACCGCTGGTACGTCGCATGCTCGAGGAGTTCGATGGGTCGCTCTTTGCCGTCAGGGACGTCGGTATGCAACGAAGCGGCCTGGTGACGATCGCGTGCCTGCCGACGGCGGCCTTCTACTTTCTTCCGACCGTCATCAGGCAGTTCAATGCCGAGTATCCGAACATCCGATTTCGAATTCTCGACCTTCCGGCGATCGACGGCCTGCAGGCGGTGGCGCGGGGCGAGGTCGAATTCGGCATCAACATCATGGGCACCTCCGACCCCGACCTGATCTTCGATCGGCTGGTGGAAGACCCCTTCGTGCTCGCCGCGCGCATGGACCATCCACTCGCCGACAGGCAAGAGGTCGGCTGGAGCGATCTGGAACCGTTCCGACTGATCACGGTGCACAGGTCGAGCGGCAACAGAACGCTGCTCGACGCCGCGCTTGCACGATCCAACATCAAGCTGCGCTGGTTCTACGAGGTCACGCATCTTTCGACCTCGCTGGGGCTCGTCGAAGCCGGCCTCGGCATTTCCGTGCTGCCGCAAATGGCCACGCCGCAGGGCGATCACCCCTTCCTCGTCACCCGACCGATCCGCACTCCCGAAATTTCGCGAACGATCGGCGTCGTTAGGCGTCGGGGCGGGACACTTTCTCCGGCCGCCGAGCGTTTTCTCGACATGTTGATCGGGACATGGAGAGTCGAAAGCCGTGTACCCGAAGATCGGCCCCCCGCGACCTCCTGATTGCGTAAGGCGTCATCTAAGTTGTCGCTAATGTTGCGCTTATGAGGAATGCGCGCAGTGTGATAAAATCGCGCCTGGGAACAATTCCGGCCTAGGGAGGCGCCGGAAAATTTCAGTTTGCCGTAACACGCTTCGAAGCAGCGTCTCCGCCGTGCCGGATAGGGTGAGGTCCTCCTTTCGAAAAAGCGGCCTCTGAATAATAACTGGGAATGGGAGGTGTATGATGGTTCGTAAACTGTTTCTCACCTTGGCTGCCGCGGCGTCCGCGCTCGCGATCAGCGGAGCCGCATGGGCCGATATCACGGTCCTCGTGCCATCCGGCAGCGAAGGCGACGGCCTGAGAGCCGCGGCCGCCGACTACGCAAAGATGAAGGGCACTAAGGTAGAGACCGTCCAGGCGCCCTACGCCAACGTTTTCGAACAAGGCGCCAATGCCGGCGCCACCAAGTCCGGCGTCTTCGATATCGTCCTGATGGATGATCCGTGGATTCCGTTCTTTGCCGAGAACGGGCATCTGGAGGACTTGACGCCCTACTTCAAGAACGCCGGATTGGAAGGACCGGACAACGATTTCCTGTCGAAGTCGCTGGCAATCTGCCGCAACCCCTACAATTCCGGACCCTATGTCTGCCTGCCCTATGTGGGAAACGCGCAGATGTTCTTCTATGACGCCGCCAAGTACAAGGAAGCCGGTGTCGAGGCCCCGAAAACCTGGGATGATGTGCTGAAGGCGAGCAAAACGCTGACCGAGGGCGGCGGCGGCCGCTATTTCGGCTATGTCTTCCGCGGCGGCCAGGGCAACCCGGTCGTTGCCGATTTCATGCCGATCTTCTGGTCTTATGGCGCCGATCTCTTCAATGCCGATCGGAGCAAGGTCACGATCGACACGCCGGAAGGTGCTGCCGCCATGAAGATGTTCATGGCATTGCGCGATGTCTCGCCGAAAGGCGTCGAGAGCTACAACGCCAACGAGGTCGGGACGGCGCTTGCCGCAGGCACCTCCGCTTCCTCGATCAACTGGCCGAACTGGGTCGCGACCTTTGAGGATCCAAGCCAGTCGAAGATGGTCGGCAAGATCTCCTATACCGCCATTCCAGCCGGAACCAAGCCGGGCAGTTCGGAGATCGGCCACTGGACCATGGGCATCATGTCGGCATCGAAGAACAAGCAGGAAGCCTTCGACTTCATGCTCTGGGCGACCTCGCCCGAGCAGATCAAGATTTCCGCCGAGCGCGGCAACCCGCCCGTCCGCGCCTCGGTCTTCACCGATCCGGAGCTGACCAAGCAGGAGAAGTTCCGGCACTATCCGGTGCTGATGGAGGCGATCCAGGCTTCGACGCCGCGTCCGCGCCATCCGAAATGGCCGGAGATCGAAAATGCCTTTGGCATTGAACTCTCCAAGGCCGTTGCGGGCACGATCACGCCGGAGGAGGCGCTGAAGAACTCGCAGGCGGCGGTCGAGCAGATCACCGGCCTCAAATAGCCGGAAGTCCTGCACGAGCGGGGCTTTCGGGCCCCGTTCGCGGCGTGGATCGAGGGCCGATAAGAGGTCTGCAGGAGAGACGGATGTTGAAATCCGCCGACGACGGCACATTGACCGCGCAGTCTCAACCGGGTGGCGGGCTGGAGCGGTGGGCGGAGCGCCATCTGCGCTATCTGATGCTTGCGCCGACGGTTTTGATATTGCTGGCGCTGACAATCTTCCCGAGCCTCTACATGTTCTACGGGGCGGTTCACAGGATCAGCCCGAATCCCGATCTGCCGTGGGAGTTCGTCGGTGCCGGCAATTTTTTACGGCTCCTGTCGGACGCGCAGTTTCACGTCGCGCTCCGCAACACCATCGTCTTTACCGTGGTGGCAGTCACGGTCGAGTTTCTTCTCGGCCTCGGCCTGGCCTTGCTACTCGACAAATTCATCCGCCGGCTGACGTTTCTGAAAACCGTGCTGATGATTCCGATGATGCTGCCGCCAATCGCGGTCGCCATCACCTGGAAGCTGATCTACGAGCCTCAATTCGGCGTGCTCAACGAAATCATGTACCGGCTCGGTCTTCCCCTGCAGGCATGGGCGGGCGACGTGAACCTCGCGATGTTCTCGATCATCGTTGCCGATGTCTGGCAATGGACACCGTTCATATTTCTGCTGATGCTGGCTGGCCTTGCAAGCCTGCCGGTGGAACCCTATGAGGCGGCCGCGCTCGACGGCGCTTCGTCCTGGCGACAATTCTGGGACCTGACGCTCCCCTTCCTGAAACCGGTGATCGCTATCGCGCTGTTGCTGCGGGTCATGGACGCGCTGCGTCTCTTCGACCTGGTTTTCATCCTGACCGGCGGAGGTCCGGCCGATCGCACCAAGGTGCTGAGTCTTTACATCTATCAGGTCGCTTACCGCTTTGCCGATCCCGGCTATGCGGCGGCGATATCGCTGTTCGTGCTGTTCGTGACGATCGTTCTCAGCACCTGGTTTATGAAGCGCATGCGGCTGGCGGATTGAAGACGATGGCGACAAAGACCCTCCATAGACGCAGCCGCACAAGAGAGATGCTCGTACGCCTGTCGGCCTATCTGGCGATCCTGATCGCGTTGATCCTCACGCTTTTCCCGATCTATTGGATCGCCGCCAATTCGCTCAAGTTCGACATCGACATTTTCGCCGTGCCGCCGGAATGGCTGCCTAGCAACCCGACACTGAAGCATTACGACGAAGCCTTCATCCAGCGTCCTTTCCTGCGCTATGCGCTGAACAGCTTCCTCGTCGCGGTCGGGACGACGACCGTTTCCGTGGTTTTCGGCACCATGGCGGGTTATGCCCTGGCGCGGTTCAATTATCCGTGGCAGTGGCGCAAGCAGATTTCGTTCTGGATCCTGTCGACACGCATGATGCCGCCGATCGTCAGCATTATTCCGCTCTACCTGTTCTTCAACTACTTCGACATGTTGAACACGAAGTCAGCGCTCGTGATCGCCTACACCGCCTTCAACCTGCCCTTCGCGACCTGGATGATGAAAAGCTATTTCCAGGACCTGCCGGTCGAGCTGGAGGAGGCCGCGGTCGTCGATGGCGATACCCGCTGGGGCGCCTTCCTGCATGTGGCCTTGCCGCTTGCCCGGCCGGGGCTCGCGGCGACCGCCATCTTCTGCCTGATCATTTCGTGGAACGAGTTCCTGCTGTCCCTCATCATTACGCTCACCGAGCAGTCGCAGACACTGCCGATCGGTATTGCCGGGCGCGTGACACAGTACAACACCTATTGGGGCGAGATCAGCGCTGCCGGGTTCATGGCTTGCGTCCCGATCGTCATCTTCGCTTTCATCGTTCAAAAGCATCTTGTCCGGGGGCTCTCCCTTGGAGCTGTCAAGGGTTGAGCCATGGCGTCGGTCACCTTCAAGAACGTCTCGAAGAAGTTCGGCGAATTCGTCGCGATCACGGACTTCAACCTCGAAATCAAGGACAAGGAGTTCCTCGTGCTGCTCGGCCCCTCCGGTTGCGGCAAGACGACGACCATGCGCATGGTCGCGGGGCTCGAGGAGGCGACGTCCGGCGACATCTACATCGATGAGGACCGCATCAACGGCGTGCTGCCCAAATATCGTGATGTGGCGATGGTCTTTCAGTCCTATGCGCTCTATCCGCACCTGACTGTCGAGGACAATATCGGCTATCCGCTGAAGATCCGAAAAGTGCCGCCCGCCGAAAGCAAGCGGCGGATTGTCGAAGTGGCGCGGCGCGTGGAACTCGACGCCCTGCTGTCCCGTCTTCCGAGAGAGCTTTCCGGCGGCCAACGACAGCGCGTGGCGCTTGCGCGTGCGATCGTACGCACGCCGCGCGTCTTCCTTATGGACGAGCCGCTTTCCAACCTCGATGCCAAGCTCCGCACCCAGATGCGCGCAGAACTGAAGCATCTTCAGCATGAACTCAAGGTCACGACGATCTATGTCACCCATGACCAGATAGAGGCGATGACGCTCGCCGACCGCGTCGCGGTGATGAACAAGGGCGTGATCGAGCAGCTCGGAACGCCGCGGGAAATCTACAACGATCCGCGCACGCTTTTCGTTGCTGGTTTTATCGGCTCGCCAGCGATGAACCTCATCCCGGGAGAGGTGAGGGATGGCGTGTTTGCGAGTGCTGGTCTTAGGGTCGGCGGCCTCGGCCGTGTCAGCATATCCCGCGCCGTTCTCGGCGTGCGTCCGGAGGACGTCCACGCGGCTCGGGTCGACGATCCAGACGTCAATCTGGTTGCGCCGATCTATTCGGTCGAACTCACCGGCGACAGTACGCTCGTCAGCCTGCGGCTCGGCGCACAGCTCATGACGCTCAGGGCCGACAAGAATTTCGCAGGCCAGATCGACCAGCGGATCGGCGTCAAGGTGGCGGCGGATCGGGTGTTTCTGTTCGACGGGGAGACACAAGCCCGTGTCGATGTCTGATCTTTACCCGGCGGCGATCCTCCTTGCTCTTTCATCTCACGCGGCTGCGGCCGAGACCGGGCCGATTGTCGACAACCCGCTGATCGAAATCCCCGCCGGTCCGTTTGTCTTCGGTCGCGACGATGGTCCCGAAAACGAGCGCCCGCGCCGCGTGCTCGACGGAGAGGCGTTTGCCATCAACCGCACCGAGATCACCAACCGCCAATATCGCCGCTTCGTCGAGGCAACCGGTCATCGCGCGGCGTTTTATGCCAATCACCCTGCACTCGGGCTGGATGACCGGCCGGTGGTCGGCGTGAGCTGGGGAGACGCGATGGCTTTTTGCCAAAACTACGGTTTGTTGCTGCCGTCGGAGCAGCAATATGAGAGAGCCGCGCGGGGAGTGAATGGAGCGGCATTTCCGTGGGGAGAGAACGGCGGCAAGGTGGTGCCGGCGAATTTCGGCACCGACAGCTGCTGTTCCGGCGACGCGCGCGACGGCTATCCAATGACTGCGCCGGCGGACGCCTTTGCCGATGGCGCAAGCGAGGAGGGCGTCCTCAATCTCGTCGGCAATGTCTGGGAATGGACGAGCGACATCTACGCGCCTTATGCGGGTCAGGCTGCGGCGGAGACCGCCGGGCAATACCGCGTGCTTCGCGGCGGCTCCTGGAACAGCGATCCGAGCCATCTTACCACGACCTACCGTCTCGCCTATGATCCGGAATTCCGTTTTGCAGCCAATGGCGGCTTCCGATGCGTTCGCTCCGAACCCTGATCATCGCCACCGGTCTTCTGTTCCTCGCAGCCGGGGCTGCTGCCGACCCGGTGGCCGCTCCCGGCTACCGGCTGGAAACGGTCAGCAAACCGGGCGCGGCTTTCTCCGGCCTTTCGCGCGACGGGGAGGCGCTGCTGGTCACCGATCTTGCCAGCGGCCGGCTCTACCGGCGCGAGGCCAACGGTGAGTTCGTCGCCTTCGGTCCGGTTTTTCCTCACGGCCTCGACGTGATCGGCGACCCGACCGGTCCCTATCGCGTCGTGCGCGTTGGCGATGCTTTTGTCGTGGCTCAAGGGTGGACGCCGGTCGATGCCGGCGAAGGCCCGCTTGACCATGCCCTCGTGGCGGTCGGCAAGGACGGTGGCCCCCGCGTAATCAGCAGCGATTTCTGGAATCCGTTCGACTTCGCGATTGCGAATGGAACCTACTACGTGATCGACTCCGCACGAAACAGTGTCGAACGCATGCAGGCGGATGGTCAGAAGCAAACGATCATGACCTTTCGCCGCATGAAACAGGAAACGACGGCCTTGCGGCAACTTTCTCCGACCGAGTTCACCGAAGGAAGTGACTACGAGGTCGATGCAGTGCCGACCGGCATCGCCCTTCGCGACGGGCGCATCCATGTCGCGCTGTTCGGCGGATTTCCTTTCCTCGACGGAGCGGGAAAGGTCGTTTCAGCTCCAGAGACGGGCGGAGTTGCGCCGCCGCGGGTCGATGTCGAGGGCCTGAACGCGCCAGTGGCAATCACCTTCGACGCGGATGGCGGGATGCTTGTCCTCGAGCATGGTCGTTACGGTCAGAAGGAAGGTTTTCTGAAGGGGAGCGGCCGATTGCTCAAACTCGACAAGACGACGGGCGCCCGGCAGACCATTCTCGACGGGCTGACACGGCCAGTCTCCGTCCTTGTCTGGGACGAGCGGCGGCTCGTCGTTTCCGAACTCGCCGGCAATCTCCATTTCCTGACGCGGGAATCGACGCCGTGACGTTGGCGAGCATTCAGGCTTTTATTGCCTGGTCCGCCGTCAGCGCCTGCTCGCGCGTTCCCGAAACGATGATCTCCAGCACCTCGTGCTCATCGGTGTTCTTGACGTAGCGGTCGCCGACATATTCGCCGCGCTTCAGCACCATGACGCGATCGCCGACGGCGAAAATGTCGACGAGGCGGTGGGAAATGATGATCTGGGCGACGCCTTGCCGCTTTAGTTCCAGCATAGTCTCGAGCAGCCGCTCGGTCGCCATCACCGAGAGGTTGGCTGTCGGTTCGTCGAGGATCACCACGCGCGGCTCGAAAGAGATCGCGCGGGCGATTGCCACCGATTGCTGGCGGCCACCCGATAGGCTCTCGACCCTCTGGTAGACCGAGTTCACATCCACCTTGAGGCGCTTCAACACGCTATCGGCTTCCGCATACATGCGCCGCCGATCAACGAAGAACCCCCGCCGCGGCCAGCGGCCGAGAAAGATGTTCTGGCCGACATCCATGTTTCCGCAAAGGGCGAAGTCCTGATAGATCATCTCGATGCCCGCCGCGCGGCTTTCATGCGGGCTCTTGAAATAGACTGGCTCTCCGGCGACGAAGATCTCGCCGGCGTCGCGCTGGTAGGCGCCGGTCAAGATTTTCATCAGCGTCGACTTGCCGGCCGAGTTGTCCCCGACGAGGCCGAGGATCTCGCCCGGGTGGAGCACGAGGTCGACGCTGCGGAGCGCCTGCACCGCCCCGAAGGCCTTTTCGATGCCGCGCATCTCCACGATCGGAGCACTTTCGGGGCTATCGGGCATGGCTGGTCTCCGGGGCTCTCTGGCGCGTCATGCGCTCGCGCAAGCGGCCAAACAGGTTAGCTTGGCGAACCCAGATGTCGACCAACACCGCGACGATGAGGATGCCGCCAACGAAGACGTTGATCCAATGCTGCGGCATGCTGAAGCCCTGCACATTCAGTTGCAGCAGCGCCCGGATGAGCGTGATCACGGCCGCGCCAGCGAGCGCGCCGATCATCGTGCCGTAGCCGCCGAAGATCGAACCGCCACCGATGATGACCGCGGCGATCGCATCGAGCTCACGGAACTGACCGGCCACCGGGTTGAAGCTGCGGAAATAGGCGACGTTGATGATCCCGGCCATGGTCGCGCAGAGGGCGGCCAGAAGTAGCGAAAGGAAGCGCACGCGATTGGTGTTGATGCCGGCATAGGCGGCGGCTCGGACATTGCCGCCGGTGGCGTAGACCTTCTGGCCGAACGGCGTGTAGGCAAGGACCACGCCGGCGACGAGTGCCACGAGGAGCATCCAGATCGTCTGCACGCTTACGACCAGAGCGACGGCGCGCAGAAGCCCATCCGGCAGCAGGATCTGCATGTGCAGGAGAATGTCGTTCACCTTGCGGCCGATGAGGTTGTAGCCCTCGGGCCAGCCGGTCAACTGCTGGCCGGCGACGAACCAGGCGGCGAGGCCGCGGGCGATGTAGAACATGCCGAGCGTGGCGATGAAGGCCGGCAGCTTGAAGCCGACGGTGACGACGGCATTGACGAGGCCGGCCGCCATCCCCGCCAGCAGACCCATTGTCACAGCCGTAACCGGATCAGCGCCCAGCACCTTCAGAAAATAAGCCGCAGTGCTGCCGGCGAGCGCGAGCACCGCGCCGACCGAAAGATCGATGTCGCCGGCGGCGATGACATAGACGAGCCCGACTGTGATCAGTGCCAACTCGGTATAGTTGAGTAGAATCGCAAAGGTATTGGAGAGGTTCCACCAGTAGTCGGGGCGCAAGGCAAGGCCCGTCAGCCACAGGAGCACGGCGAGGATGATGGCGAGCGCATCGCGGCGGGCGAAGAACCGGCCGAACGCCGTCGCCGAAACTTCTATGTCGGTTGCCATCGCTCCCTTGGTCTGGACGCCCTCCAACGCCACACCACCGATCTCGTAGGCCGGCGGCGGTGGCTGGCCCCGCAACCACGCCCAGAACCGGGCCGCAAGCTGACGACGAATGAGATATGGCTCGATGAGCACTGCGATGACGAGCAGAAGGCCGAGGAAAACCAGCACGGCGCCCGCCGGCAAGGTGTATCGGGCGTTGACGGCAATGCTCTCGCCATCGATCACGACGGTGCGCGTGATCGACCAGCCCTCGCGCAGCACCTTGTCGATCAGGACGACCGCGGCGGTGCCCAGGCAGGAGCCGATTACACGGCCGCGCCCCCCAAGGATCGACGCCCCACCGATTATGACGGAGGCGATGACGGTAAGCTCCCAGGTAACGCCATAGAGAGGGGTCACGCCCTTGTCCTGGGCGGCCGACAGAAGCGCTGCAAGGGTCGCCGAGAGCGACGAGATCAGATAGGCTCGGATGCGCACCCAGCTCGTCGGGATGCCGGCATAGATCGCCGCCTGCTCGTTGCCGCCCGTGGCGAAGGTCTCGTAACCCCAGCGGGTCTTTGCGAGCACGAAGGCGCCAACGGTGGCGACGAGAGCAAAGATGATGATCTGGTTGTTGAAGCCCAGGACGTTGCTCTCACCGAGATGGAAGAAGAGCGGGTAATCCCTTGCTTTGCCTGAGTAATAGATCGCCTGACCGTGCGTCAGCGCCAGCACAAAACCGCGACCCATGAAAAGCATCGTCAATGTGGCGATGAATGCCGGCACCTTGAGGATCGTGACGAGTGTGCCGTTAACGAGTCCGATCAGGGTACCGAGGAGCGCGCAGAGGATGACCGACGTTGCGATATCAAGATCAAGGAAGCTCGGCGCGAACAGCCGGGCGAAAATCACGGCGATCAGCCCGTAGGTCGAGCCGACTGAAAGATCGAGATCCTTGTTGGCGATGACGAAGGTCATTCCGACGGCGATGATCCCGACGCGGGACGTGTCACGCAAAAGCGCGTGAAGTGCCCCTGTCGACCCGAAGAAGGCTGGATTGACAAGCGCCCCACCGAAATAGAGTAGGGCGAGGAAGATCAGGAGGCCGACTTCCCAGCCGCCAAAAAGCTGCGGAGGTGCACGGCCGAGCGAAGTCGTCGTGAGCGCCATAGAATTCCTACCGGTCCGTCCTTGTCAACGGAGGCGAGAGAGACGCACCCTCCCGCCTTTGCTCAAATGCTCCTACAGCGCCGCGCGTCTTATCAGACGCGCAAAGAAGTCGCTGTAGCACTTTGAATCGCTGCATGTTTTTACCCTTAATTCGGACTTGATTTAAGGAAACATGCAGTGCGGCCTCAGTTCTCGAAGCGCTTGCCGACCTTGCCGACCGTCTCCTTCGTCACAAGCTGGGCGCGCGTGTCGAGATTGGCGGCCGAAATGCCACGGTCGATCTGCAGGTAAAGCTGCATCACCGGCCAGAAACCCTGCAGGAACGGCTGCTGCCCGAGCGAGCCGGTCAGGTTGCCGGCAGCGATGCCTTCCTGCTGGGCCGGACCAAGGTCGAAACCATAGGCGCAGAACTTGTTCGTCCACCCCTTCTGTTCAACGGCCTTGACCAGCGGCGGCGTGAAGACGTTGTTGGCGGTAAAGGCGCCGACCACGTCGCCGCGCGACTCGAACAGCGATACAAGCGCGTTGACCGGATCGTTCGGGTTTGTATCGATGCCGACGTTCTCCGGACCGGCATCGACCTTGAATGCGTCGAGCTTGCCGGCATCCTTCAGCGTCTTGACGATCGCGTTGAAGGCGGCGGTAACGCGGTTGTTGACCTCGATGTTGCCCATCGCGGTCGACGACGGCAGCAGGATCGAACCTGACGTAGCGCCGCTATCGAGCACGCATTTGGCAAGCGCCTCACCGCCGATCGCAGCAGCCGAAGCGTCCTGGCCGGTATGGCTGATGCTGCTGCGGTTAAGGATCGTGCCGTCGAAGGAATTGGTCGTGGCGACCGGAATGCCTGCGGCCTCGGCGGCTTTGACGATGTCGTTGTATGCTCCGGCCTGCGGCGTCGTCATGATGATCCCGTCGATCGTCGGATCCTGCACGATCTGGTTCAGGATCTCGATCTCGCGGGCGGGATCGTCCACCGGCGATTCCGAGCCGAGCAGCAGGATGTTGGCGCCGATCATGTTGCCGGCGACCTTGGCCCCGACATAGACCGGATCGAAGAAGCCGTTGCCGGCCGTGTGGGTCACGATGGCAAAGGTCAGATGGCCGTCGGCCGAATGGAAGTTCTTCGTTTCTGGCGCTTCCTTGGCGGCTTCATCGAAATTGTAGCCGCCGACTGCCTTTTCGACGCTGCCGGATTGGGCAAAGGCGTTTTGGGCGCAAAGAGATAACGCCGCGACCGATGCCGCGTACAATAAAACTCGCCTCATGTTGGTCCTCCCTTGTGGTCAAGGGCCGGAAGCCTTCGGGCGGATGTAACGAGAGGGTCCGAAAAGCTTCCTCCCATTTGCCAAGATGCTAATATTCTGCGCATTCTGGTCGAAGTAAATGGTGAACTCACCAAATTGTCGTATTTATTAGGCCGGTAGATGGTATCGGGTGATAGACGCCCTGACACTGTCGACGCCGGCGAGCGCACCCATCGCCGGCGTCTGACCGATGCCGGCAGCGCTTCTTTGACCATTGCACACGCATCCTCGCCGAAATCGACGCCGCGAAGACGGATGCAAGCGGGCTCAGCAGCGAATTGATCGGCACTCTGCGGGTCCACAGCACGCCGGGCGTCGGCCAGGCGCTCGTCGCCGGCGATCGTCGATTTCAACGCGCGATATCCTTCGATAAAGGTCGAGCTCACCGTCCGCGCCTACTCGGTGAATCTGATGGACCGCGGCGTGGATGTCGTTATCGACAGCCGACATTCGATGACGACGAGTCCTTCCACACCGGTCCGGCAGCCAGTGGCGATGACGGGCCGTGCGCTTTTCGCGGATCGATGATCTCGCTTGCGGAAAAGACGTGGCGGCGCAACGGGTGAAATGAACTCCGTGCCGGCACGTCGGCGGATTTGCGCTAAGAGGATAATACCAGTATAGCTCCAGCTGGCGTTTGTGGACGAAATCCACAGGCGGCAGAATTTGCATGGAGCGGCAATGGAAACCGATCTTTTCATCGAACTAATAGGCAAGGAACTCGCTGATGCGGCTCCCGGTTCACCGCTCTACAAGCGATTGAAGGCGGCGATCGAGACCGCCATCCGTTCCAACGTTTTGAGGGCCGGTGCGGCCCTGCCGGGAGAGCGCGTCATCGCCGATGCGTTTTCGCTCTCCCGCGTGACCGTGCGAAAGGCGCTTGCACTGCTCGAAGAGGAGGGATTGCTCAATCGCCGGCATGGCTTCCGCACGGAAGTCGGATCGCGCGTCGAAAAATCTCTGTCGACGCTGACGAGTTTCTCCGAGGACATACGCGCACGCGGCCTGATGCCCGGATGCATCTGGCTTTCCAAGCAGATAAGCCGGCCTTCGCCGGCTGAGATGATGGCACTGGGGATTGCCGGCAACGCCAATGTCGTTCGCATGAAGCGGGTTCGAACCGCCGATTCCGTGCCGATCGCAGTCGAGATTTCGGCAGTACCGGTTCGCTTCCTGCCGTCGCCGGCTCTCGTCGGCAATTCCCTCTACGAGACATTGGAGGCGCGTGGATTTCTGCCTCAACGCGCGATCCAGAGAATGCGGTCGAGAGCAGCCAGCGAGGAGGACGCGCGGCACCTCAATTGTGATGTCGGCGCGCCGCTGCTGATGACCGAGCGACGCTGCTTCCTCGCGGATGGTCAGATCGTCGAATATTGCGAGACGCGCTACAAGGGCGATGTCTACGACTTCGTGTTCGAACTGCAGAGATAATACCAGTCATAAACTGGTTGTAATCTGGTATTTTCGATCTATCGTGATGCCGAAGGGGAGTGTCACGATTGCAGCGCGAAAACATAAGGAACGGCCTGATCGTCTCTTGCCAGCCGGTGCCGGCGGGCCCGATGGACAATGCCGAATTCGTGACCGCGTTCGCCAAGGCAGCGCTCGATGCGGGCGCCTGCGCGCTGCGGATTGAATCCGGCGCCTATGTCCGGGCGGTGCGTTCCGCGGTCGCAGCTCCGATCATCGGTATCGTCAAGCGCGACCTTGCCGACAGCCCGGTGCGCATCACGCCCTATGTCTCCGACGCCGAGGCCCTCGCGAACGCCGGCGCGGACATCGTTGCCTTCGATGCAACTGGCCGGGTTCGCCCGGCCAGGATCGAGGAACTGGTCCGGGCCGTGAAGGCGAAGGGCAAGTTGACGATGGCCGATTGCTCCTCGCTGGAGGATGCCCAGCGTGCGCTTGCTGCCGGTGTCGACTTCGTCGGCACGACGCTCTCCGGATATGTGGGCGGGCCCGAACCCGTCGATCCGGACATAGACCTTATTGCAGCCATCCGGAGGCTCACGCCTTATGTCATTGCTGAGGGACGCATTCGCTCGCCGGAACAGGCGGTCACCGCTGTCAGGGCCGGCGCCTATGCCGTCGTCGTGGGGTCGGCCATTACCCGGACGGAGCACGTAACCTCGTGGTTTCACGAAGCCGTGGCGAGAGCCTACACCAAACAGGAGGGAAGGTCGGCGGAAACCGTGCTCGCGGTCGACATAGGCGGCACGAAGACGATGGCGGCACTGGTCAAAGGCACCGCGATTGCCGACGAGACTCTCATTCCGACCGCACGCGAGGCGGGGGCCGACGCTTGGCTCGAAGCCATCGCCGAGAGTACGGCCCGATGGCGCGGCCGTTATGCCCGCATCGGCTTTGCGGTGACCGGGCTCGTTCAGGGCGGGCATTGGTCGGCGCTCAATCCGGCGACACTCGGCATTCCCGATGGTTATCCTCTGGTCGACAGGGCAACACGCCTCTTCGACAAGCCGGTTTTCGCCATGAACGATGCGCAGGCCGCGGCCTGGGGGGAGCATAAGTTCGGTGCCGGGTCCGGTGGAAGCCTCGTCTTTCTGACCATCTCGACCGGGATTGGCGGTGGCATCGTCATCAATGGACGGCCGCTTTCGGGTCTGGCAGGTCATTTCGGTCTCATTCGCGGCCCGTCTGAGAGGCGGGGGCCGTTGGAGGACGAGACGTCCGGTCGTTGGATTGCCGCCGAGGCGCTGAAGGCCGGGCATGAAGTGGAGGCCGCCGAGGTATTCGAAAGGGCGAGGCAGGGCGCGCCATGGGCGCGAGCGATCGTTTCGCAATCGGCGCTGCGCGCGGCAACCCTCTGTCGCGATATCCAGTTGATGCTTGATCCGGACCAGATCGTCATCGGCGGCGGCATCGGACTTGCCGCCGGCTACATCGATGAGATGCGCGATCATCTGAAGGACGTTGCGCCACGTCTCGCCCCTCGTCTCGTCGCGGCTAAGCTCGGCAGCCGCGCGGGCATCATCGGCGTCGCCGATCTCGCGGGAGAGGGCGGGTAGCGACGCTGTTTCGCATGCATTCGAACGTCAAAGATAAGAAAGGGAACAACGATGAAACTGAACAGGACGTCTTTTTCGGCTGTGGCCGTTCTTCTCGCAAGCGTTGCCCTGCCGGGCATATCCCATGCAACGGTCACGGTTCTTGGCTGGCCCGGCGGTTCGGAGGAGACCGCTCTCCGCGCGACCGTCGAAGCCTATAACGCCCAGTCCGGCATTGCCGACGCCGACAAGGTCGAACTGCTTTTCTTCAACCGCGACGGTTTCTTCGACAAATTGCAGGCGGACATGGCAGCTGGCTCCGACGCCTTCGATGTTAATCTCGTCGCGACCTATTCGATCGGCCGTTACGCGCCCTATATGGAACCAGTCGATCTCGGTGCCGATGCCGGCAAGGTGTTCGGCGAGTCCGTGCTGAAGACGATGCAGTTCGACGGCAAGCAGTTTGGCGTGCCGACCGACCTGTCGCTGCATTTCATGTATTATCGCAAGGACCTTGTCGACGCACTGATGCAGGACGATGCCGGCAAGAAGAAATATGCGGAGATCGCCAAGGAACACCTCGGCAAGGATCTGCAGCCGAAGGATCCGGACAGCTGGACCTGGGACGATTGGGCGGCGACGACACTTTATTTCAGCAAGCAGGTGAATTCCGAGAGCCCGGTGCGCTACGGCACGGTGCTGCAGATGAAGAACCTGCTTTTCAACGTGATGGTCTTCCAGTCGCTGCCGCGTTCCTATGGCGCGGATTGGACCGACAAGGACGGCAACGTCACGGTCGATTCCGACGCCTACAAGACCGGACTGGAACTCTACAAGAAACTCTATGACGCCGGCGCCTCGCCGAAGGATTCGCTGAGTTACGAATATGCGGAGACAAACGCTGCGTATGGTTCCGGCCAGGCGGCGACGGCGCTGCAATGGAATGCCGCAGCCGCTGATTTGACCAATGCCGAGAAAACCCCTGCGGTCGCCGCTGTCACCGGGATCGTCGCGCCTCCGGCCGGCCCGAATGGCCGCGCCGATCATATCCATGGGCTCGGTCTCGGCCTCAACAAGAATGCCAAGAATAAGGAAGGCGCCGTCAAGTTCCTGAAATGGCTGGCCACCGAAGATGCTGCGCTGCTTTACGCCCGCAGCGGCGGTTCGCCGGCGCTTGCCCCCAACGTCGCCGCCAAGGTTTCAAAGGAGCGACCGGACCTCGTCAAGCTCGGGGAATTCGCCAGCCAATACGGCTACGTGATGAATGGCGCCACCTCGGCAAATGCGCTTTCGGTCTACGAGCTCCAGGCAAAGGAGTTCACCGGTTACTGGGCTGGCCAACAAAGTCTCGAAGATGCGCTGGCGCGCACCAAAACCGGCATGCAGGATCTGCTGAAGAAGTAATTTTGAGCCGGACGCCGGGCAAGACCTGGCGTCCGGCGCATCTGGCGGATGGAAATGGCTATTGTAAACCGCGCCGAAGGCAGAGCCTACCTCACGCCGCTCGTGGGCTTTCTGCTGTTTTTTCTGGGCTTTCCTGCGGCGGTCAATCTCATTTATTCGATCTCGACTGTTTCCTTCGAGACGTTGCGCAGTCCGAGCCTCAGCGGCTTCGGCAACTACGCGGCGGTGCTCGCCGACCGCGAGTTTTGGGGTGCCGTCTCCTTTTCCATGCGCTTCGGTGTGTTGACGGCACTTGCCGAATGCCTGATCGGACTCTTCCTGGCCGTTTTCCTCACGCCGCTTCTGGCGAAGCGCTCGTACCTGATGGCACCGTTGATGCTGCCGCTGATGGTCGCCCCGGCGATGATCGGCCTCATGTATCGGCTTGTTTTGCACGAGTTCGCTGGCCCGGTGCCCTATTATCTGTTCGAATGGTTCGGTGACAGCCCGGCCTTCCTCGACGTCGACAACGCCTTCCGCACGCTGCTCGTCGTCGAAATCCTGCAGTGGACGCCATTCGCCTTCCTGCTCTTTTACATGGCCTATGTCTCGATACCACTCGAGGTTCGCGAAGCGGCCTCGCTCGATGGCGCGTCGGCTCTGAAGGCTCTCTGGTGGATCGAACTGCCCCTGATGCTGCCGACGCTGGTGATTGCCTTCTTCATCCGTTTCATCGACGGCTTCCGTGTCTTTGACAATGTCTATGCGCTCACGGGCAGCGGTGCGGGCGGATCGACGACCTCGCTTTCGATCTACATCTACCAGGCCTTCTTCAAGGGCGGGGCGATCGGCAAAGCTGTCGCGGCATCCGTCGTGCTTTTCCTGGCGTCGCTCGTGGTGCTTTACGGTCTCAACTGGATAACCGGCCGCGGGAGGCGCTGACCGATGCTCAATCTGCTGCGCTGGCTTGTCTTCGTGGTCGCCGTACTTGCGATGAACTTTCCCGTCATCGTCACGGTGATTACGTCCTTCAAGAGCGCGCGCGAACTGTCGTTCAATCCCGGATTCTGGATCGGCGAACCGACGCTTGAAAACTATACGCGAGTGCTGGGCGAGACCGACCGATTCAACATCTACGGCTACCTCTTTAACAGCACCGTTGCCTCGCTGATCGGTACGGGGCTGGCGATCGCGCTCGCTTTTCCGGCCGCCTACGCCATCGCTCGGAGCGAGGCGGGAAAGCGCACGCTGCTGCCGCTCATCATCAACCTGCGCGCCGTGCCGCTCATCATCTTCGCGATCCCACTCTACATGATGTACCAGTGGTTGGGCCTGCTCGATACACAGCTCGGCCTCGGCCTGATCCTGACAATCGTCAACACGCCGCTGGCGCTCGTCATCCTCGTCAACGCGATTTCCGACGTGCCGTCCGAACTGGACGAGGCGGCAAAGATGGATGGAGCCAGTTCCTGGCAGGTCATGCTGATGATCATCCGTCCGGTGGTGCGGCCGGCCTTGGTCACGACCTTCATCTTCGGGTTCATCACGGCCTGGAACGAATTCCTCTTCGGCCTGATGCTGACGACCAGCCGGGCGGTTCCGATGACGGTCGGAGCGTCGTTCTTCTTCGCCGCGAGCGGGGGAGGCGTGCAATGGGGCACCGCCTCCGCCGTTATGGCGCTCGGAGCACTGCCCCCCGCTTTGCTGGGCCTATTGATGTATCGGCAGATCTCGGCGTCTTTGACCGCGGGTGCCGTTAAGGGTTAAGCTCGCGCTTGCGCGCCTTCTCGACTGCTCAGATCGGGTCAGCGCCAATTGCCCTCAACGCCGCGCGGGCCACTTCGAAATCCTGCTCGCCCGTGCCGGAACCGACGCCGATGGCGCCGGCGAGTCTTTCGCCGAAGCGAATGGGCAGGCCGCCTGGAAGGTGCGTCACGCCGCCCTGCGATGCTATTCCTGCGGCAACCCCGAATTCGACCTGCATTGCGCCCGTCGGCCCGTTGATCGACGCTGCGGTGCGGGCCTTGGCGCGGGCGGTATGCATGCTGAGATATTTCGCGCCATCCATGCGGATGCTGGCGATCGTCTCGCCGCTCGCGTCGACGATGAAGACGCACTGCGGAACGCCGATGCTTTCCGCGTGACGCACTGCGGCCGCCAGGGCATTGATTGCGCCTTCGTGGGCAAGGCTGATCGTCTCTTTGTAATTCGCCATCGTTCTCTCCCTTTTCGCCACGACCCTAGCCACGACCCTACAATGACAAGCGAAAGTGGGAATGCTCGTGTTCGGCGAAGCACTTTCACTGTCGGGGAACAAGTCAGAGTGCCGCGATGGACTTGGGGACAGAGACTGATGTTGCTATCTGCGAGCCTGCTGCCTATGCGCAGTATGATGCTTCGGCCATAGTGGTGAAAACGAAAGGATGGGGTCCATGACATCGATGGAACAGGATGCGCGACGCCTTGAAATGACGGTTCTGATGACGCCGGACATGGCCAACTTCAGTGGCAAGGTGCACGGCGGCGCGCTGCTGAATCTGCTTGATCGCGTTGCCTTTTCCTGTGCCTCTCGCTTCTCCAAGCAATATGCGGTGACGTTGTCCGTCGATCAGGTGATGTTTAAGGAACCCATCCAGGTGGGCGAACTGGTGACCTTCCGGGCCTCGATCAACTATGCCGGCCGGACCTCGATGGAAGTCGGTATTCGCGTGGAGGCGGAAGATATCCGTGCCGGTACCCGGCGGCATACGAACTCCTGCTACTTCACCATGGTTGCCGTGGATAGCGCCGGCCGCCCCGTGGAAGTGCCGCAGTGGCGTCCCGAGACGGCAACCGACCAGCGCCGACATCGCGCGGCGGAGTTGCGCCGGACGCTGAGGCGCGAGTTTGCCACCCGACTGGAGGCGGTAGCGCAAACAGGTCGTGACGTGGAGGGGGCAGGAGATTGATGAGACGTAGAACGGCCCTCAGAGCAATCGCTCTTGCCATGCTGACGGGACGGCCCACTGTAGCGACTGCGGCGCTTGCGAGGATCCGCTGACGAAATCCCGCGCGCAGGAAGAGGCGGGGCCACACGCGGGCCCCAGCTCAGGAGACCAAACGCTCTCACCCCGGCCGAAACGGCCGGGTTGATGCAAGCGTGCCAGCCATAAGCATCTGCTTTGCGGTCTGGCCAAGCGGCCAACCGCTTCAACCAGGAACCCGCAAAGCGTGGCCGGCTGGCCTCAACCGACAAATATGGCGCGCAAACGCGCAAACAGGCCTGTCTGCTTCCCGGATATCGCTGCGCGGATGTGACGGGCTGCCGTCGCAGCGCTCACCGTTGCACCGAAGTGGCAATAGCAGATAACCCTGTGTAATTGCTCGTCGCTCAGTTCAAAGAACCGCTTTGCTTCGCCATAAGTGTCATTTTCCATTCCGGCAGCGCGCAGGACAGGATCCTTGAATGCGACCGAGATCGGCGAGTCGTCGCCGCGCATGGTCGCACGCACTCTGGCCGGCTGGTACTCGGTCTCGTGCAGCGTCGAGAGATGTCTGTGCGGGATTTGTTCCAGGAGTTCCGCCCAGCGTTCCAGACGCTCTGCGCGCGTTGTAAGCCGGCGCGGGAAGTCCTGTTTGACCTCTGCGACGATCTGCAGTTGCTCGAGTGCATGGTGCTTCATTTTGGCCTCCATTCAGACGATAGTTGCTCCGCCCCAGTTCCGAATTCAGCCCGGCTATAAAGGTGACTCTTGCGCGTGCCGAAGTCCAATCACGATCTGTCGTGGAAGGCCGCTTTCACCAAAATGTGCAGCTTTCGCAACGGCGTGGCCGTGTTGCGAGTCCGTTTTGCGCGTGTTCGGAGATATTGCCGACGGGCCACAACCCCGTGCCGGCCGCAACCGCCGCACGGGGTCGGATCGCGGCGGCGTCCTACGCGCCAAAGCCGCCGTCGATGGTATGAAGCGCTCCGGTCGTGAAACCGGCTTCGGGGCCTGCGAGATAGGCTGCAAGACCGGCGACTTCCTCCGGGCGGCCATGGCGCTTGATTGCCATGAAGCTGTGCATGAATTCGCTCATCGGGCCGTCTTCCGGGTTCATGTCCGTCGATGTCGGACCGGGCTGGATGACATTGACGGTTATGCCCCTGGCGCCGAAATCGCGGGCAAGACCGCGGGCCATGCCCTGCACGGCCGACTTGGTCAGTGCGTAAGCGGCACCGCCGGCGAAGGGCATTCGGTCACCGTTTACCGAGCCGACGATGATGATGCGGCCGCCCTCGGGCATCTGCCGCGCGGCTTCGACCGCCGCGTGATAGGGTGCGCGTACATTCACGTCGATCATCCGGTCGACGGCATCCGCATCCACGTCCAGGGGATCGCCGAGCACCAGGGTTCCCGCGTTCACCACGAGTACATCGAGCGCGCCTTGGTTCCTCACAACCCTGACGACGGCGTCCCGGTCCGCGGCATCGGATTGGATCGCAGTCGAGGCCGTTTCCGACGCCAGTGCTTTTGCCGCCTCGGTTGCCCCTGCATAGGTGAAGGCAACGGTCGCCCCTTCATTGGCGAAACGCCGGACGATGGCCGCACCGATGCCGCGGCTGCCGCCGATGACCAAAATCTTCTTTCCACTGAAATTCGCCATGTTTGTCTCCTTGAGGAAAATGTAGTAGGCGCTACATAAAAGGAATGGAAGGCGAGTGCAAGGAATTTTGTAGTGAGCGATACAAAAAATGTGAAACCGCGCGGCCGACCTCGAGCCTTTGACGTCGACGAAGCCGTGGGCAAGGCGCAGGCGCTGTTCCATCAACGGGGGTATGATGCGGTCAGCCTCACGGACCTGACGGGAGCTCTCGGGATCAATCCGCCGAGCTTCTATGCCGCATTCGGCAGCAAGGCCGATCTCTACGGGCGTGCGCTGGAGCGCTACGCGAAGACGGAAGGCCTGGACTTCGATCATTTGCTCGCGCCGGAAAAGTCATTGGACGACGCGCTGGCGGCGCTGTTCGAAGCAGCAGCGGTGTCCTATACGGCACATCCTGAAGCAACTGGCTGTCTGGTTATCGAAGGTGCGCGCGGCGGTACGGATGCCGTCGCTTGCGACAAGGCAAAGACGCTCTGGCGTCGCAGCCGGCAGGTGGTGCGCGACGCCATCGCCCGGCGAGAGACTGACCGGGCGGACGAGATCGCCGACTATGTGATGGCGGTGCTGGCGGGCATCTCGGCAAGTGCGCGTGACGGTCTCGGCGTTGACCGCCTGCGCGCAATCGGGCGCAGGGCATCACTAGCCTTCGTGTCTGACAGGGCATGATGAAACGGTATCAATTGTCCTACTGCATGACACCTTGATCGGTATCGATTTAGCGATGGCACGCTCGCAGAGATCGCGCGCAACGAGGTTCATGAGGCCTTCGCAGACACCACAGGCGAGCCGACTGGCGACCACGTTGACAGATAGGCACCGCTGTCCGATACAATGCCAACATTCCGAGGGGAGCACTGAGCGGTGCTGAGATGGCGGTGAGCCGGACCCTTGAACCTGATCCGGGTTATGCCGGCGTAGGAACGGGAACAGGGCCTTTGAAGGCGCTCTAGCCACTTCTCCGCGATTTCCTGGATCTCCGTGATGTTCCAATCTGGAGACCGACCATGATGCGCCTTTTTTCGTTTCTATCTGTCGTCACGGTGAAAATCCGATGACGCCAATCGCGCTGACCATCGCAGGCTCCGATTCCGGCGGTGGGGCCGGCATTCAGGCTGACCTCAAGACTTTCTCCGCCCTCGGTGTCTATGGCGCCAGCGTCATCACCGCGGTGACGGCGCAAAATACGAAGGGCGTCGCCGCCGTTGCCGACCTTTCACCGGAAATCGTCACGGCACAGATCGACGCGGTCCTTTCCGATCTCAACGTCGCCGCCGTCAAGATTGGCATGGTCTCGCGCCGGGAGACGATCGCCGCCATCGCCGACGGACTGCGCCGCTTCGGTAAGCAGGTCGTTGTCGATCCGGTCATGGTGGCGACTTCCGGCGACCGGTTGCTGCGGCCGGATGCTGTGGCGGCGCTGGTAGATGAACTCCTGCCGCTGGCACTGGTTGCCACTCCGAACCTGCCGGAGGCCGCATTGCTGACCGGCCGTTCCGTCGCCGAGGACGAAACGGAGATGGCGCGGCAGGCCGAAGCCATTCTCAAGACCGGTGCCCGTTCCGTGCTGGTCAAGGGCGGTCATCGGCGAGGCAGCGAGGCAACGGATCTCTTCTTTGACGGCAACGCGATTGTCCGCCTCCCGGCTGCCCGGATCGAGACGATCAACGATCACGGCACAGGCTGCACGCTTTCGGCGGCCATCGCTGCCGGTCTCGCGCTCGGACGGCCTTTGGTGGAGGCGGTGCGCGAGGCGAAGGCCTACCTGCATGCTGCGCTTTCCGCAGCGAATACCTTGTCGGTGGGCGCAGGACGGGGGCCTGTGCATCACTTCCACCGCTGGTGGTGATGGGACCACCGTATCCCAAGGTCGAATGCGAGCTGCCGCCCCGGTGTCGCCACTGTTGCGACGCAACATGTTTTGGTCCATGGTTAATGGACTGGTTCCACGAAGGCAGCGATATATGCAGTTCCTTGCACGTCGTTTGGAAGCTTTCAACCGAGACGAACTGCCGGATTGGCGTCGGTCGCCGACGGTGTTGGGTCGTGCGCTGCGGCTTGTTCCGAGCCTGCTCGAATTTTTCCTGTTCTATGTCCTGGCACTCGCCATTCTGGCGGGCGTGGTCGCACTGATGGCGCTGGCCTGGATCTTCAGAGTCGATCGAAAGCCGTCGTAGGGCGTTTCGCCAAAAACGGCGGAATTTCAAATCGGTAGATCATTTTGTTGATCCAATGGAACAATGAAAAGATCGAGCGGGGCCGCATCCGCATCCACCTATGGCAGATGCGGACACCCATCGGCTCAAGCTGCGGGGCGGTCCCCGCTGATCGAATGCTCGACATAGTATTTGCCGTAACGATGTCGATATTTCTCGACACCGCCGAAGTCGCTGTACTTCGAAAGCTCATCCATGTCGGTCTTGTTGAGGATAACCCCGAGCACCTTGGAATTGATCTGCGGCTCGGAATGCAGAACGTCGCGCACCAGTCGGGACGGCGTTTTTCCCCATTCGACAACGAAGATGAAACCATCTGCAAGCGAAGCGAAGGCCTTCGCATCCACGACAGGCGCCAGCGGAGCGAGGTCGACGACCACGTAGTCGAACGAGCTGCGTGCATTCTCGATCAAGTTTGCCATGGCAGCCGAGGCGAGCAGTTCGTGGCTCTGATGGGGTTGATGGTTGGACGCCCCGCCGCCGACAGGGAAGATCGCAAGTTTGGTGCGCTGGTCGACCTTGATGCCGGCGGGCCAGGTGGCTTCACCCATCAGCGTCTCGACGAGCCCCGTGCGAGGGGCGGGCGTGATCATCTGGGTGAGGCCGGGCTTGCGGATATCGCCATCGATCAAGAGCGTCCGCTTTCCGCTCGCGGCCAACTGCGCCGCGAAGTTTGCGGCGATGACGGATTTGCCCTCGTCCGGAACCGCGGACACGATCCCGATCACGCGGCTATCGTTGCCGTGCAGCATGTGATCGCAGGCAAGCTTGGCATTCCGGAAGGTCTCGGCAAAGGAGGATTGTGGCGCTTCAAGGACCATGCGCGCCAGGCGCTGAAAGGCCACCGTCTCTTCGCCGATTACTTCTGGTTGCCTGTCGGACGCAAAGCGTGTGCGCACGAGTTCCGCACTCTTCTTCGTCCGCGTACCGATCAACGGCACATAACCGAGCGACTTGTGACCGAGGATGGTGCGCACATCGTCCTCAAGCCGGAAGGTTCTCTCGCGGAACTCCTGGAAGGCGGCGAAGGCGCCGCCGGCCATCAAGCCGAGCACGGCGGAAAGCGCCAGCGTCAGGGTCTTCTTGGGGCTCGACGGGGCGGTGGGAACGCCCGCTTCGGAGATGACCCGAGCCTTGGCGATCGGGAAGGAGCGTTGCTGCGCCGCCTGCTCGTAGCGGCCGAGATAGGACTCGTAAAGCGTCTTCAGCGCCGCCGCCTTCTGCTCCAGCTCCCTCAACTGAACCAATGACTTGCTGGCGTTCGAGTTTTTCCCCACGACCCCTTCGATGCTTTCACGCAACGACTGCTCGCGGGAACGGGCGACCTCGTATTCATTCTTGTAGCTTGCCGTCAGTTGCTGCAGTTCCTGGTAGATCTGCCGTCCCATGTCGGCCTGCTCCGTCCTCAGTGATACGGCCTGCGGGTGGTCCTCGCCAAAGCTCTGAGAGACCTCCTGCTCGCGTTTCACAACAGCGAGATAGCGCGCCCTGAGATCGCGGATAACCATGTTGTCTCCCTCTTTGGGAGAAATGGTCGCGTTGTTGACGGCGGTCTCCGGCCCCTGGTCGATAATCGACTTGAACTGATTGTAGCGCGCCGAGGCGCTGGCCGTGTCGGCCTGGGCGACGATGAGCTGGCTGTTGAGGTCCGACAATTGCTGTTCGGACATCAGCTCGCCGCGTGCGGCGGTCAGACCGTTATCGCTTCTGAACTGCTCAACCTCGAGTGCCGCCGCCAAAGAGCGCTGCCGCAAGTCCGTGAGGCGTTCCTGCAGCCAGACGGAAGCACGTTCGGTCGCTTCGAAATTGGCGTTCAACTGATCGGTGAGATAGGCCTGCGCATAGCCACGCACGACGGTTGCGGCAAGGAGGGGGTCGTTCGACTTATAGGAGAGGGCCACGACGGAGCTTCGCGATACGCGCTCGACCGTCAGGGCCTGTTGGATCAACGCTGCCGCCGCCAGTCGCCGATTTTTGCGTACTACCTCCTCCGAAACCGTGGGACCGGACGAAAAGAGGCCGGTCGCTGTCCTCACCCAATCCTTGACGTACGCAACCGGCGAGCGCGGTGGATTCATGATCGTGGCATTCTCGGAAAGATTGAGTTTGTCGACGACCCGCAAGGCAAGCTCGCCGGACTTCAGAATCTCCACGGCACTCGCGATCTGCGTGTCCAGCATCTGGCTGTTTGCTGGCGTCGGCTCTTCCTCGGCAAATTTCGACAGATTTTCGTCGAGCAGAATTTGCGTCATGGACGTGTATGTCGGCGTCGCAAACAGCAGGTAGGCGACGCCCAGCATGATGAAGAGGACAACAAAGGCCGCAACCAGCTTGGCCCTGCGGGCGGCAATCGCCAGAAGCCGATCAAGATCGATGAAGCCGTCGGATTCTTCTTCGCGGGGCACGATGCTCAGGGGGACACTTCTTTGTTTCATGGGGGCCGCTCTGTTCATTTTTTTCTCCGGTCCGTGAGCCGGCGGCTCCAGGAGCCGCCGGGAAACATTTGCCTATGCCGCGCGGATGCGGCTTTCGTGAGACAAGACGATCTCGCGAATGGATTCGAAAACCATGTCGCCGATATCCGCCCGGCTAAGCGCGAAGGCGACATTCGCTTCGATGAAGCCTTGCTTCGAACCGCAGTCGAAGGTTCTGCCTTCGTAGGGATGGGCGTGGAAGGGCTGATTTGCCGAAAGCTTCAGCATCCCGTCGGTCAGTTGGATTTCGTTGCCTGCGCCGCGTTGCTGGTGCGCGAGGATGGAAAAGATCTCCGGCTGAAGGATGTAGCGTCCGTTGAGATAGTAGTTCGACGGAGCCTCGCCTGCGGCGGGCTTTTCCACCATCTCGGTTACCGCAAAGCCGTGCCGCACTGTTCCGCCCTTGCCGACGATGCCGTATTTGGAGGCGTCTTCGGGCGCGCATTGCTCGACGCCGACGACATTGCCTCCGACCTCCTGGTAGAGATCCATCAGGCCGGCCATGCAGCCGCGTGCGCCGAACGAAACCATGTCGGGAAGCAGCAGCGCGAAAGGCTCGTCGCCAATGAGATCGCGCGCGCACCACACCGCATGGCCAAGGCCGAGCGGAGCCTGCTGTCGTGTGAAGCTCACGGAGCCGGCCGTCGGCAGCATGCTTTCGAGCTCGGAAATCTGCGCATTCTTGCCCGAGCGCGACAGTGACGAGATGAGTTCCGGCGCATCGTCGAAGTGGTCCTCGATCGCCTGCTTGTTGCGGCTGGTGACGAAAACGATGTGTTCGATGCCGGCCTGACGGGCCTCGTCCACGGCGTATTGAACCACGGGCCGATCGACGATCGTCAACATTTCCTTCGGCATGGCCTTCGTTGCGGGAAGGAACCGGGTTCCGTTTCCGGCAACGGGGATCACTGCTTTCCTGACGGTCCTGATGCGGTCCATTCTATCGTCCTTTGCTTATGAGGGCTGTCGCCCAGCGGGGGTGGTTCGGCCGCCGCCGTCATGGGGGCGGTGTTTGCCGAGCGCGCCGCAAGGCGGCGCAGTCGTACGGCGATCGGCATATGCAGATGCCGAAGCGCAAGCGGGTCGGCGAGCGCGGCCTTCAATGCGCCAGCCAACGATCTGTTTTTCAACTGCTCGACCAGGAGGAGAAACGAGCGCGCCTGGTGGAAGCCGCGGGTACGCTTGCGCTGCATTCTCTCCGACAGGATATCAAGGGGGTAGCGACGCAGGAACGCTTCATCGGCGGACATCATGGCGTCGATATGGTCGAGCTTGAGCACGCGTGAGATGGATCCCTCGCGGATATGATAGATATAGCCGGCCGAGGGCTCGATGGCGCAACGGCCGCCAGAGGCAAGCGCCGAGGCAAGCAGGATATAGTCCTCGCCGATCCGGAGCGCCTCGTCGAAACGAAGGTCGTGCTCCTGTAGGAAGTGCCGTTCGAAGACGGGCTTCATGTAGCCGAAGTTGTGCTGCGCGCGGAAGATCACGTTCGACTCGATGAACGCGGGGAGCGTCAAAAGCGGCCGCTTAGCGAGTTCGGCCTCCGCGAACATTCTGACGCTCCGCCCGTCGAGCGAGACGACGTCGAGATTGTCGACGACCACCTGCGCTCCGGTCTTCTCGGCGCGCTCAATCATACGCGCCAGCCGATCCGGCCTCACGGTGTCGTCCGAATCGAGAACCGCGATCCACTTGCCGCGTGCTGCCGCCAATCCGGCATTGCGGGCCCCACCCGGGCCGCGATTTTGCTCGAGAGCAATCAGGCGCACCCTCGGGTCGGCGATTGTCGAAACGATCTCCAACGTCCCGTCCGATGAACGGTCGTCGACGACAACCACTTCGACGGAAACGCCTTCCTGACGAAGTGCGCTCTCGACGGCGCGCACGATGGTGCCCGCGGCATTGTAGGCGGCCACGACAAAGGTGACGTCCGGAACGAGCCCGCTCATTGCGACGTCACCTCCGTTGCTCCGTATTGTTCAAGTTCCTTGTGTCCCAGGAGGCCGCTCACGACGCCGGCATGCATGATCGCGCGCAGCGCAAAACGATAGCGGTGCACGGGCGAGGGCAGGAAAAGCAGGGTCGCCAGCGAGCAATAGGCCGATTTGGCCGAGGCCAGGGCGAGGTTCCACGGCTGCCGTGAACGGTTCGACTTCTCCATCAGCAGGCGGCCGTGCGTCTGGCCGGAGCGAAAGCGACGCTTCGAAAGCCAAGAGAGCGAGGCGCGGTTTTCCGGCACCGGTTCGTGGACCCAGGCTTCCGAGGCGAAAGCGATGGTTCCTCCGGCGTCATGCACCGCGGCGAAGAAGTCCGTGTCCTCGCCGCCGCTCTTGCCGAGTGCGAGCTTGAAGCGACGGCCAATCACCGCCGGAGCTCCGAGGTTCAGCAGAACGTTACAGGTATAGCCGGTGCGAATTTCACCAGCGACCCATACCGGCCGCGTCGAATGAAAATCGCCGCGGCGCATCCACGCGGGCGCCGACGAGTCGTAGCCCGCACGGACGGGGCCCAGAACCGCCTCGGCGCCGGTCGCTCGCGCCGCTTCCAGGAGGGCGGTCAACCACTCTTTCGAAGCGGTCTCATCGTCGTCGATGAAGGCGAGAAAATCGCCTGTGCTGCTGTCAAGGCAGGCATTGCGCGCGAGCGAGATGTTCGACGCCGGGCAATGGACATAGGTAATGTCGAAAGGCATCTCCGCGCGGAGGGCCTCGACGTGAGGCTTTGCGGTCGGTTCGACGTCATTGTCTGCGACGATGATACGGATCACGGCCCTCTCGGGCACGGTGATTGCCGCGAGCGAACGGAGCGTCTGGACTACCTCCGGCCGCCGAAAGGTGCAGACGGCGATATCGATCCGCATCGGATTCTGTGAGGTTTGGTTGATTGCGGCCATCATGGGGTCACCCGAAACCGTCGCAAGTCGAGAAGCTCGCGCCAGAAGCCGGCGGACCAGGCGAGGTGCATGACCATTGCCGAGACCGCGGCCAGCGGCCCATAGGGATTTCGCTGGCCGAGCGCCATCCATGCGCCATAACCGAGGCACGCGACAGCCCAGACGCCGAACGGAATGACGGCGATCCAGTTGACGACCGCAAGCAGTGCCCCGACCGCCACGGGCGCGACCGCCAGCGGCAGCATCTGTCGCAAGCCGGGCATGGCGCGATGCTTGAGGATGTTCTTTGCGCGGCCGCGGCCATAACCGAAATACTGCCGGAAGAGCGGACCGACCTTCGCGCGCGGGTAGTAGACCATGTTCGTCTTGTCGGTCATCCAGATGCGGTACCCGGCTTTCGCCAAGCGGTAATCCAGTTCGGCATCTTCATTGTGGCTGAAGGTCTCGTCGTAGCCTCCGACCGCCTGGAAAGCTGCGATGCGCATGAGCGCGTGGTGTCCGTGTTCGGCCCAGTGACCGGCAGCGCCGGCCCGGTGTTTGGAGCCGCCGTTGCCAAGCGTCGAGTTCTGGGCGAAGGCGGTTGCCTTCTGAAAGGTGCTGAAGCCAACCGTCTGCATCGCCACGACCACCGAGTCGGCGTCGGTCGCCACGGCCTCTTCGACGAGACGCTGGCAATAGTCGTCCGGGTAGCTCCCGTGCGCGTCGACGCGGATCAGGTAGTCGAAGGAGGATCCAAGTTCCGAAACGGCGCGGTTGATCGCGGCGCTCTGTATGCGCTTCGGGTTGTCGAGGAAAAGGACACGTTCGTCCTCGGCGGCAAGGCGGCTGGCGATCTTGCGCGTGCCGTCGGTGCTGCCGCCGTCGACGATCGCAATCTTCGCGTTCAGCGGCTCCAGCGACGGGCGCAGTCTTGCGACCAGCCCCTCGATGTGCTCGGCCTCATTGAGGCAAGGAATGACGATCAGGCTGGAGGTCAAGCGGTTCGTGTTCATAGCAATCCACCCTCGTTGTGGCGGGGCTCCGGTATGGCCGGAGTCGGCATTGCTTGTGTCGTTTCGACAGCGAGTGCCGCGAGGCGCCGCACCAGCGCCTCGCAGTCCGTGCGGTCGAAGACCCAAGTCCCGGGGTTGCATTGGGCGACGCCGTTAGCCGCCTCGATGTATCGATCTGGCGTCATCGATCCGATTAGCGTGGAGAGGCTCTCTGCGTTGGCCTCTTCCAGCACCAGTCCGATGCCACGCACCGACAGGAAACGTGCGGTCTCCGTGCCCTTCATGGCGATCGGCACCCGTCCGTAACGGCATCCCTCATAGAGGCGGTTCGGCAGCAGCCATGCGGAATTCTGGCCCTCCTCGAAGAAATCGATCGCCCATGTGAAGTGGACACCCCCATAAATGTCGGCGAGATCTTCCGGATTGCGATAGGCGCCGTCGAAGCTCATGAAGGGCTCATTCCGGACGAATGCGTCAAAATCCGCGAATTCAGAGTAGGCAGGCCTGCCCCGCAAAACGATTTCGAAGCGGCCTTCCATCTTTCGGGAGAACTCGGCGAGCAGCGCGAGGGACTTGGCGCAGCGCAAGGCCCCGAACCAGCCGATCTTCCATGGAGGACCGGGCACCGGGCATTGCGCGGAATCGGCGACCCGATCCGCAGGGCCATCGATTTCGAGGACCTTGTTTTCGAGAAGCAGCGCCGGCGCATCGAGCCCCGAGAGCGGGCGGAAATAGTGTTCGATGAAGGCTGGCGAGCTGGTGATCAGCCAGCGCGCGTCACGTCCGAGACGAGCCTCGGTGGCACGCAGCGCACGCCCGACGACGTCCTTGCGTAGGAGCAAGCGGTGTATGTCGAGGCACTCGTAGACAATCGGAACCTGGCCGCCGAAAAGCGTGACTGCCCGCTTGGCAATGGCGAGCATCTCGAGATTGCGCGCGATGATCAGGTCGGGTTTGCCGACATTCGCGAGCTTGCTCTTCAGTGAGAGGCAGGCAGCGGCAACCGCGCCGATGCGCTGCGCGAAGCGACCGTCGGCCGTAACCCCCAGTTCGATCGGCTCGATGCCAGGCATGGCCGCGAGCGAATTGGCGTCCCGGCGAAACCCGGCAAGCGTCACATTCGCGCCGCCCGCGACAAGCGTCAGAATCCGACGGCGTACCGCAGGATCGGTTAGGTCCTGTGCCAAATAAAGTATCTGCAGCATGAAAACATCCGTTTCCGTGCTCAGCCCGAGCCGAGCTTAGTTCAGTTTTTTGTGCGCCGCAACAAATTGCTGCATATGCTCAATCGTTGGTCAAATGCTCAGAATCCGCTCAATCCATGCGGCAGGCGACTGACTCGGCGAACTGGCACTCGTCGCCAGGAGCCGTGAAGGCGACGCGATCGACCTGAAGCGTCGTCGGCTCCTTGTAGGAAAATGTGCCCATCCAGTCGCTGAGGGTATCCGTTCCCCAAAGGCTGAAGAAGATCTTCTGCGCGTTTGACGGGATCTTCGCCGGATCCGTGACCTCATGGACCAACTCACCGTTGACGTAATAGCGGATCCGTTCCTTCTCCCAGACAAAGGCGTAGTCGTTGAAGCCCTGGTTGGCCCCGCCGGGAACATCCGCGAGATATTCGTTGCCGCCCTTGGCCGAGACATATTGATTGACCTGGACCTTCGCCGGATTCTTGCCGAGCACTTCGAAATCGATCTCGTCGTGCGGCTTCTTGTCGGCTGGACCGATATACGTGAAGAAGGCTGAGTTCAGCCCGGACCCGTCCGCTGTCTTGATCCGCGCCTCATAGGTGCCGTAGCCAAAGCGCTTGCGGGTCTGAATTTCACCGCAGGCGAAATTGCGTTCGCCCTCCTTTCGATGCTCGAAGGTAAGTTCCAGAATGCCGTTGTTTATCTTCACCTGCTTCTTGGACCAGGTGCAGTTCTGGTGGGCGCCATTGTTCCATCCGTCCGAGACAAACCAGAAGCCGGTATTCAAACCGTCGAAATCGTCCATGAAGGACGCGCCATTGGCGCCCGGCTGGGCGGCCGCCGTTCCAGCGAGGCCGGCGAGCGGGAGCGTGACAAGTGTGAGGTAGCGCAGGCGCGCATAACAGTCGGATATCATTGTCATTACCTTTGTTGCGGCGAATAGCTCGCATGTCCGCCAGCTTGTGGCGGAAGCGCCATTCGCCCTGTACCTCCTCGGCTGCCCGTGAGGGCGCCGAGCAGGTCGGGTGCCAGTCGCACCATTTGATTGTGGGAAGCGACCAGGATTGCGATCACCAGGATCGGCATCGTGAAGTAGAGAAGGGGGTAGTCGCGCGGCGTTGCGTGCACAACATCCGACAAGTGACCGAAGCCGATGCCGTTGAGCTGCGCAACATAGACCGCGAGAAACAACGCCCCGCTCCAGATGAGGAACGGCCGCAGCATCGTTTTCGCCTTCAACGTGTTCCAATAGTCGAAGCTGTCTATGCCCCGCCTGAAGAGGAGATAGCCCGCGATCGCACCGAGGCACGGTACGCCCTCCCGGAACAGGCTTTCGCCGAGATAGACGCGAACCCAGTCCAGAAAGCCGTATGCACCCAGGAACAGGCTCGTCTGCGGATCAAACGGGATGTGCACCAACATGATGCTGGAAAGCAGCACGATGCGCATCAGATCGATCCGCGACGAAACATTCGCGTCCATACCCACGATGTCAGTCACTCCCTATCTGGCAGCGCCTCGGCGGCAGCCGTTTCAACAGAGCAGTCTTGAGCTCGTGGGACATAAACTAGGGCATCGGCAAAGAAAAAATATGGCGGTGCAACAGAAAAATGCAACGAATCATGCTGCACTGCACCTAAGCGGCGAACCCGTGGAAAACCGGCGGTCACCGCTTCATGCCGTCGTTCTTCGAAAAACCTCGGTTTCGTCGCATGTTGCAGAAATTGTGCCCCGCAAAATTCTGGGACAAGCAAAGGTTGAGTTGCAGAAATATGATTTTTTTAATCGATTGTTTTTTTTGACAGCCAATCGGGCGTTGGAGCGGCGACGCGGTGAATTGCGGCAAGGTTTGGGCAGCTTTTCGGCGTTCGCTCGAAGACCGAATCGGCAGGCGGCAAAGCCGTTGAACATGCTCGAATATTTGGCGTCACGCCTATTGCATGATTCCTCAAATCGGAAATCGATTTGAGGACAAAATCATGCAGTGCTTCAAAGCGCTCCAGCGACCTTTGCGCGTCTCGAAAGACGCGCGGCGCTATAAGCCCGCTTGACAGGAGCCTTGCTGATTCCGCGCGCTGGGACACGGCTGGATCTCAATCATTGCACCAACCCCGAGGCCGCCGCCAAATCCGCCTGCGCGGTGTCTGTCGCGTCAGTCGTCGTCGTGCTTCGCGGAAACGGTTCGCGTCTCGTTCTCCACGAGAGGTCTGGCGATCTCTTCCGCGTCGTCCTTGCGCTTCTCGGCCACTGCCTTTTCTTCTGATTTCAGCGAGGGCATCAAAAGCGCAACGATGATGCCTATCGGGCCAAGTACACAACCAATCAGCAACCAGCGAAGACTGTGTCCGCCCCTGAGCGCGGCCACGACCGCGGTCACGATGCTGCATAAGATCCAGATTTCAATGATCATCGATTTTCGCTTGCTGCCTTCAAACACGTCGGCTTTCGGTTCACGCGCCCGGGCGGTGCCGGACATGACTGGCCGAACTGACTGCGCCAAATGCCGGCGCCGGCCGAACGGGCGGTCGCCTGCGCGTCAGCATAGACGCCCTTGCTGTGCTCTTCCCGGTCGACTGCATTACCGGTCTCCACCAGCCAGCGGTTCACGTCTTTGCCGTCGGCGCGAAAGCAGGTGCCGACAAAGCGGCCATAACGATCGCGCCTGACGGGTTCGCAGCGCGTAGGACGGGAAGCCGCCAGAAACGCGTTCAAAGCGGAAGCCGCCTCGTCGCCGCATCGGTAGTCCAGGCCTTTCTCATCCGAGCAGACCTGCCAGCTTTCCGGTGCGTCGACGTCGCTGAACTGGATCCGCTCGCCAGCGATTTCAATGGTATCGCCATCGATTACCGCCGCGTCACCAATGATCGGCTCGTCCGCTTGCGCACTGTTCGCCGTCATCAGCAGAACCAGGAAAAGTTTAATTTTCCCCTTCGTTACTGGAGACGAGGCGACGTTGCAACTCGATTTCATTCGGAGCTGGAAGGAAGGACGCCTGTTGCCGAAAGCCGTTGCGGCCATCCCTATGCCGATCATGCGCAGTTCCCATCCAGCCTCAGTCCTCTATCAGCCTAACGCAGGCAGCCCGCGGTTGGCATCCTGCAAAACTTGGGGTTAATGGCCGCGTAAAGCGCATTACCGCTGATTGAGCCTGCAGCGGCGAGGCAGAGATGTGGAGGCAGGCGGTGGGCCGAGGCGTTCGGGCAACAAAAAGGCCGGGACACCCCGACCTTTTCCTCTTCGCTGCTCTATCTGCCAGTACATCCGTGGTCAGCGTACCGAGCGCGAAGCCTGCCCGCAGGTTTGGCCATCTCGCCGACATCTGAACGGGCAATTTGTCGAGGCGGATGTGGGAGTTCCAAAGAGCGATTGCAAGAGCGGCCGCGCCCAATCTTTTCGGATGTTACTCGACGGAAGCCGCACTCCCGTGACTGGCGAGCACGCGCCAATTCATGGAGTTTCCGCAATAGCGGTCGCTCTGTCCAAGCGATAAATGGGAGTAGCCCAATTCCCTGCGAACGTTTGAGCTTCCGCTATTCTCCCGGCTCGATCATAGGCGAGTCAAGCAGATAGCGGATGGCACCCGAGCCTCCGAGCGCGACCGGCGCAGAGGATTGGCGGGGCCGGAAACGTTCGGTCTTGTCGGCAAGGATCCCGCCGACGATCGCCGGAAGCGCACCGGGATTTGTAAGCCCATAACCTATCGCGCTCATGAAGCCTGCCTGGTTCTTGAGATCGAGGAAATGCCGCAGTTCATAGCGGTCCCGGATGTGGCGCTCATGGCGCCGAATGGCGGTGGCGGCATCGGCGCTCAATGGGCCTTCGTTAAGGATCGCCCGATCCGCTTCGTAGAGCCGCCTCAGGTCTGCCGTGCGATGGCTGCCGCTCAACGAATTGCCCCGGACGACGGCGGCATAGCCGCAGCTGTGGATGATCTTGTAGCGTGCACCCTTGGCGAGCGCTCTGGCATAGAGGTCATAGTCTTCACCGAGGCGCAGGTCTTCCTTGTAGCGGAGCCGATGGTTATCGAGGAACGAGCGCCGCATCAGCGGCTTAAGGAAGCCGATCTCGCCGCGGCGAACGCCGCGCCTGGAGATATTGCCTTCGACGAAACCGACTAGATCGAGCACGCGTGGACTAGGCGTGAAGCGGACGACCTTGCGGTGGGCGGTCTCGGCCTCGCTGGCGTCGATGAACGCGATATTGTCCGCGATGAAGTCCCAGCCATCTTCTGAAAGAAGCTGGCGAAGCCGACCCGGAAAAAAGAAGTCGTCCGCATCCAAGATGCCAAGGACGGGGGATCGCGAGATCGCGATGGCGTGATTGCGGGCGGCGGCGGGGCCGCGGTTTTCTTCGAAGCGCACGACGTTCAACCGACCGGTTCCGTCGTCGGCGGCGCGTGCCGTCCGGGGCGTGTCATCGGTCGAACCGTCGTCTATGACGATGACTTCCGCGGCTTCGGGTTCGGCCAGAGCGGAGGCGATCGCCTTGGCGATTGTGTCGGCGGCGTTCTTTGCGGCGATGATAATGCAGACATTCGTCGGCGCGGCTGCGGTCATACGGGCCTCCAGCAGGTGATCGAAATGCGTCGGTGTAGTGCAAGTTCACCGAACCTGCAGAACATGTCCGCAGATCATGTCGCAAACGCGTCAAGCGTAAAGTTTTTTGCAATGCGGCAAAATGCGGCAGCGAAGCCGCGAACGCATCGCGCTCATAGAGACGACCCACAAAGCGGATGATGCATGCCGCCGAATATGTGCAGCGGGATCGGAACGGGCCTTAGGGATTGGAGTGGCCCGGGCGGTTCAGACGGCTGATGGAAACCTTGCCCGAGTTGTCGTTGGACACCGAATCGACCGGCACCTTGCTGGGAGATAAATTCCGCCTTTCGCGCGCCTCCTTCCAGACCAGGAAAACGACAGCGACGAAATATCCGACCTGCATGAGCACGGCGCAGATCAATGTCTGTAATGCGGTTGAGACCAGCGAGCCGTTCAGTACGTAGGTTGCGATGGCAAAGGCCATCAATGCGCCGATCATGCTAACGAAGACGCGGGGTGCGAACATCGCGCTACCCCGCCTTTTGATTTTCGATTGCAATGGTCATTGGACTCTTAGCCCTCTCCTCCTGCCGTTAACAATATATTAGGGGTTTCTTTTTTCTTCAACACGCAAACTCAACTTTGTCGCTACTCTCTCTATCGCGAAAACCTTTCCGTCCTCTTTCATCCTCAAAAGCAGGGAATCACGTTGGGGTGATTTGCGGCTTGGTGAGTACAAACAAGAGTTGAATATCGAGTGAACGCACCAGAACTGCGCGAATGCCGGATTCAAAAATGGTTCCTTGACGGGTCCCCTAAATTGTCAGGGGGAATTGCGAACTCATTCTGATTGCTGCATCTTTCGGCTCAGCGAAAACGTTTTTAGCGGATCAACTTTTGTTACAACTCACGCACAGAAAGCGTGAGGAAAATGTGCACTGCAATATGATGATGCAATGCAAAAAGCTGAGCCGGAATTAGCCCTTGTCAATTTCGTGCCGGCGGCGCCTCCGCCCGTCAGAGTGAAACGACGATCCGTTTCCTGTAATACTTCGCGATCCGAAAGAATTAAATCGCGCCGATGTTTCAACGTTGCAATCGTGTGACAAATTGTCGTAATTATAAATTTCAGATCGTTATAATTAAATTTTAGTAATAGTGCCTGCGTCCGATCGGTCAAAACGGTTTGGAGACGGGGCGCGGCGACGCCGCCTTGATTTCGCCTTCAAAAAACAAATTCTCACCATACACTCGCGCTAGATGACCCGCGTCCTGCGGGACCGACAATCGCAAAACGTAAATGGAGTCACCTCTATGAAGTCCGCGACTCGCTCGGCCAGTTCGCCGTTTTTCATCGCAAAAGAGACCGGGGTATTCCGGCCGATCGGCGGCATATCAAAACGAAGTTTTGACATTGCCGCTGCGTCCTTGGCTCTCATCTTCTTCAGCCCGCTCTTCCTGCTCATCATGGCGCTCGTGAAGCTCTCTGATGGCGGGAGTGTTTTCTATGGACACCGTCGCATCGGTCACAACGGTCAGGCCTTCAAGTGCCTGAAATTCCGGACGATGATGCAGAACGGCGATGGTGTGCTGCAAGACTATTTCAAGGAGAATCCTGACGCCTACGAAGAGTGGCGTACGACCCGCAAGCTGCAGGACGACCCGCGGGTAACCGCTGTGGGTGCCGTGTTGCGCAAGCTTAGCCTCGACGAGCTGCCGCAGCTCCTCAACATTCTCCGCGGCGAGATGAGCGTGGTCGGTCCGCGCCCGGTCGTAGAGGACGAGCTCGAGCTTTATGATTCGGCTGCCGTCTACTACCTGCGTTCCCGGCCTGGTCTGACCGGCCTTTGGCAGATCAGCGGCCGTAACGACGTATCCTACGCGGCCAGAGTGGCCTTCGACACGCAATACGTCCAGAACTGGTCGCTCCTTGCCGACCTTGCCATCGTCGTCAAGACGATCCCTGCCGTCTGCTTCTCCCGCGGCAGCTATTGAAACCTTGGCACTGAATGACCCTCCGGGGTCGAGACAGTGTCAGGCATCAGGAAATCACGAAAATGCAACCTATCAAAATTTCGGGGACGTTCGGCGTCTCCAAAAAGCTTTCCTGTTTCGCCCGCGTCGTGCTGATCGCGGTCATCGCCGCTTCAGGAGCGACCGCGGCACAAGCCGACGAATATCGGCTTGGCGCTATGGACAAGCTGCGTGTGCGCGTTGCCGAGTGGCAGACGGCCCAGGGCGCGGTGCGCGACTGGTCGGCCGTCAGCGGCGAATACACGATCGGCGCGTCGGGTAATCTATCGCTGCCTTTTGTCGGCGACCTGCCTGCCTCAGGCAAGACGACGACGGAAGTCGCGGCCGAGATCGGCATCCAGATGCAGAAGCTTTTTGGTCTGCGCGACCGGCCTTCGGCGTCCGTCGAAATGGCGCAGTACCGTCCCGTCTACCTTACCGGCGAGGTGGAGACCCCGGGCGAGTATCCCTATGTGCCGAACATGACCGTGCTCAAGGCCGTCAGCCTCAGCGGCGGGTTGCGCCGCGCCGAAAGCGGCGGGCGTTTTGTCCGCGACTACATCACCGCGAGCGGCGAATCTGCCGTGCAGGTCGCGGAGCGCAACAGGCTGCTCATCCGCCGCGCCCGGCTCCAGGCTGAGATCGGCAAGCGCAACAAGATCGAATTGCCCAGCGAACTCAAGAACGCTGAGGGGATTGAAAAGCTGCTCGCCAACGAGACGGCTTTGATGGAGTCGCGTGACAAGCGCCAGGAGCGACAACTGGACGCTCTTGCCGATCTTAAATCGCTTCTTCAAAGCGAGATCGAGTCGCTTGGGAAAAAATCAGAGACGCAGGCTCGCCAGCTTGAACTCGTCATGGAAGATCGCGAGAAGGTCGACAGCCTCGCCGAAAAGGGACTGGCTTTGAGCCAGCGCAAACTCGCGCTCGAACAAAGGGTTGCGGATGTCCAGTCGTCGCTGCTCGACATCGACACCAATTCGCTCAAGGCAAAGCAGGATTACAACAAGGCGACGCAGGACGAGACCAATCTCCGCAACGATTGGGACGAGCAACTCGCCCAGGAACTGCAAAACACCGAGGCTGAACTCGACACGCTCACGCTGAAGGCCGGCACCAGTCGCGACCTGATGGCCGAGGCACTGCTGCAATCGGCCGAAGCGGCACAATTGGAAGAACAAAATTCCGAGGCGAACATCACCTATTCGATCATCCGTGAAGAAGATGGCAAGCCCACGGAGATCGCGGCGGACGAGAACACCGAGGTGCTGCCCGGAGACGTCATCAAGGTAAGCGCTGCGCTGGCGATGCGGTGAGTTCCAGCATGCGGATTTCGAAGGCGAGCCTCGTCAGTCCCGGGACGAATCAGCTTTACGGCACGCTGGCCGTGGCGCTGTCGTTGTTCGTCTTCGCCTATTCGCCGCGTTTCGGACAGGTCTCGATCCTGCTCTATTACGCTTTATGGTTGCCTCTGGTCCTCGTCGACTACCGCAAGGTGCTAGGCAACTACGGCAAGTATCTCTGGATCGTCGCCTTCACTGTCTTTGCCTGTCTTTCGTTCTTCTGGTCGGCGGCGCCCGGGATGACGATGCGCACAGGAGTGCAGTATCTCAGCCACGTCGTCTGTGCGCTGATCGCCATGCGGACGATCGACATCCCGACCCTGACGCGCGGAGGGATCGCCGGCGTCGCCCTTGTCCTTCTCTATTCGCTGGTTTTCGGCGTGTATCACTATGATCCGCTGGACGGTACGTTCAGTTTTGTCGGCGCCTTCTCATCGAAGAACCAACTGGGCTTCTACGCGTCGTTAGGCATCTATTTCGCCTTCGTTGCCGTTTTCACCCTTGGCGAGCGCGGCGTCTGGATGGCGGCGGCGGGTGTCTCCGGGTTGATCTCTGCCTACTCGCTGCTGGCCTCGCAGTCGGCGACCTCGGTCCTGACGACTGTAGCAATCATCGGTCTTTCCCTCGGAATGCGGGTGATATCCACCCTGCGGCCGTCAAACCGCAAGGGCCTTTTCCTCGCTGCGGCAATGTTCAGCGTCGTCGCAGCCGTTGCGATCGCCTATAGCGGCGGCATCGATGTGGTACTTGGCGCCTTCGGCAAGAATTCGACCCTCACCGGCCGCACCTATCTCTGGCAGCAGGGCATAGAGGCGGCAATGGAGTCGCCGATCTTCGGGGGCGGCTACCAGGCCTACTGGATCCAGGGATTTTCGGAGGCGGAGCGGCTTTGGGAAGAATTTTACATCACCGCACGCTCCGGCTTCCATTTTCATAATACCTATATCGAGGCAATCGTGGAAACGGGGGCGATCGGCCTCCTGCTGCTGACCATGGTATTGGTCACGACGGTTTTCGGCCACCTGAAGCGATTGCTTTCGGAAGAACGCGATCCGGATTCGATGGTGCTCTTCGGCATAGCAATACTGCTTCTCATCCGATCTTTCGTCGAGGTCGACATTCTTAACCCGTATCACGTCGGGTCGTTCTTGCTGTATTTCTCGGCGGGCAAGCTGACGATCAAGCGCACGCGACCGACCATGAACTGGCTATGGCCGGAAGACGGGCGTTCCACAGCCTACAGAGTTCGTTTCAGCGCATAATCGGACAATACTGCGTCGTGGGGGCGCTCAATGAAAACGATCCACGGGATCCAATACCTGCGCGCTGCGGCAGCGCTGGCGGTGGTGATATTCCATGCCGCAGAAAAGACTGGCCATCATTTCGCGATCGGCGCGGCCGGCGTTGACGTCTTCTTCGTCATCAGCGGCTTCATCATGTGGGTGATCAGCGATCGCCGGCACGTCACGCCGGCGCAGTTCATGGTCGACCGCATCCGCCGCATCGTGCCCATCTATTGGCTGGCGACCATGGTCATGGTCGCCGGAGGGATCGCGGGGCTCTTCCCGAACATGGTTCTATCCGTTAGGCATGCGCTCGCTTCGCTGTTCTTCCTGCCAATGCGCTCTCCGAGCAACGGCGAGATATGGCCAGTCCTGGTGCAGGGCTGGACGCTCAATTTCGAGATGCTATTTTACGCTGTGTTCGCGGTCTCGCTGTTGCTGCCGCGAAACTGGCGCCTGCCTTCGATCGCCGGTCTGTTCTCTCTACTGATCGTGGCCGGATTGGTGACCAGCTTCGACCATCCTTTGATGCTGACTTATACACGTCCGGTCATACTTGAATTCGTGGCAGGCATGGTGGTCGGCGAGTTTTGGCTGAAGGGCAGGGTGCCGCCGCTGGCGGTCGGCGTAGCGCTGATCGCTTGCTCGTTCGGCGGTTTCGCATTTGTCGGCCTTCTCCGCCTGCCGTTCGACGAATTCACAATTGGTCCGCTTGCGGTGATGCTCGTCGTCGGCGTCCTCTCGATCGAGGCGCGCGGATATATCCGTTCGCTACCGTTGCCGAACCTTCTCGGCAATGCTTCCTACTCGATCTACATCTGGCACACTTTCGCAATTTCCGTCGTCGCCAAGGCCGCTTCGATGGTCGGGATCGATGCCTGGATAGCGATGGCTATTTCGGTGCTTTCCGGCACGGCGATCGGCGTTGCCGGCTATGCGATGCTGGAGCGTCCGTTGCTTTATCGGAAGCGCATGCACCCGGCGGCCCAAAGCCTGGCTGGCTAGGCCTGCATTGGAGCGCTTGCCTGTGTCGGCGCAGGGGTGCGCTGCCCACCAACTACTATTTAGGCCGAGGCAAGTTTCCTTGGAGGGACACGTCTACAGCGCCGCGCGTCTTTCACACGCACCGCGCTGTAGCGCTTTTGAATTTTCTCGTAGCGGCGCAGAAATCAGGCGCCCTGATTTCTGCGTGAGTGCCAATTCCAGGCGGATTCTGTGATCGCCGCAAGGTCGTATTGCGGCTCCCAGCCGAGCACCGCGCGTGCCTTGTCGTTGTTGGCGACCAGCGTGGTCGAGTCGCCTTCGCGCCGCTCGGTATAGCGGATATTGAACGGCCGCTTCGCAACCTTTGCGATTGCGCTCAGCAGCTCCTTGACCGTCGTGCCGGTGCCGGTACCGAGATTGAGCTCGACGCTGTTGCCACCGTCGAGCAGGTAGTCGACCGCCCGCATATGCGCATCCGCAAGGTCGAGGACGTGGATGTAGTCGCGCACGCAGGTGCCGTCGCGGGTATCGTAGTCGGTGCCGAACACGCTGAAACTTTCCCGCCGGCCAAGGGCCGCGTCGATCGCAAGCGGGATCGCGTGGGTTTCCGGCTCGTGCCACTCGCCGATCCGTCCTTCAAAGTCGGCACCGGCGGCGTTGAAATAACGCAGGATCACGGAGCGCAGGCCCTTGTACAGGTCGTAGTCCTTCAGCGCCTGCTCGCAGACCCATTTCGTGCGGCCATAGGGGTTGATCGGCGCCTGTTTGTGGGTTTCGTCCATCGGCACGCGATCGGGCAGCCCGTAGGTGGCGCAGGTGGACGAGAACACGAAGGCGTCGATCCCGGCCGCCAGCGCCGCCGACAGCAAGGTGAGCGTGCCGATGACATTGTTGTCGTAAAATGCCGCCGGATCCTTCACCGACTCGCCGACCTCGATCATCGCCGCAAAATGCAGGATGGCGCGCGGCCGATACCGGGCGAGAACGTCATCGAGACGCTTGCGGTCGCGGATGTCCCCTTTTTCGAGAACGCCCCATTGGACGAATTCTTCATGGCCGTTCGAGAGGTTGTCGTAGACGATCGGCTGGTAGCCCTTGGCGGCCAGCTGGAGACAGGTATGGGAGCCGATATAACCGGCGCCGCCGACGACAAGAATGTTGTTGTTCTGCACAGGCAACCTCGAGAATCTCATCTAGTTTCAATAGGAACCGTCGTAGCGTTCGCAACGAATAGCGGCGAAATTCCCAGCACTTTGTAAAAGTTCTGCGAAACGGGCGGGATTTTCAGCCAACGCGCTGTTCCGCGCTGGCGGGTGACGGGCGACTGTTGCAAACAGGCTGCACTTTGCTGGTAGCGACGACGAAATACAATATCCGCGCTTGGCGCACAGGCTGAGTTCAACTATAAAGGGTTTTCCGGCAGTCAGAATCAGGGAGGCTAAGATGACCGTTTTTTCCTTCTCCCTATCGGGCGATCCAATATTCTCCGTGTGACATGGGCGGCGCTTGCGCTTCTGATCGCAGCTTAGGGGATTGGCTTCGTCCGGTGCTCTCCGCCTTGGAGCCTGCACCGATTCATTGATGCCGCACGAGTCGCTTTCCTGACGGCATTTCTTTCGTGACCAGATTTTGAGGCCGGTGCACCGTCACCGGGCATTCATATGACATTTACTCGTTTTGTGGCGCGCGACCGCGCGTTCCGTAGTGTCTTCCGCTTTTGTTGGGCTCATTGGAAGAGGCAGCCGGCGCGGCTCTTGGCGATCCTCGGAGCCGTGCTTCTTTCCACGCTTGCCGACGTGTTGACGCCGCTTTATTCCGGCAGGCTCGTAGACGCCGTCGTCTCCGGCGCGCCGACCGATGAGATTGCCTGGAACGCGGCAGTCGCGGCCTTCCTGATGCTGATGGCGCTGTCGCTCGGCGCGATCGTGCTTAGGCACGTGACATTCATGGTCATCGTCAGCCTGACGCTGAAGATGATGTCCGATATCGCCTCGGCCGCCTTCCATCACATCCAACGGTTTTCCAGTGACTGGCACGCCAACAGCTTCGCCGGCTCGACCGTGCGCAAGGTGACGCGCGGAATGTGGGCGCTGGATCTCTTGAACGACACGGTGCTGGTGGCGTTGTTCCCGTCGGTGATCATGCTGGTGGGCTCGACGGCGCTGATGGCCTGGTACTGGCCGATGATGGGCGTGATCATCGGGGTCGGGTCGATCGCCTTCATTGCAATAACAGTCGCCCTGTCGCTCGGCTATGTGGCGCCGATGGCAAGCCTAGCCAACCGCTGGGATACAAGGCTCGGCGGCGCACTGGCCGACGCCATCAGCTGCAATATCGTCGTCAAGGGTTTCGGCGCCGAAAATCGCGAAGATCAACGCCTCGCCAAGGTTCTCGGCAAGTGGCAGAACCGGACCCGCCGCACCTGGACCCGCGGAACAGTCAACGGCACGGCCCAAGGCGCAATGCTGCTCATGCTGCGCGCCGCGGTGATCGGTTTTGCTTTGGTGCTATGGGCGAGGGGGCAGGCGAGCGCCGGCGATATTACCTTCGTGCTGACATCCTTCTTCATCCTGCAAGGATATCTGCGCGAAGTGGGTATGCACATCCGCAACCTGCAGCGGTCGGTCAACGACATGGAAGAGCTTGTCGACATCCATGCCCAGCCGCTCGGTATCGAAGACCGGGCCGGTGCCAAGCCGATACGCATCACCGACGGCAAGATCGAGTTCAAGGACGTGACCTTCCACTACGGCGCGCACCGGGCACCGCTCTATGACCGCTTCTCGGTGTCCATCCGTGCTGGCGAACGGGTCGGCCTCGTCGGGCATTCCGGTTCGGGCAAGACGACCTTCGTCAAGCTGGTCCAGCGCCTCCACGACCTGAAGGCGGGCGAGATCAGGATCGATGGGCAGGACATCGCCGACGTGACGCAGGCGTCGCTCCGTCAGCAGATTGCCATCGTGCAGCAAGAGCCGATCCTGTTCCATCGTTCGCTTGCGGAGAACATCGCCTATGGGCGCCCCGGAGCGACCCAGCGCGAGGTCGAGGAGGCGGCAAGGCTTGCGAGCGCACATGATTTCATTGCGGCTCTCCCGAAAGGCTACGGCACGCTGGTCGGCGAGCGCGGCGTCAAGCTTTCGGGTGGCGAGCGTCAGCGCGTCGCCATCGCTCGGGCATTCCTTGCGGACGCGCCGATCCTGATCCTCGACGAAGCGACATCGAGCCTCGACTCCGAATCCGAGGTGCTGATCCAGCAGGCGATGGAGCGGCTGATGATGGGGCGCACGACGCTGGTAATCGCGCATCGGCTGTCAACGGTACGTGCGCTCGACCGGTTGCTGGTCTTCAACCGCGGTCGTATCGCCGAAGAGGGCGATCATGGCACGCTCATTCGTCTGAAGGGCGGCATTTACCGTGGCCTCTTCGAGCGGCAGGCGTTGGAGCTCACCAAGGGCCTTGTCCTCAACGACGGCTGAGACGACCCGCATTCACCCAGCCGTCAAAAATGCACAGGCCGCGTCTGGTGAGGGGCGCGGCCTGTGGCGTCGGTTTGAACGGTATTCGGTCTTTGGGGCTGGCGCGAACTTAACGGAAGCGAATTGTGTGTTAGTTTCCGTACAACAATGCATTAGGTGTTAGCCCCTGGTCGCGGCCTTCGTGGGCGCCGAAACGATGGCCGGGCTAGCCAGAGCGCTCGCGACACATGCGGACAAGCCGACCGTTCTGCACAAGGATGCGGTGCGACGATTGAGATCGGCGAAGGAGTTTAGCGATGCCCAAAGCCGTGATTGTTGGAGGGACCGGACAGATCGGCCTCGCAACGGCCCGTCGCCTGGTTGGTGAAGCGTGGGAGGTGACGGTCGTAAGCCGCCACCCCACAGCTCTGCCGGATAACTGTCACCACATTGAAGCCGATGCACGCGACGCTGAGAAATTGTGCACCGTGGTGGGCTCGGATACCGATCTGCTGATGTCCTGCGTGGCCTTCGATGCGGCCGATGCAGAATGTCTTGCTCAGGCGGGACGCGCGGCGGGACGCATTTTGGCGATCTCAAGCGCGAGCGTTTATCGCGATGATGAAGGGCGAACGCTGGATGAGGCGTCCGGCCTCGGATTTCCTGCTTTCTCCGTGCCGTTGACCGAGAAGAGTCCGACGGTCGCACCCGGGCCTGAGACCTACTCGACGCGAAAGGTCGCGATGGAAAGCGCGCTTCTGAGCCGCGCGGCGTGCCCGGTGACGATTCTGCGTCCCTGCGCCATCCACGGACCCGAAAGCAAACATGCCCGGGAGTGGTGGTTGGTGAAAAGGCTGCTCGACGGGAGGGCTGCGATCCCCTTGGCCTATAGGGGACGAAGCCAATTCCAGACCACATCCGTCGCGGCGATCGCCGACGCGGTAGGTCGAGCGGCGGCGGGAAACTTGCCGGCGATTGCTAACGTCTCTGACGCGGATAGCCCTACTGTCGCTGAGATCGGCCGCGCGATCATGGACGTCATGGATGTGCGGGCGGAGCTCGTCGGCTTGCCTGATGCGCCCGCTTATCCGCCGAAGCTTGGTGCAACCCCATGGTCGATCCCTCAGCCCATGATAGTCACGGGTGCGGCGAGCGCCGAAGCCACCTATGCACAATCGGTCGAACCTGCCGTCAGATGGCTCGTCCAGCATGTTGGAAACGACAATTGGCGAGAGCGCTTGCCGCAGCTTGCAGGATACCCCGTCGATCATTTCGACTACCAAGCCGACGAGCGCGCGTTGCGGTTGCCGGGGGCCGCATCGCTGGCTGCCTGATCGATGAACACATGCCCGAGGACGGGCTGAATCGTTGCGGCATAGGTTGGACGTCCATTCTCCCTACAGCGCCGCGCGTCTTATAGGACGCGCAAAGGCCGCTGTAGCACTTTGAATTGCTGCATGTTTCCTTAAATCGGCTGCGATTTAAGGAAAACATGCAGCAGGCGCGATAGCAGCCGTAAAAGGGGCATCTGATGGGACAGTCGCTCCAGAACGATCTGCATATGCAACTCTTCCTTTGCGGTGACGTCATGACCGGACGGGGCATCGATCAGGTGCTGCCCGTTCCGTGCGATCCGATTCTGCATGAGCGCTATTGTCAATCAGCCCGTGACTACGTTCGTCTGGCGGAGCGAGCGCACGGGCCGATTCCGCGGACGGCGGCTCCAACCTATATCTGGGGGGTGGCGTTGGACGAACTCGAGCGCGCGAGTCCGGATGTTCGCATCGTCAATCTCGAAACGGCCATAACCCGCAGCAACGATTACGTCCCGAAGGGCATCAACTATCGAATGAGCCCCGAAAACGCCTCCTGCCTTGTCGCTGCCGGCGTGGACTGCTGTGTCCTTGCCAACAACCACGTCCTTGATTGGGGACCTGCCGGCCTGCTCGATACTTTGGCAGTATTGGGCCGGTTGAAAATCAAGACGGCCGGCGCCGGACACGACTTGGCCGAAGCCAGCGCGCCGGCCGTCCTGGCGATGGGTAAAAAAGGCCGCGTGCTCGTGTTTGCGCTTGCGGCGCCGACGGCCGGGATACCACGAGGCTGGGCCGCGGCAAGGACCAGAGCAGGCGTGAATTTTCTGCCGGATCTTACTCCGCCCAGTGCCAGTCGCGTTGCCGATCATATCGTGAAGATGAAGCGGCCAGGGGATGTGGTGGTCGCATCGATTCATTGGGGCCCCAACTGGGGGCATGACATACCCGTCGCTCAGCAGCAATTTGCGCATGCGCTTATTGACGATGCCGACGTGTCGATCGTGTACGGACACTCATCGCACCACGCCAAAGCGGTCGAAGTCTATCGCAACCGCCTGATCCTGTATGGCTGCGGTGATTTCCTCAATGACTATGAAGGCATTGCGGGGTACGAAGAATTTCGGAGCGACCTGCGTCTGATGTATTTTGCCGACATTAACCCGGCGAATGGCGACCTAACGGCGCTTGAAATCACCCCCCTCCAGGCTCATCGCTTCAGTCTCGCTTATCCAGCCACAGAGGACGTTGAGTGGCTCGCAGCAGCGCTCGACCGGAACAGCCGGCGGTTTGGGACTGGCGTGCAACAGGAGCCGGGCGGACGGCTCTCCTTGTCGTGGTCGAGCGCAAACAAGCGGGGGCAATGAAGATCTATCTCTGACGCGAGCAGAAAGTCTGCGCTTGCTCTGAATGGACGTCCACAGCGGGGCAATCGAGGAGCAGAGGAGCCTGTCCGGACGCTCGGCAGGGCGGGCACCGCCTCCCGACAAGGATATCGGGATCCCGGAAGGCGTGGTGCAGGACGATCCGCGCGTTAGCACCACGCACCGGCGCTTGTCACGGCAGGCTCATCGACAATCGTTGCAATCGGTGTTTGACGCCGACGCGGCGACACGCTGGTCTGCCGTCAGACCAAGCCAGGCACGACGAAGACCAACCAGGCAACGACGGGCCCGATGATGGCGATGAGCATGCTGTAGACCAGCAGTTGGCGCAGCACGTGTTCGCGCTTGTCATCCGGAGCATTGGCAACGACGAGCGCGCCGTTGGTTGAAAACGGGCTGGTATCGACGATCGTCGTCGATATGGCGATCGCCGCCACGACGCCAATGGCGCTGATGTGGCCTTGCAGGAGGAACGGCACTGCCAAGGGGATGATGGCGCCGAGCAGCGCCGTCGAGGAGGCGAAGGCTGAAACGATGGCGCCCGTGAAGCAGAGCAACAGCGCCACCAGGAGCGGCATACCGAGACTGGAGATGCCGTTGGCGACATAGTCGACCGTGCCGGCCTTCTCCATGACGCCGACATAGGTGATGATCCCGGCAATCAAAAGCACGGTCGACCAGCTTACCTTGTCGATCGCCGCCTTCTGGGTTTTCGGCGAGAGTAGTGCGAGCGCGACGGCAACGGTGATCGCGACCAGGCCGACATTGAACTTGAAGACCAGTGCGCCGATGCCGAGCGCCGTGAGGCCGAGCAAGGTTGTCATCTGCTCCGTTGTCAGCCGCAGGGTCGCTGCAGTGTCGGCTGCCGTACCGTAAGTATGTTCTCTGATCGGCCTAGCGGGCGTGCCGCCATGGCCTCTGATCGACGCCGACACGCCTTCGGGGTGGAGTTCGGGCAAGGGGCCGGAGGCGGCCGACTTCTGCTTCATGACCCGCGCCCCGCCGAAGACGAAGAAGACCAGCGCGGCAATCGCCAGGTTGAAGAAGAAACTGGAGAGGAAAAGCGACGTCGGCGCAAAGGGCAGTCCGGCCTTGGCGACGATCTGGTTGGTGATGCCGCCATAGACGCTGATTGGCGAAAAGCCGCCGGCCTGTGCGCCATGAATGACCATCAGCCCCATCATCACCGGGTGGATGCGGTACTGCACGGCAAAGCTCAGGGCGACCGGGGCGAGGATCGCCACCGCGGCCGGGCCGAGCGCGCCGAAACCGGTGATGACGGCGGCAACGACGAACATGACCCAGGGAATCCAGGCGACGTGCCCGCGTACCAGCCGCACGGCGCATTCGACGAGCCAGTCGATGGTGCCGTTGATCTGTGCGATGGCAAAGAGATAGGTAACTGCGACCAGCGTCAGGAACAGGTCGCTCGGGAAGCCCGCGAAAATGTCGTTGGCCTTCATGCCTATGATCAGCGATCCAAGTAGGAACGTGCAACCGAACGCCAGCGCACCCATGTTGATCGGCTGGATCGTCGCGATGACGAACATGGCGATCAGCAGCAATATCGATAGGATTTCGATGCTCATGATTCCCCTCCCTCCGACGCCTCCAGCGCCGGTAGCTCAAGTTTTCAAGAATTGAAGATATCCGCGCGCCGTCCTCCCAGAGGGCGCGCGGACGGGTTACGTCTCAGCGTAGAGGTCGGCGTATTTTTGCCGCAGAACGTTCTTCTGGACCTTGCCCATCGTGTTGCGCGGCAGGTTCTCGGTGAAGATGATGCGCTTTGGCTGCTTGTAGCGTGCGAGCCGGTCCTGGAGAGCGCCAAGGATGGCCATTTCGTCCAACATAGCATCGGGCTTGCGTACGACGATGGCGGTGACGCCCTCGCCGAAATCGGGATGCGGCACGCCGATCACGGCGCTTTCGGCGACACCTTCGAGCTGGTCGATCTCGCCCTCGACCTCCTTGGGATAGATGTTGTATCCGCCCGAAATCACCAGGTCCTTGCTGCGGCCGACGATGCGGACATAGCCTTGCCTGTCGATCTTGCCGAGATCACCGCTGATGAAAAATCCGTCGGCGGTGAATTCCGCGGCGGTCTTTTCCGGCATGCGCCAGTAGCCCTTGAAGACGTTCGGTCCCTTGATTTCGATCATGCCGGTTTCATCAGGCGGCAGCACTGCGCCCGTGGCGGGATCGGTCACGCGCACCGTGACACCGGGAAGGGGAAAGCCGACCGTTCCTGCGATCCGTTCTCCATCATAGGGATTGGACGTGTTCATGTTCGTTTCGGTCATGCCGTAGCGCTCGAGGATGGCGTGGCCGGTGCGCTTCCGGAACTCGATATGCGTTTCGGCAAGCAGCGGCGCCGAACCGGAAATGAAGAGACGCATATTCGCGACGGCTTGCCGACCGAGGCGTGGGCTCTGCAGCAGGCGCACGTAAAAGGTCGGAACCCCCATCAGGAGCGTCGCCTGCGGCATCAGCGACAGGACCTCGTCCGGATCGAACTTCGGCAGCAGGAACATCGAGGCGCCAGCGATGAGCGTGACATTGGTGGCGACGAACAGCCCGTGGGTGTGGAAGAGTGGCAAGGCATGGATCAGCCGATCCCCGGCGGTCACGCGCCAGCAGCCGCGCAAGGTCACGGCATTCGATAGCAGGTTGCCGTGGGTCAGCATCGCCCCCTTGGAGCGCCCCGTCGTTCCTGAGGTATAGAGGATTGCCGCCAGATCCTCGGCCGAACGGGAGGCATCGACGAAGTCGGCTGGCTCGTCACGGGCAAGATCGAGCAGTGAGCCCGTGCCGTCGGCATCGAGCGTTTCCACGATCGCACCGTGAGACCCGGCGATTCTCTCGACGCTCTCGCGAGCGGCCGAGGAAACGACGACGAGCCGCGGTTCGGCGTCGCCGATGAAATAGTCGAGTTCGGCGAGCGTGTAGGCGGTGTTCAGCGGCAGGTAGACCGCACCGCAGCGAAGGCAGGCGAGATAGAGGATCAGGGCCTCGGCGCTCTTTTCGACCTGCACGGCGACCCGGTCGCCCGGGCGGATGCCGAGCGTATCGATCGCGCCGGCGATGCGGCCCGAAAGGTCGAGCGCGTCACCATATGTCCAAATCCGACCGCCATTGATCCGGATGAATGGTGTATCGCCGGAAGCTGCGGACCGAATGGCATCAAACAGATGGTTGCTCACTTGCGCCCTCCTCCAATCTTTGCGTTCATGACCTGCACCAATCGACGCGGAACCTGCTCGTGCTTGCCGGCGCGACGATTTTCTCCATTCCGGGCAAGCATGTTCTTGACGGCCGGCGATGCGGTCACTTCGCCGCGTTGCGCCAAGGCCTCGTGGTTCGCCTCGATGTCCTCGAGCTTGTAGAGATAGTTGACCATCAGGCCGTGCGCCTGCTGCATGGCCTTGGGCGAGCGATCGCCGAGGAAATTCAGCTTATCGAGCCGCGCGCCATTGCCGAGATGGAATCGAGCGACCGGGTCGACAGGGCGCCCCTCCGGCGTGCGTTCGATCAGGAAATAATGCGCTGCGAGCGGCAGCAGCACGCGCTCGACCTGGTTTGCCCTACTATCGTCATCAGCCCATCCCGGTTCATTAAGCAGCGCCAGCACCTTATGGTCCTCGGCCGTCAGCATGAGGTCGGCTTCCGAGCTAAGCGCCTTGGCGAGCCAACGGGCAAAGCCCGGGACGGGCGATAGCGTGACGAAATTCTTGAGACCGGGAAGATCCCGGCGCAGGTCTTCGACGACCTGCTTGATCAGGAAGTTGCCGAAGGAGATCCCGCGCAGGCCGTCCTGGCAGTTGGAGATCGAATAGAAGACGGCGGTTGTCGCCTGATCGGCACTGATCTGCTCTCGGCCCTCGTCAAGCACGTCCTTGATGGCGCCTGGCACGCTTCGGGTGAGCGCTACCTCGACGAAGACGAGCGGTTCGTCCACAAGCCGCGGATGGAAGAAGGCAAAGCAGCGCCGGTCTGCCGGCGCCAGGCGGCGGCGCAATTCCTCCCAGCCGGCGATCTCATGCACGGCCTCGTATTTGATGATTTTTTCCAGGATGTGCGCCGGCGTCGACCAGTCGATGGGCCGGAGTGTAAGGAATCCGCGATTGAACCAGGAGCCGAACAGGTGGGCGAAGTCGGCGTCGACGGCGCGGAATTCCTCCGACCGTTCCCGGAGACTGAGAAGCTGTTGACGCATCTGGACGAGCTTGGCCGTGCCGTTTGGTGCCAAATTCAACCGTCGCAGCAGTTCCTGGCGCCGCGGTTCCGCTGCATTGTGGAGAGCAATGATTGTCGCAGCGCTTCTTTCCGCGCGGTATCTGTCGACGGCCTTGTCGAGCTTTGCCGTTTCTGCACCGAATTTTTCTGAAAGCATCTGCAGGAACTGCTGCACGCCGGCACCTTCGAGTTTGCTCCAGCGTTCCAGGATTTCGGCCGCAATGGCCATGCCAGATGCTTCACCGCGGCTCGACAGCAGCATTTCGCAGAGCGTCTCGAGATCGACTTCGGCGGCTCCCTCCGCGGTGCGCGAGCCGGCAAACAGCAGCTTGCGCCCGCGCTCGGTGATGCCCTGCAGCATGTCGCTGAAAAAAGAGGTTCCAGGCATGCCACTCTCCTCCCTTTGCTTTTGGACGAGTCCGCAGGCCGTCCATTCGCCAGCGTTCTCAATTCTGGGACTTGGCAGTATAGTATATAAGGTGGCACATTACGTGCACGACGTCAATGATCGTGTATACAAGAATGGCATGTTTGTATTATGAGGACCGAACGAATGTCCGAAAATGTTGGCCGCTGGCTTCGGGACGAGATCGAAAACGCAATCCTTTCCAACGAGTTTGCCCCTGGCGAGCGGCTGGACGAAATGGTGCTGGCCAGCCGTTTCGGTGTATCGAGAACGCCGGTTCGCGAGGCGCTGATGCAACTCAATGCGATCGGCCTCATCGAAATTCGGCCGCGCCGAGGCGCCGTGGTCATCGATCCGGAACCGCACCGCATCTACGAAATGTTCGAGGTCATGGCCGAGCTCGAGGGCCTAGCCGGATCGCTCGCCGCCCGCCGCCTCGACGAGGACTCCCGTCAGGCGATCACGGCGGCCCACAAGCGCTGCGAGCACTCGGCGAAGGTCGGCGACAGCGACGCCTATTATTACGACAACGAGGAGTTCCATAAGGCCATCTACGCGGCAAGTCGAAGCGAATTCCTCGAGGAGCAATGCACGCAACTGCATCGCCGACTGCGCCCGTATCGAAGACTGCAGCTGCGCGTGCGCAATCGTCTCTCAACGTCCTACTCGGAGCATTGCGGCATCGTCGACGCGATTTTTGCCGGGGACGGGGAGGGGGCCCGCCGGCTGTTGCGCAGCCATGTCGGCATCCAGGGCGAAAGGTTCAGCGATCTGGTCGCCAGTATGGCCACCAGATGAATTCAAATTTGGGCGATCTCTAGAGCGTTTCATGTTTTGACGGAAGCGTAGCCTGCGTTGGCCAGATAGTTTGAGCATTCGTCTGGGTGGATTGTTTGGACGAGCGCTCCGATGTGTCGCCAGGTATCTTCAACGGTTCGCTTCTGGGCTTGCCGCATCCAGTGCTTGATCTTGGAGAAAGCCTGCTCGATCGGATTGAGATCCGGCGAATAGGGCGGCAGGAACCAGAGCCGTGCACCGGCCGCCTTTATGATCTGCCGGATAGCTGCCGATTTGTGGCTGCCGAGATTGTCCATGATGACGATATCGCCGGGTTTGAGCGCGGGCACGAGCTGTTGCTCGACATAGGCGCGGAAGCACTGGCCGTTGATCGGTCCGTCGAAGACACAGGGAGCAGTCAGCCGATCGCTGCGCAAGGCACCGAGGAAGGTCAGCGTCCGCCAGTGGCCGTGCGGAGCAAAGGCACGCAGGCGCTTGCCCTTTGGTCCCCAGCCTCGAAGCGGCGTCATGTTGGTCTTGATCCAGGTCTCGTCGATAAACACCAGCCGCTCAGGATCGAGATTGCGCTGAAAGGCCTTCCATCGCTCCCGCCTGCGAGCGATGTCGGAGCGGGCTTGCTCAAGGGCGAACAGCGTTTTTTTTGAAGCGCAGTCCCTCGCGCCGGATGAATTCCCAGATCGTATTGTGGGAGACCGTGACGTCGCGTCTTGCCAGTTCATCCTTCAAGCCATGCAGCGTCAGATGCGGGTTCTGATTGAGCCGCTCGGCAATGAAGGCGCGATGCGGTTCCAGAACACGCTTGCGATGGCCGCCCATCTTGCCCGGTGCGCCAGAACCGGTCGCACGATAGCGCTGCGACCATTTCACCACGGAAGAGACGGCAACTCCGAAGCGCGCCGCCACCACACGGCTGGTCTCGCCGCTCAAAACCGCTGCCAAAACGCGGTCGCGAAGGTCATTCGATAAGGGTCGCGTCATCCGATGCTGGCCTCCTTCCAGCCAGCATCTTGAATCACAGGAACGACGATTCGGGAATCGGCAACGATTCAATCAAACCCGGAAACGCTCTAAAGCGCACGCGCGTCTTATCAGACGCCACGTCAGGGCTGACACGCTGCCGCATGGTCAAAGCTCGAGAATGGCGTAGGGTCGGCCCGTTGGCTTTTCGATGTGCGCCGCGACATTGAACACCGGAGCGCCGCCCGGCGTTTGCCCTTCATAGGTCCCTTTGTGCGCATGGCCGTGAACGACCGCGCTGACCTGGAAGCGGTCGATGGTCTCGGCAAGACGGGATGAACCGAGGAACGGATATATTTCCTTGGGTTCACCCGCCACTGTTTCGACGATCGGGGCATAGTGCAGAATGACAAGGGCGCGCTTTGCCCTGGTGGTTCTCAGGGCATTCTCCAGGCGCATGGCCTCGTCCACGCTCTCGGAAACCATGGTTTTAATGGCAGCCTCGCCGAAGGAACCCAGCATGTGCCGGCCGAAGCCGCCGATGAAGCCCTTGGTTCCGGCGAATCCCACATCCGCGATCTCGATCGCCTGGCCGTTAAGAAGGTGGACGCCAGCCTTGAGGAGGATGGAGGAGACTTCCTCCGTCGCATCGCCCTGGTGATCGTGATTTCCAAGAACGGCGACCACGGGAACCGTGCAGGACTTCAAGTCGTCCGCCAGGAGTTCGGCTTCAACCGGCTTGCCCAGGTCCGTCAAGTCGCCGGCGATGACGAGCACGTCAGCGGCTTGCGAAATCTCGGAAAACAGCTCCGCATAGGAGACGGACCTGTCCTCTTTCATGTGGAGGTCGGCTACGGCGGCGACCTTCAGCTTGCTCATGGTGTCTGCTCCTCTATTCCTTCGCGCATCTCAACGTCGCCGCCGACATCGGCAAATCCCCATTCCCTGACGTCGATCTCGTAGTCAGGGCGCGAGTACATGCGCCCGCGGCAGATTTTCGTCTGCGGCAGCGGCAGATCCCGTTGCGCCGAAAGCCTGCTCAAGAGTTCGTCCAACAACCACTGCGGAACATTGTTGCGCTCGGACGGATAGATCCACCGGAAATTGAGGAGGTGGATAAGCAGCACCTCCCAGTGAACTTCCATGTATTCCAGCAGTCTTGCCCAATCGATCCTGTCGTGCGCCTTCAAGATCACGTGCGCCACGTCGGCACCGTCGTAGCGTTCGCGAAGCTGGATGAAGGACTTCGACCACACCAATTCGGTCGGCGCAGCGATAGAGACGGGACAACCGCTGATTTTTACAGGCAGCGCATGGGCGAACCAGCCATCGTTGACCAGCATCGTTCCATTCGGCGAGGCGAAGATTACGTCGAAGAAAAATCTGCCCTTGAACACCTTCCCGAGCCACCGGTCGTCTTCGATTTCGACCGCATACCCGCGGGACTTAAAGTGCTTGAGGATGCGGGTGTAGTCGCCCGCCTTGCAAAAGATGTCTAGATCCTTCGTCGGCCTTGATATGCCGGTATAGGCGCTGACGGCAAAGGTACCCGCCACCAGGAAGGGTATCTTGGAGCGAACGAGCTCAGTGAGTGCTTCGGCAACAAACGCCTCGGCTTCCTCATCGACGAGTTGCGGCATCGCGAGAGATCCGGACGCCCGGCGCGAATTCTTTTGCGGCGGTACGGCTGACATCATGCTGTCCTCCTGAGCCGACAAATCTTCTACGAGAACACGCCAAACTGAGGGAAGTTCCGCGCCGTCGTCGGAAGCAGATCGAGAGGCTGCCTCGCGCAATCGAGGTTAAACGGTCGTCAACGAACGTGCGGGAGCGCGGCGGCCTGTCCAGCGCCCGTGGGGTTACCGGGCTTGTCCAGCACTACGGCATTTCCGCTCTTTCGCGCATTTCGCTGGGCAGCGGCTCCATATCGAGCGCAATCAAAATCTCGTCTCTCAGCCTTCGGCTCCATCTTCCGGGAACTCCAGGACTTCCCGCTGCGGAACAATCAAAAGCGACGGCGGTTCGACCCTCGTGAAGACATAGGAGGAAAAATCATGAGCGCTTCCGGGGTCGCCGTGTTCGACAAGACACTCCAGGTTACCAACACATGGTTGGACGACATCGTGAAACAGCAGGGGCCGGATCGCCAGGTTGCGTGGCATATCCTCGGTGCCGTCCTGCATACGGTTCGGGACCGTCTGCCGGCAGACCTGTCCGCCCATCTTGCCGCCCAATTGCCGCTGCTGGTGCGCGGCGCCTATTACGAGCAGTACCAGCCGTCCAAGCAGCCCACGCGGTTGCATTCGCTGGACGAGTTCCTCGATCAGGTGAAGAAGGAACTCGCCTTCACGCGGCCGGTGGACGCGAAAGATGCGGTACAGACGGTCTTCGCCGTCCTCTCGCATTATCTCGATCCCGGTCAGGTCACGAAGGTGCGGGAGGGCTTGCCTGAAGACATACGTGCTTTGTGGCCGGATCCCCATTCCAGACATTGAAATTGAATAAGTGATCAGAGTCCTAGTGGTGGGCGAAAGTGGAATGCTCGGCGAAATCGCAAGCAACTCGGCGGTCGAGAAGTACGCGGCAAGCGCCGCGATGTCGTACAGGCCCAACCGCTGATTGCGTTCGCTCGCCTCAGAGTCCGAAGGGGAATGTCTCCGGCACGCCTGGGCTTACATGCTCCGGCATCAGAGGGGCTACCGGTGTCGTCAGGTCGAACCAGACAAACGCATCGAATTGATGCGGCAACGATGCATGGGCATAGTGGCTCATGCGTTCGGTCTCTGGCCTGTAGATGACACCGATGAATCGCTCGAGTCTCGGCTCATCGAGGCGCCGGCGCAAAGCGTCGTTGCGCGAGAAATCGAGCAGAAAGCGATCAACATCCGAGTCGTGAAAGACTCGTTCGTAGCTGCCGGGTAGGGAAGGCTGGATTTCCTTCATCTCGATCTCGCCATCCCAGGCGCTTGCGGCCGCCACTTTGCCGCCATGCGTTCCGAAACCGATCAATGCTGCCTGCTCCCCGAAACGTTCGCGGCAAAGCTGACCGATGTTCAACTCGTCACGAGCCGCTCCCATCTCCGTGTGGCGCGCATCGCCGATATGGGAATTGTGCGCCCACACGACGGCCTTCGAACCGGGGCCGCGCGACTCCAGGAGATGTTCGAGCGTTTCGAACATATGCCTGTCGCGCAAGTTCCAGGAATCGGCGCCGGCGTAATACATGGTTCGGTAGTATCGTTCGGCCGAGGCAATCAGCCGGGCATTCTGTGCCGCGTCGAAAAGCTGGTCTCCGTCACTGTCGGTCGCTTCCAGGCGTCGCTCGAGAAGCTCGCGGCACTGACGCACCACGGCCTCCTCGCATTTGTTGTAGCTGGCGGTCAGCACGGCCCGACCATAGGTAGTTGGATCGTTTTGCCATGGCGTGAGACATCCATAGCGTTCCCTCGCGACAGTCGCGGCGGCCGGATCGACCTTGTCGAGATAGTCCAGAACGGCGGCAATGGATTCGCGCATGTTGTAGATGTCGAGGCCGTAGAAGCCGGCCCGGTCCCGTTCTGCGGTGCTGTGATTGTATGCGCGCATCCAGTCGACGAAGGATATGACCTCGCGGTTTCGCCACATCCACGTAGGAAAGCGCTGGAATGCAGCATTCGAGCCACGCCTGTGAGGGCGGTGCCGAACATACCGATCAACGGCTGCCGCGTCCGGCCAGTCGGCCTCCACCGCGACGATTGTAAAACCGTGCTCCTCGATGAGGTGACGGGTGATGGCGGCGCGAGCGCGATAGAATTCCGAGGTCCCATGACTGGATTCCCCAAGCAACACCACGCGGCGGTTGCCAAAACGATCGAAGAGCCGCCCGAAGGCTGGATCGTCGAGGTCGGGCAATGGCTCGGCGACATCGGCCACCATTTCTGGCAGCGTCCGCGAAGGCGGACGTGGCGTTGGTCGAGCAGGTTGCAACCGCTCATTTTTCCGGGCGTGCTCGCCGATCAGCGGGACAAAGCGGACGCCGCCAAGGTCATGCTCCTCGAAGGTCGTGGCGTTGACTCGCGTCACCTTGAGCAAGCGTTGCTCGCCCTGCGGTCCGATCGGTATGACCATGTGACCACCAAGATCGAGCTGCTCCTTCAGCGCTTGAGGCACGTTGGGGCTGCCGGCGGCAACGAGAATGGCATCGAAGGGGCCTGCTTCCGGCCAGCCCTTCGTTCCATCGCCGATGCGGACATCGATATTGTCGTAGCCGAGCTTGGCAAAACGCCGCCTGGCCTCGGTTGCGAGCGGCGCGTGGCGTTCGACAGTGTAGACATGTCCGGCGACCCTGCTCAAAACGGCGGCCGCGTAACCGGAGCCGGTCCCGACTTCGAGTACCGTATCGCCAGCGTCGATCTCCGCCTCAGCGATCATCAGCGCGACGATGTAGGGCTGCGAGATCGTCTGTCCTTCGCCGATCGAGAGCGGAGCGTCCTCATAGGCGAACTCCTCGAAGCCCGGATCGACGAAAGCCTCGCGAGGAACAATGCGCATGGCTTCCACGACACGGGGATCATCGATCCCACGGCGGACGATGTGGAGATCCACCATCCGGTCGCGAGCACGGGATAGATCGAGCTTCATGAGAGATTCCCTTACATTGACGGTGACGGCGGGTGCGCGCCGAATGTGTCCCAGGGCGGCGAGCGGCCGGTTTTTCGTGGTTCAGTCGGGAACCAGTGAAGAGCGCTAATGTTCCGCGCATCATCATTCCGAGACAGCGCGTTTCCTCTTCGAACGGAGCATTGCGTGATGGAGGAATCAGGCGAGCACCTAGCTGCTTTTGCATAACCTAGGAGCCAGGGCAGCAGTTTTTGCCCGTCCGAGGTCTTTCTTGGGAACCAAGCATCCCACGCGTCGGTTTGTCGTTCGTTCCCATGCCCCGATCGACGGAGAACTCCCATGGCCAATAGAAACGCGCGGCCGGCAACTTCCAAGTCGGCCATAATTCACGAACAGAAACTGACACGTGGCAACGGAGGGGAGCTTCATCAGATTGCCGGGGACGGTCACCCGATCCTGACGACTGCGCAGGGTGGCCCGGTTGCGGACGACCAGAACAGCCTGCGCGTGGGCGAACGGGGTCCGACGCTCATCGAGGATTTTCATTTCCGCGAAAAGCTCTTCCATTTCGATCACGAACGCATTCCCGAACGCGTCGTGCATGCGCGCGGTTATGGCGCGCATGGCTACTTTGAAACCTATGAATCGCTTTCGGAAATTACGCGTGCGGATGTCTTCCAGCGCGCGGGAGAGCGAACACCCGCCTTCGTGCGGTTTTCTACAGTCGCAGGCAGCAAGGGGTCCGCCGACCTCGCGCGCGACGTTCGAGGTTTTGCGGTCAAGATCTACACCAAGGAGGGGAACTGGGACATCGTCGGCAACAACATCCCCGTCTTCTTCATCCAGGACGCGATCAAGTTTCCGGACGTCATTCACTCGGTGAAGCCAGAGCCCGACCGGGAGTTTCCGCAGGCGCAGTCGGCCCATGACAATTTCTGGGACTTCATCAGCCTGACGCCGGAAAGCATGCACATGATCATGTGGGTCATGTCGGATCGCGCCATTCCACGGTCGTTCCGGTTCATGGAGGGCTTTGGTGTTCACACCTTTCGTTTCGTCAACGCCAAGGACGAATCGACTTTCGTGAAGTTTCACTGGAAGCCGAAGCTTGGCCTCCAATCCGTCGTCTGGAACGAAGCCGTGAAGATCAATGGAGCCGATCCCGATTTTCATCGGCGCGATCTTTGGGAGGCGATACAGGCCGGCAATTTCCCCGAATGGGAACTGCAGGTCCAGCTTTTCGATCAGGATTTTGCCGATACCTTCGACTTCGACGTCCTGGACCCCACCAAAATCATTCCGGAAGAGATCTTGCCGCCGAAGGCGGTGGGGAGATTGGTTCTGGACCGGATGCCGGACAATTTCTTCGCCGACACCGAGCAGGTCGCCTTCATGACCCAGAATGTGCCTCCGGGTATCGACTTCAGCAACGATCCGTTATTGCAGGGACGAAACTTCTCCTACCTCGACACGCAGCTCAAGCGGCTTGGCAGTCCCAACTTCACGCACATTCCGATCAATGCGCCGAAATGTCCCTTCCACCACTTCCAGCAGGACGGGCACATGGCGATGCGCAACCCGGTCGGGCGCGTGAACTATCAGCCGAACTCCTGGGGTGAGGGGCCGCGCGAGTCGCCAGACAAGGGTTTTCGGCATTACGCTTCCGACGAGCAAGGCGCCAAGGTCCGTCTTCGCGCCGAGAGTTTTGCCGACCACTACAGCCAGGCCCGCCTGTTCTTCGTCAGCCAGACGCCGCACGAGCAGCGCCACATCATCGACGCGCTGACGTTCGAATTGAGCAAGGTGCAGACACCGGCGATACGAGAGCGCATGGTGTCGCATCTCCTCAACATCGACGAAGCCCTCGGGAAAAAAGTTGCGCATGCACTGGGACTGAAGTCGGTTCCGAAACCGGCGGATGCCGCCATTCCGACGCGCAAGGATCTCGCGCCCTCGCCAGCGCTCAGCATTATCGAGCGCGGTCCGAAACGCTTCGAAGGCCGCAAGCTTGGCATACTGGTAACCGACGGGACCGATGCAGCGATCTTGAAAGCCGTGAAGACGGCGGTCACGACAGAAGGGGCTGTGTTCGAACTCGTCGCCCCAAAGGTCGGCGGCATTACGGCCTCGGATGGGGAGTGGATACAGGCGCATCAAATGATCGAAGGGGGCCCGTCGGTATTCTACGATGCGGTAGTTCTCCTGCCTTCGGCTGAAGCGGTTTCGGAACTGGCGGAGGTCGCAGCGGCGCGAGACTTCGTTGCCGACGCCTTCGCCCATTGCAAGTATATCGGCTACGCCGAGGCAGCCATGCCCCTGCTGGCGAGAGCCGGCATCACCGACACTCTCGACGATGGGACGATCAGTCTCGGAGACGCCAAGAGTGTCGCGGCCTTTGTGAAAAGTCTCGGCAGCTTGCGTGTTTGGGCGAGAGAGCCTTCGGTCAAGCTGAAGTAGCGGCGCCCGCCGGAAGCGAGAGCAAAGGTCACGGTTTCTGCCCGTGACTGCTCTCGAATACCAACAGCGATGGAGAGAGTGATGGAGGACTCACAAGCGATTTCCCGGCCTCAGCAAACTTCCGACTATCCGGGACGCCAGACAGACTGCATTGCAGCGCTCAGGCCAGCCGTATCGGATCTGGCCGCGACCTCTCATAACAGCATTGTTGCGGTAATCGGCGGAGAGATGACGGACGAGTTGCTCGCGCTCGCCCATAAAGCGGAAGAGGCGGGCTGGACCTTCGAAGAGGCATCGGCGGCGATTGAAACGCTTGCCCGGGAATATGAGGGTGCCAAGGGCACGATCTTCGACTGAGCTGGGGCCGAGCGCGCAGTAACTGCTGGCATTGCCGCTCATCCTGCTCGGCATCGCCGGCGCGGAGTGTGCTGGGGAGCGGCGCCCGCCTGCGAACGCGCGGGTTGTCACTTTTGATGTCCGTCCGCGCTGTCCTCGGTCGCTTGTTCGTCCGTCAGCGTGGGAAATACCGACCACGCCGCCAGGAACAGCGCGGCGATCACCGGGCCGATGACAAGGCCGTTCGGACCGAACGCGGCGATGCCTCCGAGCGTCGAGATCAGCACCAGGTAGTCGGGGATCCTGGTCTCCTTGCCGATGAGAATCGGCCGCAACAGGTTGTCCACGAGCCCAATCACCAGCATTCCGTAGACGAGCAGCACGACGCCTTGCCATACCGCCCCGGATGTCAGCAGGTAGATCGCAATAGGCCCCCACACAAGACTGGTCCCCACCACCGGCAGAAGGGCGAAAATGACCATCACCGTGCCCCACAGCACGGGGGCCCTAACATCGAGCATCCAAAGGATGAGGGCACCGAGCGTCCCCTGCACAAGCGCCACGACGATGCTGCCCTTGACGATGGCGTTGATTGTCAACGCGAAGCGGCTGAACAGCGCCTGGCGAAGCCCGCCGCTGAGTGGGATTGCTTTGCCGACCAGCCGCAATACATCACGCCCATCACGCAGCAAGAAAAAGAGCAGATAGAGCATCACGAAAAAACTCGCGATGAGGTGGAAGGTCGACTGTCCTATGTTGATCGCCTTACCCGCTACGAATTGGCCGCTCTCGACAAGTGCGTTCAGCAGCCGCGTGCGCAGCGCGGCCGCATCGGGCAGTTCGATGCGGTTGAGTAGGTCGTTCAGCCAGTCCGGTAGCATGTCCCGCAGCGCCTGGACGTCGATGCCAAGAACGATCTGGCCCGCCGCGATGCCCTGATAAACGGAGGTCGCTTCGCGGAAGACAAGGTTCGCCATGAGCAGAAAAGGCAGGATCACCATCACCAGAATGATCACCAAAGTGATCAGCGCGGCGATGTTGCGCCGACCGGGAATATGCCGGAGGATGCCGCGGTTCACGGGCGCAAACAGCACGGCAAGTACGATCGCCCAAAGGATGGCGCCCGAAAACGACCACAGCACCGACGCAAAGGCCAGCGATATCGCGGCGGTCAGCAAGATGAAGGTTTTGTACTCGATTTGCCGCACGGCCAGCGTTCCGATTGCACCTCTACGATCGACTGTTTGTGCATCAGTCTTGTTCCTTGGAGAGATCGATCTCCAGTTCTGCGACGAGTGGTAGATGATCCGAGGCGACGCGCGCCAGGGCGGTATTGTGCACCTCGCAATGCGCCACGTCTATTTCTTCGCCGACGAAGACGTGGTCTATCCGCAAGAGAGGCAATCTCGAGGGGAAGGTCGGTCGCGGCTTAGCGCCCGTCTGCAACTGCGCATCTCTAAGCTGTCGGGCCACGAGCCTGTAGGCCGCCGACCGCGCCGTCGCGTTGAGGTCGCCCGCCAGGACCACGGGCGCCTTCCGCTGATCTATTCCGCCGAGCCAACCTGGTCCCAAAAGCGTCGTTGCCTGGCGGACGCGTTCGGAACCGCGCAGTCCGAGGTGTGTAACGACGATTTGAAGGTTGACGTCAGCCAGATCGACTTCCACCCAGAGCGCCCCTCGGGGCTCTCCGGCGGACGGCAGGGCGGCGGCTTTGATCAAGCGCATGGGCAAGGCAGTCAAGACCGCATCTCCATACTTTTCGTCCTTCAGGTGGAGAGCCGGATGAAATTGCGCCTCCATCTGCAGATGCGCGGCAATCATGTGCGCCTGGTCAATTCCGCCGCTGCGCGCGCGGCCGACATCCACTTCTTGCAAGGCGATAATATCCGGCCGGCATTCGTTGATGACGGCAGCAGTACGGACGGGGTCGAGCTTGCGGTCGGTGCCGAAGCAACTGTGCACGTTATAGGTGAGGAAGCGTATCCGCCGTCGCATGATCTCATTTCGGTGATCTCGCATTTTTGGAACACGCGGGAGCTGCTTTTCGTTCCGGTGGAGGTGTGGGAACAGCACGTATGGTCATGAGGCTTTTTGCAAGATTGATTGTCGTTGCCGTCATCATTCTGGCGGGGTGGTTGATCTATCGCACCCTCAGCACGTACAGCATTGGCGAGATCGCGACCTCGATCAGGCAGATCCCTCCGGGACATCTGCTCACCGCTGTCGGCTTCGTCTTTCTATCTTATTTTTGTCTGACATTTTTCGATGCGCTTGCCGTGCGTTACGTCGGGCGAAAGCTTGCCTACAGGCAAGTCGCGATCGCCTCGTTCACCAGCCTTGCGATCGGCCACAATGTCGGAGGCGCGGCTTTAAGCAGCGGGGCCGTCCGGTATCGGTTTTATTCGCGCTGGGGGCTGAATGCCGAAGAAGTCGCAAAGATCATTCTCTTCTGCGGAGTGACCGTCGGCCTCGGTCTTATCACATTGGCCGGTCTTTGTTGTCTGATCATGCCAGCGGGTCCAGCGCGGATCATCGGATTGTCGCAAACCGGTGCCCTCGTCTTCGGTGCGACCTGCCTTGCCGCCTCGGGCGGTTACTTGATTCTTGCGGGCTTTCTCAAAGGATCGGTCCGGGTATTTCGCTGGAGGTTCGAAATGCCGTCGGCGCCGATCGCGGTCTGCCAGCTGATCGTTGGCACGGTCAATTTCCTATGTGTCAGCGCGTGTCTGCATCAGTTGCTGCTAGCCTTTGGAAATCCAAGCTTCTTCGATACGGCGACAGCATATGTAAGCGCCAATGCCGCGGCACTCGTCAGCCATGTTCCAGGAGGCATTGGTGTGATCGAGGCAACGGTAGCATTCCTGCTTGGCAGTTCGGCGAGCATCGGCGCTTTGATCGCCTTTCGGGCGATCTATTTCTTCCTGCCGTTGCCGCTCGGGTTGATTTCGCTTTCGCTCGCCGAGTTCGTCGTTCATCGAGACGACGGAAGAAACCTGGCGAGAAAGGCGAAGACCTGACCTCCCCAGCGTCTTATCAATTTATGCATGCGGTAGAACGGTCGGATCGGTCTGCGCGGATCGACAAGGTCTGTGCCCCAGACAAGGTTGGTCGCCCCACCGTGGTCGGCGACACCATCGAAGGTCCGTATGCCGCGGCGGCCGGTGTTTAATCTATCAAGGGCAGCGACCAGAGAGCCCGTGTCCCTTAACGCGCTCTCGATTTCGCTCGTGTCGACGTCGAGATGTTCCGCCAAGAGCCCGTTGCGAACACTGACGATTGCGGCACACTGTTCTTCGTTCGCGGCTTCCACCGCGACGTCGCATTCCGTGTCGAGGCTTTCGGAGCGGTGGTTGAAATTCGATGAGCCGACGCGGAGAAATCGGCCGTCGATCGCGACCACCTTGGAATGGATCAAGACCTCCTGTTCCGATTCATCGCCGGCAGGCACGACCGGGTAGCCGACCCGCAGCCTGTCATAACGGTCAGCCTGCTTCAGCCGTCGGATGAGGCGGTCGCGATTTCCGCCCATGAAAACGTTCTCGAGGAAGCCATGCGAACTGCGGGTGGTGACTATGACAATTTCAGGACCGTCCGGCTCCTTCAGGCGTCGGCAAAGCAACGCGCCGATCTTCCGCGAGGCGAAATATTGATTCTCGATGTAGATGTGGTGCTGCGCGCTGCGTAGAGCGTCGAGTGTCAGGCGCAGCGCTTCTCGCCGGCCTCTTCCTTTGCTGATCGCTGGCTCGGTCCGTGCAATCGCGACCGAGCAATTCGTCAGGATCGGGACGGTGCCGGCGGGCCACGCAACTCTCGTTGCGCGTGGCGCTCCGACGTCATCGCCGGTCGACGCCTTCCAGCGGGACCGGCAGAGGTCTCCAATCGCGCGGCTGGCGTCCCCATCCAGGACCACCTGGATGTCGTGTACCGGACCGTAGGATTTTCCATCGGGATCGCGGCGGATCTCATTATCGGCCAGGTGATCCGGCGTATCCCAGCGCCGCGCAGTCAGGTCGATGCCTCCGGCGAAAGCGATGCCGTCGTCGATCGAGATAAGCTTCTGGTGATGCGAACCGCGGAGCGCACGATGGCTCGCGAAGCGAAGTTCGATTTGGGGATGGGCAGCCCATTTCTGCTTGCGAAACAGCCGCAGCGACTTTCCAGAATAGATCGGCCCCATTGCCCAGACGAGAATGCGGATCTTAAGGTTCGGCTTTTGCGCGGCCAAGCGCTCCAGCAGATCGCCGAGCGATTCCGCATGCGGATCGTCTGGGCGTAATTTGATGCGCGGATCAAAATCCCATCCGGTTATCCAGACCTGTTCTTCCGCCTCCTCGAACGTGCGTTCGAGACAAGCGTAATAAGCGGCGGCATCGATGAGAAAGGATAAGCGCCCTGTCGACACGCTGCGCCAGGCATTTTCCGCCTCCTTGACAATTGGTCGGCGCGCCCGATCCTCTTGGTCAGTTGTCCTTCCGCTAGATTCTCTCTTCCAAACCAAGCTTTTGCATCCCGTCGGTGGCGACTGCAAAGTGAATTGATTTCAACCGCGATTTGTTCCTGCAGCAACGGAACAAGGCGAGGCCGCAGACGGGTGCGAGGTCCCGCAGCGCCCGGGAGAGACTATCGGTCGTTACCTCCTCCGGGACCTCGCGCGCCTACGGGGGCCATTGGGGGGTCACTATTGGTAGGCGCTCCATGCGCAAACTGGCACGAGAAGGGTATTCGTCAATGGCGATAAGACCTTTGGCACCCGGTGCTGGGACTTAGGTCCGTAGTTTGGGATGTCGAGTTCGGTCGCGTCCCTTACCGCCTCTTCCATGCGTTTTTCTGATGTCAAACTGCGACCAAGCGCGAGTGTAAGGAACAGAATGTCGTCCAGGCATTCGCAGCGCATGAGCATTGCCGGTTGAATACTGCCGCCGACGGTGCCCCATATGCACGCAGGGTGACGGACCGTCGGAACAAGGCATTTTCCCCGGCGTTGCTATTGCGTGCGGCGGAAGAAGCCGATTTTGAGCAATCAGCGGACACCGGTCATGACTGCGAAGGAAATGGATCTCGTCGAAAGACTGCAGGCTACGGAGCCGGGACGGGGACGGGACGCCGCGACACCGGGAGAAATACCCCCGAGGGGGATGCGGGACGTCTTCTGGCGAGTGGTGGCCGAAATCTCTGAAGAGCGGATCGTTCTGATCGCGGCCGGCGTGACCTTTTATCTGCTGTTGGCGCTATTTCCCGCGCTGGCGGCACTGGTCTCGATCTACGGACTTGTCGCGGACCCATCGGCAATCGGCACGCATATGGGCGTTCTTAAGGTGTTGTTGCCGCCTGGATCCTACGATCTGATCATGGATCAGTTGAAGTCGCTGACAACTCAGCGGACGTCTACGCTCGGTATCGGCTTCCTGGCAGGCCTGTTCGTTTCCCTGTGGAGCGCGGCCAATGGTATGGCGGCGCTCTTCGACGCAATGAATGTCGCATATGGAGAACAGGAAAAGAGAGGTTTTTTGTCGAGAACCCTTTTGTGTCTTGCGTTCACCTTTGCAGCCCTGCTGTTCGTAGTCGCCCTTATCGTTGCGATTGGCGTCGTGCCGGCTGTGCTTGCCTATCTGTGGCTCGATCGCTGGGTAGAGAACCTGACCAAGGTGGCGAGGTGGCCGGCCATTCTGCTTCTTGCCACGATCGGCACGATCCTCATCTATCGTTTTGGTCCAAGCCGGGAACGGGCGAAACTCAGATGGCTGAACTGGGGCGCGGTGTTCAGCACATTGCTGTGGCTCGCTGCCTCCTGGATCTTTTCTTTCTATCTGGAGCACTTCGCCAACTATAACGCCACATATGGCGCTCTCGGCGTACTTGTCGGTTTCATGATGTGGGTCTGGATCTCGGTGATCATCCTCATTGTGGGCGCGCTCATCAATGCCGAGCTCGAGCACCAAACGACGGTGGACTCAACAACAGGCAAACCACGGCCGATGGGCCAACGCGGTGCTTACGTGGCCGACACGCTCGGCAAAGCGGCTGATTGACGGGTATGGCGCCGGGTCCCCGACCGCTCAAAGGGAGCCATCGGCGCCGGTTTCCGCCCACGCTGGCGTTATCTGACCGGCGACGACAGCAGCGCCGCTTATGTGTCCACGACTTCCACGACGGTGACATCGAAGACCAGATCCTGGCCGGCGAGCGGATGATTGCCGTCCACCGTCACTCGTTCGTCATCGACACCGGTCACGGTGAACGCCATCTGACGGCCATCCGCGGTGGTTGCCTGGAGCTTGGTCCCGATCTCGACCCCGGCGGGAACCGCGGAACGCGGTACCGTCTGCACCTGGGCGTCATCATGAGGGCCATACGCCTCCTCAGCGGGAATAGCGACCGTGTTCATCTCGCCGATGGCCATGCCGCTGATCTCGCGGTCGAGCCCCGGAATGATCTGGCCTGCGCCCACTTGGAATTCAAGCGGCTCCCGACCCTGCGAGGATTCGACTGCCGTGCCGTCTGTCAGCTTGGCAGTATAGTGAATGCGAACGACGTCGCCGTTTTTGACTTCGGTCATATCTGCCTCTCGATGGATGTTGGAGTGATGATTTGCGGTCACTTGGCGAAAAGGCCGACCGCGCGACGACATGCCGGTCTCTATGCCGACATCGCTAAATGCGAAAACTAGGGCGCTAACCGCAAATGTAAACCGCGGTTTGCATGCGCATGCCTCTCCGGTCCGGTGACACCGGTGTTAGCAACGTCTGCGACGATTCAGAATCGGATCCGGCAACAGAGTCGTGTGCGTTTCGAGCGGAAGAGTTTTCGTCCGTCGCCGGCCTCTCTAAGACTGCTACCGAGGCGGCTCGTCCATGCGGTAGCAATGGCAATCCGAATCATGTTTCTCTAAAGCGCCTCGCTGCTCGAAATCAGCGTTTATTGGCTGCCTTCGTGCGAAGATTTTCCGTGAGCACTGGCAGGGGCATGGCTACGATGGCCTCGTGTTTTGGGGGAATGAATGCTTGCACATCGAATTCGCTCACAACTTCGCCTTCCGCCATTGCTGTTGGCCGCGCTCATCCTGACCGGATGCCAATCGGCGGCGTTCGATGACCTCGCGGCGTTCGGCGACAGCGCCAAGACTCTGGAGGACGATTCGGCCGTCGCCTTCTACAAAGACGATGAGTTGATCACGACGGGCAAACTGCAGTTCAAGGAAAAGAACTACGGAAAATCTTACGCGATCTACAAGCGTGCCGTAGCCGTCTTTCCGGAGGATCCTGCCGCTTGGCTCGGTTTCGCCGCCTCTGCCGACATGATCGGTCGATTCGACACCTCGGATCGGGCCTATAAGCAACTCTCGAAGATGATTGGCAACAGTCCGGTCTACTACAACAACATCGGCTATTCCCATCTCCTGCGCGGCGACTTGCCGACCGCCCGCCGCTACTTCCTGAAGGCTTATGAACTCGACCCCACCAATGAGACGACGGCAAGAAACCTCGAGCTGATGAAAAACAGCGTTAGGTTCGCGCAGCGATGACAGTGCCAACAGCGCCGCGCGTCCAATCGGACGCGCAAAGGTCGCTGTAGCACTTTGAATAACTGCAGCGGCGTCTGCAGGCCGAAGCAGTTGGCAGCCGCAACCTTCGGATCTCGCAGCCACGGCGCTTAACGTCGCTGTATATGGAAGTGCCGCGCTCGAACGTAGTGGAGCGGAGGGCTGCTATGGCACCTTGCGCAGGATCAGTTTGCCCTCCGGCGAAATGGATCGCTCATAGCGTGGCAGATCGGCGACCGAGGGGCTCTCGGCATCGATTGCCGGCTGGCCCTCATCCGCTGCCGAAAATTCCGCTCCGGAGGACGCCTCCGGCGTGGGCTCGAGGCGCTGCATTACTCCCTTACCGGGTGCACTCAAGATGACGGAGCCGCCGGAAGCGAGGGAGCCGGAACGTATCCGCTCGCTAAGGACGGATAGGTCTTTCCCCAATTTCTCGACCTGCTGGCGAATGGGCACAGCGTCGTCGGCCCTGCCCATGTTGCGGTCTTGCTTGTCAATCTGCAGCTTCAGACCGTCAATGGACCTTTTGACCGCAGCGAGCGTCTCGCGGCTCTCACGGACATCCGCTGCGTTCTTGGCCGTGTAGAGGAGCGTGCCGGCATTCAGCGGGAGGAAAACCAGGGCCAAGGCAATGAACGGCGCGTTGCTTGCCCGGGCCGCCTTTACCGCTCGAACGGCTCTCGCATCGCCGGGTTCGATTTCCACATTCGCCAGGTTGGTCATCCTCTTCCTCCGCCGCAAGCCGGGCCGAAGCCCAAGAGCGCATCCGTCTTTCGGGCTACGGTGTTTCTCAGTTCCCGTGAAATCGCATTTTTGCTCGTTCCACTACTTCACCACCACGGTCGCTCCGATTCTCACCCGGTCAAAAAGATCGATGACATCGGCATTGCTCATTCGGAAGCAGCCGGAGGACGCGAATTCGCCGACCGTGGACTGCTCATTCGTCCCGTGGATGCGGTAGAGCGTGTCAGCGCCTCCCCGGTAAAGGTAGATCCCGCGCGCTCCCATCGGATTGAAGGGGCCGGCCGGCACGAGTTCGGGAAGTTCCGGCGCACGCGCCTTCATCTCGGCGGGCGGTCGCCAGTCCGGCCACTCCGCCTTGCGGCCAACCCTGACGACGCCGCTCCACCGGAAGCCGTCGCGACCGACGCCGATCCTGTAACGGATCGCGCGACTGCGAGAGAGGACGAGATCGAGCGTTCGCTTGTCGCTGAGGATGATGATCGTGCCGGGCGGATAGTCTTGGGGAGTAGCTACGACGACGCGCGTCCTCGGTCCGAGGCTCCGCGGCACACGTTCGCCCGCCGCATCAGCGGAAGGCGTAAGGCCGATGGAAGCGATCGCAGCAGCGATTAGCATAACGCGGTTTATCGCCGAGATGACGCCCTTGCTCTCGCGTGCCCAAGCCTTCATCTCATCAGCGCTCCGTCCCTGGCGACGGCATTAGGAGGTGCCAGCGCGCATTTGTCTCGATCAGCAATGGGCCACGATCGGCAGCCCGAGCTAACGTGTCCCCGATATGCGCAATCACGTCAGTTTTCCGTACCGTTGCCGGACGCGCCATTCGTCCCTGTGGGAGGCGTGACCGTCGGCAGGATCACGGCCGAGGGGGCCGGTGCGGCGCCGGGCGCTTCGCCCTGATAGGTGCGGATCGCCCGATGGATCACTTTTCCATCGCCGGGGATGCGCGTGTTCTGCGCCACTCGCGGAAAAGGCTCCTGCGTGTGGATGCCCTTGTTGGCTTCCACAGCGTTGCCAAGCCCGAAGGTGATCGAATCCCTGTGGTTCAGGTAGTCGGCACAGCCGGGAAGGAGCGCGGCGGCGATCACTAAGAGAGGGGCGCGACTACTTCTTGGAAAGGGCATGCACGCCTCCCACATCGAGATCGAGACGATGGCCATAGGGGCCCTTGACGCCTTCGCCATTCTTGAAGCGGCGCAGCATGTCCTTGTCGACCTCGAGAATGCCGAGGGCGAACAGCTCCCAGTCGTTCGACGAGCGCGTCTGGTCGAGCGGGGTGTAGAGGTCCTCGCCGGGTGTGGACGGCCGCACGATGTGCGGCGTGACGATGATGACGAGATCGGACTCCCGCTTCAGGAAGCTCGTCGAGCGGAACAGCGCGCCGATCACCGGAACCTGCGACACCCACGGCAATTGTTGCACGTCCTTGGCATTGATCGACTGCAGCAACCCGGCCATGGCGAAGCTCTGGCCGTCGCGCAGCGCCACCGTCGTCTTCGCCGCGCGCGAGATGAAGCCGGGATTGCCGTTGACGTTGATCGAGGTGTCGAGCTCCGAGACTTCCGGCTCGATCCTGAGACTGATCAGCCCATTGTCGAGCACCACCGGCGTGAAGGTGAGCCTGACGCCGAACGGCCGGTAGTCGGTTTCGGTCGCGACCGTGGCACCATTGGCCACCGTCGTCTGGATCGGCACTTCGCCGCCGGCATGGAAGCTCGCGGTCTCGCCACTCATGGCGATCAGGTTCGGCTGCGCCAGCCGGCGCACCAGGCCCTTCTGCTCCAGTGCATTGATGACGATGTCAATCCGACCGCCGGCAATCTCCAGCACCTTGGCGATCAGCTGCCCGAAGGGCTGCATGCCCGTCGCCGCGCCCGCAGCGTCTTCGAGGGTGCGGACGAGATTGCCGTCGTCATCGACGCTGATACCCTGGCTGTGTGTTGCCTTGCCGATGCCGTTCCGGCCGTGGCCGGACCAGCCGATACCGAGGTCGCGGCCGGTCTGGCGCGAGGCCTCGATTACCCGAACTTCCAGCATGACCTGCTGGGAATCGGCGACGCGCAGCTGGTTCAGCACCGGCTGTGCGGAATAGGATTGGGCGATCTCGATCACCCGTTGCAACTCCACCGCGTCGCGCACCACGCCCGTCAGCCGGATGCGATCGTTCGAGTTGAACACCCGGACCCGCGCGGAGGGTGCGGCGGACCGAATCGCGGCGGCGACCTCGCTGAAATCGCTGGCGACGCGGATATCGATAACGCCGATCAGCGCCCTGTTGTCGTCGTAGACCGAGATATTGGTGGAGCCGATCTGCTTGCCACGGATGAACAGCGACCGGTCGGAGAGCGGCACGACATCTATGAGTTCGGCGCTGCCGATGACGAGATCGCCGAATGGCTTGCCGGTCCTGATCGTCATCGTGTCGTTCGGCGCCAGCGTCACCTGCTGCACGGTGCCAGTGAGGCTCACAAATTCTTCCTGGGCGTGCGCCGTGCCGATGAGACCGGGGCTCCACAAACCGCTGACGATTACTGCCGCCGTGACCGCCGAGAGGGTTCGGGCTCGCGCTCCCCCCTTGCTCATTTTCCTTGCCATTCCCGCTTCAGCCTCCGCTCCTCGTTCAGCCCCAGCGCCCACGGGCAAGCCACAACCCACTTCACCGGATCACTCCGACTCGATGCTGCACCACGTCCTGGTCCAGACACCAACGGTCGCCCATTTCGGCTCCACCGGCAAGGGTGGTTGCGCCTCTCGCTCACAATCTGTGACTGCTTTTCGCGAACTGGTTGCTTTGCCTCGCTTCTACCAAGTCGCTCCGACGCCCAAGGCGACCTTCGCACGCTCACCCTGCGCATCGTCTCGAATGGCGCAAAACGCTTGTGGGCCAAGAAATCGATCAGGCTTTGGAAGCCGAGTCCGAGTCGCCAGGACCGGTGGTTCATAACCCGTCATAACGGCGGCGTGGGGGAACCAGTCGCATCGAAAGGAGTTAATCTAGGTTGTACAACCTGGCGGGGGCTCGACCACTGCGATATGGGCCTGTTGCCACCCAGTCCAAGGGTAGTGGCATGAACGCTCCGATCCCCGAACGTTCGCCGAAGAAGTCCCATGACTTCTTTCAGTATCTTGTCGATGGGATCGCCGAACCGGTGATCGTCAAGGACGAGGCGTCGCGATTTGCTTTCGTAAACAGCGAAGCATGCGCGCTTTTGGGCAGAACTCGCGATGAGCTCCTCGGACGCACCGACTATGATTTTTTGCCAGGTGAGGAAGCCGATAGGATTGTCGCGCTTGACAGAGCCGTCCTTTCGACCGGCCAGGACCGCCAGCTCGAAGAGCAAATCACGACGCCAGATGGCGCCACTCGGACGCTGCTGACCAAGAAACGCTGCGTGCGCATACCGGTCGGCGCGACGGAAGAGAGGTTCCTGGTCGCCGCCATCGTGGACATCACACATCTTCGTAAGACCGAAGCAACGCTGCGCGCCAGTGAAGAGCATTATCGGTCTCTCGTGGACTTGCATCCCCAGGTTCCTTGGACGGCTGACGCGCAGGGCGAGATGTTGGAGGTAGGCCCGCGATGGACCGAATTTACCGGACTGCATGAGGAAGAGACGCTCGGACGTAGATGGGCAAAAGCCGTGCATCCGCAGGACGCCGCCATGGTCAACGCGCAATGGCAACGCTCGCTTTCGAGCGGCGAACCGCTCAATATCGAATTCCGGCTTGCGACCGCAACTGGTCGTCACCACTGGTTCCGAGCCCGCGCAGTCGCCAAGCGTAATAGCGTTGGAGAAATCGTGCGCTGGTACGGTGTCCTGGAGGATATCGACGAAAGGCGACGAGCCATTGACGCTTTGCGTGAAAGCGAGGCGCGCTTTCGGGCAATCGCCGACGACGCCCCGGTAATGATCTGGGTGGCCGACCCTGCGGGCGACACCAGTTTTTTTAATCGTTTGTGGTTGGAGACCACCGGCCAAACGGAAGCCGAAGCGCTCGGTTTCGGCTGGGTGGATGTGATCCACCCCGATGACCGGGAGAAAGTGCAGCAAGCGTTTTTCAGCGCGGCCGCAGGAAAAGAGGCCGTCCGCAGCGAGTACCGGTTGCGGCGGGCCGATGGAAGCTGGGCGTGGGTGATAGATGTCGGTCAGCCCCGCTTTTCTGCCGATGGAACCTTTCTCGGATATGTGGGGTCGGTTCTCGACATCACGGAACGTCGAGCCGCTGAGATCGCTCAACAGGAAGCGCAGGCGTTCATCAGAAGCATTTTCGACAGCAGTCCCGACTGTGTACGCGTACTCGATCTGGAAGGACGGCCGTTGCTTATGAACAAAGCTGGCCGGCATATCTTCGGTCTGGCGGAAGGGGCCCCGCTTACAAAAACGACATGGGATGTTGTCGGCAACGCTTCCGACGCACAAAAGGTACAGGCGGGCTGGGAAAAGGTCAGAGCGGGCGAGACAGGTCGCTTCGAGATCACCGTACGGGCCAGGGGCGAAGAACGATGCATGGACGTGATCTCAGCCCCGATCATGGGGCGCGAAGGAAAGCCGGTCAGAATGCTTTCGATCTGGCGCGACATCACCGATGCGAAGCGCGCCAGCGAAGAAATCAGCCGCGCGCAGAGGAGAGCCGAAGCCGCGGCTGATCAGCTTTCCTCGGTTCTCGAAAGCACCATGGACAGCGTCATGCTTCTCGATGACCAGTGGCGTATCCGCTATTTGAACGAGAACGCCAAGACGCTTTTGCGGATCGGGGATGAGTCGCTGGGGAAAGTCTTTTGGAAGCTGTTCCCAAAGGAAAGGAAGGGAAACTTTGCCAAGCACTGCCAGGAGATCATGGACCGCCGTGTCCGATCCTTCTTCGAGGGTTACTTGTCGTCCCTCGATCGATGGATCGAGGCGGTTACTTCTCCTGCGCAAGACGGCATTTCAGTTTTCTGCCGAGACATAACGGAGCGCCGCCGGGCCGAGGAGGACAAGTTACTCGCCCAGAATCAGATGGCCCACTTGGCCAGGCACGACATGCTGACCGGACTTGCGAACCGGATGTTCTTCCGCGAATGCTTCGATCGGGCCCTTAGCGAGATGGGTGCCGCCGGCCGCATGGCTGTGCTGTGCCTAGACCTCGACGGGTTCAAGGCCATCAACGATACGCTTGGTCATCCCGCTGGCGATGCTTTGTTGCGCCAGGTGTCTGCGCGACTCGTCCAATCTGTGAGAGCCACGGATATCGTCGCGCGCCTCGGGGGTGACGAATTTGCGATCATACACCGCTTGGCAGGGACCGATGATGAGGCCTTTCGTCTCGCTCAGCGGATCATCGATACGCTATGCGAGCCGTTCACCATAGAAAGCGTTAGCGCCACGGTCGGGGTGAGCGTCGGCATTGCTTTTGCGCCGGACGATGGGACTACCGCGGATGAATTGATCAAGGCGGCCGATATCGCCCTCTACAATGCAAAGTCAAGCGGGCGCGGAACCTACAAGCGCTTCGATATGGCCATGCATGCGCAATTGCAAGCGCACCAGCAGGTCAAGGTTGCGCTCAGGGGCGCTTTGGAAAGGAACGAGCTCGAACTGCATTATCAGCCGCTGATAAGCTTGAGATCGCGCCGCGTAACAGGCTGCGAAGCGCTTTTACGGTGGCGCAGTCCCGAAAGAGGTATGATCGCGCCCTCCGACTTCATCCCCATTGCTGAAGAAACCGGACTGATCGTGCCGATTGGCAAGTGGATTCTTGATCAAGCCTGTCGCCAGGCCGCGTGCTGGCCGGAACATATCAGCATTGCCGTCAACCTCTCACCCGTCCAGTTCAAGCATCGGAACCTTGTAAAGACAGTAGCCGATGCACTCTCGGCCTCCCGTCTCGATCCAGCCCGCTTGCAATTGGAGATAACGGAGTCGGTCTTGCTGGACGAGAGCGAGCACAATCTCCAACTGCTCATGGAGTTGCGTAGCCTCGGTGTGAAAATCGCAATGGACGACTTCGGAACAGGCTATTCGTCCCTCGGTTACCTGAGAAGCTTCCCTTTCGATAAAATCAAGGTGGACCAGGCCTTCGTCCGCGACTTGCCACACGGCAAAGAATCTCTCGCGATCGTCAGAGCCGTCGCCGGTCTTGGACAAAGCCTGGGCATGACGACGACGATCGAGGGCATTGAAACAGAGGACCAATTGGCGATCGTGAATGCGGAAGGGTTCCATGAGGTTCAGGGGTACATCTTCTCGCGCCCCCTGCCGGCATCGGAAGTCTCGAAGTTGATTGACGGCCCCTTCTAAGAGTTGGCGCTTCATGCGGTTCACACCGTTTTGCGAATCGCCGTCGATCATTGGTGCAGCATTTGGCCCTACACGTCGCCACGCGTGTGTGGCACAATCTGCATACTACCGCGCATTGCTACGCAATGACGGGAACGCATTCGCTGAGACGATCGTTAGTTGCAGACCGGCTAGCGAGCCGAATTGATGGCCCCGCAAGCGCCAGACAACCGGCGAGGAAAGCGTAATGAATGCCTCACGCGTCGCACTTATCGCCGATGATGATGAATTCTTCCGGATCGCGCTTGGCTTCATCTTGAAGAGCAAATTGCACTTCACGGAGATCATCGAAACCGGGTCGCTCGACGAAGCGATTGAACGGCTCAGCGAGCGCGGGGACATATTGCTGGCGTTGTTCGATTTGGCGATGCCCGGCATGCAAAGTGTAGCCAGCCTTGCGGCCGTGCGCGACATCCACCCGGATCTAAAAGTCGTCGTCGTCTCGGCTTCATCGCGCCGGTCGGACATCTTGTCTGCCCTCACTGCGGGTATAAACGGCTATGTACCAAAGGGCCTCGGCGCGAGCGATGTTGCCGAAGCAATTGGCGCGATCCTGAACGGCGCTGTCTACGTACCCCCATCTATAGCGGGCCGCGCCGCCCCTTCCGAGGAAGCAGAGGTGCCCCAGACCACCCGGGGAAACCAGGACGGACGCGGCCATCGTACAATCGAATTCCTCACACCGAGGCAGCGCGAGGTCCTCCTGCTCCTTGTGCAGGGGCTCTCGAACAAGGAAATCGCCCGCAAGCTGAAACTCGGCGAGGGCACCGTGAAGATCCACATGGCAGCACTCTTCCGTAGTCTGCGGGTAAGGAATCGCCAGGAAGCGGCCGCCGCAGGGGCGCGCCTGTTACCCATGACCGAGAGCTAGGTCGACATAGTCCGGTCGGATAGGCCGCCGTCTAAGCCATCCGGACGAGTAGCGCAAATTCATGCCAGGACGTAGTGACGACAGCACCGGAATGAATGTGGAACCAAATGCGCCAGCCTGCTTCGACAGCCAGCTTGTCCCGAGCCCCGCTTCGTGCCAGCCCGGCAAATGAGCAAGGGGGTGTCCGGTGACAGGGCACGCGCCGTCATCAAACCTCGCTGAACAGGTAGCCTACAGGGTTGGCCTCAGCTTTCCAGCATCGCGCAAAGGAGCCGTCGCTTCGGCGATCACCCAGCTCATGGTGCGGCGTGGGATTGGCGACAGCCGGTTGCTTCTCGACCGCCTGGGACTGGACGAGGATTTGACCGAGGATGCGATCACAGCGATCACGGTTGGAGAAACGCATTTCTTTCGAGGTCCAGATCAATTCCAGCTTATACGGCAGACAATCCTTCCCGAGTTGCGGCGACGGCGGTCCGACGGCTCTCCCGTCCGGATCTGGAGCCTCGGCTGTGCAACGGGTGAAGAGCCCTATTCCCTTGCCATTCTCTGCGACGAGGAAGGTCACTTGGACGATGTTCGAATAGGCGCGGCCGACATCTCGAGAAGAGCGCTCGCCGGTGCGAAGGCCGCCGAGTATGGCGAGTGGTCCTTGAGGAATACGGGTCATAAGCTGAAGGAACGATATTTCACCTCACGTAAGGGACGGTTTCGACTGCACGAACGACTGCGCCGCCGGGTCGACTTCGCACACGTGAGCCTTGGTGCAGACGAGCTTCCGGCGCCGGAAAGGGGATTGGCTGACTTCGACTTGATCCTTTGCCGCAACGTGCTCGTCTATCTCGACGCGAGCGCGGTGCGTCGGATTGCGCGCCAGCTATTCGCCTGCCTTGCCGACGGCGGTTGGCTGTTGACGGCTCCGACCGATCCGCCCTTGTGGAAATATGCCCCGTTCGAAACGTCAATCACGCCCGCGGGCGTTGTCTATCGGCACATAATGGCTCATCCAGACACTTGGCAGCGCCTGAGCTCTCGCGCCACCTCTGTTCAGTGCCAAACCAAGAGACCTCTCGCCTGCATCCCGCCCGCTCGAGCTTGCGTCACCGATGCGCGAAACACACTCGGCGACAACCCGGTCAAGGCGATTGCCCAAGAAATCCGTTCGCGTTTCGATATGGGTGAGACCCGCGACGCCGCGCGCCTTGCTGCGCAGGCGCTTGAAAGTCACCCGCTCTCAGTGGAACTGCATTTTCTCCAAGGACTCTCCCAGATGACCCACGGGGAGACCGATGCGGCTGCAGCGGCGCTGCGACGGGTGATCTATCTGGACAGCGATCTGGCTGCCGCGCAGTTCTTTCTCGGTTTCTGTCTCAAGGACAGCGATCCGCAAGCGGCCCTACGTGTCCTCGAAAACGCGCTCCTGTTTTGCCACTCTCGTCCGGCGCGCGAGCGCGTCGCCCTGATGTCCGGGGCGACGGCTGGACATCTCGCGGAACGCGCAAGGCGAGAGATCGGTAAAATCCGGCGGCATATGGGGAGCGAAGGCCTATGACGACATCTTCCCGGCCTGCCGCCCGTCCGGTCGACTGGAACGCCGTCAGAAGACGGATGGCAGCAGCGATAGAACAGACGGAAGCGCTTTTGGAAGCGGCACAACAGGATGCGCAATACGAACGGCGATCAGCGCGCTCGGCCGGTGATGCGCTCGCCACACAGAGCGAAGAGCAGGCAATCGGTCTTGTAACCTTCATGCTATCGGATCGCCAGTTTGCATTGGAGATCCGATACGTCTGCGAAATCGTTGCGAAGGCACGCTTCAGCCCGCTTCCGGCAATGCCCCCGCATGCCTGTGGCGTCTACGATTTGCGCGGCCAATTGCTTCCCGTCTTCGACCTGTGCGGACTGCTCGATCTCCCGCGCGGTACCGGCACCGCCAATGACTGGGCGATCGTATGCGGCCAAACACAGCCGGAGTTCTTGATCCTGTCTGACGCTGTGCCCGAAATATCGACGCTCCCCCTTGAGGAAATCGAAGCGGTGGAGCCCGATCCCGGTGACAACACTTGGCATTGCGCGACGACGAAAGCGGGCACGGTCATTCTGGACGGCGACCTTCTGTTGAACGACCGCCAATTCTTTCTCGAGGACGAGCAGATCATCGCAAGCGACGACGAAAGGACCGAGATCCATGAGCCCCCGATTAGCAAATAGCCTCTATGGCGCGTTGGGGCTGGCAATGCTGCTGTTCGTGGCCGCTTCGGCGCTGCTCGTCGGGTCCAGCTTTATTGCCCTGGAACGGGTGCGGGCCGATCTTGCGGCGACGTCCTCGCTGGGCAAGGAACGTGTCGCCTACCAGATGATCTATGCAGCCGGGCGCCTGGAAAGGGCGGAGGGGCCTGCTCGGGCCGCTGCTGCCGATGAACTGCGTGGCCTGATGAATCGCAACGAGCTGCTGCTTGCGAGTCTGGTCGATGGCGACGGAAGGCTCGGGCTGGAGGCAACGACCGATCCAGCCGCCGTCACGCAGCTTGAACAAGCCCGCCAACAATGGCGGGAACAGGTGAGGCCCGCTCTGGAACGCGCCATAGCCGATGCGCCGATCGATCATGCCGCACTGGATGCGCTCGACCCAAAGATCAGGACCTTCGCCGCGCTAGTGGACGAATTGATCAACCGGATCGAGCAGGCGGGAGTCACCCGGCTCCAACGCTCTCAGTTGCTGCAACTTGGTTTTTCCGCTCTCGCCGTTCTCCTGCTCCTCCACGTGCTCCGCGTCGCGCGTCGACTCGTCCGGCGTACCCGCGCGCTCGCCGGTGCGGCGGAAAAGGTCAGCGCTGGTGACCTGGAGCAGAAGGCCTCCGTGGAGGGCAACGACGAGCTCGCGGTTCTCGGCGCCTCCTTCAATGCCATGACCGCAAGGCTTGCCGGCATGATCGACAACGAACGAGGCAGCAGGGAAAGGCTTGAAGAACTGCTCGCCACGATCTCGGAAACGGCGCAACACCTTTCGTCATCCGCTGCCGAGATCCTCGCCGGAACCACGCAACAGGTCGAAGGCATGCGCGAGCAGTCGTCGGCCGTTGCCCAGACGGTGACGAGCGTCGATGAGGTACTCCAGACGTCGGAACAGGCGGCGCAGCGCGCGCAGCAGGTTGCCGCCTCCTACGACCAGGCTGTCAAGATCAGCAATGAGGGACGCAGAGCGCTCGACGACACGGTGCAGGCGATGAACACGGTGAGCGGACGCACGGAAGCGATTGCCGGAGACATTCTTTCCCTGGCGGAAAACAGCCTGGAAATCGGCGAGATCGTCTCGGTCGTTGCCGAGATCGCTGACCAGACGAACCTGTTGGCGCTGAACGCTGCCATCGAGGCTTCGCGTGCAGGCGAGCACGGCAGAGGCTTCAGTGTCGTCGCCAGTGAGATCAGGACGCTTGCCGACCAGTCGAAATCCGCGACCACGCGGGTCCGTCGAATTCTAATGGAGATCCAGAAAGCGACAAACGCGGCAGTCATTGGCGCCGAGGACGGGACGAAGAGTGTCAGCCGCGCCCTTGAGACAGTGAACGAAGCGGGCGAAACCATCCGGCAGCTCGAGTCGATCGTTGCCGATTCCGCGCGCTCGGTCGCCCAGATCGCCGCTTCCGCGGGCCAGCAAAAAGCGGGGATGAAGCATATTCACGACGCGATGCATTACATCGAGCAGGTGAGCAGCCAGAATCTCTCGGCGATCCGGCAAGCGGAGGAGGCCGCGAAAGATCTCAACGAGCTGGGCTCGAGGCTGAAGGAAATGCTCGCTGACCATGGCAACTGACATGACGAAACCCGACGAATTCGACCGTGAACTGCTGCACATGTTCACCCAGGAAGTAGGGGAGCGGGCATCCGACATAGAGCAGGCTTTGCTCGCCATCGAGGGTACCGGCGAGGCCGACGAGAAACTCCGCCTGGAGGAGCAGCTTCTAAGGAGGGTGCATAGCCTCAAGGGAGCCGCCGGGCTGCTTCAGGTGCGGGGAGTGGAATCGATTTGTCACTGGATGGAAGAGATACTCGCCATCGCGGTGAATGAGCAGCGCGTGCTCGAAAAGCCCAAACTGGACCTGCTGCTCTCGGCCGCAGACGCAATCAGGGATGCGGCCCGGTTCTTGGAGGCCGGAGAGACGCCTCCGCCGGCGCACGGCGAGAGCGTGGTCGATGGGCTGAAGGCGGCCATAGCGAAAGGGGCGGATCAGCGTGGTGGCAAGCCGAAGTTGGCTCCACCTTCGGGGGGATTGAAGGTGCCGGATCGCGCTAGCGATACCGACGGCTCCATGCGCGTCTCCGCCGATCGACTGGATACCCTTCTCTACAGGAGCGGCGAATTGCTGTCCTTCAACGCGATTATACTGCGCCACGCCGAGGAGGCGTCCTCGCTGCGGGAGCAGGCGCGGAAACTGCGTGGGGTCGGCCCCGAGTTCGCCGCGCAGGCGGCTAGCATTGAGAGCGGACTGCGCCAGCTTGCGACATCGCTGCGCCAGGACATGAGAGTGATGCACCGTGCCGCGACAGCACTTGACCATGAGGTGCGGCACGCGCGCACACAGCCCTTTGTGGAGGCCTGCAAGGGGCTCGACCGCGTCGTGCGGGACCTGGCGGCGGCATCGGGCAAATTGGCAGAGCTTGAAATCAAGGGCGGAGAGATCGAGATCGATCGCTCCATCCTTTCGGGGGTTAACGATTCGCTTCGGCATCTCGTGCGCAATGCCGTCGCGCATGGCATCCAGCCCCCGGAGGAGCGCCAGGCAGCAGGAAAACCGGAAAAGGGAAGGGTCCTGATTGCAGCCGCCATCTCCGGAGACCGGATGCAGGTACGCGTCGAGGATGACGGCCGCGGCTTTGACATTGCCTCCCTCAGCAAGGCCGCGGGTGCCGCCGTAGGCAAAAACGAAACAGAACTCCTGCAGCGTGTTTTCGAGCCGGGCGTATCGACATCGGAAAGCGTCACCAAACTCGCCGGGCGCGGGATAGGCCTCGACATTGTCAAACGCAATGTCGAAGCGCTGCGCGGCACGGCCGAGGTTTCGCAGATACCGAGCGGAGGCGCGGCCTTCACCCTCACGCTGCCGCTGACCCTCGCGACGGTCCGCGTCCTGGAAGTGCTCGCTGGGGAGCATGTATTCACGATCGACACGGCCTCGGTCCAGCGGGTGATACGCATTCATGCGCAAGACTTCGCCATGTCTGGGGGCAGGTGCGTCGTCAGCACGCAGATCGGTCCGATACCGTTCGTGGATCTTGCCAATTGGTCCGGGGCGCGGCCGGGCCAAGGCGATGTCCAGCAGGCCATGCCGGCCATTGTGGTCGACGCTCCGGGCGGGCCGATCGCGGTGCTCGTCGACGCCGTTGCCGGTGAGCAGGAACTTCTCGCACGCCCACTCGGACCGCGGCTCGCGAAAGTTCGTCGTTATAGCGCCGGCATGGTACTGCCTGACGGGCGTATCGCTCTCCTCCTAAACGTCGCAGCGCTCGCCGAGGCTGCCGCCGAGACGCGATCACCAGACGGCGCACGCGTGCCCCAGCCGATTTCGGCAACGCGTCGCAGGGTGCTCGTCGTCGACGATTCAAAGTATGTACGGACGTTGGTGAAGCTCATCCTCGAGGGCGCGGGCTACGATGTCGCGATGGCAAGCAATGGCAAGGAAGCGTTGGACCAGCTTGGTGACCATGGCGCCGACATGGTCGTCGCGGACGTCGACATGCCGTCCATGAATGGCTTCGAACTCACTGAGGCCATTCGTCGATCGGAGCGTTTCACCGACACGCCTGTCGTCCTCGTGACGGGCCGTGAAACGCTTGAAGACAAAGTCCGGGGGCTGCGTGCCGGCGCAAATGCCTATCTGAGGAAGGACCAGTTCGATGCGCAGCACTTCCTGGAGACGATGCGCCGGGTTGTGTGAGGACGAGGATGACACGTATTCTACTTGCGACATCAACGCCCGGCCTTGAAAAGCTCGTCAAAAAGGCGGCTGAGACCGATGCTGCCGTAGAGCTCGTGGGTGTCGCAAGAAGCGGCAAGGACGCGGTGACGATAACCGGTAAGCTTTTGCCGGACATCGTCGCAGTGGAGCTCCGCGATGACGACACCGCCGAAACGGTCAGGGAGATCATGATCGCCGCGCCGACGCCAGTCGTGATGGTGTCATATCAGGACCGTTCGTACTTGGGAGCGATGTCCGCGCGCGCACTCGACGCCGGCGCGCTCGCGGTTATCCCGGCGCCGATCGCATCCGGGACGTCCCTCGAACAAGCGGCCTTCGACAAGTTCCTGTCGACCATCAAGGCCATGGCACAGGTCAAGGTCGTTCGCCAGTGGCGCAAGAAAACCCGTGGCGATCACCAGGTCAAAGAGGCACCCGAGGCTGCGGCCCACGCCCGGATCGCGATCGTGGGGATTGCCGCCTCCACCGGCGGACCGGCCGCGATCCGTTCTATATTGAGGGAACTCCCTACCGATTTTCCCGCACCCATTCTCGTCGTGCAGCATATGTCGAACGGCTTCATCGACGGCGTTGCCGCATCCCTTGACGCGACGGTCGCACTCAAGGTGAAGGTCGGGACGAATGGCGAACGACTGAGGCCCGGGACCGTTTACCTTGCTCCGGATGGCCATCAGCTCGGCGTCTCTGGCAAGTTGCGCCTTCGCGTGGTGGACGAAGATCCCATCCAAGGGTTCAAGCCGTCCGGATCCTATCTCTTCGGTTCGATTGCTCGCGCTTTCAAGGACGAGTCTCTCGCGGTCATCCTGACGGGGATGGGCGATGACGGCACCGAAGGCCTTCGGGCGCTGCGCGTGGCAGGCGGAAAGGTAATTGCTCAGGATGAGAAGAGCTCGATCGTCTTCGGAATGCCGAAATCGGCGATCAGCGCCGGTCTCGTCGATTTCGTCCTGCCGGTTGAAGACATAGCCGCGAAGATCACTGCTCTCGCTATTGATCGAAGTTAAGTCGCGGCGCTGCGCGCCGAACCTCCGCGCAGCGCCGCTCTCGCCCCACCCCCATTCTGCGCTGGAGCGATCCCGGATCGGGAAGGGCGAACTCAGGGAGCGCCTTTCGCGCTTGTCCGCCCGATATCATTCATCGCCTCCTACATACTCATGATCTGGATGGCGGCCGGCGTGATGATGACCGCGAAGAGCACAGGCAGGAAGAAGATGATCATCGGCACCGTAAGCTTCGGCGGAAGAGCGGCCGCCCGCTTTTCCGCCTCGCTCATGCGCATGTCACGGTTCTCCTGCGCCATCACGCGGAGCGCCTGACCGAGGGGCGTGCCGTATTTTTCTGCCTGGATGAGGCTGGTCACGACGGCGCGCACACCCTCAACGCCGGTTCTCTGCCCCAGATTCTCGAAGGCCTGCCGTCGGTCCTGCAGGTAGGAAAGCTCCGCGGTGGTGAGTAGGACTTCCTCCGCGATCTCCGGCGACTGCGCGCCGATCTCCTCACCCACCTTCCGGAAGGCGCTTTCGATGCCCATGCCGGATTCAACGGTGATCAACAGGAGGTCCAGCGCCTCCGGCCATGATCGGCGGATCGCCTGCTGCCGCTTGGTGATCCTGTTCTTGATGAAGATCGCCGGGGCGAAGTAGCCGAACGATCCGATTCCGGCCGCCATCGCCACGACCAGTATCAACGGCGCCTCCGGCCGAACGATGATGAGGAGATAGAGCAGAGCGGCAATGAAGATCGCCACCGGCGCTATCAACCGCACGGCAAGGAAGGTCGTCACCGGAGCATGGCCGCGATAGCCGGCCATGCTCAATTTGCGGACGATTTCGCCATCCTCCGCCTGCTTGGCGAGATTGAAACGGTCAACGATCGCCTGGAAGAGGCGCTTGGGTTCCACGCGCAGCGAAACCTTGCTCTTCCCAGCCTCCAATCGGGCCCGCTCGCGCTGGCGGATACGTTCGCGCTCGCCTTCCACCTTTTTCATTCGCTCGGCCAGCGTATTGCGAAAGACATAGGGCCAGGAAACGACGACGACTGCGGAGAAGGCGGAAAGGCCTGCCATCAAGGCGGACAACTGCTCCGGATCGGGGATATGGGCGACGAGGCTCATGTCGGTTCTCAGAAGTCGAAGTTGATCATTTTGCGCATGACAAGGATGCCGATGGCCATCCAAAGCCCGCAGCCGACAAGCACGAGCTTTCCGGTCAGCGTCGCGAACAGAAGCATCATGTAGTCCGGGCTCGTCAGATACACGGCACCAGCGACAAAAACGGGCAGAGCGCCGATGATGCCGGCGGAGGACTTTGCTTCAGCGCTCATCGCTTTGATCTTGCTCTTCATCTTCTTCCGCTCCCGGAGCACCTTCGAAAGGTTGCCGAGCGCCTCCGAGAGGCTGCCGCCGGTGCGGCTTTGAATGGCGATGACGATGGCGAAGAAACTGGCTTCCGGCAGCGGTATGCGTTCGCACATGCGCTGCACGGCCTCGTCAACCGGGATGCCCAGCGTCTGGTCCTGTGCGATGGTGACGAACTCGCTTTTGACCGGTTCCTGCGCTTCTGCCGCAATCACTCTCAGGCAATCGCCCATCGGCAGGCCCGCCTTGAGCCCTCGAACGATCACATCGACCGCATTCGGAAACTCGGCAGCGAAGCGGGCAAACCGCGCTTTACGCTTCTGGCTCACATAGGCATGCGGCAGCAGCAAGCCGCCGGCGATGGCGAAGCCGACCGCCACCAGCGGGCCCAGACCCAGCGGAAGCATGACGCTCCAGGTGGCGAGGGCCGCACCGGCGCAAGCGAAGAAATAGGTTCTGGTCGACCAGTGCAGGCCGGCCTGGCGGATCCTGCCGGCGAGCGACGGCCTGCGGCTCTTGCGCGCATTCGCCTGATGCTTCGCTTCGATCTCGCGCAGCGTCTTTTCGACCGAACGCCGGCGATCCCGGCCATCCTCTTCCGTCCGGTCGCTCTGCTTGCGCTCCGCCACAGCCGCGATGCGCTCGAACCTTTGGCGATAGGCGCTTGCCTTGGCCACCCGCGGATAGAAGGCGACCATCATCAGGCCGCCCATGCTCGAGGAGGCCAAGAGAAAGACAAACGCGGGAAACAGGAGGGAGGTCAGCATCTCTGGTGGACCTTTGATCAGTCTTGGCTTACGCAGCCGCCTTCATTTCCGCGGCGTCGAGGGCGGCGGCAAGCCGGGCCTCTTCGCCAAAGTAACGTGCACGGTCCCAGAATGCCGGGCGGCCGATGCCCGTCGAACGATGCCGTCCCATGAGGTTGCCCTTTTCGTCCTCACCGAGGATGTCGTAGACGAAGAGATCCTGGGTCGTGACCACATCTCCCTCCATGCCGAGCACTTCGGTGATATGGGTGATCCGGCGCGAGCCGTCGCGAAGACGCGCCGCCTGCACGATCACGTCGACCGAGGAAACGAGCATCTCGCGAATTGCCTTGGCCGGCAGCGAACCCCCACCCATGGTGATCATCGCCTCGATGCGCGAGATCGCCTCGCGCGGCGAGTTAGCGTGAAGCGTGCCCATCGAACCGTCGTGACCGGTGTTCATCGCCTGCAGGAGGTCGAAAGCCTCCGGGCCGCGAACCTCGCCGACGATGATCCTTTCCGGCCGCATGCGCAGGCAGTTCTTGACGAGTGCGCGCATGGTGATTTCACCCTGACCTTCGATGTTCGGCGGGCGCGTCTCGAGCCGCACGACGTGCGGCTGCTGCAATTGCAGCTCGGCCGCGTCTTCGCAGGTGATGATGCGTTCGCCCGGGTCGATGTAGCCGGTGAGGCAGTTCAGAAGCGTCGTCTTGCCGGAGCCGGTACCGCCGGATATGAGCACGTTGCAGCGGACGCGGCCGATGATCTTCAGGATCTCGGCGCCTTCCGGCGAGATCGAGCCGAAGCGCACCAGTTGGTCGAGCTTCAACTTCTCTTTCTTGAACTTGCGGATCGTCAGCGAGGGGCCGTCGATGGCGAGCGGCGGCGCGATGACGTTGACGCGCGAGCCATCTGCGAGACGCGCGTCGCAGATCGGGCTCGATTCATCGACGCGCCGGCCGACCTGGCTGACGATGCGCTGGCAGATGTTCAGGAGTTGCTCGTTGTCGCGGAACCGGATGTCCGTTTCCTGCACCTTGCCGCCGACCTCGATGAAGACGTGGTTCGCGCCATTCACCATGATGTCGGCGATGTCATCGCGTGCGAGCAGGGGCTCCAGCGGGCCATAGCCCAGAATGTCGTTGCAGATGTCGCCAAGCAGATCGTTCTGCTCGGCCATGGAGATGCCGGCTTTCTTTGCCGCGACGATATCGTTGACAATGGCGCCGATCTCGCTGCGCGCTTGCTCGCCGTCCATGCTCGAAAGCGCCGCCACGTCGATCGTGGCGATGAGCGCGCTGAAGATTTCCCTTTTCAGGCTGTAATATTGTTCGGCCTTTTCCGGCTTGGCAGCTGCGGGCTGCTCGGGGAGCTTCTGCACCTTCGCGGGCATCTGAGGAACTTGCGTTACGCTGGCAACCTCTGCCTGTACCGGCGTTTCGGAAGCGCTTTCCTCCAACACGGATTTCTTGCCGAACATTTGCTGTCGCCCTGTCTCATTCGGGAAATTGGGAGGGCCTGGGACGGGCGGAGGGAAACCCTCCGCCTCGCTCGATACATGCTGCCATCGATTAGATGGCGTTGGAGACCGAGGTGAACACTGCGCTCACGTCTGTGCCGAGGGTTCTCACGGCCGCGATGATCGCGACGGCGATCAGGCCGGCGATCAGGCCATACTCGATCGCGGTCGCGCCGGATTCATTGTGGGCGAAGCGGATAAGAAGATTCTTCATGGTTCGGGTCCTTCAGTGGTTTGAGGTTGCGCCGACGCCAAGTTCGGCATCACAGGCCGGGCCAGGTTCTGCCTCGTCTCCCGCTTGCTGTGTGGCTCTCATATAGACTTTGTTAACCATCTCGATCCATTCAGCCTGATGGCCGATGGCCGCCCGCAAGTGCCTCGGCCGGTTGGCCTAGTCCGATCGTCGGCATCGCACTACTTCCATGCTTTGCCAGACTTATTGGAACGGATGTCACATCCATCCGTTGAGATGGCGGGAGCAACTAATGGGAGTGATTCCAATGCGCACCGGTGCCGAATGGCTTGTTCTAGCGGTCGCGACATGGGCTACCGTCGGCGCGGCGCAGGCAGCGGAAAATGTCCCCCCAGCGGTCGCCACGCTGCAGCCAACCCGCCAGACCGAGGGCGTCGTCAGGGTGATCGTCGATTTTGCGAGAACGCTCCTGCTGGCGCGGCCCGTGAGCACGCTCATCATCGGCAATCCGGCCGTCGCGCAGGCGACTCTCAGCGACGACAAGACGGTCATTCTGACCGGCAAGGCACCCGGTTCGACAAACCTCATCGCCATGGGCACGGATGGCGCAGAGGTGGCCAACGTCATCCTTGACGTCGTGGCTGCAGGCGGTCGCCTTGTCACCGTCGACGAGGGTACGGGTAGGACAACATATAGTTGTACGATCCGGTGCGATCCGGTCCAGTCCGGCGAACCAGCCGCCCCGCAACCTCAGAGCACTGCGCCACCGCCTGGGGATGACGCCAATTCCACAGGCGCTGGCAATCCTTGAACGATCACCCGATCGGGATTCGCCGCGAAAGCTGAAGGTTGAAAGGACTCTCCGACAAGCCAGGCAGCACGAAGGTGAAGGGATACTGAATCGATAGAACGCGAAAATCGATCCCGTCCACCGTTTCCTTGCCGGTGACGATCTGAAGCAGCGCCGGATCCCCGCCGTGGAAACTCTCACGCACCGCGCTCTCAAGCTTCTGCTGCGCCTCGCCGTCGGGCGCGTCGCGGGCGATTTGGCCAATCAGGACCTTCCGCGCGGCGAAATCGGCAGCGTATGAGAGGTCATTGCGCACGTAAAACGCGCGGCCGAACTCGATGATCCCTAGCATCAGCAGCAGCAAGGGGAGACAGACCAGCGCAAACTCCACCGCCGTCGCGCCCGACTGGCTGCGCCACAGAGGTCGAATGCCGCGCTGCAGCTTCATCGGACTTCCACCTGGATCGAAGAATTGAGTTCGAATTCCGGAAGCACTTCCGGCGCAGACATCGGCCGGTAGAGTGTTGCTGCGTCGAGGCGATAAAAGACGAGTTCCGGCGCTGAATTGGCGCACGGGGTCTTTCCGCATTCCGGGGCCGCCTCCGGTTTGACATCGGCACTTTCCGGGCAGGCGCAGTAGCGGTTCACGGCAGCAACGGTGGCATTGGCCGGGTTTGCGCTCTTGGCGAGCGTGGACTGCATCACCTTGTAGACCTGTGTCGCCCCGGGATCGGCCATCGCGGCCTGCGCGCCGGCGCGAAGAGCATGGTCGAGCGTCATCCGCTCGTAGATCGCAAAGCCGAGATCCGCCATCGCCACAAGAGCAAGGGCGAGCACCGGGGCGATCAGCGCGAATTCGACCGCCGAGGCGCCCGCCTCGGACGCTTTAAGCTCACCCACTTTCTTGCGCGGTGCTGAGTAGGCCTTCGGCTTTCCGCGCTTGAAGACGTTCTGCAGCAATGCCTTGAGGCCCTTCTGGCGCGTCCGTCTCTCCCTCGTGCCGCCCACGCGCCACGCCAGCGCGGCCATCGCCCGGCCCGCTTCGGAATCCGGTGCCTGCTCGATGACGAGCTTGCCATTATTCGCCGCGGCGCCGAACAACTGCGGATCGAATGGAACAGAGACGTTCTCCTGCAGGCCCACCGCAGCGACGAAGTCCTTTACCTTGACTTCCGGAAGCTTGGGCGTGCCGTGCTTGTTCAGCACAAGCCTCGGTGGCGGGTCGTTCGGCCTTGCCTTCTTCAGGAAATCGATCAGGTTCTTTGCATTGCGCATGCTGGCAAGATCAGGCGTTGCCGTGATGACGATTTCGTCGGCCTCGAGCAGGATCTTTCGCGTCCACTGCGTCCAGATATGAGGCAGGTCCACGACGATGTGCCATGAACTCGAACGCGCAACGTCGAGGAGATGATCGACGTCGTCTTCCCGCAAGTTGAAGAACTTGTTGAGGTCTGTAGTCGCCGGTAGCAGGTGCAGACGATCCGTGTAGGTTACTGCCAGACGTCGCAGAAGCACGTCGTCCAGGCGATCTGGACTTTCGAGTACATCCACCATCCCGTTGTCGGCTTCGATATCGAAATTGAGACCGAGCGTACCGGATTGAAGGTCGAGATCTGCGAGAAGCACATCGGCATCCACGCGTTTGGACATGGCATAGGCCACGTTATGCGCAAGCGTCGAGGATCCGGTTCCTCCCTTGGCGCCGACGAAGGCGACGATGCGGCCCAGCTTCTCCTCGGTTGAGTTGCGAAAGCAGCGGTGCACGGCAGCGACGAAATCCATCGGCTCGAACGGCGTTACGAGGTAATCGCTCACCCCGGCGTCCAGGAGCTTCTTATAGAGACTGACATCGTTGGAGCGACCGATGACGATGACCTTGGTTCCGGTGACGCACTCCACGGCCAAGGCTTCCAGCGCCGCCATCAGCCGAACCTCGTCGTCATCACTTTCCACGACGACGAGGTTCGGCGAGGTGACGCCCCCATAAAGAGCTGTCGCTTCCCTTATCCCGCCCGTCTTGATCGTCACCGTGGCGCGCGCCATACGACGGTCGATTGCCGCCGTACGGATGGCCTCCGTCACCTCCTCCGATCGGCAGAAGGCGGCGATCTCCACTTTCGGGATGGACAACAGCGGTGGAGCATCCACCATCTGCGATGTTTCCTGGATTTGGTTGCCGAGCTGCTTCATTTGTCCGAGACTTCCATGAAAACCGATCAACTGCCGTTGGAGCGGGAGGGGACTTCGATCATCGACATGCGTCCGCCGCTGATGATGCGCACCACGCCCGGTCGCTTTTCTTCCGTTTCGACGAGCGACCTTTCGTGATTGTCGGCCACTGCGCGGAGTGCCAGCGAAACCGTGCCGGAGGCTTCCGCAGCCGCAATGGTTGCGATCTGTTCCGGTTCCGCTTCGAGCGTTGCGGTTTTCCCGATCACCGAGGTGCCGTCGGCTGCTTCCGAAATGGTCTGATCGACGGCGAGCACGCGTATGTTGGAAAGGATCGCGCGGCTGATCACCTTGCCATCCTTGCCGGAGGAGTCCGGCCGGGCGACCGTGTGGATGACGTCGACGTGGTCGTTGGGCAGGATGAAGCCGCCGGCTGTGCTCTCCGCTGTCACCCGGACGCCGATCGCCCGTTTCCCGGACGGCAGCATGCTCGACAGAAAACCGGTGCCGCGCTGTGTGAGCTTGTCCTCGCGAATGGGTTCTCCCGGCACGAAGTCGCTCAAGGCGAGCGAATTCTTGAGCGCCGTTATCGCGTCCGGCCTTGAACTGCGGCTGATGAAGACGGGAGGGATATCCCCCTCCCACGGCTGCCAGCGCATGTGGCTCTCGTCGAGCGTCGCGCCACGTTTGAGCTCCGCGGACGCGACCAGCACCTCCTGCGAGGGGGCCTCTTCAGCGGCTGCTGCTACCTCGACCGCCGGCTGCTCGGACGCGCCGAGTGCCAGCCAGGAGGCAGTCCCGCCGGATGCGAGGGCAAGAAGGAGAATGGCGAAGCGGATCATGGTCAAACCTTTTCAAGTAGTAACGGAAGCTTGGTGCCGCCGTCAGAGAAGAGCGGGGAACCAATGGCTTTCCGGCAGCAGCAGAAGCGCCGCCGGCGCCATCGCCGCCCCGTAGGGAATACCCGTCTCCGGCGCGTGCAGGCGAGCGGACCAGGCCTTCTTCTGCAGGACCACCGGCAGGGGCATGCGCCGGAACTGAAGGAGCGCAAGCGTCAGGGCCGCGCCGATCACGGCCGTGTAAAGGATGAAGTCGAGCGCGAGGTCGGACCCAAGCCAGAGCACGGCCACGGGCAAGAGCTTTGCGTCGCCGCCGCCGATCCAGCCAAGGGAAAAAAGCGCAAAGGTGCAGATCAGTATGCCGGAGCCGATGAGAATGCTCGAAGAGATCGTGGCTACGCCCAGGCCGGCTGCGGGCGCGAGAACGGCAAAGGAAACCGCCAGTGCGAGCACCAGGCGGTTCGATATGGTCATCGTGGCCACATCCTTGATTCCGGCATAGGTCATCGTTCCTGCAAAGAGGAAGATTGCGAGCCAAGCTGCGGATGTCGAGATCATGTTCGATGCCTTTCGTGCGCCGATTGGAAGTGTCGCGAATGTGCCCCTTGAGCCGCGCAATAGCCATTCGACCTGATGGCCTACGCGTGAGGAGCCAAAGGCCTGCGGCCCGGACTAGGCCACTTGGCCGAATCGCCAACGATGTGCGCGGCATATATCGTCCGCCCCCGAAACTCGAGTATTGGACAGAGGAATGTGCGGGAGAAACGACACGGTCGACGCGGAAAGGCCGATGCCACGGCGGCGCGCCGGCACACGTCGATTCATGAAAGACGAAGGTGGTACGGTCGCCGTCATCGCTGCGATCGCGTTTCCTGTTCTCGTCGGTGCGATGGGGCTCGGGGCCGAGACGGGCTATTGGTTCCTGGAAAAGCGTAAGCTGCAGCACGCGGCCGACGTATCGGCACACGCCGCTGCCGTGCGCTTTCGGGCTGGAGATCAGCAAGGCGCGCTCGAAGCCACTGCCCGCAGGATCGCGAGTGCGTCCGGCTACATCCCCGGCAGCCTCACCGTCAGCACGCAGCACGGCCTTGGGGGATCCAGCAAGCTCGCGGTCGAGTTGACCGAGACGCATCCACGCCTTTTTTCGTCCGTCTTCGGCGACGAACCCGTCACGATGAAGGCGCGCGCCGTCGCCGAAATCAAGGGGGGCTCGAAGGCTTGCGTGCTTGCGCTGTCGAACTCGGCGTCGGGCGCGGTAACTGTTACCGGCTCGACGGAAGTTCGCTTGTCCGGCTGCAGCGTGGTCTCCAATTCGAGTGCAGCCGACGCGTTCCTGATGAAGAATGGCAGCGCAATGATGTCGACAGACTGCGTCTACACCGTCGGCGAGGCCGTTACGACGACACGCCTGAGCCTTACCGGCTGCAGCGAACCCGTCGAACGGGTGCCGCCGACGGCGGATCCTTTTGCGTCCGTCGCGGAGCCCGACAAGTTGCACATCCAGCAGCTTCCCTGTCGAACGCTCGCCTATATCTCGAATTCCACCTACACTTTCGACCGGCTTGCAAACGGGACCGAGGCAATCAGGCTCTGCGGCGGGCTGGAGATCAAGGGTACGATCACACTGAAGCCGGGCCTATACATCATAGACGGCGGCGGCTTCACGGTCACCGCGGGGGCAAAGCTCTCCGGTGAAGGCGTCACCTTGTTCTTCACCAACGGAGCCGCGGCGAATTTGCTCGGCAACGGCGACATTGACCTGTCCGCCCCGACTAGCGGCCCCTTTGCCGGCCTGCTTTTCTTTGCCAGCCGCCAGGGCACGGGTGTGATTCATCAGGTGACGGGTAATTCCGAATCGACTCTGGACGGAAACCTGTACATGCCCACCGGCCGTATCGATTTTACCGGCAACTCTACTGTGTCCGGAGGGTGCACACAGATCGTAGCGGACCAGATCACGTTTACGGGCAATTCGACGATGGAAACCTGCGCCTCGCCGACTGACGAGATCTTGGTAGGCCGAACGGTCTCGCTGATCGAGTAGCATGCCTGACACGGCTGGGATCACGTGATCGGTCCGTTGGATGAAGCAAATACATCCGGGCAGTGATCTTGGTTCCGCGCGGCCTCAGGGGCCGCTCCGCCCCCTGAGGGTAAGCTTTCCACGCTACGTCGATCCCGGGCTCAATCGCACCCGCTCGCTCTCCGAGCAACCCGCAACAGGAACCCCGCGCCAGGCGCCCGACCAATCTATCCGTCAAAATTTAGACCCGCGGGAGCTTACGGCGCTTGGAAAGCGTGATGCCGATCAATAAGAAAGCCTCCTGGGAGGAGCGCCGATGAGATTCTCGGTTGGCAACATCGCGGTTTTCAAGTCGATGCTGCCTTTGGTAGTCGCGATGACTCTAATGAGTGGCGTGTATTTGGCTGTCCGTTGGTCAACTCAGCAGTCCGACGCTGTGGCAGTCGCACGCCAGCAGCAACTCATCGAGCTTGTCATTTCCAAGATGCAATACAGCATCGCCCACGATCAGGAGAGTGTCACCGTCTGGGATGATGCAGTCAGGAAAGTGTCGAAGGAATGGGATCGTGAGTGGATCGACTCCAACCTCGGTAGCTGGATGCACAGCTATTTCCGACATGACGGCGCGTTCCTGGTCAGCCCGGATCGTAAGCCGCTATACGCGTTCCTTGTCGGAGAGGCCAACGAGCAGAGCGCTTTCAGAAACATAGCACCTGAGGCAATGCCACTCATCGCCAAGTTGCAGAAGAGGCTTGCAGAAGGCGACGAGGCAGGAACAAGCGAGCAGGTGCTGTCGATCGGGGAGAGCGATTTGGTTCGCCTCGGCGGCCGGCCGGCGATCGTCAGCGTGAAGCCGATAGTGTCGGACACCGGTAATATCGTGCAGGAGCCCGGCGGGGAGTTTCTTCACGTAGCCGTCCGTTTCCTCGACGGCGATTTCCTTACTCATCTCGGTGAGGACTATGTTTTTGAAGACGTTCGCTTTTCTGTTGTGCCGAACCTTGGCCAGGAGCGATCCTATGCGCCAATCGTGTCGTCTTCTGGTGAAACGATCGGATATTTCTCCTGGTTGCCGTTCAGACCCGGTGCCGATGTGGCGAAAGCCACGGCACCGGTTCTTCTGGTCGCCGCATTCTGTCTTTTCGCGCTCACAGGTGCGCTGAGCATGATATTGCGCAAGCGGTCGAGACGCCTGCAGCAAAGCCAAGCTGAGCTCAACCACCTGGCGCTTCACGATCCGCTGACCGGCCTCGCGAACCGTGCGTCTTTCAATCAGTTGCTTGCGCGTGTGGTCGCTGCGTCGACAGCCGACCAAACCAACGCTCTTCTGTACCTCGACCTCGATCGCTTTAAGCAAGTGAACGACACGCTCGGCCATCCCGTCGGCGATCGGCTGATGATCGAAGTCGCGAAGCGACTGAAGGAAACCACGGCTGGTGCTGCAGTTATTTCCAGGATTGGTGGCGATGAGTTTACCATTGTGGTCGAGCACTCGCGCCAGGACGAGGTGGAGAAACTCTGCGACTCTCTGATCGCTGCGGTCCGTAGGCCTTTCGAGATAGACGGACAGCCCGTTCTTATCGGGCTTTCGATAGGGGTTGCAGTTACGAAGGGGAATGATGCCGATCCCGTAGAGATTACGCGGAAGGCCGATATCGCGCTTTATCACGCAAAAACGTCCGGGCGGAACCGATACGCAATCTTTGGCCCCCATATGGACGAACTGATCAGGACAAGGCGGGATCTGGAACAGGATCTGCGAGCGGCGCTGGAAGCAGGCAATCAGCTCGAAGTCTTCTACCAACCCGTCTATTCCGCCGCGTCCCACGAGATAAGCGCGCTTGAAGCTCTCATTCGCTGGTGGCACCCAAACAAAGGCGCCATAGCTCCGGAAGTCTTCATTCCGCTTGCGGAGACTTCCGGCCTTATCGATCGGCTCGGAGCCTTCGTACTGAAGGAAGCCTGTTCTACCGCGCGTGAGTTTCCGGACCTCGATATTGCAGTGAACGTCTCCGCGGTCGAGCTTGGACAGCGACATTATGCTGCTCAAGTTTTCTCGCAGCTGCGGCAGTTCGGGATTGAGCCGTCGAGACTGGAGCTTGAGATCACCGAAACAGCTCTCCTCGACGAAGCCGGCGTCTGCGAAAAGAACATCACGGCGCTGCGCGAGTTCGGCGTGAAGTTCGCACTCGACGATTTCGGAACGGGCTTCTCTTCATTTGGCCGATTGCAGCGCTTGGAGGTCGATCGGATCAAGATAGATCGCTCTTTCGTCCAAGCGTTTGACAGGCCTGATGGTGGCGTGGCGATCGTGCGGTCCATTGTTGGCGTCGCACATGCGAAAGGCCTGCGCACGACGGCTGAAGGCGTGGAGACCGAAGAGCAGAGCGAGATCCTGCGCAATCTTGGCTGCGACGAGTTGCAGGGTTTCCATTTGGCAGTGCCAATGTCGAAGAATTCACTTCGCGAACTTCTTGGCACCGAGAGAACTAAAAGAACCTCTTCCTGAGCAGAAAAGACTATCCAAACCCCGGCAAGAAGCTTTCTGAGGCGTCGTCAGGCGCCGTAGGCTAGATCATTTCATTGTTTCATTGAAACAGTGAAATGATCTAACTCTTTGAAACTACGCAATTCCGGACGGAAAACCGTTACACACTTTTCCTGGAATTGCTCTAGCTGACTTCCGGGAGCTCGTTGATCAGCTTGTCCAGCGTGATCGGATATTCCCGTACCCTTATGCCGGTCGCATTATAAATGGCGTTCGCGACGGCCGCGGCAACGCCGCACAGGCCGAGCTCGGCGATCCCCTTGGCCTTCATCGGCGACGACATCGGATCGGTCTCGTCGAGGAAGATGACCTCCTGGTGCGGGATGTCGGCGTGCACCGGTACCTCGTAGGCGGCGAGGTCGTGGTTGACGAAAAACCCGCGCTCCTTGTCGACGACGAGCTCTTCCGACAAAGCCCCGCCGACGCCCATAGTCATCGCTCCGATCACCTGACTGCGTGCGGTGATCGGATTGAGGATGCGACCGGCGCCGCAGGTCGCCAGCATTCGCCGGATTCGCGTCTCACCAGTCGCAACATCGACTCCGACCTCGACAAAATGGGCACCGAAGGTGGACTGTTGATGGGTCTTGTCGAGATCGCCGAACTCGATGCGGTCCTCTGCCGCGAGCGGTTCATCGCTTGCTGCTTGCGCAAGTGGCATGCGCCGGTCGCCGGCGCGGACTTCGCCCTCGGCGAAGGTCAGTTCATCGGGGCTGTTGAAGCCGAGCTTCTGAGCCACCGCCTCCCGCAGTTTGACGCAGGCTGCGTAGACCCCTGCCGTGGAGCAGTTTCCCCCGAATTGCCCGCCCGAGCCCGATGAAACAGGGAAGCGGGAGTCGGCGAGGCTGACGGCAACCTTGTCAACTGGGACGCCGAGCATTTCCGCGGCAGTCTGGGCGATGATCGTGTAGCTGCCCGTGCCGATGTCGGTCATGTCGGTCTCCACCGTGACGATGCCCTCGCGGTCGAGGCGGACGCGGGCTCCGGAGGGCAACAAGAGGTTGTTGCGGAAGGCCGAGGCCACCCCCATGCCGACCAGCCAGTTCCCCTCGCGCCGCGTGCCGGGCTGCTTGTTCCGGTCGTGCCAGCCGAAGCGCTCCGCGCCGGTGCGAAGACAGCCGACAAGATCGCGGTGCGAGAATGGTCTCTCGGGATTCTCAGGATCGACCTGCGTGTCGTTGATGACCCGGAACTCGACCGGGTCGAGGCCGAGCCTTTCGGCCATCTCGTCGATCGCGATTTCCAGGGCCATCATGCCCGGCGCTTCGCCCGGAGCGCGCATGGCGTTTCCTTCCGGCAGATCGAGAGTGGCAAGCCGCGTGGCGGTCATCCGGTTCGCGCCGGCATAAAGCAACCGCGTCTGCTGAACGGCCACTTCGGGGCCTCCGCCCGGGAGATCGCCCGACCAGCTCTCATGCGCAATCGCCGTGATCCTGCCATCACGCTCCGCGCCGATGCGGATCCTCTGGATCGTCGCTGGACGGTGTGTCGTGTTGTTTATCAGGAAGGGGCGGGGCAGGGCGACCTTCACCGGACGCTTGGCTTCGCGCGCGGCAAGCGCCGCCAGCACCGCGTCTGCACGCAAAAACAGCTTGCTGCCGAAACCGCCGCCGATGAAGGGCGACATGATGTGGACTTTCTCCCTGTCGATCCCGAGGGTCGTCGCGAGATCGGTCCGCCACCAGTCGATCATCTGGCTCGAGGTCCAGACCGTGAGTTCATCGCCGTTCCAGGCGGCAATGGAGGCGTGCGGCTCCATCATCGCATGCGATTGATCCGGCGTGGTGTAGGTCTGGTCGAACCTGACGGCTGCGGTCTCGAAGGCGGCATCGAAGTCGCCCACGGCGGAATCCGGTTCGCCGTCCTTCGGCTTGACCGCAGTGTCCTTCGCCGCCTCCAGATCGAAGACGCCCTTCTGCTCGGCATAGTCGACCTTGACGAGCGCGGCGGCAGCGCGGGCCTCTTCGAAAGTTTCCGCGACCACCACCGCGATCGCCTGGTGGTAGTGCTGGATCTCGGTGCCGCCGAAGAGCTTGGCGGTGTTGTACTTGCCCTTCTTCAGTTCCCCGACGTCGTCGGAGGTGACGACCGCGATCACGCCGGGCGCCTGTTTTGCGGCGGAGACGTCGATGGACGCGATCCGGCCCTTGGCGATCGCCGAGCCTACGACATAGCCATAGATGTAGCGCGTGTTCGGATCATGCCATTCGTAGGCATAGACCGCGCGGCCGGTTGTCTTGAGCGGACCGTCGATGCGGTGGATGGGTTGGCCGACGACCTTACCTTGGTCAATCGGGTTCATCGTTGCAGGTTTGTCGAATCTCATTTTCTCATCCCCTCGCTTCGGCAAGAACGGCGCTCAGCGTGCGTTCGACGAGCGCCACCTTGAAGGCGTTCTGGTCCGTCGGGCGGGCGTTCGCGAGAAGCCTGGCGGTGACCGCCTTTGCTCCGTTCGGAAGTTCTCGCTCGGCCGCCTCGTCGCGCCAGGGTTTGGGCGCGACGCCGCCGACCGCGACGCGGCCGGCCCCGTCCGGCAGCACCACCGCAGCGATGGAGACCAGCGCGAAGGCGTAGGAGGCGCGATCACGAACCTTCCGGTAGATGTGCTTGCCGCCTACCGGCTGCGGCAGGACGACCGCTGTGATCAGTTCGCCCCGCTCGAGGACGTGCTCGATGTGCGGCGTGTCACCCGGAAGGCGATGGAGATCGGCAATCGGGATGCTGCGCGTAGTGCCGTCGGAGCGGACCGTTTCCACAATCGCGTCGAGGGCGCGCATGGCGACCGCCATATCGCTCGGGTGGTTCGCGATACAGGCATCGCTGACACCGACGACCGCAAGCTGGCGGCTGAAGCCGCCAAGCGCCGCGCAGCCGCTGCCGGGCTGCCTTTTGTTGCAGGGCTGGTTGGTGTCGTAGAAATAAGGGCAGCGCGTCCGTTGCAGCAGGTTGCCGGCTGTAGTTGCCCTGTTGCGCAACTGTCCCGATGCTCCGGCGAGCAGGGCCCGTGCCAGGACCGCGTAGTCTCGGCGGATCCGCTCGTCGGCGGCAAGATCGGTATTGCGGACGAGGGCGCCGATCCTGAGACCGCCTTCCGGCGTCGATTCGATCTTGTCCAGACCCAGTCTGTTGACGTCGATCAGATGCGTGGGCGTCTCGATCTCGAACTTCATCAGGTCCAGGAGATTGGTGCCGCCGGCGATGAACCTCGCGCCGTCTGTGCCGGCGGCGGCCTTTGCAGCCGCTTCGATCGTGGAGGCACGCTCATAGCTGAAAGCTCTCATGCCTTCCTCCCCGCAACTTCGGTGATGGCTTCCACGATGTTCGAATAGGCGCCGCATCGACAGATATTGCCGCTCATGCGCTCCCGGATCTCGACGGGCGTGACCTCGGCGGGCGCGAGTAGATCGCCCGTCACATGGCTCGGAACATTGGCCTTGATCTCCTCAAGCATGGCGACGGAGGAACAGATCTGGCCGGGCGTGCAGTAGCCACACTGGAAACCGTCATGCTCGACGAAGGCGGCCTGCATCGGATGGAGGCTGCCGGGCTGGCCCAAGCCCTCGATCGTCGTGATGCTATCGCCCTCATGCATGACGGCGAGCGTCAGACAGGCGTTGACGCGGCGCCCGTCGATGAGGACGGTGCACGCGCCGCACTGTCCGTGGTCGCATCCCTTCTTTGTGCCGGTGAGATGCAGATGCTCCCGGAGTGCGTCGAGCAACGTCGTTCGGTTGTCGAGCTGAAGCTCCCGGCGCTCGCCATTCACCGTAAAGGAGATTTTCGTGCTTTGCGATGCGGCGGGGGCATCTGTCTGGGAGTGGCTGAGCGAAGGCGTGCTCGCCACCGTGACGGTAGCAGCAGAGGCGACCAGCAGGTCGCGCCGCGAGATTTCAAGTGCGCCAGGACTTTGCATATCCAGCTCCAGTTCTCGATGATGAAAAGGTCAAGGACGGTGCGCCTGTCCCAGGGCCCGCGAACGCCAAACAGCGGAACTGGCGGAAACTTCCGCCTGTCCGTCCGAGTCAGCTAGGGCGCTGGATGGATGCGATTAGTAGCCGTCGGCCGATAGCCCTTATTGACTGGCTCGATAAATACCGAGCTGTGACCGCAGCAAAGCACCGGGGGTCGTCCGCTCATGCGACCGCTCGGTCGCCTCCGTGGCCGTAGGTAGGGTATTCACAAGGCGCGCCGTTTGGCCTAAAGAACGCGCAGGTAAAACTCCGGTCGCAGCCTACCCGGTCAAAACAAGGACACCTGTCATGAAAACCATAGTGATCTGCTCCGGCGGATTGGATTCCGTTTCGCTTGCGCACAAGGTCGCGGCGGAACACGAGCTTGTCGGCCTGCTGTCGTTCGATTATGGCCAACGGCATCGCAAGGAACTGGATTTCGCCGCCGCCTGCGCCGAACGTCTCGTCGTCCCTCACCAGATTATCGATATCCGCGAGATCGGCCGCCACCTGAGCGGTACGGCATTGACCGACGATGTCGACGTGCCGGACGGACATTACGCCGAGGAAACCATGAGGGTAACGGTCGTGCCGAACCGCAACGCCATCATGCTCGCGATCGCCTTCGGCGTTGCCGCGGCCCGCAAGGCTGATGCGGTGGCGACCGCCGTACATGGTGGCGACCACTTCATCTATCCCGACTGTCGGCCGGGATTCATCGACGCGTTCCAGACAATGCAGGGCCACGCGCTGGAAGGCTATGCCGACGTCACGCTCTATGCGCCTTACGTCAACGTCTCCAAGGCTGAGATCGTTGCGGACGGGACGAGAAACGGAACGCCTTTCGCCGACACCTGGTCCTGCTACAAGGGCGGCGTGCGCCATTGCGGCCGCTGCGGCACCTGCGTCGAACGACGCGAAGCCTTTCATCTGGCGGGCGTCGAGGATCCGACGGAATACGAGGATCCGCATTTCTGGGCTGCGGCTACAGGCTTTTCCGCCGAGGAGGTGAAATAATGTTCCGCATCACCAAGGAATTCCATTTCTCCGCGTCGCATCAACTGACGAGCCTGCCGCCCGAGCATCAGTGCGCCCGGCTGCACGGGCATAACTATGTCGTCGAGGTCGAGCTTTCGGCCAAGACATTGAACGAACACGGTTTTGTTCGCGACTATCATGAGCTCGCGCCGTTGAAGTCTTATATCGACGAAGCCTTCGATCACCGGCATCTCAACGACGTTCTCGGCCACGACCGGGTGACGGCGGAATGTCTGGCGCAGCACTTCTACGACTGGTGCAAGGCGCGGCTTCCGGAGACGACCGCGGTGCGCGTCAGCGAAACGGCGAAGACCTGGGCGGAATACCGGCCATGACCTCCGACAGATCCGCCGAGATCCGCGTCAGCGAGATCTTCGGGCCGACGATACAAGGTGAAGGCGTGCTGATCGGCCTGCCAACCGTCTTTGTCAGGACTGGTGGGTGCGATTATCGCTGCTCCTGGTGCGACAGCCTGCATGCAGTCGATAGCCGCTATCGCGACGAATGGAAGGCGATGTCCACGGAAGATGTCTGGCAGGAGGTCGTGCGGCTCTCAGGCGGAGAGCCGCTCATGGTTTCGCTCTCAGGCGGCAATCCGGCCATCCAACCGCTTGGCGAACTCATCGATCGCGGCCATCGCCAAGGCTATCGTTTTGCCCTCGAAACGCAGGGGTCGGTTGCCAGGGACTGGTTTGCCGATCTCGACGTGTTGGTGTTGAGCCCGAAGCCGCCGTCGAGCGCGATGGAAACGGATTGGCAGGCATTCGACGCGTGTCTGCGGGTGTCTGAGGGCAGGCCGCAAACCGTGCTGAAGATCGTCGTATTCGACGAGGCGGATTATGCCTATGCCCGGGCCGCGGCCGCGCGTTATCCGCAACTGCCCGTCTATCTGCAACCCGGCAACCACACACCGCCGCCCCCCGATGACGACGATGCGGCAATCGACATCGACGGCATAATGGAGCGCATGCTCTGGCTGGTCGCCAAGGTTACCGAGGACCGCTGGTTCGAGGCGCGTGTCCTGCCGCAACTGCATGTCCTGCTCTGGGGCAACAAGCGCGGCGTCTGAAGCAATTCTATTGCATGTTTCCTTAAATCGTCGCCGACTCAAGGATAACAACATGCAGCAAGTGCTACAGCGTGCTTTGCGCGTCTGATAAGACGCGCGGCGCTGTAGGCAGTTCCGGCGTGGCGTCGGCGCATACACCGCCGCACCGGCTGAAGCCGTACCGACGTCAAGGCGCGCTCGCCGCGAGTTCCTTCTCGTGCACACTACCGCCAAGGTGAATGGGTTTCAGCACGGGGCCTTCGGCGTCCTTCACGAGATGGATGACACGGGAGAACAGTGGTCCATTCCTCGGCGTACGGCCAATTTTGACGACGGCCGTATCGCGGAGGTCGTCCTCGAAGATGGATAGGGCCAGCTTCATCGCTTCCCCATCCATCGTCTCGAGCGCCTCATCGATGATCACCCAACGCGGCCGATGGAGAACAAGCCGTGCGAAGGCGAGTGAACGTTGTTCGTCATCGCTGAGTTCGCGCTCCCAGCGCGCTTCACGATCGAGCAGCGTGGTCAACTGATCAAGCCCGACTTTCGAAAGTGCCGCAACAAGGCTCGCATCCGAGAAGTCACCGGCACGCGGATAGGAAAGCGCGTTGCGCAGTTTGCCCCGCGGGAAATAGGGGGAGCGCGGGATGAACGCGACCATCTCGCCAGCCGGCAACCCGACGCGCCCGCTGCCCCAGGGCCAAAGCCTTGCGAGCGCCCGGAAGAGCAGCGTCTTTCCTGCGCGGGGGTCGCCGCTGATCACCACGCGCTGACCCGCGCCGATCTCGATATGCGGTTCGGAAAGCCTGGTGCGCCCGCTCGACGACGCGACCTCGAGATTGTCGAAGGTCAGCTTGTTTGTGTCATTCTCGACGAACTCGATCCGTTTTTCCGCGTCGTGCAGGACGTCGGTCATGATCAGCGCGCGACGGAAGGCCGCGACGCGCAGAAGCGTCGCCCGCCAGTCGGCGATGGCGCTGATATTTGCGACGAACCATTTGAGCGATGTATGAACCTGGTTGAAGGCGCCGACGGCCATCATCAGGCCGCCGAAGCTGATTTCGCCGGCGAAATAGACGGGCGCGGCGACCAGGATCGGCGCGACGACCGTGACCCAGCCATAGCCGTCCTGGACCCAGGCAAGATTGATCTGGGCACGGAAGATGTTGCGCATGGCGCCGAGCACGGTCGCGAGATCGAGCTCCAGACGCCGCCGCTCGCCGGTCTCGCCGCCGGCGAGCGATATGGCGTCGATATGTTCGCTGACATGCATCAGCGAGAAACGCAGTTCCGCTTCGCGTCCGTAGCGGTCACCATTCAAGACGATCAGCCGCCGCCCGACAAGCCAACTCAGCCAGGATGCCGAGCCGGCGTAAAGGATCGCTGCCCAGACCATGTAGCCCGGGATCTCGAGCGAGTAGCCACCGATGTGGAAAACAAAGCCCGCCGACAGCGCCCAGAGAACGCTCACGAAAGATATGAGCAGGATGGACGACTGCAGAAGGCCGAAACCGAGGTCCGTGGTGAGATCGGCAAGATGCCCGGCGTCTTCCTGCATTCTCTGGTCCGGATTGATGCCCATTGCGCCGGAGTTGGCAAGCCGGAAGGCGCGCAGCGGCCGCATCCATTCGTTGATCAGGTCGAGCGTCAGCCCCTCGCGCAGCTTCAATCGCACCATCTGGTTAAGCCATTGCTGCGTGACATTGAGCACCAGCAGGCCACCGGCGATGGCGACAAACAATAAGAGCTGATAGAAAAAGGCGTCGAGATCGCGCCGCTCGATCGCGTCAAAAAAAGGCCGGTTCCAACGGTTGAGGATGATCTGTCCGATTGCTGTCGCGATGATGATCGCGAAGCTGCCGGTCGTAAGCCATAGGATTGTCTTCAGCAGCGGGGACGCCATGAAGGCGTGGCGCATCATGTCGAACTGGTCTCGGAGGGTCGTGCTCTCCGCGCCCGGGGGTCTGGGGGCTGCGTTCGCTCCGGCTTGATTCGTCATCTTCAGTTCCTTCCCTTCAGAAAGGGCAATCCACCAAAGTCGTTCGGGTGCCTCAGGTGGGGCTATCGTCCAAAGCGGGGTACCACCATCGGATTGGGGGATCTTGCGGCCGCGCTTGGCTCGGCGACGGAAACAATTCCGCCGGGTGCCGTGTCCAACCGGCTGAGCCGGTTACAGGGATCGACGGCAACTGTCTGTTCAGTGGAGAACCGAGATATCCGGCCTCGTTGCTGCCGTCGCGATGTCGCGTTTCCTTGTCGAGCAGCAGCCTGTGCAAAGCAAATATGCCACTGAAGATCTGGACGTGCTGAAATGCAGCGAAACTGAAAACCCTCATGAGTCCCAGTCTATGGCCAACGGCGCCCGCTGGGAACTGGTTTTAAGGACAGGAACAAGGATCTCGCCCCAGGATGTTGGAAACTCCGTGAGCGCTCATAACGAGGTCCAAAGTGTGATTGCATTCGGATTTGATTATGCAGGGCGAGCCCGTCGCAGCGCGTTTCGCGGTATGGTGGCTTGTCTATGTTACATTGATGACATAAAACGTTACCGCCGTCGCCAAGCCGCGCGTCGCCCCTTCACATCGAATTTACAAAAATTCAATGCCCAGAGAAGGAGACATTTATGTCCATTTCACTCGAAAGTTTTAACAATAAGCAAGCCGCTGCCGTCGTCAGCAACGACGTGGCTGCCCGCGTCCGGGCCGCTCGTGAGGCTGTCGGCTACAGCATCGAGGACCTTGCTGTTACTTGTGGCCTCGCCAACGTCGAAATCAGTGACATTGAAAGCGGCCTGGATACCAATCCGGCAAAGCTGAAGCGTATCGCATCCGCGTTGCAACTGCCGCTATCGGACTTCTTGACCGTGGAAATTTGACGGACAAGCCGACCGGTCCCGCCGTGCGGACCGGTCGGAAGGTCTTGAAGTTCTCTGCATGCTATTGACTTTATTCAGGTAATTCCGGCCCTTATCGAGCCCACGCAGCGCGGCGGGTGGTTAAGCACCGACGTTCTTTCCCAGCCTTTCCTTTCAGTGCCCTGTCGGATGTTCCTCTCAAAAGTCCGGAGGCCGTGCAGGTCGAGCAGTCATCCCACTTGAAAGAACCGAACGGATGAACATCGTCCTTGTCCCCGGGTTCATGACTGACCGCGAACTGTGGTCGGACATGCTCCGTCGGTTGCCGACGAGCGGCCAAATCGTCCATGTCGATCCGACGCGGGCGCAGTCGATTGAGGAAATGGCGAGACAGGCACTGATTGACGCACCAGAGCAGTTCGTGCTCGTCGGTTTCTCCATGGGAGGTTACGTCGCGCGGGAGATGGTACGGCTCGCACCACGGCGGATATCGTCCCTCGTGCTGATCGCTACCTCTGCGCGAGGTGACGGCGAAATTCAAGATCGGCGCAGGTCGGCGGCCTCCGCTTTCGATCCTGCCACATTCCGGGGGCTTAGCCGTGCTTCCCTCCGCACCTCTGTTCACCCGGATCGAGAGAACGATGTTGAATTGATCGATCGGATCCATGCGATGAGCGTTCGCCTCGGTGGCAGAGTTTTTCGGCAGCAGACAATGTTTCGCCGCGATGGCGATCTTGAACGCCTGAGCGAGATCCGCTGCGCCACGCTGATCGTGGCAGGAACACAGGACCGCCTCCGCAGCATCGAGGAGGCCGAAGAACTGCGCGATGGCATCCCTGGCGCGGTCATGGAGTTGGTCGAGGCCGGGCATATGATCCCCATGGAAGCGCCCGAGGAGCTTGCGGCGATCCTGGCACGCTGGCTGCAGGGTCGATTGGCTCAATAAGTGGCGAGAAAATGCGTCGGCGGCTAGGCGAGGGTCCCGGTCAAGGTCCTGTTGTTAAATCGTCGCGCGCGCCTTGGCCGTGTCTCTATCAGGCTTCTTCAGTCGCTCGAGCAATGCGCGGAAGGCCTCCACCGCCCTTTTTGATGTTTCCTGCGGGTCCTCCGAGTTGGCGATCCACAAGGCGGCGTGGCTGCTGGCGCCGTTGATCAAGCGCGCAGTCGCTTCCTCATCGACTTCGACAATCGCTCCGTCCGCCTTGAGTTGGCTCAGGCTCCGACTGAGCGCTGCGATACAGCCGTTGGTGCTTGGCCATTGGGATATGTCTCCGAGGACGGCGGGGCCGTCGCGAAACATGATTCGTTGAATTTCGGGCTCGAGCGCCATCTGAATATAGGCCACGCACTCGTCGACGAACCCCTGCCAGCGCGTCGGCGCCTGTGACGAGACGCTGTTCAACCGCGCCGTCATCTCGGCATCCATCTCTTGAATCACCGCCTGCAGCAGCCCTTTTTTGTCTCCGAAGTGGTGATAGAGCGCGCCCCGCGTCAATCCCGCGCCAGCGGTGAAATCATCCATTGAGGATTGCGCATAGCCTACCGTCCCGAAGGCGTGCCGGGCCGCGGCAAGCAACTTCGCGCGTGTCTCGGCGATCATTTCCGGGCGCGGCTTGCTCATGGATTCTCCTTCTTCACATACGACGCGTATTTTATTTGACATACGTGGCGTATGCAACTACTGTCCACATACGCCACGTATGTAAGTAGGGCGTCCTGATGACGAAGGAACACCTCATGTCTAATCCTTACAGAGAAATATTCAGGGTGCGGGGCGCGAAAGGCTTCTCCGCCGCGGGCTTTTTCGCGCGCTTGCCTATTGCCATGGCACCGATCGGCATTGTCGCCATGCTGTCGCAGACACACGGGGAATATTGGATCGCGGGCGCGGTTTCAGCAACGTTCGCCCTCACGAATGCGCTCGCATCTCCTCAAATCTCGCGGCTGGTTGATCGGCTCGGCCAATCGACAGTCATAGCGCCGACCACAGTGGTCTCGGTCCTGGCTTTTGTTGCTCTCATGATGGGAGCGAACCAGGATTGGCCAGCGTGGGCGTTGTTCGCGTCGGCCTTTTTCGCGGGGGTGATGCCAAGCATCCCGGCGATGTTGCGGGCGCGCTGGACGGAGATATTCCGTGACCGTCCTGAGTTGAACACGGCCTTTGCCTTTGAGTCGGCAGCGGACGAACTGGTTTACATCGCTGGCGCGTCGCTCTCGGTCGGGTTGGCGGTCGCGCTGTTTCCGGAAGCCGGGATGCTGGTCAGCACCATTCTCCTCGCGATCGGAACTGCTGCTTTCGTCCTGCAGCGCTCGACTGAACCGAAAGTGCGTCCTCTGGAGCAAGGCGTTTCCCAAGCATCGGCAATTCGGCTGCGACCGGTGCAGATCATAACGCTCGCACTGGTATTCGTCGGCTCGATGTTTGCTACGGCGGAAGTCAGTGCCGTTGCAATCACGAAAGAGCTTGGGCAGGCAAATGCCGCAAGCCTGGTCATCGGCGTCTACGCGATCGGGTCGTTCGTCGTCGGGCTGGTCATCGGGGCCCTGAACCCCAGGATGCCGCTGCACAGGCAATTGCTGATCGCGGTCAGTGTCCTTGCGGTGACGGCCCTACCGCTGCTTATTGCCGATACGGTACCGCTTCTGACTGTCGCCGTCTTCGTCAGCGGCATCGCCATCTCGCCGACCTTCATCACGGCCTTTGGCTTGATCGAGCGCCAGGTTCCGGAATCAATGCTGACCGAGGGCGTTACATGGGTGATGACGGGCATTGGAATCGGCATGGCGCTCGGGGCCTTCGTCGCGGGCTGGGTAGTCGATAATTTCGGCGCGCAAAACGGCTTCTTCGTATCCGTAGCCGCTGGCGTGGCGTCCGTGGCGATCATCGCATTGGGTCAAGGAATACTGGCCGGAGGCCGAATAGAAGCTACAGCGGACACGCTGCCCCAACCCGCAGAGTAGGAGAGCTCAACTCACCGATGACCTTACGGCGGTTATTCAAAACAGAAGCAGCATGTCGCGCGTTGCAGCGCGACATGCTGCCGCCGTTTGTCTCCACGAGTACTGGCCGAAGACGAGGTGGGGATGGGCGCCGGCATTCACGGAGAAGCGGGGCGCGCGTGCAAGGCTTGCAAGGTCGCCGGTCGGGACCTGCATGACGTGGCTGGACATGGCCGGACTTTCACCGGCGATTGTTGCGCGTCTGGACGAGGGCGAGCTTTCGCCGTAGGAGCCGGTGTCACCTCGCGGCCAGAAGGCTTTCGACTTGTCTGATCAGTTCGGGACCGTCGAACGGTTTTGCCAGGCGAGGCAATGCACGAAACCGCTCCGGTAAATCTGCCGCCGTATAGCCCGTCAGCAGCAGGACGGGCACGCCGCGCTCGAGCAGTTCATCAACGAGTGGATAGACGAACTCGCCGCGTAGATTCAGGTCCAGAGTGGCGACTTCGAATTTCTGTTCGCGTGACGCGGTGATCGATCCCTGTAACGTCGTGAAAGGGCCCACGACGACGTAGCCGGCTGCAACGAGGTCGTCCTCGATCTGCAATGCCACCAGGAATTCGTCTTCGACGACGAAAACCCGGCATCCCCCGGACTCCGTCATTCGGCACCCCTGAGATAGGGCACGTCGATCGTGCAGTTCAGCCCTTGTGACGCAAACTCCAGGCGGACATCACCGCCCAGGTCGGAAGCGAGGACCCGTTCGAGAAGCAAGCGGCCGAAACCGTTGTGGCTTGGCGGCGATACGGGGGGGCCCCCTGTCTCGCACCAGCGGATGCAAAGCCGGTTCTCAGTCGGGTCGACAGCCCAATCGACACTTACACGACCGGCCTTTACGGAAAGCGCGCCGTGCTTGGCGGCATTGGTGGCAAGTTCATGCGCGGCCATACCGAGGGTCAGGGCATGTCTGGGTGGCAGGGTCGTTGGCGGGCCGTCGAGGGAGATGTTGTCCATGTCCTCGTTGCGATAGGGAGCCAACTCGTCGGAGAATATGGTCTCAAGGGAGACTCCCGACCACCTGGCTTCCGCAAGACGGGTATGTGCTTGTGCCAAAGCCCGGATGCGGGCATCGAACGATCGCTGCGCATCGTGGGCGTCCGGGTTCGTCGAAAATGACTGCCGTGCGATCGAGTTGACGGTGGCCAGCGTGTTTTTCACGCGGTGGCTGAGTTCAGCGACAAGCAGGTCCCTCTGCGCCTCAGCCTCCTTTCGCTCGGTGATGTCCATGCAAATGCCAGCCAGACGCTCACCCGCCGCGCTGTCTGAGGAAGAGAACCGGCCAAAGGCTTCCATCCAGCGTATCGCCCCGTCGGGAAGGCGCATGCGGTAGGTGACATGATAGTCCTCGCGGGTCGCAAGGGCCTTTTCGATTGCCTGTTCGACGGCCGGAAGATCGGCCGGATGAATACCACGCTTGAAATCGGCAAGCGTCCCCCCGAACGTTCCCGGCTCGAGATGATGAAGCGCTTCCAGCCCGGGTGACCAGATCACTCTGCCGCTCTGCAAGTTCCACTCCCAGGCGCCCATCCGCCCGGCATCCAGAGCCATTTTCAGCCGGCGCTCGCTTTCTCGAAGGGCTTCTTCTGTCTGCTTGCGCTCCGTGATGTCGATGAAGGCTGCCACGGCGCCCGTTATTTCCCCAAGGGCGTTTCGCAACGGGGTCGCGTTGCCGAGGAGATGGCGCGATTTACCATCTACGAACCGGATCTCCTCTTCGAAGTTTTCGACATCTTCTCCGCGTGCGGCGCGCTGCACGGGCAGTTCATCGGCCGATAGCATCCTGCCCGCCGAGAAAATCTGAAACCCGGATGGCCGCTCTTCAGGGGGCGCCGAAAACGAGAGGTTCGAACCTGGTGGCAGGTGGAGCAACTCGTAGGCGCTTCGGTTACCTTCGATGACACGGCAGTCAGCCGTTCGTGTTATCCAGATGGGGGCCGGAACCGCCTCCATAATAGCCTGCAGTTCGGCTGCGCGTGCCCGTTCGTTCGCCTCGTTGCGTCGTAGTTGCTCCTCCGCGAGGTGCCTTGCCCGTTCGGCTCGTAAGCGTTGGATACTGAAGCCGAGCTGTCGCGCGATTGTCAGCGCGAGGCCGATCTCCGTCTCGCTGAACACATGGGGCATGTCGTAATACGCCATGAACTTGCCGATCAGCCGTCCTCCGGTAATCAAGGGAATGAACCCGAGTGCGGCAATGCCTTCCGATGCGATTGTCGCTCTGAGATCGTCGGAAAGGTCGGCTCCAGTCACGTCTTCAACGAAGATGGGGTCCGGATCACGTGCGTCCGGAGTCCACGGAGAATGGCCGTCGACGGCATGACGGTAATGTTCTGACAATCCGCTCCAGGCCACGAAGCGCATCGTATCGGACTGGTCGAACAACAGAATCGACGCGCGACTGCAGTTGAGCGCCGCTCTGATTGCATCCAACGCCGCGTCGTAGGCCTCTTCAATGCCCTTGGCGCGATGAAGCTTTTCAGTGAGGCGGTAGAGCGAAGCCTGCTCGCGCAGCCGCGCTTCCATTGTCTCTTCGGCTTGCTTGCGTTCCGTGATGTTGCGGGCGATTTTCGAGGCGCCGATTATGCGGCCTGTGGCGTCACGAACGGGCGAAATCGTAAGTGAGATATCCACAAGGCTTCCGTCCTTGCGCTGACGCTTCGTTTCGTAGTGATCGATACGCACTCCATTGCGGATGCGATCGAGGATGTGAGGCTCCTCATCCTCATGACCGGGCGGTATAAGAATGGTGATCGGCTTCCCGATCATTTCATCGGCGGTGTACCCAAACAGGCGCTCGGCTCCCTTGTTCCAACTGGTGACGATGCTGTTCAGGTCCTTGCTGATGATGGCATCGTCGGAGGACTCGACGATCGCTGCGAGATACCTGGAATCCTGTTCAGCCCTTCGGCGGCATTCAGCGTCATGCTGGCTGGCGAGTAACGAATGTGCGTTGTCGATCGCTGTTGCTGCGTGTGCAGCGAGCGCATCGACGGCATCCTCGGATTCCTCGGAAAATACGCCGGGTTCATCATGCCCGAACAGCCCGCCGCCGATATCGACAAGGAGATTGATCGCCCCCGTCATCATTCCCGACTTGTCAAAGATCGGTGTCGGGTAGGGAAGGATCGGAACCATCGTTCCATCCGGCCGCACAGCCACAATCCCACGCCCCCTGATCGCTCGCCCTTCCTTGAGCGTCTGGGCCATCGGACACTCGTCATGGGGCAGAATTGACCCGTCCGCGCGACGCAGCTCCCAACTGACGCACCAACGATCCTTGCCGAGTTTGGGCTCCCTGCCGGCGAGATCCGCAGCCGCCTGATTGAAGTAGGTTATGATCCCCTCTCGGTCCGTGGCGTAGACCGCCACAGGCAATGCGTCCAGCACCGCCCGAAAATCCGGCGAATCCAAGGCATTGATCTTGCTCTCCAAATTTTTCGGCAGAGCCTCCGCGCTGCACATAGGTCCCTCCGCAAGCGCTCGCTGACCCCGGGAAACGCGGCACGGGCAGGTTTGTTCCTGAGAGGCACGCGCTCCACCTGCCTGCCAACCCCCAAGGTCGCACGGGTAGATCCTCAGCAAAGCTGATGTTAGGTTCCCTCGCCGGTGGAGTGGAGACTGGCAGGATCCGCGGAGGAGACCGAGTAGTTAAATCGGAGATGTTTTTATGAGCAGAACTGTGCTGAACGCCGTGGGCAAAACGCTGTACTACAGCGGAAGTTCGACGGCATGGTTTTCCGCCACAGGATCAGGCCCGACACTCTACGGGACGTCCGGTAACGATTCCATCTGGGGCGACAGTTCCGTCAATGTCACCATGATCGGCGGCAAGGGCGACGACATCTATTATCTCTATTCCGGGATCAATCGAGCATACGAGGCTCCAGGCGAGGGTGTCGATACGATCAACACCTGGATGAGCTACACGCTGCCGAACAATTTCGAGAACCTGACCGTCACCGGCAACGGTCGTTTCGCCTTCGGCAATGACGGCGACAACATCATCACCGGTGGCTCCGGCAGCCAGACGATCGACGGTGATGGCGGTAATGACGTCCTGATCGGGGCGGGCGGCACGGACATCTTTGTCTTCTCAAAGGGCAATGGCAGCGATCTGATCACCGATTTCAGTTCGAATGATATCGTGCGGCTTAACGGCTATGGCCTAACTTCGTTCGACCAACTCCTCGAAAATATGGTGCAGGAAGGTGGCAATCTCCGGCTTAGCTTCGCCAACGGCGAGAGCCTGGTCTTCGCCGATACGACCGTCGACGAACTGCAAGCAGGCCAGTTCCAGTTGAGCCTCGACCGGTCTGCTCTGACGCAGACCTTTTCCGACGATTTCAATACCCTGCGGCTTCGTGACGGTGCGAGCGGTATCTGGGATGCCAAATTCTGGTGGGCACCCGAAAAGGGAAGCACGCTCACCGGTAACGGCGAACTGCAATGGTATATAAACCCGGCCTATCAGCCGACGGCTTCCGCTAATCCGTTTTCCATCAACAACGGTGTCCTGACGATCACCGCAGCGCCGGCGTCCGATGCCATTCAGGCTCAGATCAACGGTTACGACTACACATCGGGCCTGCTCACGACCCATTCCTCCTTTGCCCAGACCTACGGCTATTTCGAGATTCGTGCTGACATGCCGAACGACCAAGGCGCCTGGCCGGCCTTCTGGCTGCTCCCGGCCGACGGCTCCTGGCCGCCGGAATTGGATGTTGTGGAAATGCGCGGGCAGGATCCGAATACCGTCATCGCCACCGTCCATTCCAACGAAACCGGGTCGCAGACCAGCATTGCCAGCGCCGTCAAGGTTGCCGATACCAGCGGGTTTCACAAATACGGAGTGCTTTGGACGGAAGAGGAGATCGTCTGGTACTTCGATGACGCCGCGATCGCACGCGCCGACACGCCCTCGGACATGCACGATCCGATGTACATGCTCGTGAATCTCGCCGTCGGAGGTATCGCGGGCACACCGACCGACGGCCTTGTCGATGGGGCTGAAATGAAGATCGACTATATCAGGGCCTATTCGCTCGATCCGGACTGGCAGATCTAAACGATGTAATCTTTGGCGGGGGCCGGCATGTCGAGCTGCCGGCCTCCAACCATATGGCCCCTTACTTCTGAATGCAGGTGTCGACGGTATCTTTGGTGCATTCGTCGAGACCGGTGAACACCGGGTCTTCGACGGGCTTGCCGGCGATCAGGTCCAGCATCACCGCTGGTGCCTTGTAACCCATCTCGAACGGCCGCTGGCCGACGAGCGCTGTTACGAGGCCCTCGCGCGCGATCGCCACTTCTTCGCCGATGGTGTCGGCGGCGCCGATGACGAACTCGTTCTTGGCGATCTTGTCGGCCATCGGCTTGAACAGATCGCGATAGGGTTGCGGCGCACCGAACAGCGGCCAGCCGCCCATGATGCCGAAGGCATCGAGGTCCGGGTTGGCGGCAAGGATATCGGTCATAGCCTGGACGCCCTTGGCGCCGTCGTCATTGGTGAAGACCGGGCAGCCGGCGACTTCGGTCCAGCCGCCTTCGCCCTTCAGTTCTGCGAGACCCTTTTGGCCGGTCAGCGTGTCCCGCATCCCCTGGGCACGGCGCAGAATATTGTCCGCACCCGGGTTACCTTCGATCGTGCAGATCTTACCGCCATTCGGCTTGGCCTTCTTGATGTATTCGGCGATCCGCGCGCCCATCAGGTAGTTGTCGGTGCCAAGATAGGTCTTGCGCAGTGCCGAATCCTCGGCGGCAAGATCCGCATCCAGCGTCATAACCGGAATCGACGGATTGGCCGTTTTTAGCGTTTGGGCGATGAGTTTTGCGTTTGACGGCGAGATGGCGATGGCGGCCGTTTCTGCCTTGCCCAGCATATCCTGGACGATCTGCGCCTCGCCAGCCTCGTCCGACGTCGATGCCGGACCGGTGTAGAAGCATTCATATTCCGAATCCGGGTTTTCCTTGTTCCACTTCTGGCAACCCTGGTTGATCGCTTCGAAGAACGGGTTGTCGAGGCCCTTCACGACGATGACGAGCTGTTTCTTCTGGGCCATGGCCGTTCCGGCGCTGAGTGCCAAGACGGCAACGGCAAGCAATAGTGCCTTCCTCATTCCTTCCTCCCTTGAAACAAACGGGCACCCACGTGCCCGCCCACAAATCAACCCGGGTACCAGACGATGCGCGGATCATCCTGCGAACGCTCGTACTGCCAAGCCGAGTCGATAAGCTTTTCCATGTCGTAGTCAGGTCGCCAGTCCAGCAGGTACTTCGCCTTGCTGTTGTCCATCCAGTTCGAGTGAAACTGGCTTGCTATGTCGACGGAAGCGAGGCCGCGGGTGCGGGCGAGATAAGCGGCAACTTCGCCATAGTCGACCGGCCTGTCCATTGAGATGTTGAAGAGCTGCCGCGTCGCGCGCGGATTGTCGATCGCTGCCAGTATGGCGGAGACCAGATCATCGACATGCACGAAATTGCGTTTCAGCGGCTGCCCGTCGGCATCGCGTAGCAGTGGCACGGTGCCGTCTCTGGCGTAGCGCTTCGCGTCGGCCTCCGGAACGAGGTTCTTCCACACCGGGCCGCCGAAGACGTCATCGCCGAAAGACAGCGTGTACCTGAAGTCGTCCTTCTCCATGATCCACGGCGCGCGCAGGCAGCAGCCATTGAGGCCGTACTGGATGCCGAACTGCTCCAGCATCACCTCTTCGAGCACCTTCGACAGCGCGTAGCACCCGGGATAAGCCTGATGCGGTACCTTCTCGGTAATCGGTCCGTCATGGCGGTAGTAGAAATGACCGATGCCGGCGTCGCCGCCGATGAGGATGAACTGGGACGAGGACGCGCTTGCGCGGAACTCTTCCAGCAGCCAGAAAAGTCCCTTGACCGTAACGTCCATGACGTCGTCGGGGGTCTCCTTGCAGGTGGCGAGGTGCACCACGTGGGTGACATCGGCGAGCGCTTCAGAGACGACCTGCCGGTCGGCGATCGATCCGCGCGCCACCTCGACCCGGTCGGTTTCCGGGCACAGCCGATTATGACAAAGCGCACGGATGCGCGCCTCGGAAAATCGCGGATCGTCAAGCAGCCCAGCAATGAAGTGCCGCCCGACCTTGCCCGTTGCTCCGGTGACAAGGATCAGCATGCTCTTGCTCCCCTTTTTAAAGCTAATATCGGCGCGCTTCGCTCGTCAACGAGTATTTGTAATACAAAATAGATTCTTGCCCGCGTGGAACGACTTAATTCGCAGGACAATCGATTGACGCTGTCCCAAGGTTTTGCGTAAATTCGCTTAATCGCTCTTTCGGGGAGGAAATCGGAGAAGCGAGATTGCGACGGCTCCGCACCCAAGACGAAGGGGTTCGGAGCGGGCGCAAGCCTGGAGCTATCGGGAGGATAGACGGCCGTGGCGGTCCTCGAACTCGCCAACATTTCCAAACATTTCGGCGCCATCCAGGCGGTCAATGATATTTCGCTTTCGCTCGAAGCGGGAGAGGTGGTCGGCCTCATGGGCGACAACGGCGCCGGCAAGTCGACATTGGTCAAGATGATCGCCGGCAACTTTCGGCCAAGTCACGGCACGATGCACCTGGACGGCGCGGAACTCGTTCTTCATCGGCCCGTCGAGGCGCGCCAGCATGGCATCGAGATCGTTCACCAGGATCTGGCGCTCTGCAACAACCTGACGGCCGCGGCGAATGTCTTCCTCGGACGCGAACTGCGGCGCGGTCTCGGCCCACTGCGCATTCTTGACCACAAGAGGATGTACAAGCGTGCCGGCGAGATTTTCAGGGAGCTGAAATCGGAAACGCGGCCACGTGATCTCGTCAAGCAGATGTCGGGCGGTCAGCGGCAAGCGGTTGCGATTGCCCGCACGATGCTCTCGGAGGCAAAGATCGTGCTCATGGACGAGCCCACCGCGGCGATCTCGGTTCGTCAGGTGGCGGAAGTCTTGAACCTGATCCGGGAACTGCGCGACCGGGGCATTGCGGTCATCCTGATCAGCCACCGCATGCCCGATGTCTTCGACGTCGCCGACCGTGTCATCGTGATGCGGCGCGGCCGAAAGGTCGCAGACAAACCGATTGCCTCAAGCTCACCGGAAGAGGTTACCGGACTAATTACTGGCGCGATCGAGCAAGTATGATCGGACGGGCCGAAGGGATACGAGGTCGACGATGGCAACAACGCTAGAACGGACCATAGAACACAGGCAGCAAACCTGGCCGGCGGCGTTGCTCGCGAGCCAGACGTTCTGGGTGCTGATCGCGGTGATCCTCGCCTGCATATTCTTGTCTTTCGCCACCGACTCCTTCGCCACGGCGAAGAATCTCTACAACATCACCCGCAACGTGACCTTCGTTGCGATCATCGCTCTCGGCATGACCCTGGTCATCATTACCGGTGGCATCGATCTGTCCGTCGGATCCGTGCTTTGCCTGTGCAGCATGATCCTCGCGGTCGTCATGCACGCCGGCTACAGCATCGAGGTCGGCATCGCCGCCTCGATCGGCACTGCGCTTCTGATCGGCGCCTTCAACGGGGTGATGATCGCTTATCTCGGGTTCCCGCCCTTCGTGATCACGCTCGGCATGCTGTCGATCGCACGCAGCTTGGCGATGGTCGCGTCGAACAACACCGTCGTCTTTCAGTTCGGACCGGATCACGACAAGTTGCTGGCGCTTGGCGGCGGCGCATGGTTCTTCGGCATCGCCAATCCCGTGCTCTACATGATCGCGCTGGCGCTCCTCACTGGTTTCGTGCTGCGCTGGACCAAATTCGGCCGCTACGTATTTGCCATCGGCGGCAACGAGCAGGCGGCCATACTCACGGGCGTTCCGGTCAGAAGGATCAAGGTTACCGTTTACATGATCTCCGCGCTCGCGGCCGGGATCGCCGGTATCATTCAGACTGGCTGGCTCGGCGCCGTCACGACCAACATCGGCGCGGGAATGGAACTTCAGGTCATTGCCGCGGCGGTAATCGGCGGCGCCAATCTCGCCGGCGGCGTCGGCACGGCCTCTGGAGCCTTGATCGGTGCGGCGCTCATCGAAGTGATCCGCAACAGTCTCGGCCTGCTCGGCATCAATGCCTTTTGGCAGGGCACCTTCATCGGCGGCGCCACGGTGCTGGCCGTCCTGTTCGACCGAATCCGCAACTTCCGGCAGAGCGAATAAACCCGCGTGACTGGAAGCTGCCGCCTCAGCCCTTGACCAGAATGCGCCGCATCTCCTCCATGGCGGCGTCGAACTGAGGATCTTTTCCTGCCGCATAAGGCAGGCTGAATGGCACCCGAATGTCGGGATCGATGCCTCGCCCTTCGAGCCGCAGCCCCTCGTCGACGACGGCGTCCGAAACGGCCAGTTCCAGCAGGCTGTCGTCAGGCAGCAGATAGGCGCGTCCGGCGAGCAGCGCACCGGCCGTTCGCGATCCGACGAGCGGAATTCCGTTCACCTTCAAGGCATAGGCGAAGAGTTCCAACCCGCTTCTGGCACCTTCGTCGATGATCGCGACCACGGGACGACGCCAGCGCACGTTGGCGAGCGTCTCCTTGCCATTCCGATTGATCAGTCGGAACGTCGGAGTATCACCGACGAAAAGCTCCGCTGCGTCGGCCGGCCCGCCGCCCCACCGGCCGCGGAGATCGACGATTACGCCGTCGGCATCCTTGAGGCGCCCGGTTGCGAGCTCGCGGGCGACGATGTCCAGCCCATCTGCCGTCGAGAGCGTCCACAGTCGAAGATAGCCGATCCGCCGTCCGTCATGCTCCGTCACTTTTACGCTGCTCTCGATCGCCCTCTCAAATGTCCGCAGCGGCCTCAGTCGCTCGACGGCAACCTTGACGGCGATCGGCTCGGCGCCCGGTCGACGCCGCAACCGAACCTCGACGCTCCGCCCTATCTTGTTACGAAAGGATTCGATTTCGCGGTAGGGGGCGCCATCCACCGAAAGGATCTCGTCGCCGACAAGAATTCCCGCGCGGTCGGCAGGCGAGCCGTCATAGACATCGGTGACGAAACGCGGGCCATCGCCCTGTGTGATCATGCCGACGCCAGCATAGTTCACGTCGCCATCCGGCGGAAACAATCGCCGCATGTCGTTGCGGACGGCAAAGCGGAATATATCGATGATCTCGAAATAGTCGATCGTATCGCGTTTGAAGCGGGCGGTATGCGACGCACCGAGGCTCGCGAGGATCGTGTCGATCGCTTTGTCGACCTCAGCCCGCGAACTTTTGGCGGTTAGCGGCACATCTTCAATCTGGCGGCGCACCGTCGCGGCGAACCGATCGAGCGCAGATGCGTCGTGAAAATTATCGACCACGAGCGTGACGGCCCGGTCGAAGACCGGATGCCCCGATCGAGGCGGTTCGAGGGCAAAGGCTTGCCCGGATGTGAGAAAAAGCAAAAGTATGAGGGGGAGGGAGCCGACCGTCCTTGCGCGCATGGGCCGATTTCCGTTTCTGTTTCGGCTACGGCATGTTTCCTAAATCGATTTAAGGAAACATACCGACATTCAACGTGCTACAGCGTCTTTTCCGCGTCTGATAAGACGCGCGGCGCTGTAGTATCGGCGAAACCGCGGCTGGATTGCGACCTCGGCAAACAACATTCCGTGAGCGTCGTGCCGATGTCGCGGCGCTTTGAGTGGTTGGTGGGCGCCGCCCGCCACGCAGGATGGATGAAGTTAATAGGTCCTGAGCCTAGAGCGCGACAGCCACCACGAGGAGGATTAGGCTGATCATGGCAAACGCCGCCCGTGCGACATGGGAGAACTCCCAACGATCACGCAGATAGGTCCAGTCGAGATTTTCGGAATCCGGAGGATCTCGCGAAGCGGCCAGCGAGAAGAAGCCGGCGCTCACGCCCTTTAGTTCGACATCCTTGAGCCAAAAATTGTTCACCGGGTGCGTCAGGATCCAGTAGGTCGCCTGCATGGCCAATAGGCCGATGAAGGCAGAGGCTATCAGCCAGAAAGCCAGCGTGCCGGGTGGCGTCAAGAACAGGAGAACGGCGCTGAACAACAGGCCGAGAGGCTCGGCCGCACCTCCGATGGTGAAGCCGGGATAGTAGATCGGTTGAATACCGAAATACTGTTCCTTGGCCAATCTGAGTTTGCCCGGCAATTCGAGCGCGTGCGCGAGTGCCAGCGCCATGGCGATAGCCACGATGATGATCGTCAGAACCTGCAAGGCAAGGAACATGGTTGGCACCCGATTCCGCTTCAGGGGTCGAACGTTTCAGCGCATGTTCGGTTCCGATGCCGTTTACCGCTGAAAGGCTCAAAAGTGGGTATGACCACCCTTGTCCCGGCGCAGGTGGCCGAAACGGAAGCTCCCTGATGCAGCCGCGCGCACCATCATCATTTCGCCGATCGTCTCATGGGTCATGAGCCCGACGAGATGGTCCGAACCGTCGACCACCGCAACGGCGGGAGAACTCGCCTGTTGCATCAGTTTCAGGCTCTCTTCGAGGCGCTTGCGATAGTGGATCCGCGGAATGTCGTCGCGCATCGCGCTGACGACCGGCGTTGCGGCCCCTCTTTCCTTCAGAGTGCGGATCATATCGTCGCGTGTCAGCAGGCCCTCGAAACGGCCGGTGGCGTCGACCACGGGGAACTCGCGTTGCGTCGTCGCGAGCAGCATCTCGATCGCCTCGTCGATGGTCGCCGAGCGGTCAAGCCTTGCGAATTCGGTGACCATGACGTCGGCGATGAGCACGCTGCCGGAAACGGCGCGGATATGCGCGTTCTGAGCTTCGGCCGTTGCGGCCAGATAAACGAAGATGGCGATGAAGATCAGCAGCGGATTATAAAACAGGCCGATGAAACCAAAAACGAAGGCAAGGCCCTGGCCGATTGCCGCGGCGATCTCGGTTGCTCGTGCCCAAGTGAGCCGCGAGGCGAGGGCTGCGCGCAGCACGCGACCCCCATCCATCGGAAAGGCCGGAATCATATTGAAAAGCACGAGAAAGACGTTGACCCCGGCAAGCCTTGCAAGAAAGCTCGTTCCGGGATCTTCAACACCGGCCATCTGCTCCATGCCCACCGATCCGCCGAGCGCGAGAAAGATGAGCCCCGCGATCACGACATTGACGAGGGGACCGGCAATGGCGATCACAAACTCCTCGCGAGGTTCTTCGGGCATGCGTTCGAGACGAGCCACGCCGCCGATCGGCAGCAGGGTGATATCCGGTGTCTTGATTCCGAAATAGCGCGCGGCGGCGATGTGCCCGAACTCATGCAGCACGACGCAGACGAACACGGCGATGATGAAAACGATGCCTTCCCACGCCGCGGGCGCGCCGCCGATCCGGTAATGCATCAGCCATATCCAGATAAGCAGGAGCGCAAAGGTAACATGCAGCCGTATCGCCGTGCCGGCAATCGTTCCAATCCTGAGAGACCAACCCATGTGCGTCCTGCTCCCGCGTCCTGTTGTCGGCAGGCAGCCTTTCCTCTTCAATGACCTCAGCCGTCGACCGAGGTGCCGACAACGCTATGATAGTCGATCACCTCGGCTTCGCCATGGCGAAGATGCCAACTGCGGTCGGGCTGTTTCAAAAAAATATTCAATAGGCCCGCGGCGGCACAAACAGACAAATTGTCTTGCTGTGCTCCTCGCCTGCTGCCGAGCACCAATGGTAGAACCCGTCAGGTGAGATGCGCACCCTCCCATCGGTGTAGGGAAGTACTTCGCCGGTCGCCTTGATGATATAGCCTTGCGGACGTTCGCTTATTGCCGTCTGGGTGACCTGCCGGCAATCCAGATTTGAACAGCAGGAGTTCGGATATTTCCATCCGCTAGGGGCGTCATGGGCAAAGGCCGTCGTTGACAACCCGAGAAGGGCAGGGAGGAGGAAAATTCCGCGCATCGCAATCTCCTTTCAGGAGGGCTCCGACGGGGTGAGAGGCCGAAGCCGACAATTGACCTACGTCATCAAACGCCGAAATTGCGGAAATGATCCGACTGCGGCCGTCGGCAGGTTCAAAATCGGGTGACAATCACGCCAGCCGCAGGAGTATCTGCCGTCGCTCAGCGCTGAGCGACGAGGAACGAATCGCTCTCGCCCTCGACAAGTTCCATGGGCCAGACCTTGTTTGCAGGAGCGTCCGGATAATGGTCTCTGAAGGCCGGCATGGCGGAAAGCAGGGTTTCCGCCAGCGCGATGCCGAGATCGCGAAGCGACAGCCGGAAGCAGGTGAGCGGCGGCGAAAGGAAATGCGCGTGCGGGCTATAGCGCCCGATCACCGCGATGTCGCGCCCCGGCTTGATGCCGGCTTCGGAGAGGGCCTGGTAGAAACCGATCGCGATCGTCTCGTTGATCAGCACGATCGCCGTCGGCGGCTCGTCAAGCGCGAGAAGGTCACGGGCGATCTGGTAGCCGCCCGCCTCGTTCGGCGTCGAGCGGAAGATCAGATCCTCCTCCAGAGGCAGGCCGTGCGCGGCGAGCGCTTCGCGGCAGCGGTCAACGAAGATGTAGCCGAGATTGACGTCGTCGTGCGGACGCGTCACCGCGATGCGGCTATGGCCGCGCGCGACGAGGCGGTCGATCGCTGCTTGCGCCATGCCCTCGAAATCGAGATCGAGCCAGGGCTGGCCGGCATCTGTCAGGCTTCGGCCGAGTGTGACGAAGGGGATGTTGCGTTCGGCCAGGAATTCGATGCGGGGGTCGTTGCGCTGGGTTGCCGACAGGATCAGCCCGTCAGCGAAGCCGCGCGCCACGACGCGGCGCAGGTAGTCGTTTGGATCTTCCTGCGACGAGCAAAGCAGGGCCACGAGATCGAGCTTGTGTTCGGCAAAGACGGCCTGCACGCCGTCGAAAACGCTCATGAAGAATATGTCGCCCTGGCCGGTGATCTCCGTGCCGGTCTGGATCATGAAGCCGATGATATTGGTCGTGCCCTGCCGTAGACTGCGGCCCGATTGGTTCGGAACATAACCAAGTTCCGCCGCCGCCTCGAGCACGCGCTTACGCGTCTCCTCATTGACGTCAGGCTTGCCGTTGAGCGCCCGCGAGACCGTGCCGATGGAAATATCGAGATGTTGCGCAAGACGCCGAATTCCCTTCATCCCGACTTTCATCCTCCCGTCAAGCGTCCACTCGTCTCCGAATCCCTATTGACATGTTTCGGAAACTCCGCATAGTTCCGTAAACGTTTACGGTAGCCAAAACAAGGCGATTTCGTAGACTTACGGGAGGAGAAACGTGATTCTGCGCGCAGTTCTGTGCGGGTGCGGAGCTATGGCCAAAGGTTGGCTTAAGGCGATCGCCGCAAACCGCGAACTTCAATCATCGATCCGCATTGTTGGGCTCGTCGACGTCAACGCCGACACTGCCCGGAACCTTGCGGCGGAATTCGATATTGCGGATGCGATCATCGGCTCCGATCTCGATGCCGTCTTGAGCGAAACCAAACCGGATCTGCTCTTCGACATCGTCGTGCCCGCCGCCCGTCGTGATGTCGTTGCTACCGGGTTCAGGCATGGGTGCCACGTGCTGAGCGAGAAACCGATGGCGACCTCGCTCGCCGCCGGCAGGGAATTGATCCGTCTTGCGGGCGAGGCGGGCAAGATCCACGCCGTCGTCCAGAACCGCCGCTTTATCTCCGGCGTGCGCCGTATCCACCGCTTCGTCGAAAGCGGGGCGATCGGCACACTGACCGGTCTCCATTGCGATTTCTTCATCGGCGCACATTTCGGCGGCTTCCGGGAAGAGATGGACAACGTGCTGCTCCTGGACATGGCGATCCATACCTTCGATGCGGCGCGTTTCATCGCCGGCAAGACGCCGCTCGCGGTCTATTGCCACGAGAGCAATCCGCGCGGCTCCTGGTATGCGCACGGTGCGGCCGCGAACGCCATCTTCGAGCTCTCGGATGACGTCACCTTCACCTATCGCGGCTCGTGGTGCGCCGAGGGCGCGAATACAAGCTGGGAGAGCCAGTGGCGCATCATCGGCACCGAGGGCACGTTGCTCTGGGACGGAGCCGAGAGCTTCCAGGCCAACAAAGTCGCCGGCGAAGGCTTTCTGCGCGAACTGCTTCCGATCGAGGTCCCGGAACCGGCCGATCAAGCAGAGACGCATGGCCACGCCAGCGTGATCGCAGATTTCGTTGCGGCCATCCGCTCCGGCGAGAAGCCGGAAACGGCTAGCGATGACAACATCAACAGCCTTGCCATGGTTTTTGCAGCGATCGAAAGCGCCCGCACCCGGCAGCGCGTGACAATTTGAGGTATCTGATGAGCAATCCAGCCAAATCCATCCGCATCGGCACCATGGTCAGCGCCACGAAAGGCGAGGCTGCCAAGCGCATCGGCCAGATCGCCGACTTGGGGTTCGAGAGCTTCGAACCTTTCTTCTGGCAGACGACCAACGGGCAGGACCTCGCCGAGCTTGGCAAGCGCTGCAGGGAGGCGATCGGCGAGCGCGACATCACCATCTCGACGCTCGGCATGTTCGGCAATCCGTTGGAGGAGACCGACATCGACCTGCAGACGCTGCAGGGCTGGAAGGATTGCATCGACAACGCGCATCACTTCGGCGCGACCTGCGTCGCGGGGTTCACCGGCCGCATCCGCAATCGTCCGCTGACCGACAGCCTGCCGCGCTACAGGAAGATTTGGCGCGAACTCGGTGATCGCGCGGCAGACAAGGGCGTGAAGATCGCCTTTGAAAACTGCGCGATGGACGGGAACTGGGCGACGGGCGACTGGAACATCGCCCACAATCCCGATGCCTGGGAACTGATGTTCAACGAGACGCCGGACGACCATATCGGCCTCGAATGGGAGCCCTGTCACCAGATGGTCTATCTGATCGACCCTCTGCCGCAGATCCGCAAATGGGCGCACAAGATTTTCCATGTGCACGGCAAGGACGCGACGATCCGCTGGGACGTCATCCGCGAGCGCGGCATCTTCGGCAAGGAGAAATTCGTCTTCATGCGCACGCCCGGTTTCGGCGACAGCAACTGGACGGACGTCATCTCGGAACTCAGGCTCGCCGGCTGGTCCGGTTCGATCGACATCGAAGGCTGGCACGACCCGGTCTATCGCGATGCGCTTGAGATGACCGGCCAGGTTCACGCGCTCAACTACCTGAAAACCTGCCGGGGCGGCGATTTCGTCGTCGATCCGGTCTGAGACCATGCCCGACGACCGGCGCGGAGGATGCCGGTCGCGGAACAACCACAGAGGAGGAGATTATGGGTATTCGCAGATATGCAATCCTGGGCACCGTCGCCCTCGGCACTTCGTTGGCAGCATTCGCCGCCAGCGCAGAAGATGTGACGATCAGTGTTTGGTCGCTGGATCGAGACATTCAGCCGGCGCCAAACTTGATCAAGGATTTCAACAAGCTGAACACAGGAATTAAAGTCGAATATCGCCAGATCCAGTTTGACGACGTTGTCAGCGAGGCCATGCGCGCTTACTCGACTGGCCAGGCACCGGATATCATCGCCATCGACAATCCGGAGCACGCGCTCTTCGCGTCCCGCGGCGCATTTCTCGACCTCACCGACATGATCGCGACGTCCACCGTCGTGAAGCCGGAGAACTATTTTCCGGGGCCGCTGGCTTCGGTGACCTGGGAGGGGAAATATTACGGCATCCCGAAGGCGACGAATACGATCGCCCTCTATTACAACAAGGACATGTTCAAGGCGAAGGGCCTCGACCCGAACAAGCCGCCGCAGACCTGGGACGAACTCGTCGAAGCGGCACGCAAGCTGACGGATCCGGCCGCCAATGTCTACGGCCTTGCCTTCTCTGCGAAGGCAAACGAGGAGGGAACCTTCCAGTTCCTGCCCTGGGTACAGATGGCCGGCGGCGGCTATGACAAGATCAATTCCGAGGGTGCGGTCAAGGCGCTCGATATCTGGAAGACGATCATCGACGAGAAGCTGGCGTCGCCGGATAGTCTGACGCGCGGACAATGGGATTCCACCGGCACCTTCAATTCGGGCAATGCGGCCATGGCGATCTCCGGCCCGTGGGAACTCGACCGCATGATCCAGGAGGCGAAGTTCGACTGGGGCGTCGCGCTGCTGCCAGTTCCCGAGTTGGGCGCCGAACGCTCCTCGGCGATGGGCGACTTCAACTGGGCGATCTTCGCAAGCACCGAACATCCGGCGGAAGCCTTTAAGGTGCTCGAATATTTCGCCTCGCAGGACGACAGGATGTTCAAGGATTTCGGGCAACTGCCGGCCCGCTCCGACATCTCCATTCCGCCGACCGGCGAGCAGAAGAAGGACGCTGCACTCAAGGCATTCGTCGAGCAGTTGAAATATGCGAAGCCACGCGGCCCGCATCCGGAATGGCCGAAGATCTCCAAGGCGATCCAGGACGCGATCCAGGCAGCGTTGACGGGGCAGATGAGCTCCAAGGAGGCGCTTGATCAGGCGGCTGAGAAAATCAAGGCTGTTCTCGGTTGAGAAGATGCCGCCGCTCTGACTTGCGGCGCGGCGGCAGGCATTCACCGGCGGATCGTCCGCCCGAGTTTCCTCCCGAAAGGCGATCTCCGGCTTCGGTCGGGATCGCCTGAGGGAGAGGGGATCACCATGAAGAGAATTCTATCCAGCGTCACGGACGGCAAGGGCTTCGACATCGGCCTCGTCGTGCTGCCGCTCGGCTTCCTGTTCATCATGTCCGGCCTTCCGCTCATCTACAACGTTGTGATGAGCTTTCAGGAAGTCGACATGTTCAGCCTCGGTAGTTTCTGGCGACCCTTTGTCGGCTTCCGCAACTATGTCGACCTGTTTTCGCAGCCTGAAACCCAGCCGATACTCTTCAATACGGCGCTCTTCGTGGTGGCCTCGATCTCTGGACAATTCGCGATCGGCTTCGGCCTGGCGTTGTTCTTCTGGATCAATTTTCCGGGCGCCTCGTGGCTGCGCGGTCTTTTCCTTGTCTCCTGGGTAATGCCCGGCCTTGTCGTCGGCGCCATCTGGAACTGGATTCTCTCCGGCGATTTCGGCGTCCTCAATTTCTTCCTGCGGGAGATGGGCGCTATCTCCGGCAATATTTTCTGGCGCTCAGACCCGAACTATTCGCTCTGGGCCGTCATCATCGCCAATATCTGGCTCGGCACGTCCTTCAACATGATCCTGCTCTCGGTCGGGCTGTCGGGGATACCGAAGGATCTCTACGAGGCGGCCGAGCTTGACGGCGCCAATGCGCTTCAGCGCTTCTGGACGATCACGCTGCCGATGATGCGTTCGACGATCGGCGCGATCATCGCGCTCGGACTGATCTTCACGCTGCAGCAATTCGACCTCTTCGCCGCCATTACCTCGGGCGGGCCGAACAATTCGTCCAACGTGACGCAATATTGGGCTTGGGACCTTTCGTTCCGGCAATACGACTTCGCCAAGGGAGCGACGATCTCGGTAATCATGATTGTCTTCGTTATGCTCGCTTCGGTCGTCTATGTGCGCTCCACCCGCCATGAGGTCCGAGGATGAGCGATCAATTCCGCAATCGGCTGATGCTCGCCGCCGCGCTGGTGCTGGCGGCCATCTACCTCTTTCCGCTCTATTGGATGTACGTCACCGCGCTGAAAACCGGTTCGGCGATGTTCGCGACACCACCGAAATTCCTGCCCAGTGAGCCGCAATGGAACATCTACGCCTTCGTCTGGGAAAGCCGGAACATGGGGCGCTATCTCTGGAACTCACTGGTCATCGCATTTGGCTCCGTGGCGTTGATCGCGGTGCTCGGCGTCGGCTGCGCCTATGTGCTCGCGCACTATCGCAATGTCTGGGTCGATATCGGCCTGTTCCTTATCCTCATGCTGCAGGTGCTGCCGGCCTCGCTGATGATCACGCCGATATTCGTCGGCTTCTCGCAGTTCGGGCTGCTCGACACGCCGCGCTTTGCCGTTATCCTGGCGATCGCGGCCAAGAGCATGCCGTTCTTCGTGGTCCTCGTCCGGGCGACCTTCATGAGCGTGCCGATGGAGCTCGAGGAGGCGGCGCTCGTCGACGGCAATTCGCGCATCGGCGCCTTCTTCAACATCGTCCTGCCGCTGGCGCGCAACGGCATTCTGGTGAGCGCGATCCTGATCTTCATGCAGGCCTTCGGCGAGTTCGTCTATTCGAAGTCGATGATCCAGGACATCGAACTGCAACCCGCCAGCGTCGGCCTGAATTCCTTCATGGGGCCGAACACCAATGAATGGAACAACATCATGGCCTACGCCACGATCTATGTGACACCCATTCTGGCCGCCTTCATTCTCTTGCAGCGCCGTATCGTTTCCGGCCTCACTTCGGGAGCCCTCAAATGACCCTTCAGATCGAACTCAACGGCGTCAACAAGTTCTACGGTGCCTTTCATGCGTTGAAGGACATCAATCTCGCGATAGAGGAGGGAACCTTTGTCGCCCTCGTCGGCCCATCCGGCTGCGGCAAGTCCACTTTGCTGCGTTCGCTCGCTGGTCTCGAAAAGATCTCGACCGGCGAGATGAAGATCGCCGGCGCACTCATGAATGGCGTTCCGCCCCGCAAGCGGGATGTCGCAATGGTCTTCCAGTCCTACGCGCTCTATCCGCATATGACGGTCGAGGAGAACCTGACCTACAGTCTGCGCATTCGCGGTGTGAAAAAGGTAGAAGCGCGCAAGGCGGCGGAAGAGGTGGCGGCAACCACCGGCCTCTCGCATCTGATGAAGCGCTATCCGCGCGAACTCTCGGGCGGCCAGCGCCAGCGCGTGGCGATGAGCCGAGCGATCATCCGCCACCCGAAAGCATTCCTGTTCGACGAGCCGCTCTCCAATCTTGATGCCGCCCTTCGCGTGCATATGCGCAAGGAAATCCGCGCCTTGCATGACCGGCTCAAGGCAACATCCGTCTACGTGACCCACGACCAGATCGAGGCGATGACGATGGCCGACCACGTCGTCGTCATGCGCGACGGCATCATCGAGCAGCAGGGCCGGCCGCTCGATCTCTATGACCGCCCGGCCAACAAATTCGTTGCGGGCTTCATAGGTTCACCCGCGATGAACTTTATACCGGCGATCGTCGGGGAAGATGGCGCCCACATCGTTCTCGATTTCGGCAAGATGCAGGCGAAGCTCGCGCTCGGGCGTGGTCTGGCGCCGGGATCGTCCGTCACTGCTGGTATCCGGCCGGAGCACATCAAGGTCGTTTCGGAAGGGCAGGGCGCTTTCGACGTCCCGGTCGGTTTCGTCGAGTCGACCGGTTCGGCCACTTTCATCACGTCGGCAACGCAGCCGGAACTGACGATCGTCGAGACCGGGCGCGGCAGAGCAGGAAGCGGCGACATCATCGGTCTTGCGATAGATCCGGCGCAACTGCATCTTTTCGACACCGCAACGGGCCGGCGGATCGAACCGGAAAATGGCCGCATCGGCATCGAGCCGCCGCGGCACCTCCACGTTGCAGGTCATGCGAGCTGACGCAAAGTCAGGAAAAGAGTGTAACGGTTTTCCGCCCGCATTCCGCGACTCATCGCGATCCAAAGAGGTGGGCGCAAGCGGCAGAGGCGCCGCCTCGTCTGAGAAAACCGCTCTAACGCTTTGTTCTTTTGCGCATAGCGCCGCGCGTCTAATAAGACGGGCAAAGGACAGTGTAGTACTTTGAATTGCGGCATGTTTTATCCTTAAATCGAGTAGGATTTAAGGAAACATGCAGTAGCGTTCGGCGTTTTCACGATCCGCTCTGAAGAGCGATCTTGCCTTCCCTTAGGTCAAGCATAAGTCGCTCCTGGCCAACCCGGATTACGTTCTCCATAGCGCTTCGGGCGCCATGCTCGTCGCGGCGCTGGATCTCTTCGACGATGCGGATGTGCGCCATCGCGACGCGGTCGATTTCCGCCTCTTCGGGGCTTGGACTCGTGAGTTTGAAAACGCCGATCAATGCTGCTTCGATAAGGCTCCCCACCGTCCGCATGAAGGGATTGAGGGAGGCTTCGAGCAAATGGAGATGAAATTCGAGGTCGGCGTGCGCCAGTGTCTGGGCGCTGTGCCCGGCATCGCCCATGGCAACGGCAAGCCGCATCATCTGGCTGATGTCGGCGTCGGACGCCCGTCGCGCCGCGAGACTTGCGGCATAGGGTTCGAGGGCCAGTCTCACTTCGCTCAGGTGATGCAGGAAATCCTGGTCCACGCCGACATTGAAATGCCAGGAGAGGACATCGGCGTCGAACAGGTTCCAATGCGTCCGCGGCATGACGCGCGTTCCGATGCGCGCCCGCGGGAAAACGAGCCCTTTGGCCGCGAGCGTCTTCATCGCTTCGCGCAGGACCGTGCGCGAGACATTGAAACGCGCCGCAAGCTCCGTGTCGCCTGGCAGTATGTCGCCAATGGCAAATTCGCCGCCGACCACGGCCTGGCCCAGCTCATCGACGACGAGCTGGTGGCTTGTGCGCTTCCCCGGTCGTTTGGCGAAGGTTTCCGGCGGCATTCACACGGTCCTCCGCTCACTCAGGCGTGTTGTCGGGCATCGCGCGATAGATGGATGATCCCCTTCTGCAGAAGGATGAAGGCAAACAGAAGCGCGCCGATCAGGATCTTCGTCCACCAGCTCGACAGCGATCCGTCGAAGGTTATGTAGGTCTGGATGAGGCCCTGGATGAAGATGCCGACCAGCGTTCCGGCAACAAAGCCCGATCCGCCGGTCAACAGCGTGCCGCCGATGACGACGGCGGTGATTGCATCAAGCTCGACGCCGACCGCGGCAAGCGAATAGCCGGCCGACGTGTAAAGCGAGAAAACAATGCCGGAGAGACCCGCGAGCAGTCCCGAAAGGGCGTAGATCTTGATCGTTGTGCTCGCGACCGGAACGCCCATGAGCTTCGCTGTCGCCGTGCCGCCGCCGAGCGCATAGACGTTCGTGCCGAACCGGGTCCGGTGAGCGATGAGGATGCCGACGGCGAAGACGAGCAGCATCAGGCCGCCGATGAGAGTGATCCGTCCTCCGCCTGGCAGCTTGTAGTAGAAGCCCTTCAACGTCCCGTAGAAGGGATGCTTGATCGGAATGGAATCGATCGACAGCACGAAGGCCATGCCGCGGGCGAGGAACATTCCGGCCAGCGTCACGATAAAGGCCGGCATCTCGAGATAATGGATGATCATCCCCATCAGCACGCCAAAAAGCGTGGTGATGGCGAGGACCAGCGCAAAGGCCGCGAGCGGGTGCATGCTGGTGTGTTCCAGGACAACCGCAAGGAACACCCCGGTGAAAGCGATGACCGAACCCACCGAGAGGTCGATGCCTCCCGAAAGAATGACGAAGGTCATGCCCACGGCGGCGACGCCGAGGAAGGCATTATCGGTCAAGAGATTGCCAATAACGCGGGTGGAGAGAATGTTCGGATATTGGGCAGCGCAGAGCGCATAGCTTAAGACGAAGATTAAGATCGTTGCCGTAAGTGGCAGATATTTCTTATTCATTTCGCCTCCTGCTCGGTCGTTTTGGCTGCTCGCCGTGGGACAGCAAGGAAAGCAAAGGCGGTGCGGAAGCGCGGCGACTGAAGCACCAGAATGAAGACGATGATTGCCGCCTTGATGATGAGGTTGAACTCCGGCGGGAAACCGGAAAGCAGGATGCCGGTATTGATCGCCTGGATGATGATCGCTCCGAGCACCGACGCGGCGATGCTGAAGCGGCCGCCAAGAAGGGAAGTGCCGCCGACCACGACCGCCAGAATGGCGTCGAGCTCCAGCCACAGCCCCGCATTGTTTGCGTCGGCCCCCCGGATGTCGGCAGCAGCGATGATGCCGGCAATCGCGGCACAGAGGCCGGAAAGCATATAGGCGGCAATCAGAAGCACCGGGGTGAGAACCCCCGACAGCGTGCTTGCCTGGCGGTTGATGCCGATCGCCTCGATCAGCATGCCGAGGGCGCTCTGCCTAACGAGCAGTGCGACGAGAACTCCGAAGACGAGCCAGACGACGACCGGCATCGGTAAACCGGCGAAGGAACCGCTGCCGATGAAGATGAGGCCGGCATCATTGAAGGTGAGAATCGCACCCTCGGTCACGAGCTGGGCGATGCCTCGCCCGGCAACCATCAGCACGAGCGTCGCGATGATAGGCTGAATGTCGAGGACAGCGACGAGAATGCCGTTCCATATGCCGCAAAGGATGCCGACCGCAATCGTGATCAGGATCGTCTCGAACAGCGAATGGCCGGACGTGATGGATGACGCTGCAATGGCACCGCAAATCGCCATGACCGCGCCAACGGAAAGATCGATGCCCTTGGTTGCAATGACGACGGTCATGCCGATCGCCAGCAGCACGACTGGAGCGCCCCGGTTAAGGATGTCGATCAGGCTGCCGTAGAGGCGGCCATTCTGAATTTCCAGGTTGAGGAAACCGGGAAAGGTCATTGAAATCGCGATGAGAATAGCCGCCAGCGCGATCAGTTGTGGCAGCAAACGGGCGAGATAGATCCGGACGATCGATGTCACGATGCCCTCCGCTCATTGGTCGCGGCAATCGCCTCGACGATCTGATGGGCCGTAATGCGCTCTCCGCCGAGTTCGGCGACGTGGGCGCGGTCGCGAAGAACGATGATTCGTGTGCTGTAGGCGACCAGTTCTTCGATCTCCGATGAAATGACGATCAGTGACATGCCTTTCTCACGCAGCGACTCGATCAGCCTGACGATCTCGGCATGTGCGCCGACATCGATGCCGCGCGTTGGTTCGTCGAGGATCAGGAATTCGGGTTCCGTGGCCAGCCAGCGGGCGAGGATGGCTTTCTGCTGGTTGCCGCCGGAAAGCAGCTTGATCGGCTTTTCCCTGTCGGCCGTTCGGATATCCAGTGCCCGGATATAGAGGTCGGCCAGCCGGTTCTGCTCCGTGCGCGAGATCGGCCGTGTCCAGCCCCGGCTGGCCTGCAGCGCAAGAACGATGTTCTCGCGCACAGAGAGATCACCGACGATGCCGGCGGTCTTGCGGTCCTCTGGGCAAAAGCCGAATTTCTGGCGGATGGCGGCACGAGGCGACGACAGTTCGACGCGGCGGCCGTCGATTTCCGCCGTCCCGCTGTCGGCGCGATGCGCACCGAAGAGGACCTCTGCCGTTTCCGTACGGCCCGAACCGAGCAGGCCGGCAATACCGACAACCTCGCCCGCCCTGACGTCGAGATCGAAAGGATCGATGCGTCCACGCCGGCCGTAATTCCTGAACCGGTAGCGCGGCTCGCCGCCTTCCGCAGCGGCAGCCTGGACTGCGTGAATCTCTGCCGCAAGTTCGCGGCCGATCATCATCGCGATCAGATCGCGACGATCGAGGTCGGCCGTGTTGCGGGTTCCGACAAGTCGCCCGTTCCTGAGCACCGTGATGCGGTCCGAAATCTCGTAGACCTGCTCGAGAAAGTGGGTGATGAAGATGATGCCGAGGCCGCGTGCCTTGAGGCGCCGGACGATGCGAAAGAGCATCGCGACCTCATGTGCATCGAGGCTCGCCGTCGGCTCGTCGAGGATCAACACCTTGCCCGAAAGGTCGACGGCGCGGGCAATCGCCACGACCTGCTGAATGGCGACCGAATAGCTTGCGAGCGCACGGGTGACGTCGAGCTCGAGCTCGTATTCCGACAGAAGTTCGCGTGCCTTGCGGTTCATTGCGCGGATGTCGACCACGCCGAAACGCCGCGGTTGCCGGCCGAGAAACAGGTTCTCGGCGACGCTGAGGTTCGGCAGCAGGTTCACCTCCTGATAGACGGTCCCGATCCCGAGCCGCTGGGCCTCGAAGGTGTCGCGCGGGTCGACTTCAACCCCGTCGAGCAGGATGCTGCCGCCATCCCGGCGATAGGCGCCGGTGAGGCATTTGATGAGTGTCGATTTGCCGGCGCCGTTCTCTCCGAGAAGCGCGTGAACCTCGCCGCGCTGCAGATGGAAATCGACCTTGTCCAAGGCCTTGGTTCCGGGAAAGCCCTTGTCGATCCGGACCGCCGAAAGAATGTTGTCGCTGCTGGCTTGCATGGATACCGTCTCTGGAACGTCGAGACCGGAGCGGGAACGACATGCCGCGCGGCATCTACTCTCGTTTCCGGTCGAGCCTTCTTTGCAGAAGGGCAGAAGCGACCCGCACCGGTTCTGCCGGGCGGGCCGCAAGCGAGATCAGTAGCCGAGGCCCTTCTTCTCTTCGTAGACCTTCATCGGATCGTCGGCCTGGGTATAAAGCTTCGATTCCGTCTGGATCCACTTTGCCGGCGCCTTTCCATCCTTGAGGTAGGCGGCGAGGGCGTCGAAGGCGGGACCAGCCATGTTCGGGGTCAGTTCGACGGTCGCGTTGGCTTCGCCAGCGGCCATCGCCTGGAAGATGTCCGGAACGGCATCGATCGAGACGACGAGAATGTCCTTGCCCGGCTTCAGGCCGGCTTCCTTGATGGCCTGGATCGCGCCGACGGCCATGTCGTCATTGTGGGCGTAGAGCGCGCAGATGTTCTTGCCGCCGCCTTCCGCCTTCAGGAAGCTTTCCATCACTTCCTTGCCCTTCGTGCGGGTGAAGTCGCCGGTCTGGCTGCGGACGATCTTCAGATTGTCGTGACCGGAGAGCGCCTGTTCGAAGCCCTTTTTGCGGTCGATCGCCGGCGACGAACCGGTCGTGCCCTGAAGCTCGACGACGTTGCAGGGCTTGCCGGCAACTGTGTCGGCAAGCCACTTGCCGGCGACATTGCCTTCGTGGACGAGGTCGGAGGTCACAGCCGTCAAATAGAGATCGTCGGATGCGTCGACGGTGCGGTCGAGCAGGATGACAGGAATTTCCGCATCCTTCGCTTCCTGCAGCACTTCATCCCAGCCAGTTGCGACTACTGGAGCGACAAGGATCGCGTTCACGCCTTGCGCGATGAAGGAACGGATCGCCTTGATCTGGTTTTCCTGCTTCTGCTGCGCATCGGCGAATTTAAGGTCGATTCCGCGCTGCTCGGCCTGCTGCTTCGTCAGCGTCGTTTCAGCTGCGCGCCAGCCGGACTCAGATCCGATCTGGGAAAAGCCGACGACGAGTTCCGCGGCCGATGCGCTGCCGAAGGTGCAGGCAGCAAGAATCGTTGCACTCGCGAGTGCCTTCGCAAATTTCATGATTTCCTCCCAAAGAAAGCTGCTCTCCATGCAGCTGTCGAGAAAAAATCATATAATAATACTTTTGTAAACTCACGTTTGAAATCTTCCAGCGTATTCCCGCCAAATTCATCGGTGCGTCATGCGCTTGATGTCGTTAGAGCGTGGCCAACGTGCGGTTCGACAATGTTCCCAAATAGAGCTGTCGGATGCTCAGCTTGTTTTCGAGCGCGATGATGATGTCCTCGCTGAAATCCACGCCGTAAAGCGCGGCGATCTCCGGGAGGGCTCCGGGACTGTAGACATTGATCTCCAGTATCTTGTCGCCGACGATGTCGAGGCCCACCAGGAACATGCCGTCTTCCACCAGTTTCGGTCGGAGCTTTTCCGCCAGGGAGAGGATTTCGGGCGTGACCGTTGCCGCTTCCGGCGTGCCGCGGGCGTGCATGTTGGAGCGCACATCGCCCTTGGCCGGCACCCGGCGGAGCGCGGCATGAACACCATCGCGCTCCAATGGCCGTCCGTTCATGAGAAAAAGGCGGACGTCACCGGCGGTCGCTTCGGGCAGGTAGGTCTGGGCGATCAGGTACCCTTCGCCGCTGGCAACTTCGAATATCTGATTGAGGTTGGCTTCCTTGGAACTGATCTTGAAAACGTTCTTGCCGCCTGATCCCTGCAAAGGCTTCAGGATCACGCCGTCAGGATGCGCATCGATGAAGTCCCGGATTTCCTCGATGCTCCGGGAGATCAGCGAGGTGGGGCGAACAACTTCCGGAAAACCCTGCAAATAGAGCTTGTTCTGGGCACTCGCCAAGCCGGCCGGATCGTTGACGACGATCACGCCGCGATCGACCGCAAGACGGCCAAAATTCACGCCGGCATAGGCTGCCCAAGAACGCTTTTCGGCGTCTTCCGAAGGATCGTTGCGCAGAAAAAGCACGTCGATTTCTGTGATGTCGATCGTCCTGACCTTTGCTCGCTCGTCCTTGAGCGCATTGAGCAACGTCTCCGGCTTCTTCGGTTTCGGGCCATGCAAGGTCGTAGCCCGGACCATCAGGCTGTCGTCGGAACGCAGCACGAAATCCCCGGGCATGACGTAGCAAACGTCGTGACCACGGGCGAGCGCCGCGAGCGCAAGCCAGGTGGTGGCGTAATAGGTAGCCTCGCCTTCGATGGAATTGACGAAAAAGGCGATGCGCATGTCCGGCTCCTAACTTTCGATCATGTCGAGCGGTGACATTCCCGCGCGTGCCTTGGCTAGGCGCGATGGTGCTTCCGGATTGTCAAGAAATATAGGGTGCACGGCCGGCACACCAAGCAGTCCGCGGGCACTCAATTCCTGCATGACGCCAAAATGCGAAGCGGCGATCTTTCCCATCCAGAACGGCTCCAAGGCGCCGTCGGCGGCCAAATGGGAGAGGAGTTGCAGAAGGCCGCGCAGGTATATCGCATCCTTGGCGAGACCCCCACTGCGATAAACGCGCAGGACGACGTTGAAGGCATCAGCCTTCAAGAACCCATGGTCCTTGACGAGCTGTTGATAGGCTTCCGGCAGCGATGCGCCATCTAGCATCGCGGCGCAGGCAACGACGCGGGCGGCAATGAGGCGCAGTCGCTCGCTGCTCATGCCGCCCGTCAGGTACTCCGCAAAGACTGCCAATCCCTCTTGCATACCTTCGTATCCGGCGAGGCCGGACCGGAAAAGACGCAGACCCTGCGCCGAACCGTTGAAATAGGTCAGCAGATGGACACCGATCTCGTGGCTCAAGATCGGCTCGACGCGTTCGGCTTCCATCGCGGTGCTGCGTGCGATCAGCAGGCGGTTGCCCGAAACCAGGAGACCCGAGGGAAGATCATCACGCACTTCGACGGTGGCGTCGAAGCCGGCGTAACGCCGCCGATACTCAGCGATCATCGCGCGTGCCTGTTGCTCGACGAAATAGCAATCGGCGTGGCGCTCCGCGACGCGCCCTTGACCTGGATTGGCGTCTCCATCGTCAGTACGGGCAAGAATATCCCGAGCAGCCCGCAAGAGTTCCGGTTCGACGGGACCATAGAGGGCGCGGCCGAATTCAATGAACTTTGCGCTTTCCCGGGCCGAAAGCAACGACAGCTGAAGGTCTAGTTCCTGCTGCTTTTCGCGGTAGAGCTGGTACAGCACCGGATCTTCGAGGTGGTCGAAGGCGATCGAGAAGAGCTTTTTCTTTGCCGCCGCGACCTCCAGCGTCAGCGGCCGATAGAGAAAGCGCGGGGCTCGCCGGTACTCGCTCGCGGCAAAATCGCTCCATGCCGCGTCGGCATTGATCGGTGTCACCGCGAGCAGGAAATCGAAGGTCGACGCAACCTCGTCGATACTGCGGTCGGTGCGGACCACGGCGTCGATGAAGGCCTTTCTACCAAGCGCCCGATGCGTCGAGATGTCCATGCTTTTGGTGGCCCTGACGAACGCGGCGAAGGCTTGCAGGCCGGCATCGAAGATACTGGCGATCAGCCGTTCGCGAAGCTGCGGATAAATGTTGCCGGACTCACGTTGCCGATAGATCGGTGCAAATCGCACGCGAAGACAGGGAAACGGCACATTCAGCCCATCGGCTTCGCGAAACTCCACACGCGGCGTGCGGAACTTTGCTTCGGTCGCCTCGGCGGCATTGGCGAATGCCGTTGCGGCAATCCGTGCAGGCTCCTCCGGGCTTGCCGCAACCTCGATCTTGAAGGGTGGAAGATATGGTGCGTCGTCGGTCAACAATTCGTCGCGCGCGAGTTCGCCGATCTCCAGGACTATGAATGCTCCGAGGCGCCGCTCGAGCAGCGCGCCGACAGCCCCGATGACCAAGACAGCAATGTTGGCATCTGGCGCAATGAGGTAGGAGGCATTCGCCTGGGCGATCTCACGGGCGACCGGACCTTCTTCGGCGCCGGAGATGTGCAGGCAAAGAAAAGGAAGCGCGCGGTCGATATGCAGCCGTCCGCCGTCCGGAAGGTCTTTTCGCACGGCCTTGCCGGCCTTGATGGAGGCCAGCGCCTCGGCGAGCCATTCGGGCGTATCTGCGGTATCCCTAGGGGAGGGCGCGGCGGAACGTTTCATCGGTTCGCTCCCAGCGCGCTCACAAGCAGCGGCAGCGTTGACGAGACAAGCTTCCTGAGTGCCGCAAGCGCCTCCATGTTCGGCTCGCCCGTCCACTCGTCCATGAAGAACTTCTTGAATTCGACGGCAATCGCACAGCCCGTGTCGGGGAAGCGCTCATGGATGAATCGCGTTTGTTCACCTCTGCCCTGAAATGCGATGTTTTCGCGTACGTCGAGCCGTCGTCCTTGCCATTCAACGGAGCGCAAGGCCTCGACGAAAGCGTCCACCACCAGGGCCCATTTCACGCGATCCATCGAATATGTGCCGATGTTGACCTCCGGCGCCGCTTCCGCTCGCGTTGCTTCCGCTTCCGGACCGTCGCGCCTGTGGTTGTAACTGTGGACGTCCAGAACGACGAAGCGTCCATGGCGGCGCTCAATGCCCGTGAGCATCGCTTCCAGCATGGCGTAATATTCGTCATGCATCGCCAGCGACGCTTCGACCACATCGTGCGGGGGCTCGCGGGCCCAAACCTTGAGGCCCCAGGCCTGCTCCGGCCGCACGTATATCGCACCGCCACGGGGGCGATTGATATCGACCTCAAATCGCGACCGATGAACGACAATCCGATTCGGGAAATCGCGGATGATGAACTCGGTGAAAGGATCCTCCTCGCGCAGCCGTTCCGCGGCAGAAAGAGCAAGGAGACGTTCGACCGCGCCGCGCACCGCGTGGCCGTTATGGATGGCCGTGGCGACTATGGGAGAGTCACCACGATGCTGAGTCCACCATTCGTCGTCGAGAGACTCCCTCAACACCTTGCTCGGGCAATCCGGTCCATTCATCTCAACGCTTTCGCCAGCCGCATTCCGCGTATCGGTGACAGGGCTACAATTCAAAAACGAAGTTTTCTGTTCCGCGCATGGGCGCAAAAAATCGTCCGCTCGAGCGGTACACGCTGTCACTGGGTGCGAAATCAGTCGGGCCCTTAGCTCATGCGCGATTGATCGTAGGCAGCAGGAGTTGCACCTCGCGCTGTCTCTCCGGCGCAAGTATTTCTACGTTTTTCCTCCAGAACGCCTCGGCCGCCGCCGGCTCTGGCTCCCAGTTTCTGACCGAGGTCTGGTTATCGTCGATGACCACCCGGCGATGACCGCCGAGGCGCAGGTATTCCTCTGCCAATTTGCGAGCGTTTGTCAGTTCCATGACTCTCACTCCACGTCGTTCCCGGATGCTCGGCTCGGCGGCGCCTCGCCGGATACTACCTATCCGAAACGTTCCGGGCGCACGGACGTTCCCGGATGCAAACCCTCGGCCCTTGAGGCACTCGTCCAACCGAAGTCTATGATATTTATACGCGCTTCCGGCCGTCGATGCGAGAACTCGGTTGCCTTAGGGCAGGCGTAGAGCGCTTCGCCGTGCACATATCGAACAGAACGTATGACTACTCGACTATGACGCGTACCGTGTGGACTGCGTTACGTACCGCCTCGACCGGTTGCGCCGCGCCGCCAGCCTCGATGGCACGGGCGCTAAGGTGTGCGACGCCCCGAAGGCCCGGCTGCCACTGCAGCGAAAAGCGCTGCCAGGTCCAGCCGCGCCTCGGCTGAACCGTCGCATGCCTGTAGGTGTTCCCTCCATCGGTGCTGACCTGCACGCTGGCGATGCCGCGGAACGACCAAGCCCATCCCCAGATTTCGACCGACTCGCGAAGCGCGACCACTGCGTCGGGTGCAGGAGCCACGATGATTGATTCCGGTGCCAGCGCCCAGACCGGCCGCTGCGGCGGCAGGCCCGCCGCGATGTCCCGTGCATCGCTCGCGTCGTTGTAAAGAGTGGTCGTGAAAAGCCCGTCCGCCCTCCGTGCGGCAAGCTGCAGCCTCCACAGCCACTTGACGCTATTCGTACCATAGTAACCCGGCACCACGAGCCGCGCCGAAAAGCCATGCTCTGCCGCCAGCGGCGCGCCATTCAGTTCATAGGCGATGAGGACATCGCCGGCGCTCAGCCGTTCAAGCGGCAGGTCCTTGAGATACCAATCGCAGGAAGACCCGGCGAATTGTCCTCCATCGAGCCAGGACCTGAAGTTCTTTTTTGCCGCTAAAGAGCTGCCGCACCCAAGGTGACTTGTGGGTCCTGAGCCTGGAGCGCGCGAGCCATGCGGCTATCGAGCTCTTGCAGCCGGCGCGCGAAGCCTGGATCGCCCGGTTGCAGCGCCACGACCTCGGCTAGCTTGTCGCGTGCAACCGCGAGCTCGCCGTCGCGGATGTGGCGGTTGGCGCGATGATAGAGGAAGTTGACCCGCTCGACGGGCGAAAAACCACTTTCAAAGCGCTGCTGAAACCGGTCGGCCCAGGCCGGATGGCGGGCGATCGCCGTGACTGCGATTTGATAGGGGCGCATGGGAGCATCGACCCGGGCGGAGCGGGCGAGGGTGCGCAGGCCCGGGTCATCGTCTGAACGGCAGGCCTCGATAAGCGAAAGGGCGCGCGCCGATCCGGTGAATGCCCGTACGGTGCCATGTCCCGTCATGTGCACGGGGATGAGGCGCGTATCCGTTTGCAGCGTCGCAATCCTCTCGGCGTGGCGGCGATCGACGGCATGGAAGGGGTCGTAGAAAATATAGGCCCGGCCGGCAGCGTGGTCGGCTGCAATCCCCATATTGGCATGGAGATCGGGCACGAAATGACGCGTGAAGCGACCGTCGAAAGGCACGGCCTTGGGGTCTATCGACAGTTGCGGACAAAAGGCGATGGCGACGGTGGCGTCAAAGCGTCGCCGGTAGCGCAGCGCCGCGTAGCCGCCTTGTGAATGGCCGTAGAGGATGCGCTCCGACGCTGCGCGAAGTATCGGCGCCGCCGCGCTCACCGCCTTCACGACGCTTGCCGCCGGAAACCAGTTCGGCCGCCTGCTGATGAACCCGAGCGCGGCAATGTCCGCTTTCTCGCAGAGCCGCTGACCCCAGAAGCGACTGCCGTTCGCCTGCATTTCCATTTCATTGAAGGTGACGAGAAGATACGCCGACGATCCGGGGCGATGTATCACCTCGAGGTTTTCGTCGGAATAGATGAGCATGTGGAGACTCCAGGACCATTTGGACGACGCTGCGGACTCGATATCGTTTCACTCTTCGGGAGACATGACGCACTTCTTCCCAAAGCTTCAGGCGGTCAGCGAGACCGGATCGTAGTGCCCGCCATCCATCGCGCTCCGTTTTTCTCTGAGAAGCCGGCGATAGAGCTCTGCATGGGCGCGAGCCGCGTCGACATGGCTGGTCGGCGGCCGCAGGGTTGCATGCAGTCGATCCCAAACCTGTGGCTCGGCCAGCACTTCGATAAGCCGGTCGGCGAGGTCCTGGGCGCTGCCCGCGCGGAAATGCAACCCATCCCTGCCGTCCTGAACCTTCTCGGCCATGCCGCCGATATCAGAGCAGATGATCGGCCGACGGTGATGCAAGGCCTCCTGGATAACCACCGGCGAGTTCTCCCACCAAATCGAAGGCAACATTACCCAGTCGGCCGAACGCATGAGCCGCGGCATGTCCGCGTTCTGATAGGCACCGTAGAAGCGCACCCTGCGACCGGCGTCGTCAATGAGCTTCTTGACCCGGTCCTGGAATTCGGTCGGCTGGCGTTCAAGGTTACCGCCGAAGATCATCAGGCAGGAATCTTCGCCCCAGATCTCCTGCGGCACACGCGAAACCGCATCGATTAGCACGTCGACGCCCTTGAAAGGCGTCATCTGCCCGAAATAGGCGAAGCGGTTTCGCCGGGCGGTCTGAACCGGCAGGTCTCGCACGGGCGCGCGCTCGCCAGCCACTATCCCATTTTCGATCACGGAGAGTTTCTCCGCGTCGATTCCCCATTCGACATATCGCGTGGCGAGGAACATGCTCGGGGAGACGAAGGCGTCGGCGAGGCCGAGCATGCCGCGCAGGAACTGTTCGCGCTTCAGGAAACGGGAGACGGGGATTTCGGGAAAGCAGCCGTGGCAGCTGATCGGAGAAGCCTTGCTGCAGAGTTGGCCTGACGGTCGCTTCACCATTTGCCCGTGATTGTGGCAGATCGAAAGATACTCGTGGAAGGTCACCACGATAATCGCTTCCGGCAATGCTTCGCGAAGAGCGTAGAGGGCCTCCACTCCCATGCCGATCAGATGATGGAAGTGGACCACATGGGGCTTAAGATCGCCGACAAAGCGCAAGAGGTCGCGCCGGATTGCATCCGTATCGCCGTTGGAGAGGAAGAAGTGGTCGTAATCGTCGGCGTGGAAGAGCACTTCATCCGGCGCGAGACGGTGGCTCATGAGAGCTGACGCACCGTGGCGCGGAACCGGATGGCCGACGCGCGCCAGATAGATCGATTCAACCCCCGGCAACGTGTTCAGGCCCTTGTGAAGGCTGTGGGAAGCAATCTCAGCCCCGCCCAGCGACATCGCCGGATGTCCATGCGAAACAACGAGAACGCGGAGACGATCGCTCATGCGGGGACCTCTTCGAGCCAATTGCCTTCGCCTTCCGGGGCGGGAGCCCAACGGGCAGCGAATATTCTGCGGTCGATCCGCTCGACGAGGGGAGCCGCCGCCGCGCCGGGCGTCTCATCGGCCCCCAGCATCTGCACCGATGGCAGCCAGTAGGAGGGCATTCCGTCGCGGCTGAGCCTCAGGCCAAGGTCCAGTCCCTTTTGCTGAGAGCCGAGATAGCCGCCGGAAAAGCCGCCGGCGAGGAGGAAGGCTTCGCGTGGCATGATGCAGCATTCGAACGAGGCTGCCGCGACCTGCGTCAACTTAAGACCTGTGACCGCGCTCAGCGGGTAACCCGCATAGCGCCCCGCGGCCGGATATTCGGATTGTCCAGACGACCAGGTCCCGGCCCAGCGAACAGAATGGTCCTCATAGGCAAGCGTAGGGGAAATGATGCCCCCATTCGCCTCATGGGCAGCGACGAGCTTGCCGTACCAGCCGACCCGGTTCGGCAACAGCGAGCCGGCAAGCAGAACCACCGTCTCATGCGAGATCGCCCGAATTCCTGTTTCCAGGAGATCGTAGAGATCGCCGCTCTCCGCAGCCGATATGAGCCTGAGTGACAGCCGGTAGAATTGCGCCAGGTCCCTGATGCGGCCGGCGTGCCGCCGAAAGCGTTCCGCGGTCAGGACGAGGGCGATGGGTGCGCGCCGGGTCTCGGGATCGAGCGCCAAGAGCCCGAGGAAGGGGGCCATGTCTCCTTCTTCAGAGTCCTCGGCGGCTATGACGATCGGCGGGCCTCCCGCTTGCTCGAAGGGACCGGCATCAAGGATGGTGCCGACGCGCGGCGCGGAAGCCTCGGATGCACAGAGAAAGGGAACGATCTGGCGATCGACGATTTCCGCGAGTCCCCAGTTTGCCGGATCGATGGAACTGATCTGGCGAAGTGCGGCCAAGCGGGGCGGAACGCTGATCGGAGCCAGCGGCATGAAGGCGCGACGGGAATCCTTGAGCGTCAATTCCAGATGCAAGGGTGTCGCCGCATCCCAACCGAGGCCGCTCGCAAAGACGATGAAACCGTGGGAATGGATTCCATGGCCGAATGCGCTCCGGAACATCGGCTCGTCGGTAAAGGCGTCCGTCACGTCGGCGCGCTCGAGCCGGGTCCAACGATCGTCGAGCCGCGCTTCTGCGCGCTGGCCACAGAGCTTGACGCTTTGGACGTGGGCTTCGGGGTCAAGCAGCCAGCCGGAGATCAGGAAAGCACCCCCGATTGCCTCAAAGGCGCTATCTATTCCCATCCGTACCGGGACGGGCAGCGCGGACAGTGTCTCGCGGCCCTCGAAGCTGTTTGCCGCTGAGCGCAGTTGCAAGAGAACCTGCGGCGAGCTGCGGGTCTGAAGCAGCACCGAGCGAATATGCCCGGGTGTCTCCGAAAGGCCGGCGATCTGGCGGTGCTCATGAACCGGCGCGTACCGCCAGCCACCACGCCCGCGATAGACGAGCCCCTCGATGTCACGGACCCGGAGCAGTTCTTTTGTCGAAATTAGTCCGACGAAACCCGAGCCTCCCGCCGGCACGTCCTGGCGGAGAAAGGTGGCAATCCCACAATCGCAAACGACGGGCTTGCTGCCATTCACCACTACGCGGCAGTTGCCGGGCTCGATAACGCGGCCCCATCCCTTGACGAGAATTACTCCGTCGTGGGTTTCGCCAAGGAGTTCTATGAAACCGTCGCCCCCCTTTCGGGACTGCAACAGAGCGATAATCGCGGCGAGCCTTCGCGGCCCGATGGACCCCTGCATCAGCCCATCGACCAGCGAATCCAGCACACCACCGAGTTGCTCCCCGGCGAGCTCCGCCAGGAGCGCGGCGGCCTCGCCCACCGGAATTGACCGCGGGGCGAAGATGTATCGCTTGCCCGTCTCCGCCTCGCCGAGGCGAAGCGTCGTGAGGGGACGATCGGTGTCTCTCATCTGCAGTAGGGCGGCGAACCCATGCGTGGCCGATCTCGAAGGCAAGGCCAGGAGCCAGCCAGCGATGGAGGCGGTCACCCGGCTGGCAACGTCGTCATTGATCTCCGCCAAGAAAGTTCCGGCCATTGGTTCGCCCGTACCGATGACCAGTAGAAATCCCTCGTCGACGGGGCAGGCGAGGACTCTTCCACCCCTCATGATCCTGGCGGCAAGCTGCGATGCCGACGAAGGAAGCGCTTGTTCTACAGCGACCATATCGAGCCCCTTACGCGCCCGTGAAAAGCGCGAGGGCAGCGCCGGCGGCGAAGCCCACGAGAACGAAAAGCAAGAGCAGCAACGGCTTCAACTCTGCGTTCGAACGCTTCTGCAGGCCGCCGAGGTTCTTCTCCATGGCCGCCACGACGCCGTCGAGGCGCATGAGGTGGACATCGAGGTCGTCCAGCCGCTGCGCAACATCGGAGCGGAGGCTTGCGACGGCGTCGCCGATCGCGGTCAAGCCTTGTGTCTCTGCTTCCCCGCCCTCATCGTTCTGGGTGCGCAGGAGAGAGCGCTGTGACACCTGCAATTGTCGCTGGGCGGCCATCAGGACGTCGAGCTTGTCGAGAACCTTCGTCAACGGTGCAGCAATGAGGGCTTCGGCCGCCTGCTCGTCGGGGCGGGGGACACGCAGCCTCTGCTCCGTGCCTCGTCCATCCAGGGCCGTCACGACGAGCTCGGCCGCACGCACGGCTGCCGCCTCCGGCAGCGCGATTTCGAAGGCGTGGCTGCCGTCGCCGATACCATTGCGCTTCAGGTCGGGCCGGTTGCGGTCGGCGACTGCCTCGGCGATTACACTGCCATCCAGAAGCACACGGATAGTGAGCCGCTCATTAGGCGTCGCCGGATCGAATGCCCAGCCGAAGACGCGGCCCTGATCGATCGCGTCCACGCGGCCACTCATCGGCCTCGCGTTGTCCTGTTCCGGGGCGGCAGTTGATTTTTCGGCAACAACAGACATCGATTTTCCCCTATGCCGCTTCGATACGCACTGGCTCGATCGCGTCGATCAGCTCGAGATAGCGTCGCGCGGTCGTATCAATGTCGTCGGGCTCGCGGGCGTTTGCGGAAAGGCGCTGGCCCAAAGTCGGATCCTCCACGAAGCGACGCATGGCGGATGCCAGCGAACGCGGATCGTTGGGCGCGACTGTGAGACCGTTGACGCCGTTTTCGACCATCTCGGCCATGCCGCCGATATTGCTCACGATCACCGGCCGGCCGAGAGCCTGCGCCTCCTGGATGACCAGTGGCGCGTTCTCCCACCAGATCGAGGGAACGATGGTGCAGTCGACCGCGGCAATGAGGTCGGCGACGTCTTCGCGGCGATAGGGTCCGCGCTGTTGCACGACTGGAGCCGTTTCGCCGAACAGGCGAGCAATCTCTTCCCTGAAACTCTCGCTCTGGAAGGGGGCACCGCCGTGAACCCGCAGCTCGAACTGTACGCCCTCGGCAATGAGCTGTCTCGCTGCCTCGAGCAGCACCGGCACGCCCTTCCACGGATTGAGATTGCCGAAGTAGCCGAAGACGGGCCGATCTCCGCTGATCCGAGGCGCGCCGGCGCGCGCGGCTCTATGTGGCAATCCGTTCGGAATGACGCTGATCGCATCTTCCTCGAGCCCCCATTCAATGAAGCGTTGCCGGAGGAAACGGCTCGGTGCAACGAAACGATCCACCTCGCGAAGCAGGGCCTTCAGATGACTTTCGCGCAACACGAACCGGTCGAGGGCTATGTCCTTGAAGCAGGCGTGGCAGCGGTCGGGGGTCGCTACGTGGCAAAGTTCCTTGCCGGTTGTGCGCACCATCAGCCCGTCGTGATGACAGATGGGATAATAGTCGTGCAGCGTCATGACGATCCGGCACGCCGGCAATGTGCGGCGGACGATATGCGGGAACTCTGCTCCGAGCAGGAGCAGATGATGGATGTGCACCACGTCCGGCCGGAATTCGCGCAACAGTTCCTCGAGGTCCGGAACGACGCCATAGAGATCGATCTGGCTCATGAAGAACCGGTCGAAGTGACCGGACCACAACAACACTTCATCGCCTGCGGGGCCGATCCCCTGAAAGCTCGTACCGGGCCGTGCCTGGCGATGGATCTGGTTCGTGGCGCCGAGAAAAAACGTTTCGCAGCCGGCCTGCCGATAGGCGCGGAACAGGTCGTGCGCGAAGATCTCGGTGCCTCCGGGATGGAGTGCCGGATGATTGTGGGCGGCAACGAGAATGCGCATGCTCAAGCGTTGCTCCCCCGCTGCTCGGCGACGAAGACGTCCTGATAGTGATCTGCCGCCTGCCCGCGCCAGGAACCGAGTGACTTTGTGACGGCAGTGAGGCCAGCCCGGCCGAGAGCACCGTCGAGGAAACCGTCGTCGAAGCCCACCGCGGCAAGCCGGGGCAAGTCGGGGACGAACCAACAGGGGCCGTCGCCATCGCGCAGGAACGCCAGGCGTGGATCGCGCCTGCCCGTTTCATTCGCCGCGGCAACGGAGTCGACAACGAAAGCGGTCATGAACAGGCGTCCGCCCGGCCGAAGGAGCCGGCCGATCTCGCTCAGATAGACGATGACCTCATCCGGCGGCAGATGAGTCACGATCGATGTCATGATGACGAAATCGAAGTGGCGATCGGCATAGGGCAGTCTCAGTGCCTTACCGCTGATCTTGCCCTGCGGATTGTAGAGGTCGTGCGCGATGTCGACCCGCTGGAACGCGAAGTTCGGATAGGCGGGAGCGATGAAGCGCCGGCACCAGGCGATGCCGCCTTCGACGGGGTCGATGCCGCTGTAGCGTCCCTTCTCGAAGTCCAGGTACTGGGTGAGCGGAACCGCCATCCGGCCGATACCGCAACCGATGTCGAGCACGCGGCTTTCCGGCTGCAGCCCGCCCATCCGGATGAAGTGGCCGAGGAATTCGGCGCCCACCGCCTTGAAGTCGCCATCGCCGACAAAAACGCTGTCAGGGGCCGGTTGCGGCAGGAAGCGGTTGCGCAGGACGCTGTCCTGTAACCACTGAACCCGATCCTCAGTGGCAGGCGCCGTTGCCGGCGCGCTCTCTTGACGCAGCGCGATCTCGCTCATGCGGCACTCCTTGCTTCTGCTTCGCCGCGGAAGGACGCGATTGTCTCATTGACGCTGCCGGCAGCCATCAGGTCGGCGATGTCGTCGTTCCAGCGCACGGTATGCAGCCATGAATTGTATTGGCTGGCTACGCCGCGCATGTAATCCTCGCTGCGGCGGATCGAGCGGCGCTCGAAATGATAAAGGCACGCCGCTGGCTCATAGCCGATGTCGTAGCCGCCCCGACGGATCTTGAGGCACAGATCACTGTCTTCATAATCGCCGATGACATAGTCCTCGGTGTATCCGCCAACGAGTTCGTAGATATCCCGGCGCGTGACCAGGCATGCGCCGGTAACGCCCGGAACACTGCGGGGAACCTGCGCCGGCGCATAGTCGCCCGGCATGCCCTTGTGGAAATGGTGGTTGAGCCACACGCCGTGCCGGTCGCGCGCGAAGTACAGCCCGGCATGCTGCAGCGAACCGTCCTCGAAGATGAGCTTCGGACCGATGGCGCCGAGCCTCTTCTGTTCCATAAGTGGCCGTATGAGCGCCTGCAACCAGCCGGTTGCCCTGGGCACGACGTCGGAGTTGAGCATCACGATCACAGTGCCCCGCGCGAAGCGCGCACCAGCGTTGCAGGCCCGTGCATAGCCGCCATTGCGGTTCATGACCACGAGCTTCATCGGCAGGCCGTGGAGGAGATGGAAGCCGCCGAGCAGATGTTCCGTCTCGTCCTGGATTTCCGGCGAATCCAGCACATAGATGATCTCCGCGTTGCGCGCGAGCCAAGGATCCGTCGCCATGCCGGAGAGCTGGAAGCGGAGGAAATCGAGAACCCGGTAAAGCGGCACGACGATCGAGACGATCGGCGCCTCCCGCGGCAGGCCGTAGTCCTTCGTGTAGTCGACCTCTATCGTCCTGCCCAGGCGCCGTTCCACATCCTGCAGAGCGGGCGCAAGTATTGTGCGGAAGGCTTGGTCAATGGCGTGTTGCGGGGGGACTGCGCGCAGGATGCGATTGCGTTGCGCCGTGGGCTCGAAGGGCTGCGGCCTCGGCACGAGCGGCTTCACTGCGCCGGAGGCGAGCCGCATCTGGAAGCGCGGCTGGAGGAGGGTACCCAATGGCTCATCGAGCGGCAGCCAGGCAACAAAGCCAGTCACGTCCGTTCTTGAGTCCTCTTTTACTCCGCGCGCCCAGGCGGGAAACTCATACCAGTTGCCATCGAGCGGCACCGCCGTGCCGTCCTCTTTCAGGTAGTCGATCCCGGCGAGAATACCTGTGGGATCGTGCGACCAGCCCCCCGCGAGCAGGCCGCCCGAAAGGGCGAGAGCAAGGTCGACCTCGGCGGCGGGATGCATCGGGGATTTGCCGATCTGACGCGCAGGCAACGGGGCGCGGAGCTGCAGGTCAGTGGCCATTGCCGCGCCACCTTCCGGCGCGCCCGACAGCGACCGCACGACAAACTCGCGCAGCTCGGGTGCGCGGCCGCGTTCGGTCCACCAGGCTTGAAGGCTCGGGTAACGGGGATTGCCGGGGGCCAGCTCCCGGACCGCGATGCCCCTTTTGCCCTGCAGCACCAAGGACTGAGGGAGCCTCGAACATTCGACGATCAAGTGGCATGGCCGCAGGTTCTTCTCCCCCTGGGTGCCGACGCGAGACCATGACGCGAGTGGCAGGACGGCATTCGCGGTAAGCGCGTAGACGGCACTGATCTCGCCGAAATCAGCACCGATGGCGGTCTCGACCAGGTATCGTCCTTCAGCGACGGGGCAAGCGGCCTTGGCCGGCCCCGGCCGCGAGGTCAGCGCGTGAAGCGCGTCCTCGACGACCCCGACGAAAAGCGGGTCCCTGGAGAGTCGGAACGCGCTTCGCCAAGCCGTCAACAGATTGCTCAGGAACTTGATGCAAGCCTCCGGCGCAAGATCGGCAAACAGGGTCTCGACATCGAAGGGGGGCAGTTCACCGATAGGCCGCAGGGTAACCGTTTGAAGGCTGCCGCTTTCGATCGAGATCTGCGCCGCGGCTGGTTGCTTGCCGGGACGCATGGCCCAGAGGATGCGATGGCCGCCGGCGGCGAGCGAGAGGGTGGTGCTGACTAGCGGGACCGGTTGCTCAGGCATGACGAGTGTGTACTTGGCCGCGGACGGCAGCCTGGCGGGAACGTCAAGGATCAATACGGCTACATCGGAGCCGAGCCGAAAGGCCTTCGCGTCGTCGAAAACAACTCTGGCGCCCCTCGTACGGTCGTCAAACGTCACACGCTACTCCTCTGGACGGATTGCAGGAGGTGGCACGCCCCGCGGGAGGAGGCAGGGCGCGCCCGTTCAAACTCAGTGGATGGTGAAATAGTTCTCGGGGTGAGCCTGCATGTCTTCGGCGTCGGCGTTCACCAACGTCAGGGTGTCGCCATGGCCGAGGTCGATCACGACATTGCCGCCGACCTGGGTGATGCGCGAAGCAAGGTCCTCGGGCGCGGTGACGTCCAGACCATTGATGCCCTTGGAGATCTGCAGCACGTCCTCGCCGGGAGTAAAGTCGAGGATGACGTCGTTGCCGCCACCACCATCGAAAACGAAGACATCGCTGCCCTGGCCACCGACCAGGAGATCGTTGCCTTCGCCGCCATTGATGATGTCGTTGCCGGCGCCACCGTAGAGCAGGTCGCTGCCCTTGCCGCCGACGAGGAAGTCGTTGCCTTCGCCGCCAAGAAGGATGTCGTTACCCTTGTCGCCGTCGAGCAGGTCGTCACCCGATCCGCCGACTAGGATATCGTTGCCCTTCTCACCATAAAGAATGTCTGTGCCTTCGCCGCCGAACACGGTGTCGTTTCCGTCGTCGCCGAACAGCAAGTCGTCACCTCCGTCACCGAAGATGATGTCGTGCCCCTTGCCTCCGTTGACGAAATCATCACCCCCTTGGGCGCGAATGAAATCGTCAAAGCGAGAGCCAAACAGGGCGTCGTCGTATGCGCCGCCTTCCAAAGTGGCCATCTGCTTACTCCTCTTCGTCGTTTGATGCATGCATCATCGGCAGGGAGCCGAGATTGCGTGCCGGAGTGTGCATCGCAATAAACCAGAAGGCAACATCCAAGAGCAGGAATAAATCCGTGTAATTTCGGGGTTATTTTCCTGTTTCGACTAAGATTCGGAATATGTGTTAATATTAGCACAATATATTTTTAGGAGTTATTATTCGAGCAATACCCGTAAAACGATTCAAAATTCAAAGTAATTTGTGCGATGCGATCGTCGCTAGTGGAATTCTCCGTCAATCTTCCCGGAACGCCCGGTTAAAGCTGTCGGTGACCGGTGAAACGAGATAGTCGATTGCCGAACGGGGTTTGTGCACGATCAGCAACTCGGCGGGCATGCCGGGATAGAGGCGGATGTCGGGATTGGCGGCGAGGGATTCCGGCGCGACCTCGGCACGGGCCACGAAATAGGAGACGTTGGACTTCTCATCCACCGACTGGTCGGCCGCGATATAGGTGATCTTGCCGTCGAGCGGCAAATGGGTGCGCTGATTATAGGCCGTCAGGCGGATCTGCGTCTTGGACCCGATTGTAATGCTGTCGATGTCGCGCGTGCTGACATGCATCTCCACGAGCAGCGGCTCGTCCTCGGGGACGATGTCGAGCAGTGGCTGGCCGGGGGTGACCGCGCTACCGGGCGTCCGCAGCTGGATATTGGCAATGACGCCTGCCTGGGGAGAGCGGATCTCGAGGCGGCGCAGGACGTCCTCTGCAGCGATGATCCGCTCCTCGACATCCGCCAGTTCGAGCCGCGCCGTAGTGATCTCTCCGGCGATCTCCGACTGGAAGTCGCTTTCTATTCCGATCAACGTGAGCTCGGCCCCGGCCATCGCTTTTTCCGCCTGGGCCTTGTCACCGGCAACTTCGCCGCGCGTTGCGGCAAGTTCGCTGAGCCGGGCGTCGATCTCGATGAGCTTCGAGCGCTGGGCAAATGCCTTGTCGACCAGGGTTGCGATTGCCGTCCGCTGCTCGTTCATGAGCTCGATCTGGCGCTCGGTCGCCTGAAGCTGCGCGGCGAGCGACTTGGCCTTCTCGGAATATTCCTCGATGGTCTTGCGCTGAATCTCTATCTTCCCCTCCTTGGCCGCGCGGCGTTTCTCGAAGAACACTGTCTCCGCCATCACGGCGTCCCGGGCAGGCGTGTCGCCCGTGCCGGCGAGATCGACGGGGAAGCCTATCTCTGCCGCCCCCGCCTGCTCGGACCGGAGACGGGCGAGCTTTGCGATCAGGCCGACGCGCCGGCTTTTGAGTGCCTGGAGGTCGGAGCGGGCACGCGTGTCCTCGAGCTTGATGACCGGTTGCCCGGCGGCAACGTGATCGCCCTCCTGAACCAGGACGCGGCTCAGGACTCCGCCTTCGAAATGACTGATCGTCTTGCGCTTGGAGTCGACGACGATGGTGCCGCTGCTGACCGAGGCGCTGCTAAGTTCCGTCGAGAACGCCCAACCGAAAAAACCGCCGAAAGCGACCAGAATCGTCGTCAGTCCCGCAATGACGAGCCGCCGAATGGGCGAACGGTGATGGTCGTCGGGGAGGTCGTGTTCAGGTGCTACCGTTGAAAGCGGCGCGCCTGCGCGGACCGGCAGGCGGCGTTCCGGATTGTCGGTCTTGACGAGGGGCTGCGCATCCAGGCGAACGGGCAGGATCGGTTCTTTCATCATCAGGCGGTACCTTCGCGTCGTGTTTCGCCCGGCATCATGGAAGCGACAACGTCCGTACGCGGGCCGAACTGGCTGATGCGGCCGCCTTCCAGCACGAGCAATTTGTCGGCAACCTGCATGATGGCCGGCCTGTGGGCGATGAGGATGACAATGGCGCCGTCGCGGCGCGCGTCTTCGACCGCGCGGATGAGGGCCCGCTCGCCGATCGCATCAAGATTGGCATTCGGCTCATCGAGGACGATGAGACGCGGGCGGCCGTAAAGGCAGCGGGCGAGCGCGATGCGCTGCCTTTGCCCGCCGGAAAGGGTCAATTGCCCTTCGCCAACCGGCGTGTCGTAGCCGAGCGGCAGGCGCCCGATCATATCGTGGACGTCGGCGAGCCGCGACGCCTCGAGCACCTTGTAGGGGTCGCTCTCTTCCATGCGGGCGATGTTTTCGCGGATCGTTCCCTCGAGGAGGGAGACGGACTGGGGAAGATAGCCTGCGACCTTTCCGAATGAACTGCGCTCCCAGAGATAGACATTGTTGCCGTCCAGGAAGGCGCCACCCGCCGTCGGCTTCAGGATGCCGACGAGCAGCCGCGCCAGGGTGGACTTGCCGGCGGCGGAGGGGCCGACGATTCCCAGGACCTCCCCGGGCGAGAGAGAGAATGAGATGCCCTTGATGATCGGCACGTCGATGCCGGGTGCGGCGTAGACCAGCTTGTCCACGACCAGGTCGCCTTCGGAGCGCGGGGTCGGCATGGTCTGGCGGACCGCGAGGTCTTCGTTCAGCGCAGCCTCGATCCGGCGCCAGCCGGCGATGGCCAAGACCCATTGTCGCCAGTTCTCGATGACGGAATCGAAGGGCAGGAGAAGGCGCCCGACAAGAATGGTCGTCGCCATCATCGCGCCGGGGGAGATCTCCTGTTTCATCACGAGCAGAGCGCCCGCGGCGAGTGATATCATCTGAATGGCAAAGCGCAGGCTGCGGGTAATCGAGGCCATCGCCCTGCTTCTGATTCCACTGGCCTCCAGCACGCTGAGGGCGTGCAGCTGCGCGACTCGCCACTTCTTCGCGAGTGCGGGCAACATCCCCATAGCCTCAATGGCCTCGGCGTGACGTAATGTCGCACCTATTTTCGAGACTGCCTCAATATTAGCCTGACTTGCCTCTTTCATGAGCTGCCGGGTCAGAAGGTCGTTCAGGAGACCGCAGCAGACAAGCACCGTTACGGAAATCGCGCCAATAAGCCCGAAGAGCGGATGCAGCAGAAAAAGAACGCCCAGAAAGATGGGGGACCAGGCCGCGTCCAGAGGAGCGCTGACCGCCGAGGAGGTCAGAAATCCGCGCAGCTCGGTGAGGTCCCTGAGCGACTGCGTCGCACGGGCAAGCCCTTGATCGGCCGAGGCTTGCACTGCAGCGGTGAGGACCGGCAGGTTCAGCCAGCGCACGACGGCGCTGCCCATGGCCTGAAAGGTGAGGGCGCGGATGAAGTCGAGTACGCCGAGAACGACAAGCGCGCCGAGGGCCAGAATCGTCAGCATCACGAGCGAGTCCATGCTCTGGCTATTCAACACCCTGTCATGTACCTGCATCATGTAGAGCGGCATTGTGAGTTGCAGGAGGTTGATACAGGCGCTTAGCAAAGCTGCATAAAGAAGTGTCACAACGAAAACGCGACGGGCCCGCAAGACCAGCAGCCTTGGGTTGATTGTTCCGTTTTGCGCCGGATTTGCGTTGATTTGGCTCTTGCTAATCATTTGATTCGGAACAGTATTACGCATCGGCGATTTTCCGGCTAGGAGGTGTATGCGAGGTCGCGATCTGGGTCAGATTCACTCAAATCACAGTATTGCTGTGATCAGTGTGGCACAATAAAGATCGCTTGCTCAAGATGAGGAAATTCGGGGCGGGGGCGTCACGAAATTTGCTTCAATTTTTGAAGTAAATTCTAGAACTTTGAAGTAACTTCCCCAATGGAGAGAGGGATGAATCATAGGATTCACTATCCGTTCGCAGATTTCGCAGACACGGTGGCCGTCCTGCCCGCCAGTGACACGATGAGGAAGATGCCCGACAACCCTGAGACCGATCGCGACGGAGACGGTCCTCTGATCACATATTTCGAGCTGGCTCGGGTCATGGAGCGCGCCAGCCGACGGTTTTCCGGCTTGTTGCGCACGGAACTTTCCAAGATCGGCGTCGATGACATCGGGCCCGCCCAGGCCATGGTACTTCTGGCTATCGGAGAGGCGGAGCTCTCGGTGGGCGAACTCCTGGACCGCGGCTACTATATGGGCTCCAACATCTCCTATTATCTGAAGCAGCTCGGGGACGGCGACTACATCGACCGAATCGCTTCGCAGCGCGACAAGCGATCGGCCCGCATCCGGCTTTCGGAAAAAGGCAGAAAGCTTTGCGCCAACCTGCGCGAAGCGGCGAAGTCTTATGAACGCGCCCTTACCCATGGCGAGCAGGACCGGCGAAACCTTGAGACCGCCTTCCAGACCCTGCACCGTCTCGAACTGGTCTGGGGCAATGCCGCTCGTTACGGCATTTGATGTGCCTTCGAAGAGTGATCCCTGTTTTGCGGTTGGCTTGAGAACATGCATGTAGCATTTGTGCACCGGCGCGGCTTTGGCCAGTTCGCGGCCCTCGCTCACCATCTCGTAGAGGCGGGCAACGAAGTGACCCTGGTGACCGAAACTGTGGATCAACGGATCCCTTCGGTCCGCGTGGTCAGGCATCGGGTGGAACCGGGTCCCCGGGCACATCCGCAAATGGCCCGGCATCTCAGCGCGCCCGACCACCATGTGCGTATCGGCCATCGGGTCGCGGAGACCTTCGACGCGATGGCACGCCTCGGCCAGGTCCCCGACGTCGTCCTCGGCCACATAGGCTGGGGAAGCATGATGTTCGTGAAGGATGTGCTGCCACGCGTACCCGCGCTTGGATATTGCGAGTTCTTTTATCGCGCCGAAGGCGCGGACGTCGGCTTCGCGCCGGATGACAAGCCCGATTCGGAGACCCGCAAGAGATTGCGTCTGCGCAACGTCGCACAGTTGCTGTCGCTGGAGGCAATCGAGGGCGGCATCAGCCCGACCAATTGGCAGAAAAGTCTTTATCCGGCCGATGCGCAGCCACGCATAGCGGTTTGCCATGAAGGTATAGACACGCGACGCTTCCGTCCGGATCCCGCAGCTTCGCTGAGGCTTCCCGACGGACGCGTGCTCAAGGCCGGTGACCCCGTCATCACCTTCGTCGCACGCGATCTCGAGCCTTATCGGGGTTTTCCGCAGGCGCTTGAGGCGGCCCAAAAGGTCATCCGGCGGCATCCGGATGCGCTGTTCGTTTTTGTCGGCGGTGACGGCGTGAGCTATGGAGCACCGCCTCCCGGCGGAGGATCTTGGAAGGATCACCTCCTTGCGTCACTGGATGTCCCGCGCGAGAGGGTCATTTTCCCTGGCGTCGTGACACATTCCGTGCTCCGCCAGCTTTTTCAGATCTCCGCGGCCCACCTTTACCTGACCTATCCCTTTGTCCTGTCCTGGTCGGTGCTCGAGGCCATGGCGTGCGGTGCGCTCGTTATCGGATCGGACACCACACCGGTTCAGGAGGTCATCCGGTCGGGCCGCAACGGCCTGCTTGTCCCGTTCTTCGACACCGACGCGCTCGCCGAAGCGATACTCGGTGTGCTCGAACGCCCGGACGATTTCCGCGCGCTGCGCGCCGCCGCACGCAGAACGGTCGAGCAAAGATTCCGGCTGGACGATTGCCTCGCGCAGCAGTTGATGTTGATCGGCAATGCTACCGGAAAGAAAATAGTCCCCTCGAAAGAAACGCACCTTGCTTGAATATTGCTTCAAGTTTTGAAGTATAAAATGCGAGCAATACCCCAAGATTTTACTATTGTGCACTGCGAAAAGCCTCGATAGGTTTTGGGCGATGATTTTCAGGGCGAATTTATTCATTCGCTTGGGCAAACTTCATCCTCAATATAATCGATTTCTTCTGGGGCCGCTGCGTGCAAGAGTTGATGTCTTCTAGCGTGAGGCAATCGCCGGCGAAGCGAAGGCTGGTTGTAGCATCCGATCGGGATCGGGCACATGTCGAAGGAAGCGACATCGAGCATCTGGTCCACTTCCTCAAGACGGGAACAGACTCCCGAGTTCCTCTGCAGAACGCATTCCCGCTGATTGCGCTCGCCTTCTCTGACGAGGCGGAGGCTGACCTAAGCGAGGGACTTACGGCCCTCCGCGCCCTGGGAACGATCCCTGAGATACCGCTTCAGCGGATCAATGCGAGGAGTAAGGCGGAGAGCCTGGCGCTCGTTCGTGCGCTGGTCGAAGGCGGGGTAGGGCGGCTTGCCGGGTTCACCGCCTCGGTAACGTCCGAGCTCGCCATCCTCAGGCGCGAGCGGGAAGCGCTGCTTGAGAACTACCGCGCGCTCGAGGACGCATTCCAGGCGCGCAACTGGGAGCCGGTGGCCGAGGTTTTCGCACACGATCCTTATGTCGATCCGAAGGACGAGGGCATTGGGCAGCTGCTTGCGACCGGGCATGTCGAGCAACTCCTGCCAGTCTCCAGCCTTGGCGTGGCGGGCGTAGCGCTGCACCTCCACTCCGTCCCGAAGGATGGCGGCGAACTGGTCGTGATGCTCGGCTATGTCGAGAGCGGGGAGGGCGTAGCCGAGTGGATCGTGCCTTACGCACAGGTCGTCGCAGGCTGGAATTTCTTCGCCCTGCCGCGAGCTTGCGGCGGCGGGGCAAGGACGCTGCGGCTCAGGGTCTCCACAACCGGTTCAGAAATGGTAGGGCTCTCGCTCGGTTATCCGATCGCGAGCGAGCGCTATACGGCCCGGTCCGATGCCGCGCATGCCGATCTCGACCTCAGGCCCCTTGCATTCCGGGTGTTTACAGGGCTCGCCGGCGTCAGACCGGCGCGCATGCCCAACATGATCGCTCCGACCGCCTTGCTCGAAGGGCATTTCATTGAAGACTATCGTCTGGCGGTCGAGCTTTTGAGCCAGATCGTCGACGTGTCCGTCACGCCTTTGGTTCCGGAGTTCCAGACCGTCCGCTTCCTTGAGCACGAGCATGCCGTGGTGTGTCACCCGCTGCCGAGCGGAATTTCAGCCGGCACCATCGGTCGCGCCGTCGAGCCCGGCACGATTTCCTTCTCGGCGAGCGCCGTCATCGACCATCCGCAGGGCGCGCCCGCGGCCGTGAGCTTTCTGCTTGCTCCGGCCAATTCGAATGCGCGATCCGAGGTGGCGGAGCTGGCGCGCAAGGGAGCGGCCAAGCCTTCGGCATTCTTCAGCGGTTGGCGTGAAGTCACCGCCCAGCAGGCGATCAACATCAACTTTCAACTGGATAAACCCGTGCGCGAACCCATGGATCTCATGATCCTCAGCCGCGCGGTAACGGACACGGTCGATTTTTCGTGGCTCAAGGTGTCCGGCTTCCGGTTGGTCAAGCAGTCCGCAGGGGCACCACATGTCCGGCAATAAGGACGTTTCGGACCTGATCGCAGTCGCCATGCCGCTCTACGGACACGCAGCCCTTGTCCTGGAGGCGATCGAATCGGTGCTTGCATCGACCCTTTCCGAATGCAGGATTGCGGTGGTCGTATCAGTCGATGGCGATCCGCGGCAGGAGACCTTCGACCAGCTGCTCCTCTATGCTGCAGCCCATCCGACGGTTCATGTCCTTTTCGGAGTGAATGCCGGGCCGGGCGGAGCGCGCAACCGCGCGATCGACTATGTGCTCGAAAACCTGCCGGAGGCGCGAGCCGTCTATTTCCTCGACGCCGACAACCGCGTCCTGCCGGGCACGATCGAAACCCTCTACGGTCAGCTCGCCTCGACCGGCTGCGGCTGGGTCTACACCAACATCGACACTTTTTCGGTGAGCTGGCGGGCCCATTATGGCAACCGCTACTCGCGGCTTGTTCACTGCATCACCGACAATATCTGCGACACCGGCTCGATGATCTCGATCGACGTATTCCGTGCCGGCGTACGCTTCAACGACGACAGGCAGAACGGTTTCGAAGACTGGGAGTTCTGGCTGTCCTGCATCGAAAATGGCTTCGTCGGAACGCCGTGTCACGATACAACGTTCGAATACCGGCTCCGCGCGGAAAGCCGCTTCAAGGAAGCCAACCGGGACCGTGCCGCCTCGGTGAGCTTCCTGAGAAAACGCCATAGGGCACTTTTCCAGCGTCCGATGCTCGTCGATTTCGAGCACGAGGAATGCCCGCGCTATCTGTTTGCGCGGACGGAAGATGCCGCGATCTCCTTCTTCACCGATCCGACAAAGACACCGCACAGGCTTCGCCTCGACGACATCATCCCCGCCTTTTGGGCAAGCATCGGCGAGCCCGACAATGTCCATTTCCCGCCGTTCCTGATCGCCGGAAGCGGCGCCACTCTCGATCTCCTGCTGCGCTCGCGCATGCTGCCGAACGTGCTTTCGCATCTGGAGCGCTTGAGCGAGAAGGCCAATGTCGTCTTCGTCCAACTCGGCAATGACGCCGCGCAACGCAAGATCGAACCGGTCTTCCATGAGGCCGGTGCGCACGTGGGGCATGCCGATCTCATCTTCCTGTCGACCTCGCTCGTGCGCGACGTCATCCAGAACAATGCGCTCGACTGGTTCGCGTCGATCGGCAACCAGCAGGTATGGCCCACATCGGCCGTCCTGAAGGTGCGCTTTCCTTTCCCGAGAACCCTGCCGCGCCGCTCGCTGATCACGCCCCAGCAGGTGATGATCAATTGCGTCAACGCCATCGCGACCAGTCCGTTACGCCGGACGGCCGGCCGCCGCTGGACCTGGCGCCCGGCGCGGCTGGTACCCTATGCGGAACTCCACAAGGCGCTTCGCCACGAACTCGGCGGCTCGCCGGTGCTGCCGCTCGGGCATAGTGAGGGAGGCAAGCGAACCGCGGCACTGCTCGTTCCGAACGCCTCGTTCGGTGGCGCCGAAAAAGTCGTCTACGCGGCGGCGCGTGAATTGAAGGCGAACGGCTACGAAACCCACCTGTTCGTGCTCGGCACGTCCAGGATGGATGTAATCGACGAGTTCGATGCGAGCTTCGACTATATTCACTTCTGGGACCAGGGCATTCCCGCCTGGGGCGGCTCCGGCTCCTTCCTGGGGCAGGACTTCATAGCCGAGGGGCATGACGTCGATTGGTCGGCACTCAAGGGTCAGCTTTCCGGTTTCGACCTCATAATCAACAATCATGTCATGGCGGTGCACCCGCTCATCGCACGCCTGCGCTCCGAAGGAAGCCGCACGGCCTGCTATCTTCACGTCGTCGACAATACGGGCTTCAAAAGGCCTGCCGGACAGCCGTTCGCCGCAATTGCCCACGAGCATTGCTATGACGCGTTCCTGACCTGCTCGGAGCAGCTCAAGATCTATCTGCATAGCTTCGGCGTGCCGCACGAAAAAACCTTTGCGGTCCCCAATGGCGCGAGCTTCTCCGTGCCGCCCAAGGTCTTGGCCGAGGTTCTGTCGGTCAGGCGGATAGAGCGCAAGGACGACCGGCTCCGGGTCCTCTATATGGGCCGACTCGACCAGCAGAAGGGAATCGACCGCCTGGCTGCCGCGATCGCGGAGCTCAGGGCCTCGCGTGTACCGTTCGATGCCCGGGCGATTGGCGGCGAGATCCTTGCGGACGCGACTATATCGTGGACCGATCGGTTGAAGGATCTCGGTGTTGACGTACGCCCGCCGGTCTTTGCGAGCAAGGATCTCGTCAAAGCACTGGGGTGGGCGGACGTCCTCCTGATGCCATCGCGTTGGGAAGGGGCGCCATTGATGATCGCCGAAGCGCAGCAGCTCGGCTGTGTTCCGATCGCGACCGCCGTCGGCGCCGTCGACGAGCTCATAACGGATGGGGAGGACGGCATCCTGATCGACGCCTCCGCCGATCCGCAGGTGGTGCGGGATATGGCGAAGGTCATCGCGGAGGTCGCCCACAATCGCGAAAAACTCGCGCCTCTCATGGAGGGGTGCCTGAGAACCGCGGCACGCCGCTCATGGGCATCCTCCTTTTCCGAGTTCCTCGGCTGGTGCGACCGCTCAGTGAACAATTCATCGCTTTCGCGCTCGACGGTCATACGTCAGCGCGAGACATCCAATCCCGAGGTTGCGGCGGTGGGCTGACAAGCTCGCGCCGATTTCAAGAAGAAGGGTCTATTGCATGCGTCCAAGAATCCTCGTGACGGGAATTCCTGGCCACTACACGCGCCTTGCCAACGGCGCTCACGGCCTGTCGGTGTCCTATTCGGAGCGGCAGAAACAGCCGGAGACGAAGGAGGAGTTTCTCCAGGAGCTTCGAAATATCAGTAACACCGGAAACTACCTGATCGGCGAAGGGGCGCTCCGTGCGATCGCGCCGCATGCGAAGCAGGTTCCATTCTGGCATCTCTACAACTGCAGCAAGAATGGAGTTGGTTTGGAAGAGTTCAACGCCAATTTCGACATCTGCGTGTTTACCTGCGCGAACCTCCTGCGCAAGGGCCTCTCCGCCGACGCGGAAGCCGAGGTGCTAAGCAGACTCAAGATGCCGATCGTCATGCTCGGCATCGGTCTTCAGAACCGCCGGGATCTCGAGAACAGCCTGCCTGAGGGCACGAAGCGGCTCCTGAACGTTCTCAAGGAGCGGGAGCATTATTTCCTCACGCGCGGGTTCGAGACGGCAGGCTTCCTGAAGGACCAGGGCTTTTCCTACGTCCAGCCGACAGGCTGCCCCTCCGTCTATTTCATGCCGCACAACATGCGCGCGTCGCTGAAGAAGCTGCCGCATGTGAAAGTCGGCAAAGCGCGGACGATCTTTTCCGGCTATCTCGGCGCCAATCACGATACGATCGTCGATGCCGATGCGCTGGCGCCCGAGGGCTCACGCCCCCAATACGTGATCCAGGACGAGTTTCTGCACTTCGACATGACGGTGGAGGCGAATGGCGACGGGCGCGTCTATGATTCCGCCTCCGGCTCGATGCTCGGCGATCTCAGCTATCCGGGCACGGACCGGCTGAAGACGGCCTTCGACATCCGCACCTTCTTCGATACGAACCAGTGGCGTGCCTGGGCGTCGTCCATGGACTTCAATTTCGGGCGGCGCTTCCACGGCTCGATCATCGCCATGCAGGCGGGTGTGCCAAGCCTGATGGTAGCGGTGGACGACCGGATGCGCGAAATGCTCGGCTATACGGGCCTGCCCGCCGTCGATGCCATCGATGTGGACAAGGCGGAAAACCGGGCCGAATTCGTCGCCGACCATCTGGCCGGGCTGAATGCGTCCGAAATGGTCGACAGATATTCCGATCGCGAGCGCACCTTCCGCTCGGCGCTGCGCGAAATCGGCATCGGGCAATAATCGTTCGTGGGCGCGGTCCCGGACTCAAGAAATCAGGTGTTTCGATGCGTATCTTGCTTACAGGAATCCCGTCATATCTGCAGCGCACCGTAGCGGGCGTATCCGGGTCGGAGGTCCGCCACAGGCCCTATTTCGATGAAGTCAGGACAAAGAAGGACCTCATCGACCAGGTGCGGAGAATCGCCAATACCGGCAACTATCTGATCGGCGAAGGCGCGGCCAGCGCTTTGCGTGGACATGACGTCACCTATGTGCCGTTCTGGCATCTCGCCAACAGCCGCAACTCCGACGAGGTCTACGAGCGCTTCAACGAGGAGTTCGACATCTGTGTCTTCGCCTCGGCCAATCTCTTGCGGCCCGGTTACTCTGCGGATCTCGAGGCGGAGGTCTTCGACAAGCTGAAGATGCCCGTGGTGGTGATGGGGATCGGCATTCAGCGCAGAGAGGGGCTCAAGGAAAATCTGCCGGCCGGCACGCTCAAATTCCTGGAAGTGCTTAGAAAGAAAGAGAGCTTCTTCCTGACCCGCGGTTATTTCACCGCCGAGTTCCTCAGGGAGCAAGGCATGAAGTCCGTGAGGCCCACGGGCTGCCCGTCGCTTTTCTTTGCTCCGAACGAGATGAAGCGCTCGCTCACCGCTCTCGCCAACCCGGAGCTGGCGACGGCCCAGAAGATCGCCTTCGGCGGCTACCTCGGCAGCGTCGCCGATACCATCGTCGATGCGCATGCGCTCCTGAAACACGACAGCGTTGCAAGCTACGTCGTCCAGGACGAAGTGGTTGCCTACAACCTCTCCCTGCCCGGTGAGGACGACGTTGCCGTTTACGACCGGGCAAGCGGACGCATCACCGGGCAGGCCGAATACAAGCATTCCGAGAAGTGGCAGAGGAAGCACGAGCTGCTTGTCTTCTTCGACACCAACCAGTGGCGAAGCTGGGTCAGTTCCCGCGACCTCTGCTTCGGCCGCCGGTTCCATGGCTGCATCATCGGCATGCAGGCCGGCGTGCCCTCGCTTATGATCGCGGTTGACGATCGCATGCGGGAGATGCTGGAGTTCATCGGCTTCCCCTATATGGAGGCCGCGATCTGGAACCGCGAGACGGACCGGAAAACCTATCTGGCGAATTTCCTTTCCAAGATCGACTCGCAGGCCGTTATCGACCGGTATTCGGCTTGTGAGGCCAACTTCCGCACTGCCCTCGCCCATGTCGGCCTCTAGGCTGGGGAAGGGGGCGGCGCAGTTGGCAGCAGCCGCCTTGAGCGGATGGCTTGCACTCCAGCCTGCCTATGCCGATGACGCCCCATCTGCTCGCGTCGGGATAAACCGCGTAAACCTCGGATGGCTGTCCCGCAGTGAGCAGGAAAGGATACTCAAGGACATCGCCGCGAGTGGAGCGACCGACGTGCGCCTCTCCTTGTCGCGACCCGTGGACCAGAGCATCGAGGCGCTGGCCATCGCCAGCGGGCTCGGTCTCAGGATCCTTCTCGAAATCCAGCTTGGGAACAAGAGCTACTACCGGGAGAGCGCCCGCCCGCGGACAGGCTTCGGACGCATATGGGACATCTATCGGCTCTCCGATCTCGATCTCGGTCGGTATCGCAAGGGTTTGCGCGAGGCGCTCCAACGCATCGACGCGCTGGGCATTCGCCTGGAGGCTATCGAGCCCGGGAACGAGATCAACCATGCCGGCTACAACGGTGACCTTGCCGTCTATCCGAAACCGGGTGCTCCGACGCCACGCAGCATCGCCGATCTCAAGGACCGGCTGGCGTTCGAGCGGGGTCTGGACAATTACGTCCGCGTTCTCGAGATCAGCCGCGACGAAGTGCGCGCCACGGTGCACAGCCGCAACGCAACCGTCGTTTCCGCCGGGTTTTCCGACATGAGCGCCGAGGAGGCCGACAAGCGCGGCGTGGAACGGCTCGATCCGCGCGAGTTTGTCGCGGCTCTTCACCATCGGGGCGCCGACAGCTTCATCGATGCCTATGGGATCCACATCTATCCGGGCCGGAAAGCGGCGGGAGCGCTGGCAACCCGTGTGAACGGCCTTCTCGATTTCTGCCGGGCATATGGTCAGGGCAAACCATGCTGGGTGACGGAATGGGGTATCGCCAATCCCGCTCGTTCCTGTCCCGTCGATGATCGGGCGCGGGAGGGGGCGGTGCGCGCCATGCGCGCAGCCTTCGGCGAACTGATGAAGGAGGGCCGACTGGCAGCGGCGTATTACTACGATTGGGACACGCAACCGTCTTACAGCCTCTGGCGCTGCGGCAAGTTGAGCCCCGCCGGTGCGGCCGCGATCCGACCGGCCGAAATCGAAGGGGCGCGGGCGAGATGACAGGAACGTTCACCAGCCGCAAACCGAGTTCGACGGCGTTGGGAGACACCGCATGAAGGGCATCATTCTTGCAGGCGGCAGGGGAACGAGGCTCTACCCGGTGACGATCTCGGTCTCGAAGCAATTGCTCCCGGTCCACGACAAGCCGATGATCTATTACCCGCTCGGCACGCTCATGCTCGCGGGAATTCGCGACATTCTGGTGATCACCGTGCCGAGGGACAGGCCGCTGTTCGAAGAGCTGCTTGGCGACGGAAGTCAACTCGGCCTGTCGATCTCCTATGCGGAGCAGTCCGAGCCGAACGGCCTCGCGGAAGCCTTCATCATCGGTCGGGAATTTGTCGGGGACAGTCCGGTCGCGCTGATCCTCGGGGACAATATCTTCTACGGCGCGGGCCTTCCTGAGCTCTGCCGCGAGGCCGCGGCCCGCAAAAGCGGTGCCACGATCTTCGCCTATCGCGTGGACGACCCCGAGCGTTACGGTGTCGTGAGCTTCAATAGCCACAACGGGCGCGCCGAGATCATCGAAGAAAAGCCGCAACAGCCGAACTCGAGCTGGGCCGTAACGGGCCTCTACTTCTACGAGAACAGCGTGCTCGACGTCGCGGCCTCGATCAGACCGTCCGCTCGCGGCGAGCTGGAAATAACCGACGTCAATCGCGCCTATCTCGACCGGGGGGACCTTCATGTCTGCCGCCTGGGCCGGGGCTACGCGTGGCTCGATACCGGCACCCATGACAGCCTGCACGATGCCGCTTCCTTCGTGCGTACGATCGAGCATCGCCAGGGCGTGAAGATCATGTGCCCTGAAGAGATTGCTTTCGAGCTCGGTTACGTCTCGGCCGAACAGGTGCTCCAGCGCGCCGCCTTGCTCGGCAAGAACGAGTACGCGAACTACCTCCAGCGACGCATCAGGGAGCTTGCCGATGGCTGAGATCAAGCGCCTCGCCCTCGACGGCGTCCTGGAAATCGTACCGCGCAAGTTCAGCGACGAGCGGGGGTTTTTCTCGGAGACCTACAATGCCGAGACGTTGCTGGCGCATGGCATCCCGCTGGCCTTCGTGCAGGACAACCACTCCTATTCCGCAATGACGGGCACGTTGCGCGGTCTGCACTACCAGCTTCCGCCGCAGGCCCAAGCCAAGCTCGTGCGGGTCGTTCGGGGGAGGGCGTTCGACGTGGTCGTCGATATCCGCAAGGGATCGCCGACGTTCGCGCAGTGGGTCGCGGTCGAACTCTCGGCCGAAAGATGGAACCAGATCCTGGTGCCCGTGGGGTTCGCTCACGGCCTGATCACACTCGAACCGGAGACGGAGGTCCTTTACAAGGTGAGCGAGCACTATTCCGCAGAGCACGAACGCGCGATCCGCTTCGACGATCCGCAAATCGGGATAAGGTGGCCCGTGGCCCCTGATCGTTTGCGACTATCCGCGAAGGATCGGGACGCACCGCTGCTGGCCGATGCCGACCTCTTCGATTTTGGCCGGTGAGGGGGCAGCCATGCGTGTTCTCATAACAGGTGGCGCCGGCTTCATCGGTTCCGCGGTCTGCCGGCATCTGGTTGCCAATGGCGCCGAGCGGGTCGTCAATGTCGACAAGCTCACCTATGCCGGCAATCTCCAGTCCTTGCGAGCGGTGGACAATCACCCGAGCTATGTTTTCTACCGGGCGGATGTCCGCAACGAGCAATCGCTGCTGGACATCATGCGCCTCGAGCGCGTCGACGCTGTCATGCATCTGGCGGCCGAGAGCCACGTCGATCGATCGATCGACGGACCCGGCGCATTTGCGGAAACGAATGTTCTCGGCACGGTCCGTCTGCTTTCCGCGGCGCTCGCCTACTGGTCTGAGCTCGGCCCCACAGCGCGCGACCGGTTCCGCTTTCATCATATCTCCACCGACGAGGTGTTCGGGGATCTCCCTTTCTCCGGGGGCGTTTTTGTCGAAGAGACGCGCTACGCGCCTTCGTCGCCCTATGCGGCCTCGAAGGCGGCGGCGGATCATTTCGTTCGTGCCTGGCATCAGACGTACGGGCTGCCGGTGGTGCTCTCAAACTCTTCCAACAATTACGGGCCGTTTCATTTTCCCGAGAAGCTGATCCCCCTGACGATCATCAATGCGATGGAGGAAAAGCCGCTGCCGCTCTACGGGTCGGGAGCGAACATCCGCGACTGGCTCCATGTCGAGGACCATGCGCGCGCGCTGGAGCTTGTAATGAGGGAGGGAAGGCCAGGAGAGAGCTACAACATCGGCGCCCGGGCCGCTCGCAACAACCTGTCGGTGATGGAAAGCATCTGCGATCTGCTCGACAGCCGCCTGCCGCGCAAGGGCGGCGAAAGCTATCGCGATCTTATCACCCTTGTCGCCGACCGGCCGGGTCACGACCGTCGTTATGCGATCGATCCCACGAAGATCGAGCGTGAACTTGGCTGGAGGCCGAAGCGGGGTTTCGAGGAGGGTTTGAGCGAGACGGTCGATTGGTATCTCGCCAACAGTTGGTGGTGGGAACCAATCCGGCGCGAGCGCTACGCCGGCGCACGCCTCGGCGGACGCCATCGGAGCGTTGCGTGAGAATTGTGGTGACGGGTTGCAAAGGGCAACTGGTGCAGTGCCTCGTCGAACGGGCGTGTGGACGACCGGATGTTGAGGCCGTCACGGTCGGGAGACCGCATCTTGATTTGGCCCGCACGGAAACGATCCTGACCGGGTTAAAGGCGCCTGGTTCGGCGACGGGGCAGCCGGGATATGCAGGCGCGCGACGACAGATGGCTCGAGGCGGTATCAAAAGGGCATGCAGCCGTTGACGCGGTTCCGAGGGATGCGGCCCCGTAGCTCACGTGGCGTGCCAGTATGCGGCGACCGATTGCTCCTCTTTCGTGAATCCTCGGTCGCGAAGAGTTGCCCGAACAGCCTTTGCCGTCTCGCTTTCGCTTGCTATCCAGACAAATCTCTTCCGGGAAGCGTCCGGAAAATCCATGCTGGCAATGACGCGCGCCAGGCCTCGACAGTCGCCGTCGTGATTCTCCCGGTAAAGCCATCTGGTTTCGACGGCCGCTCGGCTCGTGAAGGGGATCGTATCCGTCGGGCTGCCAACCTCGATCACCACGGTCGCGGTCGCACGCTCATCAAGGGACTCCAGAATTCGCGAAATTGCCGGCAGAGCAGTTTCGTCTCCGGCAAGGAGATACCATACCGCGTCGCCGCATCCCCCTCCACTCGGTCCCGCCGCACCGACGACGTCACCGCGCCTTGCCCGCATGGCCCATCGGGAACCGGGACCTTCCGCGTTGTGCAGTACGAAATCGACGGCAATTATGTGATTTTCGGGCTCGACAAAACGGACTGTGTAGGCCCGCCAGATCGGCGTCACATCAGATGGTGACGATCCCCGTCGGCTTCCGCGTGACGCGTGCTGCTCGGCAAGCTCCTGGAAATTGAAGAGGATTCGCAAATGCATGTCGTCCAACGTCTCGAAGGATCGGGCGTTGGCTGTCCTAAAACGGATCCGCCTCATCCTGGGTGTAATATCGACGATGTCGTCCACCGTCAGAACGGCGAAGCTGGGCGGCAGATGACGCTGAAGACAGTCTTCGCTCCAAACGATGCGAATTGTTCCGAAGGCCCGTTCCTCTGCAACGGCGTCCTGGAGCCAGACCTTGGCGAAATACAAGCTCTCAAGATCGGTGGCGGCAACATCCACCTCGATGCCACCATCTATCAACCTCAACGTGCCTGAGACCGCGGGCAGATCGACGAACAAGCTGTCGCCGGATAAGCGAGCATCGACATCGTGTTCGAGCAGGTGGGCGTGCAGGCGTTCGAAGAGGTGCTCGGGCCTTTCCGCGACGATTTTTGCCTGCAGCCTGTGAGGGAGCTCTCTCATGAACTTGCCTCGTCCGGGGCGACGCTTGGGTGCCATAGGCGGTTCGAGAAGAAGTGCTGCCTGGAGATCGACATGATCGCCGCTCGCTTTGTCGGGAGGTCGACGCTTCGTATGTGAGCAAATCCCGAGCGTTGCAGGTTGCGCAGTTGGCGGTGGTGGGCCGCGCTCGGCTCCTGCACGATCCGCTCGGTCCGCGGGTCGTCGAGAAACATCAGGTGCAAAAGGGAGGGTAGCCAGGCCGTGAACCAGGGCTTTCCGCGGAAGGCTCCCTCGCCGACGATGACGTGGCAGCCTCGGTCATAGTCGCTGGCGCCGCAGAAGGGGCCGATCAAATCCTCTTTCGCCCAGTAAATCTCGAAATAAGAGAACGCCTGTTCGTTGAAGCGGCCGATCAGCGGTATGACGTGCGGATCCGCGAGCATGCGCTCGAGATAGCGTCTATGGGCTGCTTCGCTTCCCGCTTCATTCCAAAACTCGTCGACTCTCGGATCGTTCATCCAGCGATGAACGTCGGGCACGTCGTCGAGTGTCGCGACGTGGAACGAAAGCGTCCCGGAAAGCCACGGGATGAACCGGGCATAGACGCAGCCGGCGGGCTTTGGCGGCCGTAGCGGATGCTCGCTCTTTCCGTCGAAGACGTCGCGTCTTGGGTGGGCAAAAGACGGCGAGGCCATCCAGATCTCCGGCGTCTGCCAGAACATCTCCGCGAACACCGATGGCTGCGCAGAGGCACTGTTGCCCTCTACCAGAAGGCCTTTCCGCCTCAACGTCGGCAAGAGGACTTGCCAGCCGTCTCCCTTAAGCGTCACCGAGACCAAGTCTCGTTTCGTCGCGAACAGGTACTCGAATGCGGAGCAGGCGAGCCTTGAGCCTTCGGTAGCGTCCGCACGGAGGTCAGCAATTCTGAGTGCCCCGTCCACAAGATCGAAGGTCGCCTCGTCATTCATGGCGGCCGAGACCGCCAAGATGGATCCGGCCTCGAACACGTCGACTGGCCCGCACTGGTGGAGCTCGAAGGATCGAAAAACGCCGTCTCGAAGGCGAGCGTTTCGGGGCTCGCCCGGCGTTTCCGCAGGAACACTCCGCAGACCTGGACGAAATTGGTCCATCAAAAGACTTTCGTCAGCGAGATTGCAAATGTTCGTCCGCGGCCCTTGTAGTCGAATATCGATTCGTCGGCCAATCCGCCATAAAGGGCTTTGGCGCGCGAACCCCAGATCGTCGTGTAATCTGTGTCAAAGACGTTGTGGATGCCGAAATTCAGCGTCGTGTCCGTATTCGCGAAGGTGTAGCCACCGGTCAGATCGAACAGCGTGTAGTCATCGATCGTGAAGTCATCGGCGTCGGTGAGCTCGAAGACATGCTGGCCGGAAAATTTCAGGCTGAGGGCGTCATTGGTCCAGCCGACATAGCCGCCGAGCTTGGAGACGCTCGCGCTACCGACCGAGTCCTTTTCCCAGCCGTCGTCGCCCTTGACCTCCGTTCTTACCCAATGGCCCAGGACTCCCACATCGAAGCCATGGTCGAGCTTTACGCCCGCCTTTCCTTCGATGCCGTAGACGCGTCTCTCCTGATCAACGACCTCGACCGCGAGCGTGGTGCGATCGAGATTGATCGAGCGATCGGAAAGAGAATAGTAGGCCGCAGTCTCAAGATTGTAGGTGCCGTCGTCAAAACGATAGCCGATTTCGAATGAGTTGGTCTTGATGGCCTCCAGGGCGGAATCGCCGACGTTCACACTGTTGCCAAGCGTATAGTGGCCGCCGGACAAGGTGTAGCTGCCAAAGCCATAATATTTGGCCGGATCCGGCAGCTCGAAGCCCTGGCTGAAGTTGGCGTAGACCTGCTGCGTATTCGTCAATTGGTAGGTCGCGCCGGCACTGAACAAAAAGGCGTCGTAATCGACTTCGCCGCCGGGTATGGCATCGGCGGAGGTTGCATCGCCTTGCAGGATGGCGACCTGTTGCGCCACGCCGACGAAATCGGACACCTCGGTGTTGACGAACTGGTAACGGACGCCGCCATTCAGCGTCAGCCTGTCGGTCGCCTCGTAGGAGGCCTCGGCAAACCCGGCAATGGTCGAGACATCAATGGACGGATAAAGACCGGTGACGCCGATCGTATCGAAATCGAGACCGCCGCTGGTCGCGGCCGTATCAAGGTCGAAGATGTTCTGACGCGACTTGAAGGAATCCCGATCGGCATCGATACCGTAGGTTATCTTCAATTGGTCGGTGGGTTCCGCGATCAGGGCGGCCCTGACGCTGTAATAGTTGGTGTCTTGCGAGCTACCGAAGAAATAAAGGCCGGTTTCGTTCGTAACCGTAGGGAAGGGATGGAAATGAATTTTCTCGTTTCTGTAAGCGCCTTGTAGCAACAGTTGCTGCCCGAAAACGTCGTCATCAGTATAGGTGACGTTCAGCATCGAACGGCGGGTTTGCGGATTGAAGTCGGACTCATATCCCTCACGGGTTTCAAACAGGCTTGGATCGCGGAGCGCTGTAAGACTAGGCCCGTAATAAAGCCCGTAATCCGACTCCTGCTTGCTGTCGAAATATTGCCCGGAGAATTCAAGGCGGCGCCCGTCGTCAATCTGGTAACCGATCGAACCCATCACGTCGATGCGCTCATTGAAGGCAGTCGAGGTCTGCGTGATGTCGGGGATCAGCATAGTGCCGCTGCCGTCATAGAAGGCGCCGGTCTTGTTGCCAGCGATCGAGAAGCGGGCGTCCCAATTGTCGCTGTTATAGGTGACGGCGCCCGCCGCATTGCGGTCGAAATCCTGGCTGCCCGCAAAGCCGCTGCCCATGCCGCCCACGACTTCCGCATGAAGCCCGGGTTCTGCGTCCTTGCCCTTCTTCGTAATGATGTTGATGATGCCGCCGGTGGCGTTGCCGCCGTAGATCGCGGTCGCCCCTGACAGGACTTCGACACGCTCGATATTGAAGGGATCGATCGCATCGAACTGGCGGCTGAGCGAACGCGCCGAATTCATCGAGACACCGTCGATGAGGATCAGCGGTGGCCTTCCGCGCAGGTTCTGTCCGAAGGATGTGCGCGCGCCCTCGCTCGCGGGATCGAAGCTCGGGATGTTTTCACCGAGAATCTGCTGCAGCGTCTTGCCAGACCGTGCCTCGGCCTGGATCTCATCCGACTCGACGACGTAGATGGTCCTGGGGATTTCCGAAATCTGCTGCGCGGATCGACTGCCCGTCACGACGATCGCTTCCAAGTTGGTCGCAGCGTCGGGTTGACCCGCCTCCTGGGCAACCGCACTCGTGCCGACAGCCATCGCCACGGCGAAGACACAAAGGCCAACGCCGCCATTTTCATTCTTATCCATAACGCCCCCTGCGCGCAGACAACCAATGCCGCCACAGCGGACAATCTGCAAATACAAGACTATTTAAGTCATGTTTTATGGGCTATGGGTGTTCGCCGCTTGGATAATGGCGAACCTCATTTGGACGGATGCGAACGTCAACAGGAAAGGCTGGCTCACGACATGGAGATAATCCGACCGCTGAAATTCGGGACGCTTTCTCTGACAGATCGCGAAAGCAGGCTCGTTTGCAGGAGCATTCTTGTCGATATGCTCGGGGAGTCGACGATTGCCACGGAAGAGGGCGATTTGGCCGGCGTCACTGGATTATTCTGGAGATACGTCTCACTTTCGCTCGCCACGGTCTATTTCCCCAAAACGCCGCTTCGGATGGCGGCAAACGGGATCAGGGATGCCGGTATTGTAATCATGCGCGCGATGGACGGCCCGCTCATCGTCCATCATCGACGCAAGAAGGTGGAGGCGGCGAGGGGAGATGTCCTCTTTCTTCCCGCGGACGCATCATGCGAATTCACACTGCCAGAAGGCGGGCGCTTCGACTGCGCGCACCTTCCCGCCTACGCCGTTGCCTCGGTGCGTGCACTTTTGAGGCCGCTGATGATGCAACCGCTTGCAGCTGAATGCTTGCCGTTGCAGCTGCTGACGAATTACGCCGGCTACCTTTTGCGACAGGAATATCAGAGCGAGGAGCATGCCGGCATGATGGTCGCTCATTTCTACGATTTGCTGCCGGTGCTCGCGCAGCATGTTGGCAACAGGGCGCCGCGAGAGACGCCGCAGAATCGCATGGCCTCCATCAAGAAGCTGATCGAACAGAACCTCGCGAACGGCTCCTTCTCGATTACCGATGTGGCCGGCGCCGAGGGAATCACGCCGCGGGCAATCCAGAAATTCTTCAGCCGGGAGGGAACGACTTTCTCCCGCTATTTGCTCGGACGGCGGCTTGCGCTCGCGAAGGGCCTCATATTGGCGGAAGGCAGTTCCTGCTCGATCAGCCAGATCGCCTACAATGTCGGCTTCAACGACCTTTCCTATTTCAATCGCACCTTCAGAAGCCGCTATGGCGTGCGCCCATCCGATCTGCGCCGGCTCGCTTCGGCGGCCGCCTAACGACAAGGGGGTATCAATCCAAAGGGCCGCCCCGCAAAGGCGGCCCTTTGGATCTCTTCGGCAACTTCGGGCGCGATTACGCCGCGTTGCTGCGCTTGTCGAAAGCGACCAGCGGATTGTCCACCATGCCCTGAAAATCCGGGACGGGGCGTTCGTCGTCGTCGGCATAGCCGTGCGTGAAAAGGCGAACCCGGTTCAGGCAAAGGCGCGGATATTCGTCGCCGAAGAGATCAAACGTTGCGAAGCGCGACGCCATTTCGGGGAAACGTTTCTGGTATCTGAGCACGGTGTCGCGCGCCAAGGCCCAGAAGGCGCTTTCGGAGACGCCGGAGCGCTGGTCGAGCAAGACCGACATGTAGCGGAAGACGCAAATGAAGAGCGTCGTCTGGATGAAGTGGATCAGGAAGTCGGCAGGCAGGCACAGGAGGACGGCCCGGACCTCCTCAGGCATGCTGGCGGTTTCGGGAAAATCCTGATCGCAGACGATGACGTCGTCGATGAAATCGCGCAGCGCCAGGCGCTCCGGGCGTCCGTCCTTCAGGACGAGCGTTGCATTCTGGCCGTGCGCCGAAAAGGCGAGGCCATGCTTGGCGAGAAGGTGGTAGACGGGCGGAATGACGACGTCGAAGAAACGCGCCATCCAGTCGGATACGGTGATGCCTGCCTTCTCCGCCAGTGCCTGAACCACCGGTTTACCGTCCGCGCCGGCGTGCAGGAGTCCCGCAAGCGGGATACCGGTTTCGCCCGGCTTGAGATGCTCGGCGAGGCTGTCCCGCCACAGGCAACCGAGCATTTCGTTGAACTGATAGGGTGCGCCCTCGATCCGGGAGAATTGCGGATGGACGTAGTGCATTCCGGCGCGCTCGCCGAGCAGGACGAGACCGCATTCCTCGGAGAGGAACCGGTCGTTGGCAAGCAGTCGGTCGAGCCACGTCGTCAACGGTGCGGCCGTCAGCGCCCGCTTTCCGGGAATGCCTCGGTAGACGGCCGTGTTCAAAATGGTCATGCACAGTTTCAGGGTCGATTTCTCTGGGTGGGAGATATTCGACAGGGTGCGCACCGATTGCTGCGGGAGGTAGAGATCATCACCCTTGCCCAGCAGCATGATGTGTCCGGCGGCGATATCGGCGGCGAAATGCGGCACGATCATATGGTCCCACTGCCAGGGGTGCACCGGCATCATGTAATGCGTCCCTGTGGAGCCGCCTCGCTCGGAGAGCGTTGCGCAAAACTGATCGTAGCGCATCGCGCCGACGGCCTCGCGGACGAGTTCCTCGTTCGTCAGCGTCTCTTCCGCGACGAAGGCGGCGCGTTCCCTGCTGACCGCGAGCCAAACCACTTCGGTCGGCGTCCGGTTTTCCGGCGTGAAGGCAAGGTAATCGGAATAGCCGAGGCCGATGCGCCCCTTGCTCACAGTGACCCAGGGATGGCCGGTCGTCTCGCCTTCCATGCGAATGTCGTCGAGTTCCGCAAGCTCCGCGCCGGTCTTCGATGCCCGTGCGGCGATATGCGCATCGGCGACGAGCGTGTTGCCAAGTTCCTTGATGAAATGCGCCGCCGTCATTGGCTTGACGCCGAGTTTCGGAAGCACCTCCGTGCAAAAGGCAAGCGGATCATCGAGGGGAATGTCGGCATCACCATCCTTCTTCACGATGCTTTCGGGCTCGACCGAGAGGTTGTCGAACACATAGCGCTTGGCTTTGAAGCGATAGGCAGCCTCGCCGATGTCGATGCGATAGTGGCCCGGCCTTTCCTGCGCAACGTCGAAGACGCGTTCGTAGGCGAACTCCTCGATGACCTTTGCCAGAAGACGTCTGGAGACCTGTTGCCAAAGCTCCCTGGAAAAGGCGCCGGGAAGAAGCGGATCATGACGCATGGGCATAGAAATCTCCTGAAATCGAGGACGGGCTGTTCTGGCCGGGAGGCAGGCCAAAGGTCTGGAAGGACGCCGGCGCGCTGACCCGGTAGTGTTCGCGGCCCAGAAGCTGGTTGACGATGGCGGCGTTGCGGAAGGCGCCAAGGCCGAGATCCGGGGCGCCGACCCCGTGATGAAAGGTTTCGGCGTTCTGGACGAAGACATTGGCTTTACCGCCATCGCTGCGGCGGGCGCGGAAATCCTCGCCGACGATCAGGTCGCCCCGCTCGCAGGTATCAAGGACGCCGCCCTTGAGATTGTCGAGCCATTCCGGCCAGCAATGCCGGTAGCCGGTCGCGGCGACGATCGCATCCGTCTCGACGGTTGCCTTCTCACCCAGATGGTTATGGCTGATGCCGATGCGGAATGCCCCTGACGGTCCTGCGCTCTCCAGCGTCTCGACCTCGCAATTGGAAAAAAGCGAGAGGCCGGGATCGCGCCCTCCGACCGAGCGTTGATAGAGAAGATCGAAGATCTCACCGATGGTCGAAAAGCTGATGCCCTTATAGAGCAGGCCCTGGCTTGCGACGATTTCGCGGCGCTTCGCTGGCGTGATCTGATGGAAATGGCGCATGTAGTCGGGCGTGAAATATTCGAGCCCGAGCTTTGAATACTCCATCGGGAAGAACCCGGCCGAGCGGGTGATCCACTGGATGGAAGCGCCAGCCGCGACCATCTCGGGCGTCAGATCGTTATAGAGCGCAAGGACGCACTCGGCGGCACTTTGCCCGGAGCCGACAACGGTTATGCGGCGGCGTTTCGAAAGTTCCATGCGCCGCTTGCCGAATTCGCTCGAATGCAGGAGCGGTGCCGTCGTCTTGGTCCGCGCCCATTGCGGCAGGAAAGGCGCCGTGCCGACACCGATTGCGATGTTACGGCTTCGATAGCGCTGCCTTGCGCCCGAGGCGGACTGGCTTTCGACTACGAAGCTGTCCGACGCTGCCTCGTGGGTGACGTCGACCACGTCCTCTCCGAAGCGGCACGCGGGAAGCTGCTGCGAAGCCCAGCGGCAATAGTGATCGTATTCCTGCCGCGGGATCATGAAGTTTTCGTAGAAGTAGAACTTGTAGAGGCGGTCGTGCTTCGCGAGATAATTGAGGAAGCTCAAGGAGTGCGTCGGATCCGCCATGGTGACGAGGTCGGCCAGGAAGGGGACCTGCAGCGTCGTTCCCGGAAGAATGAGCCCCTCATGCCAGCGAAATGCCGGCTTGCGCTCGAAAAAGACGCTCGAGAGATTCTTGTGAGAAGAGAGAAGGGCGGCGAGGCCGAGATTGAACGGCCCGATGCCGATCCCTGCCAGATCGAAATCCGTCATGATCATAGTCCGAATTGTTGGATGAAGCGTTCCCGGTGGCAAAACATCAGTTTGGCGCGCTTGTCGGGAAGATCGATGTCGCCCTGGTCCTCGAAGCCGCAAACCGGTGCATAGCGAAGCAGGCGCCGAGCCTCGACGCTCGGTTCGCCGACGACCTTGCAGGTCTTAGGATCGTCGAGAAAGAGGAAGCGGGTGAAGGCGCGGATGACCGCGGGCGCGATGCCGCGGCCGAAAAAGGCGGGTTCGCCGACCAGCATGTGCCAGCCCCGGTCCTTGTCCTCGGCCGGATAATGCCGGCCAAGAATATCGTCCTTCGCCCAATAGGCTTCCCAATAGCTCATCGGGATCCCGTCGATGAGGCCGATATACGGATCTTGATGCGGATCGGCGAGATTGAGATCGATGTAGGCGGCAATATCCTCGATCGGCTTCGCCATTTTCCATTGCGGCACTACATGCGCCTGGTTCATCCACCGCCACAGGAGGTTGAGATCGCGCTCCTTCTCCAGCAGTCGGAAGCTGATGGTCCGGCCAATATCCGGATCGAAGCGCGAATAGGCAAAGGAGCTGTCCGGCACGCGGTGCTCAAGCATCGACCAAGGCCTTTTCGGTCTCAAGCAGGGGATTATTGATTTCGAGATAGACCGATTGCGTTTCGAGCGGGCCGACGAGCTCGTCCATCCGCGCAAGCCGGGTCTTGAGGTTCGCCTTGCACTGCAGCGTTGGTGCCAACATCTTGCGCACGAGGCGGGAGTTCGCGCCTTCCAGCGCCTCGAGCCGGAGCAACTCACTCCGCAGCATGGCAAGGAGGATCGTTTCGCTGACGAGCCCTTCGCGCCCAAGCGCGCCGACCATGCCGAGGACCGAGTTGATGAAGGCGTAGTAGAGCAGGCGCTCATCCACCGGCTCCTCACCAAAGACGGATTCGCTTGCTTCACCGAGACCCGGAAGTGCCTCGATGAGCGCCTTGTGCGCACGCTCATGATGGAAGAAGCCCTGATTGTCGCGATAGAATATGCCGACCGGATAACCGTCCTCGATCTCGATCAGGATGTTCTGCTGGTGGGCCTCCATGGCGATGCCGTGGCGCAGATAAAGGGCGAAGATCGGCCGGGCGAAGACTGTCAGAAACCGCTCGAACCAGTCCCGCGCAACGGCATCGAGAGGACGTCCTTCCAGCCCCGCCCGGTTGCGGATCAGCGCCCCGAGCCGGCTGCCGCGGCCCGGCAGATGCTCGCAGAGCGCCGCGAGCAGCGACACATTTCGACTAGCATCCGCGCCGGTGAAGGGATTCTCGCGCATCGATACGGAAAGGCCGTCGATCACGGTGCCGTCGACCTTGACTCCCATATAGGCAGGGTCCGGCACGAGCGTCAGTCCCGGATAGGTGCGCGAGAAATCCTGCCACAGCCGATGGCGGCGGAAGCGGTACATGTCGTCGCCGCGAAGCAGTTCGCGGGCAAGGTTGACGCGGACGGAATTGGTGATGCCGACGCCCAGCGAAACCTTCAGCATGAAGGGCGCATCGGGACGGTAGAGCGTGCGCACGGACGATGTCGGGAACCACGGTTTGCCGGCCTCGCCGCAATCGATCAGACGGCCGTCGGTTACCAGAGCCGCCACGGCGGGGTCCTTCAGCATCTGGTCCGCCTGCCATGGATGCACCGGCAGCAATGCGAATTCACCCTCGGGCAAACGTGCTCTGAGCGCATCGAGGTCGCGCCCCATCGCTTCCTTCAACCACTCTTCGGCCGAAGGCGAGCCTTCGGAGTGCCCGGTGTGGAAGAAGCTGCGTTCCACGGCGAACCAGCGCAACGGAAATCCGGCTGCGAATTCTGGCGAATAACGGCGGGATTGCGCTTCCGTCATTCCCTCCCGACTCTTCGGGCACGGGTGAATGCCATGCCCGGCAATCAGCCCCTGTTCCGCCGCGATGAAGGAGACCTCCTCACCGGCGAGACCGGCAAGGTCCGCCTCGCGTGCATCGAGCGCCGCTTCGATCAGAAGACGGCTCGAATGTGTACGTTTAAACAGGTCGGCCCGGCCTTCCTTTGCCGCGGCGGACGGTTCCAGCCGCCTGACGACGGCGGTGATCGCTTCCACGATGCCTATCGTCTGCGGTCCCTTTTTGTCGGTGATCGTCACCGGCTCGCCGAACAGGTGATGGCCCGTCGGCGAACGATAAAGGACCGGCAGATCGAGGGTGCCACTATCCTCCGGGAACGTCAGCGCGAAGTGCGATCGTCCGGGCTCGTCCGCCCAGCGAACGCGATCAGGATATTCGCGTGCCACGCAGTTAAGAAGGGAGCGCAGGGTGAGCGTTGCGGCGTTATGCGCGTGCATGATGGGTCTCCAGTTCGCGGGCCGTTTCGCCAATCGCATCAAGGACGCGATGAACGACATCGGGGGTTGAACGCGGATTGAGCAGCGTGAGCTTGAAGTGGACGCGGCCGTCGAGAACGGTCGTCGCAAGGGCAGCGATGCCGGCGTGAAAAAGCGCCGCGCGCGTCTTCAGCGTGATTTCGTCGGCGAGATCCGGCCCGCCGGCCGGGACGTAGCGGAACAGAACGGTCGAGAGTGATGGCGGCCGGGCGAGACGCAGATAGTCGCGCGCCTCCACTGCCTCCGCCGCAGCACGGGTGTTTTCCAGTGTCTGGCAGATCAATGCGTCGAGGCCGTCTCGGCCGATCGAGCGCATAGTCATAAGCACTTTCAGTGCATCAGCCCGGCGCGTCGTCTGCATCGAACGCTCGACGAGATTGGGCGCATCGGCAAAGACGGCATCTTCCGGATTGAGGTAGTCGGCCTTGCTGGCAAGCGGCGCGAAATGCGCGCCGTCGGCAAGGAGAAGCGCGCCGCAGCTGATCGGCTGAAACAGCATCTTGTGAAAATCGAGCGCGATCGAATGGGCGCGCTCGAGTCCCGCAAGGCGGCCGCGATGGCGGGAGAAGAGAAGCCCGCCGCCATAGGCGGCATCCACATGCATCCAGAGATCATGCGCGGCGGCGAGATCAGCGATCTCGGCAAGCGGATCGATGGCGCCGAGGTCAGTCGTTCCCGCCGTCGCAACGACAGCCACCGCCACGCCACCTTCACTAAGGACCCGCTGCAGCCCGGCTTCCAGCGCCGAAACCGACATTCGGCCCTCGGCATCCGTTGCAATGGCGATGACCGCATCATCGGCGAAGCCAAGGATGGCGGCGCTCTTGCGGATGCTGAAATGGGACTGTTCCGATGTGAAGATGACACCGGACCTTCGCGCTTGCGCGCCGAACCGCGCGGCGGCCAGATACAGGGCCGTCATGTTCGATTGGCTGCCGCCACTGGTAAAACTGCCGCTTGCCGAGGGAGGCAGTCCTGCAAGTTTCGTGAGTTGCGCGAGCACCCGCTCCTCGACGAGCGTCGCGAACGGCGACTGATCCCACGAATCGAGCGATTGGTTGGTGGCCGAGATCAGCACTTCGGCGGCCAATGCCGGCACGGCAACCGGGCAATGAAGATGTGCCATAGCCGCCGGATGACCGACCGCCAGCGCATGATCGAGTGCCGGTCTGCCGATGTCGGCAAGTGCCGCGGCGATACCGGTCCCGACCTCCGGGAGCGGGTCTAGATCATCGAGAAGACCGCTGAGGCCCTGCACTGTGGTACCCGAGTAGGAGCCGCTTGCTGCGCTTCCGTCGGCGACCATGTCGACGGCCAGAAGCATCGCGTCGCGAAACGCCCGGCGCGACGCTGTGCTCGGCCCAAGTATCTGGTCCGCGTAGTCCGGCTCGGTGGCCGGCGCGGCGGCCGGCGCGGCCTTGAGTACAGCAACGTTCATGTTCATGCGGCCTTGCGTCCAAGGCGCTCGAATGCGACGGCAAGGATGTCGGAAACCTGTTCGATCTCGGCGTCGGAAATGGTAAGCGGCGGCAAGAGGCGCAGCACGCTGCCGTAGCGGCCGCCGGTTTCGAGGATGACCCCGGAACGGAACACGTCGTTCTGGATTATCCGGGCGATTTCCGGCCCATGCGGCGGATGGCCCAACGCATCCGGCCGGCCATCCGGATCGACGATTTCGATGCCGAGCATCAGGCCTTCGCCACGGACCTCGCCGATATGAGGTGTGTGTGCCGCGAGCCGCTCGAGATTGGCGCGCAGCCTCCGCCCGGCGATCGCCGCGCGCTCGACGAGCCCGTCGCGCGCGATGACCTCCAGCGTCTTGGATCCGGCTGCCATGGCAAGCTGATTGCCGCGGAAAGTGCCCGCATGGGCTCCCGGCTTCCAGAGGTCGAGACCCTCGCGATAGACCACGACCGCGAGCGGAAGGCCGCCGCCGATCGCCTTGGAGAGCACGATCATATCGGGAACGATGCCGGCTTTCTGGAAAGCATAGAAACTGCCGGTGCGCCCGACGCCGCTCTGCACTTCGTCGAGGATGAGCGGGATGCCGAGATCGCGCGTCACGCGGCGGACCGCGCGCAACCATTCGGCCGGAGCCGGAATGACGCCGCCTTCGCCCTGCACGGCTTCAAGAATGACGGCCGCCGGAAGGTTGATTCCGCCTTCGGGATCCCGCAGCGCCCGCTCGAAATATTCGGCGGCAAGATTTGCCGTTTCCTCGCCGCCGCGGCCGAATGGGCAACGATAGGCATAGGGATAAGGGAAGAAGTGGACGCCCGGCACGAGCTGGCCGACATGCGCCTTCGGCGCGAGCGAGCCCATGAGCGAAAGCGAGCCCTGCGACATGCCGTGATAGGCGCCCCGGAACGAGACGATGTCGGTGCGGCCGGTCGCAGTCTTGGCAAGCTTGATGGCGGCCTCGACGGCATCCGTGCCGCTCGGCGAGCAAAACTGGATCCTGGCCTCCTCGCGGAGCCCTGCCGGGAGAGTTTCGAATATGTCGGCAACGAACCGGTCCTTCACGGGCGTCGTCAGGTCGAGCGTGTGGAGCGGAAGGCCGGAACGGAGCACCTCCTGCAGCGTCTCGATCACTTCCGGGTGGTTATGGCCGAGCGCCAGCGTGCCGGCCCCCGCAAGGCAATCGAGATAGGTTCTGCCATCGACATCGGTGACCGTAGAGCCGAAGGCCGATTTCAGCGCAATGGGAAAGCGACGCGGATAGCTGCGGGCATTCGACTCTCGTCTCGCCTGCCGGTCGAGATAGAAGGCATTGCTGGCGCGTGCGGAAGCATCCATGATGATCAACTCCGTTCGAGATTTGCCGGTCAAATAATTCCGGTGAAGCCTGCGGCAGGGGTCAGACGCCTGCCGGTATAGGCTTGGGACATGCCTTGATCCTTTCCAGCATCCAGACCGACGCGCCGATGCCGAGGACCGAAATAGCGGTCGCCGAGGAAAAGAGCGCTGCGTAGCCGAACTGGTCGGCAATGTAGCCTGCGATCGCCGTGCCAAGCAGGTAGACGACCAGTTCGGCGCAGCTGAGGATTGTGAAATCCGTACCGGGCTGATCGTCGGAAGAGGACGCCATGAAGAAGGAATAGATCGCGACCAGTTCCATGTAGCGGATCAGGGTCTGGAAGGCGGACGCCGACATGGCGATGGCCACACCCGGCCACACGCCGAATGCATTCAACGCGAAGGCGAGGAAGCAAAGGCTACGAAGTCCGCCGAGCAGGATGAGCGTCGCGGTCAATCCCGCCTTGCGGATGATCAGCGCAGCGATCGCTGCACCGAGAAGCCCTGCCGTCGCGGCCGCACCTCCGGAAAGGTAGCCGATCCAGTCGATCGGCACCTTGCTGTCGACGAGAAAGGGGCCTTCCATGCCACGCACGAGGCCTTCGCTCGCCCTGTAGGTGAGGGCGAAGGCGAGAATGATCCAGGCGTTCGGCCGCCGGAAAAAGACAAGAAGGCTTGGTCGAGTGCGTGGAGGTGCATCCGCGCCGGGCTTGACCTTGTCGTGCATCCAAATCGCCGCGATCAGTGGCAGCAGCGACAGGCCTGCGACCAGCAGGATCGTCGGCCGCCAACCGATCTTGTGGAAGAGGACCAGCGTCAGCGTGCCGCCGATGATGACGCCGAGCGCGACGGAGCCTGCCTGCACCGCATTGCCGATCGGCCGCGTCCCGCCGCTGAGGTGCCGCACCGCATAACCGTCGGTGGCGATGTCCTGAACCGAGGACAAAAGCGTGATGCAGATGCCGACCGCGAAGAGCACGCCGGCCTGGCTGGGCTCGACCAGGGCCATCGACGCAATGCCGGCACTGACGAGAAGCTGCGTCGAGACCACCCAGCCGCGCCGGTGGCCGAGCCTCGGCCAAGGCGCCCAGCGATCGACGAGAGGCGCGACGGCGAATTTCAACACGAGCGGCAGCATCAGCAGCGAGAACAGGCCGATCGCGGTACGCGATGCGCCGCTCTCGCGCATAAGAGGCGGTAAGGCCACGAGCAGGAGATAAGTCGGGATCCCCTGGGCGAGGTAGAGCCCGCCCAAAACCGCATAGAGCCTTCCAGCGCCTTGCGCTGCCTTCTCCTCGCGGACCCGTGAAGAAGCCTGCATAACTGTCATGGTCGTTAGGTTCCTTGCTCCGCAGTGCCGAGCACCAGTGATTGCCGCCGCCTCGCGTGCCCTATAAACAGGAGTATTTTTCTCATGTTTAATGGGCCAAACAGCGAAAGGCTTGGATACGAGCGAACCTGATTAAGACAATTGCGAACGAGCTCCTGGGAGAGGCAACAACGCAAGTCGCCACAAGGGCCTATGGAGGGAGGTTGCCAGGGTAATGCAGCGAACCAGGGTCGCCAAATCGGCAAGCCATCTGTCGTTGGTGCAGTCGCTCGGCTGGATCGCAAGGCTTCAGCCAAAGCGTGCCGTGCTGACGCACATGCACGTGCCGTTGGACTATGAAACGCTGCAGAACGAAACGCCGGATCACGTCGGGCCGGCCTACGATATGATGCGTCTCGAGTTCGACGTCACAATGCCGTCCGCTGAAGAAGCGTAACATCCGACGTTAGCATGCGGCTCCAAAGCGTTGATTTCGCAGGATTCGGTGAATTCGAGGCTGTGTGGTTGAGTTCCATAATTAAGCTTATGCGATAATTGTATGTAGCCGGGTACATTCTATTTCCAAGTGCGACATGCCAATAAAAACAAAGGCTTCGCCCTGGAGATTTTTGGATGTCGCAGTGCTATTTGCAGCTCACCCTTCCCGATCGCCGACGCGTGCATCAGCTTCTCGAACGCAAGGTGCCGATTGCTGAGATCGCCCGCCAACTCGGTCGGCATCGATCGACGATCTATCGTGAACTGAAGCGCAATACCTTTCATGATGCCGAGTTTCCGGAATACAGCGGCTATTACAGCGGTATCGCCAACGACATCTCGAAGGAGCGTCGGCGACGGCTGCGCAAGCTCAGCCGCCACGCGCAATTACGCGAACTGGTCATCGAGCAGCTGAAGGCACTTTGGTCGCCGGAGCAGATCGCCGGCCGTCTGCTTGCCGATGGTGTGAGCGCCGTCCGCGTCTGCACCGAGACGATCTATCGCTTCATCTATAGCAAGGAAGATTATGCGCTGGAGCTCTATCAGCATCTGCCGGAAGGCCGTCGTAAGCGCCGCCCACGCCGCTCCCGCAAACCCCGTGACGGCTCGATCCCGTTGGACTGCAGGATCAGCCAACGCCCTGATTTCATTGCCGATCGCTCTCAGTTCGGCCACTGGGAGGGTGATCTCCTGATCTTCCGGCGCGACCTTGGTGAAGCCAATGTCACCTCGCTGGTCGAGCGCAAGAGCCGCTACACGGTGATGATCAAGAATGGCAGCCGTCACTCTCGTCCGCTCATCGACAAGATCATCGATGCCTTCTCACCGCTACCCGCCTTTGCCCGGCAGAGCTTCACCTTCGACCGTGGTACCGAGTTTCGCGGTTTCAAGGCTTTGGAAGATGGACTCGGCGCCAGGAGCTGGTTTTGCGATCCGAATTCACCGTGGCAGAAAGGCGCGGTCGAGAACACCAACAAGCGCATCCGTCGCTTTGTGCCGAGCGATACGGACCTGTCCGCCGTCAGCCAGCCGCAACTGGTCGCCCTCGCCCACCATCTCAATTCACTGCCCAGGAAGTGCCTTGGTTACCGCACGCCCGCCGAGGTCTTCATGGCCCATTTGCGCGATTGCGGGTAATCCCCTACCCTCCACTCGTCATTGTTGCACTTGGATTAGATTCTCCACCGCAAAGTTAGAGTGTCCTGATCCTGCAAAGTAAGAATGTCACGCTCCCCGCGTTTTCAATGACGCCGGAGATTGCGGATGGGACTGATTGCGATGAGCGAGCGCGATCTGCAGCGGATCGAGATTTTGTCGGCGGTCGTCGACGATCGTGTCTGCAGCCCACGTCTCGCGCTAAGCACGCGCCAGGTGCGCCGGTGCTCGATGTCTTCGAGCAGCATGGCGCCGCGGCGATCCGGCACAAGGCGCGCGGCCGACCGTCGGCCTCCAACTACGCGAGGCGCCACCACTCGCCGCGCGAAGTCCGCTCTGATGCATCGTGCGACCGTCGAAGTACGAAACATGATCGTCGCTCTGACGACGCCGAATTGGTCAATCGATGGACAAACGGCAGATCTAACTAGCGGGGTTGCATTACTCAGCCTCGATCCCAACACGCGCGTAGGCTTCTGGCGGAGCATTATTGCCGCGCATCAGATCCTGCATGAGACGGGTCATTGCCTCCTCGATCTCCGGGGAGACAAGCGGCGTATTCTGTCCTGGATCATCAGCCAGATCGAAGAGCCGGGTTTCACTCTCAAGGAGCGCGCCGGGACCGTAGTTGTCGAACATCGGCGACCGCTCGATCACCGGTATCTTGAGGACCGGCGCTCCCTTCGTGAACGGCAACGGTTGTGCGAGCGTGGCTCCGGCCAGTTCCTCCGGCGTGAACGGCTCCCAGATGTGCGTCGGCATCAGCGTGTATTGATAAAGCTCCTGGGAGCGAGGATCGGGCGGGAAGCGATGATAGGTGTAGCGTCCGTCCGTCACATTAATCGCACCGCCGAAATAGCCGAACAGTGCGCCCGCCCGCAGCGAGCGATCGGCGTCGAGCAGCGGCAGGAGCGAATGCCCCTCCATCTCGGCAACGGCCGGCGTGTTGAACAGATCGAGGAAGGTCGGCGCGAGATCGATGGTCTGGGTCAGAGCCGACCGGCGGACGCCGGCGCTGCCCGGCCGGCACGGCTCGTAGAGGAAGAGCGGGATGTGCACGATCTCCTCGTACATGTTCATCCGGTTCTTCGCCCAGAAATCGTGCTCGCCGAGAAGAAAGCCGTGATCGGTGGTGACAACAAGTGCGGTGTCGCTCCAAAGGTCGTGCTGATCGAAATAATCGAGAAGCTGCCCGATGAGGAAATCGCAAAGCGCAACGAGGGCGTAGTAGTTGGCGCGCAGTTCCTCGCACTCTTCGGGAAGCTCGTCGACGCGGCCGTAGCGCGGCCAGTCTCGAACCGGACCGTTCCAACCCGTCGTGAATGCCTCGCGAAACCGCTCCGGCGCGGTAAAGGGTTCATGCGGGTCGAACGTCTCGATCTGAAGAAGCCAATTGTCCGCGGTCCGGTTCCGCTCGAGGAACTCCAGTCCGGCGGCGAAGCAGCGCACCGACGGGAACTCGCTCTCGTCCTTGATGAACTCGCGGTTGACGATGTTGCGGCGAAACTTGTCGCGTGCCGACTGGCTGAATTGCCGCTCATGATACATCTGGCGCAGGCGCTCCCAGGGTGGCTGCACCATCGCTTTCCAGGGGTCGCCCTCCTGCCCGCGAATGAACTCGTAGCTGTCGTACCGGGTGTGATAAGTGGCGCCACCGTCCTCGAAATAGTGGAAGTGGTCGGTGACGAGGTGGCTGTATGAGCCGGCCTTGCGCAAAAGCTCGGGAAAGGAATTGTCGAACGGCTCAAGCGGCCCCCAGCTCCTGTGGAGAAAGCTGAGGCGCCCGGTCTGCAGGTCGCGACGCGCCGGCATGCAGGGCAGGCTGCCGACATAGTGGCGCTCGAACGTTGCGGTGCGCTCGGCCAGTCGGGAAAAATTAGGCGTCGGTACCCGCTGTCCCCCGTATGGGGCGAGCACGTGGCGGTTGAGCGAGTCAAAGAGTACGAAGACGGCCTTCATCGTGTTTCCGCTGTCCCTCATTCAGAGCTGCATTGCAGCTTGTCGTTTGAGCGCTTCGACCAGAAGCAGACGCAGGCGCGCGGCTTCCATTTCGCCGCCCGCCTGATCGGCGGCCGTTCAAAAAGGCGACGGCACCCATTTTGCGGAAGATAGCGCGGCCGCAACTGGATTGTACCGGCCCCGAGCACTACTGCAGCGACCTTTGCGCATCTCAAAAGACGCGCGGCGCTGTAGGAGGGGTCCCCTCACCTGCCGCGATGTCTCAGATACCTCGAAGAGGCTTTAGCCGACGCGGCCGGCGCGTTTGACGAGCATGGCGATGAACGGTACGTCGTCACCCGAGATCGTGTCGATGATGCCGTCGGCGATCCATTGCACGAGCTCCGGCAGGGGGTCACGTCCCCCACGCCAATACTCGGCGAGCACGGCAGGGCGAGGCACGTGTACGCGGTTGCTGAAGCCTGCTTCATGCAATGCCTTCGCATCGTCGGGGTGGAACATGTCGAGCTCGATCGAAACCGAGTTCGCCCTGCACGCCTTCAAAACCCCGACGAGGTCGGCGTGGCGAGCGTGGGTGATGGCTTCGGTCCTGAGATCCGGATGGCGCTCGACCGCACGCTTAAGCACCACATGGTCGAAGCCGATGATGATGACCCGGTCGAGGGTGCCCGTCGATCGCAGCAAGGCTGCCACCTGATCGACGGCAAGGTCCGGGCGCTCCGCCTCCTTGATCTCGAGCACAATACCCATGTCGTCCGCCCTCGCCCAATCGAGCGCCTCCGCCACGGTCGGTATCTGCGTTCCGGCGAAAGCGGGATGAAACCGGGCCCCTGCGTCCAATCTGCGGGTCTGCTCGAGGCTGAGGTCTGCCGCAAAGCCGTGTCCGTTTGTCGTCCTGTCGACAGTCAAGTCGTGCAGGATGATCGGCTCACCGTCTGCGGTCAGTACCACGTCGACCTCGACCGTGGTCGCCCCTGCTGCCTTTGCCGCCTTCAATGCCGGCAAGGTATTTTCCGGGTAATGGAGGCTGTAGCCGCGGTGGCCGCAGACATGGACACGTCCCATTTCGCGAGCAAGGAAGCTGAAGGCCATTCGATTTGATCCTCTACCGTGACAGCGCGACTTCTCGACCGTGCGCTCTGACTGTTTCACGAACAATGAGCTCAACCGGCACGTAGGCCGAAATCGGCGGCGAGTCAGGATCGGCGAGCCGCCGGTCGAGTATCGATACGACATCCCGGGCAATTCGCCGGGGATCCTGCCGCAGAGTGGTCAGACGGTAGGAAGACCATGCGGCCATGGGCACATCGTCAAAGCCGATGACTGAAACGTCGTCGGGCACGCGCAAGCCCGCTCCACGAAAGTAGTCGAGCGTTCCGAAGGCCATGAGATCATTCACACAGAAGACCGCGTCAGGCGCCGTCCCGCTCGCCAGCAGCTGTCGCGCCGCCTCTTGCCCGCCGTCATAGTCGGCAAGACCCGCCCGAACGATCTTCGCCTCGAACCCGGACGCCGTGGCAAATTGCGTGAAGGCGTGCTCGCGGGCGGAGAGGCACGGGCTCGGGTTTACCCTGTTGACCACGGCGAAACGGGAGGCTCCCGCGAGGCGCAGGGCCTCGAAGGCTTGCTGCGCTCCGTCCCTGTCTTCACAATGGACGCTGTCGAGGCCGGTCTCGGCCCGATTGATCAGGATCAGCGGCTGTCCATTTCGCCGCGTTAGCTCGACAAGACTGGTCGGCGGCGAACCCGAGAGAAAGACGGTCGCCTCCGCTCGATAGCGCAGCAACTGCCGGGTTGCATTCGCGACGTCGTCCGCAGTGGGGCCGATGCTGATGATCGCCGGCACGTTGCCGCGCTCGATCAAGGCGTGCGAGAGGGCCGCAATCATCTGGGCCCGGAATGGAGTATCGGCGTCGGAGGTCACGAGTCCGACCAGCCGGCTCCGATTGGCGAGGAGCCCGCGCGCGAGATCGTTGACCTGATATCCGAGCGCTGCGGCTGCCTCGTGCACCCGCGCCAGCGTTGCTGGCGCGATGCTTGCGCCAGGCGTGAAGGCCCGCGAAACCGCCGACCGGGACACACCGGCACGCTCAGCGACTGCGTGGGCGCTCACAAAGCGGCCCTGGTTGCTGTCTCTGGTATCCGACACCCGTGCGACTCCGCTGGACATTCCCCAAAGCGCATTCATAATCGTGTTGCACAGCATTGCAACAATCAATGACGACACGATGCAAGCGTGTCGCGGCTGGGAGGAAATCAGATGATTCACTGGAAAATCGGAACTGCTGCGCTTCTGAGTGCGGCATTGGCGGCCGGCAGTGCGGCCTTCCTTGCAGCAACGCCTCTGTTGGCGCAAGAAACCGTGAAGCTTGAGCTCTGGTCGCGCCAGGATCCATCAGGGCCGCTGCGCCCGGGCAATGTGGTCAAGGCTGCCGAGCGGTTGAACAAGGAGCTTGAGGCCGAGGGCTCCCCCAAGCGCGTCGAGGTTGCCGTGCGCGAGAGCCCCGCCAAGGGTTTCGACGACGATGCACTACAGCTTCTCAAGGTATTCGGCATCGGAGAAGGCCCCGATATATTCATCGCCGCGCACGAATGGATCTGCGCCTTCCAGGAGGATGGCTTCGTTCTCAAGCTCGATGACTATATCGCGAAATACCCTCAGCATTTCGGCACGATCTTCCCTTCGCTCTGGTCATCGGCGAAATGTCCCGATGGCACCTACGCTATTCCGCAGGATGCCGAGGCGAGAATGTTCTTCTACAACAAGAAGCTCCTGCGCGAGGCCGGCTACGACGCTGCCTTCGTCGACGCCATGCCGGAGCGGGCCTTGTCGGGCGACCTGACGATGGATGAGGTGCTGGAGATCGCCAAGCAGGTCGTCGACAAGACAAAAGCACAATACGGCGTGCTTCACCGGCCGAACAAGGGCCCGGACTACATCATGGTCTTCAACACTTACGGCAACGACTTCATCGATCCGGCAACTGGCAAGCTGCTCCTTGAGCGCGACAAGCTCGCTGCCGCCTTCGGTTGGTTCGAGCGCGGGGTGAAGGAAAAGGTCATCCCGGCCAACAACACGGCGATGGAATTCGATGCGCTGCGCAAGGAATTCTACACCGGCAACGCCGCATTCTGGATGTACGGCATCTGGGACCTCGGCAGCGTCGCGTTCCCGACCTACGGGCTGCCGCAGGACGAGAAGGCTTTCTTTGCGGATTGGGGCTGGATCACCGGGCCGGCACCCCAGAAGGGCGGTGCGCCGGTCAGTCTGACCCATCCGATCGTTTATGCCATTGCGGCCGACACGAAGGAGCCGGAACTCGCCGTCCGCCTGCTTGGCCACGCTTCAGCGGTTGATCTCAACACTGATCACGCGGTCACAACGACACATCTCGGCATCAAACCCGAGCAACTCGAAGATCCGCGCTATGCCAAGGCTTGGCCGCTCGCCAGGGCAACGGAACTGCTCAAGATCACCAAGTTCCTGCCCAACAACTCGCAGTTCGGCGAGCTCAACGGCATCATCTTTGCCGGGATTCAAGGCATAGAATCCGGGCGGCTCTCGGCTGAGCAAGCGGCTGATTTCGTCATCGAGGAGGCGTCGGCCACCCTCGAAGACGTGACCGTCAAATAGGTCCGATCGGTCTCGCAGCCGTCGGCCCGGCCCGCCGGGTCGACGGTCGTAAAGTCCGGCGTACGAGACGAACGATGACGACGACAGCAGATGAACTCACGATCGAGCGACGCGGCCGTGCGGGGTCAACGGCCCGCAGGCGCACGAACTTCGTGATCTTTCTCGGTCCCGCGATCGTCCTCACAGTCCTCTTCTTCGTCGTCCCAGTGGTCATCGACATCGCAGTGTCGTTTACCGACCTCAGCCGTTCTCTACGCATCAGCGAGTTCACCACAGAGCAGTACGAGAAGGTCTTTAGAACCGATCGCCGTTTGTCGCAGGTCATCGCGCTGACCTTCATCTACGTCTTCGGCACGCTGGCGATCTTCAACGTGACCTTTGGCCTGATCCTCGCCATCACCACCACCGCGATCAGAAATGTTTCCGGCAGCTTCTTCCGGGGTGTGTGGCTGCTACCGCGGATGAGCCCGTCGGTTCTTTACATCCTGCTCTGGCTGTGGGCGGTGAGCCCAACGGAAGCCGGCCTCGTAAACCAGGTGCTCATGCAGGCGTTCGGCCTCGACGCGCCGCTGGACCTCCTGACCTCGGCGCCGATTGCGCTCATCATCATCTCGAACGGCTTCATCGGCGCTTCGATGGGCATGATTATCTTCACCGCCGCGATCCGCGGGATCCCCGAGCACCTGTTCCACGCCGCGGCGGTGGACGGTGCCGGAACCTTTGCCAAGGTCCGCTTCATCACCCTGCCGGCGCTGCGTTGGCCGATCAGCTTCGTCACGATCTATCAGACACTCTCGCTGCTGGTGAGCTTCGAATACATCCTGCTTCTCACTAAGGGCGGTCCCTTTTACGACACCACCGTCTATGCGCTCTACGTGTATCGTCGCGCCTTCGAGAGCGGCCAATACGGATACGGAGCCGCGCTGGCGCTTTTTCTCATCGTCATCGGCGTTGTCGTCGCCCTCATCGGCTGGCGCTTCTTCGACATGGAGCGCCTGCTGCAGCGCCCGCGCATCGAGGTGCATTGAGATGGCCGCGCGGGCGACGGTCGACTGGGACGCATTGGCAGCGCGGGCGCGTGTCGCCCGGCGCACCAAGGCGGTCGTCTTATACGCCTTCCTGATGGCCGTATCGCTTCCGATCATCCTCCCCTATTTCTGGCTCGTCACGATCGCCTTCTCGGCCAAGACCGGCGTTGCCGACACGGCGGTTCTGTGGCGCTCGATGGCCGTGGTCATTCCCGCCGTCGTCGCCTTCTGGCTCACGGCCGCGCTCGCGCAAAGCCGGCGCCAGCTGTGGATCGGCTTTGCCGCAGTCGCCGCGATTGCTCTCGTCGCCTTCGCGCTGCTGGTCGGCCCCGACCTGCACCTCGGCAATTTCATCTTCCTGTGGGAGCCAGACTTCGCCTCGGTCGTGCGGTCGCGGATCGGGGAAGTCAAAGGAGCGGTCCAGTTTCCCAACGTCTGGCATGCCTTCGGCAACTCGATCCTGATCGCCGGGGCGCAGACGGCAATCGTCGTCACCGTCGCGTCGCTGGCAGCCTATTACTTGTCGCGCTTCCAGTTCCCCGGCCGCTCCTCGATGCTGCGCTCGCTCCTGGTGCTCCACGCCTTCCCCGTGCTGACACTGATCGTGCCGATGTTCCTGATGCTTTACTGGATCGGGCTCCTCGACACGCTTTCCGGCGTCATAATTGTGCTTGTCGCCTTCGAGCTGCCATTTGCGATTTTCATCATGAAGGGCTTCTTCGATGCCGTGCCGTGGGACATCGAGATGAGCGCGCTGACCGACGGCGCGTCGCGGCGGCAGGCATTCGTGAGTGTGGTGCTGCCACAGGTGAGGAACGGTATCCTTGCCATCGCAGTCTTTACCTTCATCCGCGGCTGGGAAGAGTACATCTTCGTGTTCACGTTCCTGATCCGGAACAGCAATTGGACGATGAGCCTTTACATGTACTGGGTGCGCGATGATGTCATGGGCGTCGACTATGGCGTCGTCTCTGCGGTCGGCGTCTTCTACCTTGTCCCGAGTCTGATCCTTTACATGGCCGCGCAGCGCTATCTCATGCAAATGTCGATCGGCGGCGTGAAGGGCTGACGACGATGGCGAAGATCGAATTTCGTAACGTGGTGAAACGCTTCGGCGACGTCGAGGTGATCCCTGACATGAACCTCGTCATAGAGGACGGCGAGTTCGTCGCGCTTCTCGGCCCTTCCGGCTGCGGCAAGTCGACGAGCCTGTTCATGCTCGCCGGCATCTATCTTCCAAGCGGCGGCGAGCTCCTCTTCGACGGCCATGTCGTTAACGAGGTAGAGGCACGTGACCGCAATGTCGGCATCGTCTTTCAATCCTACGCGCTCTACCCGCACATGAGTGTACGCGACAACATTCTATTTCCACTGCGCTTCAAGAAAACCCCGCGCGACGAAGCCCTCGCCCGGGTGAAGGCGGCCGCGGACCTTGTCCGGGTCGCGGAACTGTTGGACCGTCGCCCCAGCGAGCTTTCCGGCGGCCAGCAGCAGCGCGTCGCCCTTGCACGCGCCTTGGTGAAGGAGCCCAAGCTGCTGCTCCTCGACGAGCCGCTCTCCAACCTCGACGCTTCGCTTCGCCTTTCGATGCGGACCGAGATCAAATCACTGCACGCGCAACTCGGTGTCACGACCGTCCTCGTCACGCATGATCAGATCGAGGCGACGACGATGGCCGACCGTATCATCTGCATGCGCGCCGGCCAGATCGAGCAGGTCGGGACGCCGGACGACCTCTATCTCAAGCCATCGAGCCTGTTCGTCGCCGGCTTCATCGGCTCACCGCCCATCAACCTTATTGCCGGCAAAGCCGAAGGCGGTACGGTAACTGTAAATGGCGTCAGATTTCCGGTTGAAGGCGCGTCGGGATCGGTCACTGTCGGGCTAAGGCCGGAGCACCTCAGATTTGGCAATACCGGCTTTGCCGGACGCATCGCGCAGATAGAGCCGATGGGCCGCGAGATCCTCTATGTCGTCGAAACCGGCATGGGCGTCGTTCGCGTGCTCGAACAGGGTTCCTCGGCCGGGCACTCGACAGGCGAAGAGGTAAGGATCGGTTTCGAGCCCGAGAATTCGCTCGTCTTCGAGACGGCGCGACAGAAACTCATCGCCGGCGCGCGTGTCCGTGCACCCCTTTGACAGAAGCGAGCGACAGCCACCCGAAGCGGAGAGGACACGCGGTGACAGCCTTTGATGTGAGTAACCGGACATCGACCACGCCGATGGCAGTCGAGGGACCGTATGGGCCTATCCGACTCAAGTGGCACAAGCTGCGCACCCAGTTCGCCGAGGCGCCCTTCAAGCGTTCCAATCTCGCCCTCGGCTGGCGGCTCGGCGCGAGCCTCGAGATCGACATACTCGCCACCGCCGATGGCCGCTTGGCCGTCCTCCACGATCCGACGCTCGGCCCTTCGACGACCGGGAGCGGCCGCGCTCCGCGCATGCCGATCGCATCGATGGGAGGGCTTTTCCACCGCGATGCCGACGGCGCTCCCGACCCCGATGCGCCGGTGCTATCGCTCGCCGAACTGGTGGCTCCGTTGCGAAGGCTGCCGAGAGCGCCGTCGGCCAACCTTCAACTCGACCTCAAGCTGCTCGAGGGACACACGCTTCCGGATTCGGCGGTCGCGGATGCGGCGGCCGCTGTCGCCGGGCTGGCGGATGCCATCGTCATCGGATCGCATCATCTGGGTGAGGCACGCCGTCTCGTCGCCGCCATTCCGGGAGCCCGGCTCGGCTACGACCCGATGTTGGCGGTGTCCCGCCAACCAGCTCTCCGTGATCCGGAGCGGCTCCTGCGCCACATGGAACGGCACAGCACTGGCGTATCCCTTGCCTATCTCCGGTTCGACGCCATTGTCGCCGCGGAAAGCCAAGGCTTCCCGCTCGTTCAGCGCCTGTTGGACCTCGGGATCGAGACCGACGCCTGGACGGTCAATCCCGGCCCTGCAATCAGCGACGCCATCCTGCGCACGCTCGTGGAGGCGAAAGTGCGCCAGATCACGACGGATGCTCCGAGGGAAATCTTCCGACTGATACGGTCGTGTTGAGCTAGAGGAGCGACTGCATCTGACTTCATCACGAAAATTCCGCTCAACTGCAGCCCAAATTCATTTGCCTGCAAGCCGGAATAGCGGAGAATTCAAGCGAAGCCACATGCTAACCGAGCGTCGCAATCGACGATACCGGCAGCTGCCCTTTGAGGGAGGAGAAAATGGCAGGTAACCATTCAGACCCGACCGGACCCGATCTTGCCCTCGGCATTGCGCTCGCCGATCTTCCTGACGGCGGCAAGCTGGTCGGCCATCGCGACGGCGAGCCCGTGCTTCTGGTGCGCCGCGGAGCAGAGATCTTCGCCATTGCTGCCGCCTGCTCGCACTATGGCGGACCGCTGGTCGACGGCCTCGTTGCCGATAACAGCGTCCGCTGCCCCTGGCATCACGCCTGCTTCGACTTGCGCACCGGCGAGGCTCTGCGCGCGCCTGCCCTGTCGCCGCTCGCTTGCTGGTCGGTCGAGCAGCGCGGCGAAAGGATTTTCGTTGGCGAGAAGCGCAAGAAGCCGTCTCCGGCCCCGCGCGAAAGCGATGCCGGGGTGTCTCCGGAACGGATCGTCATCGTCGGCGGTGGCGCGGCCGGTTTTGCCGCAGCCGAGAGACTGCGGCGTGAACAATATCAGGGTGCCATCGTCATGATCAGCGACGACGAGGCACTGCCCGTCGACCGCCCCAACCTTTCGAAGGACTATCTCGCGGGCAAGGCTCCTGAAGACTGGATCCCGCTGCGCAAGGAAGGCTTTTATGCCAAGAACGGCATCGATCTGCGCCTCGGAACCAAGGTTACCGGCATCGATGTTCGTGCCAGCGAGGCCGTACTCGCCGATGGGGCACGGGTCACCTTCGACAAATTGCTGCTGGCGACCGGCGCCGAACCGGTGCGCCTGACCATACCCGGTGCCGGCGAGCCTCACGTCCACACACTGCGCTCTCTTGCCGACAGCCGGAGGATCATCGCGCAAAGCGGCGCGGCGCGGCACGCTGTCGTGCTCGGCGCCAGCTTCATCGGCCTCGAGGTTGCCGCCTCCCTTCGGACCCGCGGCGTTGAGGTGCATGTAGTGGCGCCCGAAGCCCGGCCGATGGAACGGGTGATGGGCCCGCAGATGGGCGACTTCATCCGCGCCCTGCATGAGGAAAATGGCGTCGTCTTCCACCTTGGGGATACCGCGGCGAGCATCGGCGCGAACGAGGTCCTGCTGAGCAGCGGCACTGCCCTCGCCGCAGACATGGTCGTTGCCGGCATCGGCGTGCGGCCGCGGGTCGATCTCGCCGAGGGCGCCGGTATCGCCACCGATCGGGGCGTCCTGGTCGATGCCTATCTTGAGACCAGCGTGCCGGGAATATATGCGGCCGGCGATATCGTGCGGTGGCCCGACCCTCACAGCGGCGAGAACATCCGGGTGGAGCACTGGGTGGTGGCGCAGCGGCAGGGTGCTGCCGCTGCGCTCAACATGCTCGGACGCCGAAAGAAGTTCACGGATGTGCCGTTCTTCTGGAGCCAGCATTACGACATTCCGATTAACTATGTCGGCCATGCCCAGGGATGGGACGCGATCGAGATCGAGGGCGACATTGCGGCCAGGGACTGCCTCCTGCGCTTCAAACGCGGCGGACGCGTTCTGGCGGTTGCCACGATCTTCCGCGATACCGAAAGCCTTGAGGCAGAACTGGCGATGGAGCAGAGCGAGGCCTAGTGCACCGTGGACCGCGGCCTTCCATCTCGAAACAGCGCAAGTAGCGCTATGCCGTGCTGCAAGAGAAGCTCAGCCGCAGGCAGGTTGCTTGTCACGACATCGCCAGCGCAGCCGCTTATGATCCTGGCCAGACTGATCGAGTTCGCCGCAAACCTGTCGTTGCCGATTTGCTGCGCCTTCTCGGCCGTCGCCTCAAGCGCATTGGCGACTGACGTCATCAAATCCGAACGCTCGCGGAGTGTCATCGCATCCAGGGTCTTGGCAGATTCCCGCATGGCTATCTCTCTCTTCGTCGAGTGGGAATTGGTCGCGCTCGGCCAGTCAGCCGGCGGACGTCTACCACTTTAATGGGTTGATTATTGGAGTCCGGGAGCTCTAAAGCCGCTTCCCACCTCACAGATCGGGATTCGGCACGGCTAATGCAAGGAATGGCTACTATGCGGCTTGCGCATGCCGCGCGGTCGCAGTGGCGACTGGCACTCGGAACAAACGGCCCAGACGGCAGTTGCGAGAGAACTATGTCGGTTTTGTTGCCGCGGTACCGACTTCAGCCACTATATCGCTGGGGCCATTGTTCGCGTTTTGATCTTGCGATTGCATATCCATGGCCCTTTAATGTCGAGACGCCGATCTGGCGGCCAACTGCTGAGGAGGTCCGCCTCATGAAGCGAATGAAGGAAGAGCACCTCGCGGTTCTGCGCAGGCACATGGTCGAGGTGATTGAAATCTATGCTGACCTTGAAAGCGAAGAGCTGGGCAAGGCGGCGCTCGATGAACGGGTTATGGCAGCGATGCTGAGGGTGCCCCGGCACCTCTTCGTGCCCGCTGCGGCTGCGCCCTTTGCCTATCAGGACATGCCACTGCCGATCGGCTTCGATAAAACGGTGTCGCAGCCCTTCATGGTCGCCCTCATGGCCGATCTCCTTGCTCCCCAACCGCATGAGGTAGTGCTCGAGATCGGCACCGGCTTGGGATACCAAACCGCAATCCTCGCAGAGCTCGCCGCGCACGTTTGGAGCGTCGAAATCATCGAGGAATTTGCAAGCCATGCCGAGGCTCTCCTGCACGGCCTCGGCATTTCAAATGTCGGCGTTCGTGTCGGCGACGGATCGCGCGGCTGGCCTGAGCACGCCCCATTCGACAAGATCCTGGTCACGGCGGCGGCTGAGGAAGCGCCTCCGGCTTTGCTTGAGCAGCTCAAGCCAATGGGCCGTCTGGTTCTTCCTATGGGATCTGAAGAACAGGTGCTGACCGTCATCGACAAGGATTCGGCGGGAAAGCTCGAGGCGCGGCCACTCATCCCGGTTCGATTCAGCCGGCTCGAGGCGGTCTAATGCGCGTGTGGACATCTGGCGCACCAGAGCCTTCGCACACTACTCTGGGAGGACCGTTTGCCACACCCATGCAGACGCCCGGCTGGTTGGCGCGATAGACTGTCTCGGCCCCAAGTGCTTGTTCATCTCTCGCCTTGAACGGATTCGAACCGACGGCCCAAACCCTGTAACGGCGAAAGTGTTCGAGCGGCTAGTGCGCCGTCCTCACATCCCTGAGTATCTTTCCGACCGGACTCCCGACAGTTCTCACGAATAGTTGTCGTTTTATTCCAACGCCCGGCAACAGTGTGACATGCGTAACACTCCCGATCGAATGGGTGTGCTACCCTCGAGCAGATAAACCCAATCTTGGCGATCCGGCTGGGGTTCCATTCATTTCTGCTTTCATTAGCATCGGCGTAACTACATCCAAGAGGGGATATCATGGGGCTGGTAACGCTTGTGATGACTGTGTGCCTCGCATCGGCGCCCGAAAAGTGCCGCGAGGAGAGCTTGCAACTTCAGGAGCTCGGCTCGGTAACCCAATGCATGTTTCAGTCCGTCGCGTACATCGCCCAATGGTCGCAGCAGCATCCGGCTCTGCTTGTCAAGAAATGGCGATGCAAGCTTCCGGACATTGACCAGCTCATCTGAGTGGTGGCAATTGTACTGGGGCCTGTGAGATCGTGGCGACTACAAGCCTCTTCGGGACCTCACTTGGACAATAGACGCGGCGATCCAGCGGATCCGCCGTTCGCACTGAGGCCGCGGGGTCGATCAAACCGCACCGACCGAGCCTCGCTCGATGAGGCGACAAGGCAGCATGGCGTGTTTTGGTTCGAGGTCTTCGCCCTCGAGCAGCCGCTCGAGCCGCTCGGCTCCGCAATAGCCCAGGTCGTAGTAGGGCAAGGCGGCGGTGGTGAGTTCGGGCTTCAACGCATGCGATACCGTCCGGAAATCGTCGAAGCCGACGATGCTGACATCGTTTGGGATGTTCAATCCCAGGCCAAGGGCCGCGATATAGACCTGCAGGGCCATCTCGTCGTTTCCGCACACGATTGCCGTCGGCCGTTTTGGCTGCGTCAGGATCTCCCGCGCAGCGGCGAAGACATAGTTGTTCTCCTCGCCGATTTCGCCGTCCATTCCCAACCGGACATCTATATCCCTTTCGCACAGTCCGGCATCTCGAACGGTCTCGCGGAATGCCTCGTATCGGAGCTCTGCTCCGAGCAGACGGGGGTTGAGGCGGATATAGCCGATGCGCCGATGTCCCCGTCCGAGCAAATGCCGCGTCAGGTCGCGGGAGCCTTGAAAATCGTCCGGTTCGATCGAAACGTTGGACTTCTTCGATCCAGGGCGGCAGTTCACCAATACGGTCGGAATCTGAACGTCATCAGGCTCGGGATCGATGACGCGATGGTACATCGTCACAAAGAGCACACCTTCGATGCGATGTGACTGGAAGGTCCTCCATGTCTCCCGCTCCCGCTCATGGCTGCCGTTGGTATTGGCCAAGAAGACGGTGCGACCATTCGCATTGGCCCAATCCTGTATTCCGCGCACGATGTCGCCTGAATACGGGGTTGTTGAGATGAAATCGGTTATGATGCCGAACGTGCGGGATCGGTTCGAGCGAATGAGGCGCGCGGCCATATTCGGAACGTAGCCCAACGAGGCGATTGCCGCCTCGACTCTCTGAAGTGTGTCTGCGTGGACATTTGGTTCTTTGTTGACCACGCGCGAAACCGTCTTGTCGGAGACGCCGGCCAGTCGAGCGACGTCCTTGATACTGACCATGATTGCCATCCCTCCCCAGTTGGCCTCAACATATGAAGACAGTGCGTTATGCGCAAGTGACAACGTCGACATTTTTGATGACAACGTCGTCAATCGCGATTGACAACGTCGACATTCTTCCGCTAGCCTCTGCCGCAGGGTTGGAAAAAAGCGAGCCTTTGGGAGGAGCCGCAATGAAAAGATTGCTTGCAACAAGCGCGATCGCATTGGTGATTTCAGCCGCCGCCGCGCAGGCCGAGACTCTGAACATTCTCGTCGAGGGCGGTGGCGAAATGCTGCAGAAGGCCGTCGCCGCACAGTTCACCAAAGAGACAGGCATCGAGGTCAAATTCACCGTCGTCCCCTACCAAGGCGTCTACGACAAACTCTCGGCCGAGATCGCTTCGGGGCAGTCGAATTTCGATGTCGCCTCGATCGATGTCGTCTGGAATGCCAAGTTTGCGCCGCACCTGGAAAGCCTCGACGATCTTTTCACGCCCGAGTTTGCGGCATACTTTTCCCCGGCGCTTTTGGCAGACGCGAAGCTTGGCGGGCACTATGTCGGCGTGCCGGCCTGGGCCAACGCAGAGGTCGTGTTCTACCGCAAGGACCTGTTCGAGAACGCGAACGAAAAGGCCGCCTTCAAGGCCAAATACGGCTATGAGCTTGCCCCGCCGGCGAATTGGCAGCAATGGCGGGATATTGCCAAGTTCTTCACGCGAGACACCGACGGCGACGGCAAAACCGACTTCTGGGGCACCGACACGATCGGCGCCTATTCCGAAGAATGGATGGCGCATGTGTTGCAAGCAGGCTCGCCCAGCGTGGTCCTCGATGCCAAAAACAATGTGATCGTCGACGACGCCGCTCACAAGGAGGCGCTCGAGTTCTATGTCGCTCCGCTCTGCCAGGACAAATCCGTTCCGGAAAACGTCACCGAGATCGGCTGGGGCGAGGCCCAGAACCTCTTCTATCAGGGCAAAACCGCCATGATGAAGTTCTGGGCGCATGCCTACAGGATGACGCCGGCGGACTCCAAGGTTAACGGCAAGGTCGGTGTTGTTCCGATGATCGCCGGAAAAGCGGGAATCGCCGGCATTCCCGGCACCTGGTACAACGTCATTCCGTCGACTGCCGCCAACAAGGACGCCGCGAAGAAGTTTATCGCCTACGCGGTCAAGCACAATGCGATGGGCATAGAAGCTCCGCTCGGTCTAGCGGCGACGAACTCTGCCTATCAGAGTTACGCCGGCAAGCCGGGGTATGAACACTTCGAGCCGCTCCTGAGGACCTTGGCGGCAGACGCAACACGTGGCCGTCCGATGCACGAGCACTACCAGGAAATCGTCGACGAGGCGGTCCTTCCCGCCGTGCAGAAGGCTCTGTCTTGCGAAGATGACATCGGTGAGGTCCTTTCCGAAGCTAGGGAAACGATCGAGGACATCTTGAACTAACCCACCCACTGCATGATTCCTTAAATCGGAATCGGTTTAAGGAAAAAATCATGCAGCAAATCAAAATGCTACAGCGACCTTTGCGCGTCTGAGAAGACGCGCGGCGCTGTAGGCGGGTCGGCTAGCCTTCGTCGCCCCGCCGCCCACAGCATGTCCTGATACCGGAGTTGGAGATGACCGAAAACCGGTTTGTCCTCGCTATGCTTGCGCCGGCAGCAATCTTCTTGGGCTTGCTGGTCGCCTATCCCGTCGCTCTTCTGGTCTTCAATTCCTTCTACAAGGTCGAGCTCATCGCACCGGATGTTCGCGCGTGGGTCGGACTGCAGAATTACATCGAGGTTCTGACGTCATCGCGCGTCCGCGAGAGTGCACTGCGCACTGTGCAGTACACGTGCTTCGCGCTGCTGTTCGAGTTCGTCTTCGGCTTCTGCGCCGCATTGCTGTTCAACGCGATCGCCGAAGGCTCCCGCTGGCACCGCACCATTTTCGCCCTGCCGCTCATGGTTCCGCCGATCGTCGCCGGCCTTCTTTGGAGGTTCCTACTGATCGGCGATATCGGCATCCTCAACTACGGACTGGATAGCCTCGGCCTGGTCGACAATCCCGACGCCATCCGCTGGCTCTCCGACGAGGACGTCGTCATCTACGCGGTTTCCTTCGCAGACATCTGGCTGACGACCTCATTCGTCGCGCTCGTCAGCTATGCGGGTCTGACCAATATTCCCCGCGAACTGCTCGAGGCTGCCCGGATCGACGGGGCAAGTGCCTTGAAGAGGTTTTGGCACGTCACATTGCCGATGATGCGCCCGGTCCTCGCGGTTGTCGTGATCGTCCGGGGCGTCGACGCCGCCAAGACGTTCGACCTCATCTGGATCCAGACACAGGGCGGCCCGCGCCATCAGTCCGAAGTCATTTCCATGAACATCTACCAGAGGATGGTGCGCTACGGTGACCTCGGCGACGCATCCGCTTCCGCAACGCTCTTCCTCCTCGTCATGATCCTTCTCGCCGTCGTCGCCTACTGGAAGATCTGGAGGCCCGCCAATGATTGAGCGCAAGAAGAGTGACGTCGGCCGGACGGTCATCAACGTCTTCGCTTTGCTGCTGGTGCTGTCCTATGCGGTTCCTTACGTCTATCTGCTGATGACGGCGCTCAAACCTGCCGCCGACGTGCAGCAGATTCCTCCATCGTTCTTCCCGAACCGCATCACGCTCGAAAACTTCAGGACGGTTCTTGCCACCCCGAGCCTGCCCGCCGCTTTTGCGAACTCGCTGATGGTGGCGGTGCTGACGACAGTCTTGTCGCTGGTTCTGGCCGTGCCCGCCGCCTACGTCGCGACACAGTATCGCCGGTCGTTCACGACGTTCTTCCTGCTGTTCGCGCTCGTGACCCGCATGGTGCCAGCCGTATCGCTCGGCGTGCCACTGTTCACCTTGCTCAAGTCGATGGGGCTTCTGGATACGACGCTGGGGCTCGTGCTCGCCCACACATCGACTGCCGTTCCCCTTGCATTGCTGCTGATGTCCGCCTTCTTCGAAGGCCTTCCAAAGGAGCTCGAAGAAGCGGCCCGAATGGACGGTTGCACGCGGTTTCAGGCTTTCGTGAAGATCATCCTTCCGGTGATGCGCAGCGGCATCGCGGTCACCGCCCTCTTCTCGTTCATCGCCAGTTGGAACGAGTTCCTCTACGCGCTTCTGCTGACTTCGGAAAAAGGCAAGACCGCCCCCATCGTCATCGCGGAATACAACTCCGTCTATGGGCTGGCCTGGGGGCCGATGACGGCGGCTGCAGTGCTCTATTCGCTGCCAGTCATCCTCATCACCCTCATTCTTCAGAAACAGATTATCGGCGGCCTGACCTTCGGCGCTGTCAAAGGCTAATGGAGACGAGAAATGGCCGAGATTTGCTTGAGCAACATCAACAAGGTCTATGGCGACAGCTTCCACGCGATCCGCAACCTGACATTCGACATCAAGGACGGCGAGTTCCTGGTTTTCGTAGGCCCTTCAGGCTGCGGCAAATCCACGGCACTCCGGATGATCGCCGGGCTCGAGAGCATTTCGGGCGGGGAACTGCGTATCGGCGACAGGCTTGTGAACCATGTAGACCCGAAGGACCGCGATATCGCCATGGTCTTCCAGTCCTACGCGCTCTATCCGCACAAGACCGTCCGGGAAAACATCGCCTTTCCTCTGCGCATGGCCAAGCTGCCGAAGCCGGAGATCGACCGCCGCGTCGAGGAGGCTGCGCGCATCCTGGAACTCACCCCCCATCTCGACCGGAAGCCCGGCAGGCTCTCCGGCGGCCAGCGGCAGCGCGTCGCGATGGGAAGAGCGATCGTCCGCAAGCCCGCGGCCTTTTTGATGGACGAGCCGCTTTCGAACCTCGATGCCAAACTCCGTGTGCAGATGCGGGCGGAGATTTCGCGCCTGCAAAAGGAGCTTGGCGTCACCACCGTCTACGTCACCCACGACCAGATCGAGGCAATGACCATGGGAGACCGCGTCGCCGTCCTGAAGGGCGGCGTGCTCCAGCAAATCGACACGCCGAAGAACCTCTATGACCGGCCCATCAACGCCTTCGTAGCCGCCTTCATCGGCTCGCCCTCGATGACCCTCTACGAGGCATCCCTGTCGGGAGAAGAGCTGCGACTAGGTTCGCAGACCATCAGGCTGCCCGATGAGGTGTTTGCGGCGCGCCCCTGCCTTCGGTCGAACGGTGGGCGAAGAGTAGTCGTCGGCATCCGCCCGGAAGACATGGATGACGCTTCGATCGCTCCGGCAAGCGCAGAGATCCAGGCGGCTGTCACACTCGTGGAGGGCCTCGGTGCTGAGACGATGGTTCATCTCGCGATCGACGCGCCCTGGGTGGACGCCGGCGATCCCGACGCCATCGCGGAGATCGGTCAGCAGCGCTCGGCAGTCGGCCGTTTCTCACCAAAAACAGCCGTTCAGATCGGCGACCGAGCCCGCGTCGCGCTGAACGCCTCAAACCTGCATTTCTTCGATCCCGAAACCCGCACCAGCATCTGGTGACGGCCACAACCCAAGGAGACTGTGACATGACATTGCCGTTCATCCCCACGAGTCCGCTCGCGGGGCTCCCCCTCGTGCGCCCTGGCGTCCGCTCGAAGCGTCAATCGAGCTATGACGTGACCGGCGGCAACAAGGACTTCAAGACCGTCCCCGCCGGCGAGACGCAAGTGATGGCCGACATCGATGGAGCCGGCTGCATCAAGCACATGTGGATTACGACGCGCTGCTACGATCCGCAATATCTGCGCAAGCTAGTGCTCGAGATGTATTGGGACGACAGTTCGGAGCCGTCGGTGTGCGCGCCACTCGGCGACTTCTTCGGTGTCGGTCATGCAACGGGAGCACACTGGTGGTCTCTGCCGATGAACACCACCTTCGGCGATCGCCGCGGGCCGAAAGGGCCGTTCTCTCCGGCGATGAACAGCTACTGGCCGATGCCCTTCGAACGTGGAGCCAGGGTTCAGATCGTCAATGAAGCGGATGAGCCCATCCAGAATCTGTTCTACTATATCGACTACGAGCTTTACGCCGATGGGCTCCCCGCGAATATGGGGCGGTTCCACGCAACATGGAACCGGGAGAACCCGACGACCGCTATACCCACCGTGCAGCCCTACGCCAACCCGGCACCATGGGATCTCGGTGGAGAGAATATCACGGGCGAAGACAACTATGTCGCTCTCGATATCGAGGGCGAAGGCCACTACGTCGGCTGCATACTCAACATCGACAACTTCAATGCCTCCAACCAAGAATACACATGGCCTGGCGAAGGCGATGACATGATCTTCATCGACGGAGAAACATGGCCGCCGTCACTGCATGGCACCGGCACTGAGGACTATTTCGGTTGCTCCTGGGGGTTCCCGGCGGGACAGCACTCGACGCCCTATCACGGCATTTCACTCGGCGCGGACGTACAGGAGCATTTTGGCAAGTGGTCGCTCTACCGCTTCCACATCGAGGACCCGGTGCACTTTTCGAAGTCCATCCGGGTCACCTTCGAGCACGGCCACGCCAACGATCAATCGAACGACTATTCCTCGGTCGCCTACTGGTATGCGCTCAAGCCAACTGCCGCCAAGACTCTGCCGTCGGTCAAGGACCGGCTTGTCCGGCGCTGGCCCGAACATGGGCTGTGGGACAGATAGGTCTCGTCCCGAGCAACTTGGGCCGGTCTTCGTGCCGGCCTCTCTTTTCTTTGGAGACGTGAATCAATACGGGGAAAATTGACCTCTTGCCGCTGTTGCCTGACCAATACCAAGTGTTGGCTATTTCAGTGAGGCCTGTTGGACAAGATGGCGGACAACGTCCAGCCCGCCCTGATAGTCGTCCTGCACGACAGAGGGCAGAGCGCGCTCGGGGGCGCTGCAATTCACCAGCACTGTCGGAGTGTTCGGAAACTCTGTACCGGGCGGGACATGGCGATGAAACATGGTCACGTAGAATACCCCGCCGATACCATGCTCGCGGAAGATCTGCCAGGCGCGCTGCTCTTTCGCCGGATCGGCGGAGGTGTCCACGGTCAGCAGCGTGTAAGGCGTATCGTACGACCGGCCGACAAATCTGCTCACTGACCCAAACGCTTTCGGGTTTGCCGCCATCGACCTCGGCGATCGCGCCGCCACGGAACGCACCAACGGTTTCGCGTAATCGATCAAAATTGCCCTGCCTCGCGCGAAACGCATGTTGTCGACGTCAGACCGGGAGCCCGGCCTGTTTGCGCAAGCTCTTGTCGAATGCGGATTCGGGGACGAAACGGCGCAGCAAGCGAACTTGGCCGGTCAGTTTTCCCGCGGTGTAACGTCTTCTCGGCGCCTTGGCCGTTGCCGCTTTGACAACCGTCTCTGCCACAACCTCGGGGTCGTCGCCTCTTTCGACGCTCTTCCGCAAATGCACTTCCATGTCGGCGCGCACCGCATCATAGACGGCAAGGGAACGATCGGGCTTGGTTATGTTCTCCTCGAACGCCGTGCGGGTAAAGCCGGGCTCGACGAGCGCCACCCGAATTCCGAACGTGCGCAGTTCGTGATCGAGCGATTCGGAGTAGCCTTCGACGGCATGCTTGGTCGATGCATAGAGAGCATTGTAGGGGGACGGGATCAGCCCGAGGATGGAACTTATATTGATGATCCTGCCCTTGCCTTGGCTCCGCATTGTTGGCAACACCGCGTTGGTCACGCGAAGAACGCCGAAGACGTTCACGTCGAACAGTGCCTGAGCCTGGGCAGTCGAGGACTCCTCTGCGCCGCCGAGCAGCCCAATGCCGGCATTATTGACGAGCAGGTCGATGCGCCCTGTCTCGGCTAGCACCTCCTCCACCAGTTTCGCCACGGATGCGTCATCGGTCACGTCACAGGTCAGCATAGTGATACCGTCAGATCTTTCGGGGACCGCGCGACGGCTGGTTCCGAAGACGCGAAAACCCGCCTTCTGCAGGGCTTTGGCCGTCGCGTGCCCGATGCCGGTCGATGCCCCAGTGACCAGGGCGACGCCAAGATTGGCTTTGTTCATGGAAATTACTTCCTTCTTGGTGCTGGATTTCGTTTCGAGTGGATTGGGAAAACGGGAGCGGTCAGAGGCGAGCCTTCAGTCACGGAGCTCCCCAGCGCCGGTCAACTTGTCCGTCCAACGTCGGAACACCGCGCTGGCGTTGACTCCTCCGAAGCCGAAGCCATTGGAGATCGCGTAGTCCATCTCCATTGGCCGAGCCCGGTTCGCAACGAAGTCAATCCTGTCGCCGGCCGGATCTGGAGTGTTCAAGTTGAGGGTCGGCGGGGCAATCTGATCCCTAAGCGCCAGGATCGTGAAGATGGCTTCGAGCCCGCCGGCAGCTCCGAGCAGGTGTCCGGTCGCCGACTTCGTTCCGCTGACAGCTATGGCGGAGTCTGTACCGAAGACCCTCTTGATCGCCGCGATTTCCCCCAGGTCGCCGACTGGCGTCGAGGTCGCGTGTGCATTGAGGTGGCGGATCTCGCGCGGCGAAATTCCGGCCTTGGCAATCGCGATCTCCATCGCGCGGCGCGCACCGTCGCCGTCCTCGGGGCCGGAAGTGACATGGTGAGCGTCCGCTGTCGTGCCGTAGCCGACGAGCTCGGCGAGTGGCTTCGCGCCGCGTGCGAGCGCGTGGCTCAATGCCTCGATGACCAGGATGCCGGCGCCTTCGCCCATAACGAAGCCGTCACGCAACATGTCGAAGGGGCGCGAGGCCCGATCAGGCGTTTCATTGAAACCGGTCGAAAGAGAGCGTGCCGCGGCAAAACCACCGAGACTGACGACATTCATGCAGGCTTCCGTTCCGCCGCACACCGCGATGTCGGCTTCATTGGCGCGGATAAGACGGGCCGCATCGCCGATCGCCTGAATGCCGGCCGCACACGCGGTCACCGGCGCGCCGATGGGCCCTTTGAAGCCGTAACGGATGGAAATCTGTCCCGCTGCCAGGTTCACCAGGAAAGACGGCACGGTGAACGGTGAAAGACGCCGGACACCGCGCTGATCAACCGTTCGCACCGCCTCAGTTATGGCCGGAAACCCGCCGATGCCCGAAGCGATGATCGTCGCGGTGCGGGCCTGGTCATCTTCCGAGACCGGCTTCCATCCCGCCTGCGCAAGCGCCTCTTCCGCCGCCGCCAGTGCGAAGAGAATAAAGCGGTCTACCTTGCGCTGATCCTTTGGGGCAAACACGGTATTCGGATCGAAGCCCGCCTCGGGGTCTTCTTCCAGAGAGGGAACCATTCCACCGACCTTCGCCGGCAGGTCCCCCACGACATCGTCAGGAAGCCGTCGGATGCCCGAACGCCCAGATAAGAGCCGAGACCAGGAAGTCGTCACGTTGGCTCCGAGGGGGCTGACTGCTCCAATCCCTGTAATAACGATGCGACGCATGTGATCTCCAAACTGTCATTTTGTCTCATCCATCTGCACGCCGTGCAGATGCTCGATCGGCGATTGCCGCTTATTCACTTGGCAATAGTGTCGTCCGGGTGATCTCGACACGTATCCCAATGACCGAGCGGGCGAGAACCCGGGAAGGCAGCGTGCGAACGTGTGAGGCAATGACGCCATTGGCAGGAAGTGGACATCTCATGTGTTTCTTGCGGAGGCGGCGATTCGCCGAACTTCGTCGGCGGCTGCCTCGAGAAAGCGCTGCGACATCGCTTCATCATTCAGGATACGCGAGATCGTCACGGCACCCACCATCAGCGACAGCATCGCCATGGCCTTGCCATAGGCTTTTGGACTTTCCGGCTCGGGCATCAATTCGCTGAGCATCTGAAGATGAGCTTGGATGCCATCCTGGAACGGGGCTCTCACCTCCTCGGTTTGACGCGCCGCATCAGCACCAAGCGCCACCAACGGGCAACCGTCGCTCTTCTCTTCGCGATGCCCCATCGACAGGTAGAGCTCAATAACGGCCTCGAGGGGGTCAGGGCTTGCGGCAGCAACAGCCGACCATCGGCGCGTAGCGTGCTCCATCGCTCGCCTCGATGCCTGTGCCGCAAGATCGTCCTTGGATTCGAACTGCTTGTAGAATCCACCCTGGGTAAGACCGGCCCCCTTCATCAGATCTTTGAGCCCGATGCCATCAAAGCCGTGCTCTCGAAAAAGCCGGCTTGCCGCGTTGATGACCGCTTCGCGATTAGCCTCGGCCTGTGCTCGACTAACTCTCATGATCGACTCCAATTAGATTTCACTTGACATCTATATCACAGTTAGATTTAGATCGCAATCTAATAGAGGCAGCGCCCGTCAACAAGGGTCATCCGACATGAACCGCAAATTTCTTCTCACATCCATTGGCCTTGTGGCTGCAGCCGGGGGCGCCGCGTATGCGTTCGTTTTCGAACCGCCAGCAGGGGACGCGGAGGCCGCCGATCCCCGCCTCGCGTCGCCGCTTGTGAAATTGGTGGAAGCCACAAGACCGGAAAGAGCTGATCGCGCCTTCACAGGTACAATCGCCGCCCGGGTGCAGAGCAACCTTGGCTTTCGCGTACCTGGCAAGATCGTTGAGCGACTGGTCGACGTCGGTCAGCAGGTCAAGGCGGGTCAAGCTCTGATGCGCATCGACGAAACCGATTTGCGTCTTGCGCTGACTGCCAAGCGCAATGCGGTTGCCGCGGCCCGCGCGGTCCTCGTTCAGGCAAGCGCGGACGAGAGGCGCTATGCCGCTCTTGTCAAAGGCGGGGTCGCCGCTACTCCCCAACGTTACGAGCAGGCCAAGGCGGCGTTAGATACGGCTGAGGCGCAGCTTGCCGCCGCGGAAGCGGAAGCCAAGGTCGCAGAAAACGAAGCGACCTACTCGGTCCTGGTGGCCGATGCGGACGGAACGGTGGTTGCGACGCTCGGCGAACCAGGACAGGTCGTCGCAGCGGGGCAGACGGTGGTTCAACTCGCGCATGCAGGCCCGCGCGAGGCCCTGGTCGCGCTTCCCGAAACCGTTCGTCCCGCGATCGGGTCGGAAGCCGAAGCAAGTGTCTATGGAAGTGACGGGCGGCGCGGAAAAGCGCGCCTGCGACAAATCTCGGATGCTGCCGATTCCCAAACCCGTACCTATGAAGCGCGTTACGTGCTCGACGGCGAGGCGGCCTCGGCGCCGCTCGGTTCGACGGTAACAATCAGAATCCTCAACGGAGCAGGACAGTCGGAGGTCGCGGTGCCGGTCGGCGCCGTGTTGAATGACGGCAGCCGCACCGGGGTTTGGGTTGTTGACCAAGCTTCTTCCACCGCGCGCTTTGTTCCGATCGAGATCAAACGGCTCGGTGAAGAAACAGCGTCTGTCACCGGGATCGAGCTCGGAGAGCAGGTCGTCGCCCTCGGGGCGCATCTCCTCAAAGATGGCGCGCCCGTCAGGACCGAGCTTCAGGCAGAGGTGTCCAACCGATGAGCTTCAATCTTTCCGCGCTCGCGGTTCGCGAGCGAGCCGTCACCCTGTTCTTCATCGTTCTGCTGGCTGCCGCAGGCGCCTATGCCTTCGTCAAGCTCGGGCGTGCCGAGGACCCCTCCTTCACCATCAAGACCCTGACGGTCACTACCGTATGGCCAGGCGCTACCGCGCGCGAGATGCAGGATCTCGTCGCTGAGCCGCTCGAAAAGCGCATCCAGGAACTGACCTGGTACGATCGCGTCGAGACAACGACAAGGCCGGGCTACGCCTTTCTGACGGTCACGCTGAAGGACAGCACGCCGGCCACGGCTGTCGAAGAGGAGTTCTATCAGGCGCGAAAGAAGCTCGGGGATGAAGCCCGCAACCTGCCTTCCGGCGTCTTAGGTCCCTTCGTCAACGACGAATATTCGGACGTGAGCTTCGCCCTTTATGCGCTGAAGGCCAAGGGTATGCCCATGCGCGAGCTTGTGCGGCAGGCAGAGGTGATCCGCCAGGATCTTCTGCACGTGCCGGGCGTCAAAAAGATCAACATCCTGGGGGAGCGGCCGGAACAGATCTTTGTCGAGTTCTCGTATGCCAAGCTCGCCACTCTCGGACTATCGTCACAGGACATCGCCGCCGCTTTGCAGCGGCAAAACACCGTCACACCGGCAGGGTCGATCGATACGCGCGGGCCGCAGGTCTTTATCCGGTTCGATGGCGCCTACAACAGTGTGCAGGCAATTGCCGACACGCCGATCGTCGCTGCCGGACGCACGTTGAAACTCTCTGATTTCGCGGAGGTGCGGCGCGGCTATCAAGACCCCGCGACCTACATCATCCGCCATGAAGGCGAGCCCGCCATCATGCTGGGCGCGGTGATGCAGCAGGGTTGGAACGGGCTGGAACTCGGAAAGGCGCTCGAAGAAAGATCTGCCGCGATCGCACGGACGCTGCCGCTCGGTATGACACTCGCCAAGGTCAGCGACCAGGCCGTCAACATCGACGCTGCGGTCGGCGAGTTCATGCTGAAATTCGCCATGGCGCTCGGGGTTGTGTTGCTCGTGAGCCTGCTCAGCCTCGGTTGGCGTGTCGGGATCGTCGTGGCGCTGGCCGTTCCGCTGACGCTTGCCGTCGTGTTCCTCATCATGTTGGAAACCGGCCGGTTCTTCGATCGCATCACCCTTGGCGCCCTCATTCTGGCGCTCGGCCTTCTCGTCGACGACGCCATCATCGCCATCGAGGTGATGGTGGTGAAGATGGAGGAGGGCATGGATCGCATCAAGGCGGCCGCCTATGCCTGGAGCCATACGGCAGCGCCGATGCTGTCCGGTACACTCGTGACCATCATCGGACTGATGCCGGTTGGATTCGCCAGATCAACCGCCGGTGAGTACGCCGGCAATATCTTCTGGGTCGTGGGTTTTGCGCTAATCGTTTCCTGGTTCGTCGCAGTCATCTTCACGCCCTACCTCGGCGTCAAGATGCTGCCGGCGATCAAGCCAGTCGAAGGTGGGCACCACGCCATCTACGACACACCGAATTACCGGCGTCTGCGGAGTCTCATCAAGTTCGCCGTGCGCCACAAGTTCATCACATGCGCGGTCGTCGGCGTCGTCATGGCTCTTTCGGTCGTTGGCATGGGAGGGGTGAAACAGCAGTTCTTCCCGACGTCGGATCGTCCCGAAGTGCTGGTCGAAGTCCGCATGCCGGAGGGTACGAGTATCGAGACGACGAAGGCTGCTGTCGAGAAGGTTGAAAGCTGGCTGCAAAACCAGCCCGAGGCCAACATCGTCACCAGCTACGTCGGTCAGGGTGCTCCCCGCTTCTTCTTTGCGATGGCGCCGGAATTGCCGGATCCCGCTTTCGCCAAGATCGTTGTGCTCACCCCTGACTCTCACGCGCGCGAGGCTTTGAAGCAGCGCCTTCGGGCTGCCGTTTCAGACGGACTGGTTCCCGAAGCCTACGTTCGCGTCACGCAGCTGGTGTTCGGTCCGTATACCCCGTTCCCGGTCGAGTTTCGCATCATGGGGCCGGATCCTGCGCAATTGTACCAGATCTCCGAGAAAGCCCTCGACATCATGAAAGGCGTACCGGACGTCCGTCAGGCCAACCGCGACTGGGGTAACCGTACGCCTGTGCTTCGCTTTGTCCCCGACCAGGACCGGCTCAATCTGATTGGCCTTTCGCCGGCTGAGGCAGCCCAGCAGATGCAGTTGCTGCTGAGTGGCATTCCGGTGACGCAGGTTCGCGAGAACATCCGCAACGTGCCCGTCGTCGCACGCAGTGCTGGCGAGAGCCGCCTCGATCCGGCGAGGCTCGCCGACTTTTCGCTGATGAGCAGGGACGGCCGTCAGGTTCCGCTCGATCAGATAGGCCATTCCGAAATCCGGTTCGAGGAGCCGATCCTGAAACGTCGCGATCGAACGCCGGTCATCACGATCCGGTCGGACATCAACGAGGCGACGCAGCCCCCGGAGGTCTCACAGCAGATCATGACGGCACTTCAGCCGCTGATAGCCTCGCTTCCCGTCGGATATCGCATCGAAATGGGTGGAAACATCGAGGAATCGCTCAAGGCCAATGTGGCGCTGGTCAAAATCTTCCCGGCCATGATTGCCGCCATGCTGATCGTCATCATCCTCCAGGTCCGCAGCCTGTCAACGATGACCATGGTCATGTTGACTGCGCCACTCGGTCTTGCCGGGGCGGTTCCGGTGTTGCTCCTCTTCAATCAGCCCTTCGGCTTCAATGCCATTCTCGGACTGATAGGACTGGCGGGAATCCTGATGCGCAACACCTTGATCCTGACCGAACAGATCAAGGAAAACCGCGCTGCCGGCCTCGACGACTATCACGCCGTCATCGAGGCCACGGTGCAGCGAACGCGGCCTGTGATCCTGACCGCACTTGCCGCCGTGCTGGCCTTCATCCCGCTCACGCACTCCGTCTTCTGGGGATCGATGGCCTATACGCTGATTGGCGGCACGGCGGTGGGTACAGTGATGATCCTGCTCTTCCTTCCCGCGCTCTATGCCGCGTGGTTCAGGATCAAGCCGACTGCCGATGAGATCCATGAGGACCCGACAGAGGAACTGGGAGTACGCCTAGCAATGGCGGCCGAGTAGAGCTGGGTCGTCGGGCGGACACGGTGCAAGGTCTCGCGCGTTGACCATGCCTTGACACACGCAAGGTCGGTTGCACGATCTTGCCGCTACAGATGATCGTTCACGGTGAGCCCGGTAGATCCGATTCACCGGTTCTGGAGAAAACCATGAATCTTCTGGTCCGACCGGGGATTGATTCCGACGAGGTACGCGCGCGCATCCTGGAAGTGGCGGAGGAGCACTTTCGCCGCATCGGCTACGCTAAGACTTCGGTGGCCGATATTGCCTCCGAACTCGGCATGAGCCGCGCGAGCGTCTACCGTTTCTTTCCCTCGAGGGAGGCAATCAAGGAGGCCATCTGCAGGCGGGTCTTGAACGGTACCGCTGAAGTCGCCTTTACGATCGCACGCAGGAGCGCGCCGCCCTCGGAGAAACTCGAGGAGCTCCTGACCGCCGTTCACCACCACAACAAGACGAAACTGCTCGACGACAGGCGCATGCATGACCTGATTGTAGCGGCCATGCGGGAGAACCGGCCGGTCATCAAGGCGCATACTGAGCAGATGGTGACGGTCTTCGAGGCAATCATCCGCGAGGGCATTGAAACGGGCGAGTTCGAGGTCGAAGATCCTGCCGAAGCGGCGCGCGCAGTCAAGACCGCGTTCATGCCGTTCTTCCATCCGATTCTGATCGAGCACTGCCTTCGACACGGCGAAGACACCGAAGCGGGCCTGCGTGAGCAGATCCGGTTCATCCTAAAAGCTCTCGGGAGGTCGGACTATGCCCGCTGACCAGCCGGATGCGGACCTAGTCGTCGCGCATGGCGACGTCGCGCCCCAGCCGGCAACACCGACGCGTTGCCGGAAATAGGCGAGGAATGGCTGACGGAGAACCCCTATCGGGAGGCTAAGGTCGGGCACGATGTCTGGCTGAAGGCCGTCGAGATCGGCGCATCCGGCAACTGTTCCCGCTGCCGCCTTCCCGCTACTCAGCGCTTCAGGCTAGTACCCGGTCATCTCCAGATAGCCCTTCCCACTGACACTGCCCTCGAAGGCGATCGGGCCTTCCCAATACGGTATGGACGTTGACATCCATGATTGGTCGTTCAGAGGCTGGGTTGTGACGTCAAAGCCGCGACTTGGAATCTGGACGTTCCAGGAAACAGGGATTTGACGCCCTGCGACTTTGGCGGTTCGCACGGGAGCGATCTTCAGAGCTGCCGCGGGTAGAGGTTCCGGTCGCCCGTCGGCGGCGATCCAGGTGGCGGAGGTGAATCCCTCTCCTTCATCTCTGAGACGGAAGCCCATGAGCTTCTCCCCTGTATCGAGGTGCAGCGAGAACCAGTCCCAACCGGTCTGGTCTTCCGCGAGCGGCTGTGACGACCACTCGCGGTCAAGCCAAGCCTTCCCCGTCACCTCTACGTTTCCGGTCGGTAGCGAAAGCGAGCCGGTCACCGCATAGAACGGTTGCGAATAGTAGTAGCTGGCCTGTCCCTTCGCCGATTTCACCGAATAGCCGTTGTCGCCCTGCGGCACCAGCGGGCCGGTAGCTGATAGGCGGAGTTCATAGCCAAAGTCCTCTGCTGTCGCAGTCAGGCGGAGGTCGGCCATTTGATCCGCTCCTGGGGCTGCAAGTCCCCTCATCTGCCAGTCATCGATCCAGGCCGAGAACGGCTCAGCGACAACCCCAGCCTGCCCCACTCCCCCGCGTGAAATACGTTCTGCGACGAAGTGGTCCTCTGAAGTGGTGACGGCTGCGTGGCCCATCCAGACCTGTGGACTCGACCACCCCTTGGCCTCCCTTGGAGCAAGCGCTGACCGGAAAAGGGTCCACTGCGCTCCGTATTGCGTCCCGTCAGGAGCTTCGAGATTGGCCGTTAGATACCACCACTCTATCCGGAAGTCCGGATGGGGGCCGTGGTCGGCGGGGAAACCGAACAGCCGGCCGGGCTGCGGTACCGAAAACCCTTCAGCCGCCGCGCCGAGGCCCGCAAAACCCTGGTAGGCCGCTTGGCTTCCGGACAAGCTCGTCATGGTCGTCACCGCAAAGGCGATCGCAATCGATCTAACGCTCATTGGCGAATACCTTCAGAAGTTCCGACGGCGCGAGTCCCGCCAGCCGGCGAAGCGGGATGAATACGGAAACAACCGCAGCGGCGAGCGCGACGAGACCGAGCCGCACCCACTCGTAAGGAAAGATATACATCGGCAGACGCCAGCCAAAGGCTTCGACGTTCACCACCGCGAGAAGCACCCACGCCAACACCAGGCCGAGCGGCAAAGCGGCAATGAATGTCGCAAGCCAGAGCACCAACGTCCTCAGAAGCTCAAGAAGAGCGAGATCGCGTCTTGTGACACCCGTGGCCCACACGGGTGCAAGCTGCGGGAGGCGCATTTCCGAAAGTGTGAGCATGCTCGAGAACACGGCCAATGCTGCAACCCCAAGCGTGAATATGTTCAACGCGCCGGTAACCAAGAATGTGCGATCGAAGATCCGCCGTGACTGTTCCTTCAGTGCCGCTTGATCGACGACGTTCTCTGGTGGTAGCCCGAATTCGTCCGAGAGGCTCGAACGGAGGTCCGCAACCTGTTCAGGCTGGACCCGCAGGCCGTGGCGCAGGCGCGAGACGTGCGGGTAGCGAGAGGTCAGGGCGTTTATTCCGGCGATGACCTGGCCTTTTGGGTTTCCGTAATCCGAATAGACTCCGACAACCGCCGCCTTCCAGTCGCTTGCCAAATCCAGCTCATCTCCGATGCGGAGCCGCTCCCGCCTCCAGAACTGCTCGTTGACCAACACCCCTTCACCGGACGCCACCAGATCCCAAACGTCCGGCATGCCAACGATCAGGGGCCAATGCTTCCTGTAGATCGGATCGTCGACGACACCGAAGATCTGCATCGGCTGCCCCCGGATCTCGGCGTCTATGCTGGAGATCGGTAACACCGATTCCACCTTCGTTGCCAGCCATGCCCTAAGCCTGTCTGCCTCGCCTTCATTCCGGGCAGCGACGTAAAGCTCCGCGGCGAGACGTTGGTCGAGCCATCCGTCGAACGTGAGACGGAAGCTCGACACCATGGTTCCGACGCCTACATTTGCCGCCAGCGCAAGAAGCAATGCCATAAGCGCAAGAGAAAGTCCGGGGAGCTGCTGCCGCGCGTCGGCCCAGAACCACGTGACGAGCGCACGCGAAGACACCCGCTGCATCAAGGTGAGGAATCCAGAGAGCACGGCGGGGAGAAGTAGCGCCGCCCCGAGCAGCAGACAGCCAAGCACGCCAAAGCCCGCCTGGAGTCCATCAGCCCACAGAAGAAGAGCTCCCGAGAGGGCGAGCAAAGCCGCAGCGGCGAGCACCTGAAACCGCCGCCCCTTTTCCGACGATCGCCCCCAGGCCTGAGGCTGAGCTGCCGCCAGCAAAGGCACACTCATCAAGCGCAGCAGGCTCTGTGCCGACGAAACCAATGTTCCGGCCAATGCGATGGCAAAACCAAAAACCCACCACTCCGGCCGTAGAGAAAGCGTGCCAGGCATGCTGGCTCCGTAGAGTCCTTCGAGGGTTGCGGCCACTCCGGGTAGCAGCAACGACGCGACCAGATATCCAATGGCTACACCGACCGCCCCGGCGGCAACGGCGAAAAGGACGAGCTCGGCGAGCAGCAGGACCGCAAGCCCCCTCAATGAAACTCCAAGGCAGCGAAGCGTTCTAAAGGTCGGCCGCCGTTGCTCGAAGGCGAGACCGATCGTCGAGTACACTATTAACAACCCTACCGCGAAGGCGAGAAAACCGAATGCCGTCAAATTGAGATGGAGGCTCTCGGTAAGATGCTCGACGTCGGTTTGTGCATTCGGCTCGCGAACCGAGAGCGTCGGAACAAGCTTCCCGAGCGGCTCCAGACCGGAACGTTGGTTTTCGGCGATCACAATCCGACTGAGTTCGCCGTCTCTTCTTAATAGCCTCTGGGCCAAGCCGATATCGATGAAGGCGGCGCCGTCGAGCATCCGATCCGAAACACGCAATGCGAGGCCGGTCTGCCCTCGGATCTTCTCCGCTGTTTCAGGAGAGACAACCAGCGTGCCCGGCGGCGTGATGAAGGAAAGCAAGTCCTCGGCATTTCCCAGATCGACGATCTGCGTCTCCGCGGGCATCGTCAGCGGGTCTATGCCAATCACCCTTAAGCGGGTGGCTCCAAACCGATATTCCCCCTCCAAAACTGGCGAGACCTTCCAGCCAGCCCGTCTGAGCCGCACGAAGGCGGACTGAGGAATCGCGCGGCCGTCTGGAGAGACCAGTTGCGCCAACCCGTTTTGATCGAGCACAGCCGCGGCACGGGCGTAGCTCGCGCGGGCTTCTGCGTTGATCGCCTGCACTCCGGACCACAGGGCAGTCGCCAGCGCCAGGCCTGATAAGAGAGCCCCAAGTTGCAGCGGCCGTCGTCGCCAGTGGGACAGAAGTGCCGTGGCTGCGGTCCACATCGTCATTCGAGCTTCCCAGATCGCAAATGCACCTGCCGATCGAGCCTATCCGCCAGTCTTTGCGAGTGTGTCACCAGGAGCAGCGTCGATCCGGTTCCCTTCGAAAGCGAAAGCATCAGTTCCAGGACGGCGTCTCCGTTGGCCTCGTCCAGATTTCCGGTGGGTTCGTCCGCCATAACCAAGCCGGGACGTGCGGCAAGTGTTCGTCCGATCGCCACGCGCTGCTGCTGACCGGTGGAAAGCTGCTCTGGAAATCTGGTCAGCAATGCCCCGATTCCGAGGTGCTCCACGAGTTCATTTTCCCACGCTGGATCGTGGCGTCCCGCAAGCTTGGCGTGAAAAGCGACATTCGCGGCCACGTCCAGTGACGGGATAAGGTTGAACTGCTGAAACACGAGGCCGACTTCTGTCCGCCTATAGGCGGCGCGGTCCCGGTCGTTCAGCTTGGAAATGTCTCGGCCCCCGATCACGATCTCGCCTGAGTCCGGGCGGTCGAGGCCGGCTACGAGATGCAGGAGTGTGCTCTTTCCGCTGCCAGATTCCCCTGTGAGGGCAACGCTGTCACCCGCGCCGAGATCGAGGTTGATCCCTCTCAACACCTCAAGCCGCCCTTCGGCAGTCTCGAAGGATTTCCTAAGATTGCGGACAGCGATCACCATTGGGCGGCCAAGATCAGGACGATTGCACTTATGTAACTCTCCACGGCGGCTTGGAAAGGTACCGGTGAGGCGATGCGAATGCTGACCTCGTCGAACGTCGGGTTCTTCGCAGGGCGGCTCTCCTCTCGAAGGAGATAAAACTGCTGTCGCCGTCTTAGCGCCATTTCCATGAAATGATCGAGGCGGCCGGCGCGGTGCCAAGGCGTCACGACACGAGCCGGCAGTCGCTGCCGCCAAATTGCGCCATCACCCAGTCGCGCAACACACGCGTCGCCGGTCGGTCGGCCATGCGCGGGCTGTAGACGAGATCGTAGCGGTCGGCTTCGAGCGACAGCAAAAATGGTTGGACGAGGATGCCAGAGGCGAGCTCTTCCGCCACCAGTGTGAGGCTCAGCAGCCCAATCCCCTGCCCGGCCACCACGGCCTGGACCGCATGGATCTCGTCGGTGAAGGAAATGCCAGCGCTCGCGTCGACGTTTTCGACGCCGGCCCGCGCCAGCCATTGCCGCCAGACCGGCGCCCGCGGATCGTCGCGCCTTGCGGCCCCCCAATCGAAATGAATGAGCGTCGCATGCCGAAGATCGACAGCGCTCGTCGGAGCTAGGCGCGGCGCGCAGACCGGCGCGAAGCGATCCTCAAACAGCGTCTCTGTAACAAGGCCTGGATAGTTCCCGCCACCGAGACGGATAGCGGCGTCCGCATCTGCCTCCAGATCGACGGTCCGGTTGGAGGCATCGAGACGCAACGTCCAATCCGGATATGCCTCGCGAAACGAACCCGTGAGCGGCGCTAGGCGCTTGGCGACAAAGGCGACGGTGGAAGTGAGCCGCGCCACCTTGCTTGCCTGCTGGCGACGCACGTCTGCGATCGCCTGTTCGAAGCGGTCCAAGCCGTCGCGCAGCACTGGAAACAGCGCCTTTCCCGCGGCGGTCAGATGCACCTGTCGCGTTCCGCGCTCGAAGAGCTTGACGTTCAGCATCTCCTCCAACTGGCGGATCTGATGGCTGACGGCGGTCGCCGAAACGTTCAGTTCCTCCGCGGCATGCTTGAAGCTCAGCCGCCGGGCAGCCGCTTCGAAAACCCGCAGAGCGCCCAGCGGCGGCAACTTCCTCATTATTCCCCCATACATGAATTCAGATCATCTATTGGCTGAGAAATGGTCCTTTGTCAGCGCGTGACTGCCTCAGCATATTGTCTTCCACAAGCAAGGCAACGGTGCCGAGCTGAGAAAATCTCAAGCATGAAAGGACGCCCCCATGTTTCTCGAACAGGTCGTCACGAACCCGGATCCCTATGCGCCCTTTCTGCTCTCGCAGGCGATCAGGGCCAACGGCTTGGTCTTCGTTTCGGGCCAGGCGGCTATCGGCGACGACGGCGAAATCGTAGGCGGCGGCTTCGACCGCCAGGCCGAACAGGCCTTCCGCAACCTCGACCGCGCGCTCAAGGCCGCCGGTTCCGGGCTCGACAAGATCGTCAAGGTTACGATCTTCCTGCGCTCGATGGAGAACTTCTCAAAGGTCGTCGAACTGCGCCGCAAGTGGTTCTCCGCGCCCTACCCGGCCGACAGCATCATCGAGGTCTCCTCGCTCTATTCACCTGAGGCACTGATAGAGATCGAGGCGATCGCGCTCGACAAGGACCGCTGACGTGGACGCGCGTGAAATCACTCCCTCTCCAGTCTTGAAAGGACATCCCATGCCTCTCGAACAGGTCGTCACCGAGCCCGATCCCTATGCGCCTTTCCTGCTGTCGCAGGCGATCAAGGCCAACGGCTTTGTCTTCATTTCGGGCCAGGCGGCTATCGGCGACGACGGCGAAATCGCAGCCGGCGGCTTCGACCGCCAGGCCGAACAGGCCTTCCGCAATCTCGACCGCGCCCTGAAAGCAGCCGGCTCCGGGCTCGACAGGGTCGTTAAGACCACAATCTTCCTGCGCTCCATGGGAGACTCAGGGAAGCTCGTAGAACTCCGTCGCAGGTGGTTTTCCGCCCCCTACCCAGCCGAAAGCATGATCGAGGTCTCCTCTCTCTATTCACCTGAGGCGCTGATCGAGATCGAAGCGATCGCGCTTGATGGGGACCGCTGACATGAACGCACCGGCGATGATCCCCTCACCGGTTTTCACCGGTACCAGCCTCAAGGGGCTGGATTTCGCCAACCGTATGTCGGTGGCACCGATGACACGCATCAGCGCCTCGTCCGCTGGTGTGCCGGGTGAACGCATGGTGCGCTACTACGAGCGCTTCGCGCGCGGCGGCTTCAGTCTGGTGACGACCGAAGGCATATACACCGACAAGGCCTACGCCCAGGCCTATTTCGGCCAACCCGGCTTGACTGACCGGGAACAGGCGGACGCCTGGCACCACGTCGTCGATGCGGTCCATGCAGCCGGCGGCAGGACCTTCGCGCAGCTCATGCATGGCGGCGCGCTGGCGCAAGGCAATCCTTACCGTCCCGATACAGTAGGTCCCTCGGCCATCCGCCCGAAAGGCGGCCAGATGACCGGCTACCATGGCGACGGTCCCTATGCCATGCCGCGCGAGATCAGCGAGGCCGAGATCGCCGAGGCGATCGAGGGCTTCGCCAGCGCAGCGCGCCTGGCGATCGAGGCCGCCGGTTTCGATGGCATCGAGATCCACGGCGCCAACGGCTATCTGCTCGACCAGTTCTTCACCGACTATACCAATCAACGCGAAGACCGTTGGGGCGGCGACATCGTCACTCGCCTTGGCCTATCGCTGGAAGTGCTCAAGGCCGTGCGCGCGGCGATCGGCCCATCCGTGCCGCTCGGCCTGCGCCTCTCCCAGGGGAAGGTCAACGACTTCCGGCACAAATGGGCGGAGCGCGAACAGGGCGCGGCGAGAGTGTTCGAGGCACTGGCTGAGAGCCCGGCTGATTTCGTTCATGTGACGGAGTTCGAAGCCTGGCAGCCGGCTTTCAAAGGTGGCGACATCTCTCTCGTATCGCTTGCCCGCCGTCATGCGCCGCGTCTCTTCCTCATCGCCAATGGCAGCCTGCACGATCTTGCGCGCGCTGAGCAGGTGATGGGAGCGGGAGCGGACATGATCGCGCTCGGCCGCGGCGCGCTTGTCAATCCCGACTGGCCGCGCCTCACCGCCGAACGCAGCGACTTGCGCCCGTTCGAACTGCCCATACTTGCACCGATCAGCGATATCAAGGACAGCGAACTCGCCCTTTAAGAGTTGGACCGACGGGCGCCGTCGCGAGGCGCCGTCGGTAAAAATTGGCCAGACAGTCTCGTAGCCTTACAACCCTTGCTGACAAACCCGACATCATTGCCACCGCGGGTCGAATGTTCAAGAACGAAAGCACTTACGCCAGCGCGGCTAGGATCAGCACCGCATAGGTGAGCTGGTGCATCAATTGATCGGCTCCGTGCATCGCCCAATAGGCGCGGGTTGTCGCATCGGCGCGGCTATGCCGCGACAGCAGTGCCTTGCCATAGTCGATGAGATAGTGAACGAGGAATTCGGCGAGCACGAGAATGGCGACGCGCATCAACCCGACTCCGGCGAGCATCAGTGCCGGCACGGTTCCGAGCGCGTGCCCGCCTGCGTGGACATAGCCGCCGATCAGGCGGAAATTCCCCTTGCCACGGAGGATCCAGGCGGGCTGCAGCACATAGTCAACGACGAAGTGCTTGAGCTGCATCCAAGCGAGCATCGCCACCGTCGTTATCGCCATTTCCATCGCTTCCTCCCGCGGACCGAACTTTTGCCTGGTCAATCGTATGAACGCCAACGGGCCTGGCCTTGCCGCGGACCGTCGCAAGCCCGAGCGGTCTCGTTATCGGCTCTGCCCCGAGCTCGCGCATGGTCGCGTCGCTGAGCACGATTTCGACGCCGCGCTCCTTGGCCACATTCACCAACCGGCTCGCGACATTGACCGTGTCGCCGATGGCGGTGTAGCTCAACCGCTCGGCGGAACCGATATTGCCGATCAGCGCCGTGCCGCTGTTGATGCCGATCCGCACGCGAACCGCGTTCTCGCCGGCCGCGATCGGCGGCTCGTCATGCATTGCCGTCCGGATGGCGACAGCCGCGCGGCAGGCGCGGGCGGCATGATCCGCCTGCCTGCCGGGCGCGTTCCAGATCGCCATGACGGCATCCCCGATGAACTTGTCGACCGTGCCGCCCTCCGCATGGACAGCGGCGACCGCAATAGTCAGGAAGCGCGTCAGATGCGGCTCGACGCCGGGTCCGAGCCTCTCTGTCAGCTCCGTGAAACCGGGCAGGTCGGCGAACATGACCGTCACTTCGCAGAGCGCGCCACCGGGCTTCGGCTCGATGCTGCCTTCGACCAGCGGTCGCACGACGTCGAGCGGCATATAGCGGGCGAAGGCTGAAAGCCCGACCGCCATCCGCTTCAATGCCTGGGAGAAATCGTTGAGCTCGGCGAGGAAGGTTGGGTGATGGCGGACGCTCTCCAGCGAGAAGCGCTCGACCGCACGCAATTGCGCTGCCAGCCGGGCGAGCGGCCGGGCGAAGAGAAAATTTGCAAAGCCGACCGCAGTCGCTGCAGCAAGCGCCGCCATGGCGAGCACGACCAGGGCTATGCGCCGGATATTCTTGTCGATACCGCTTGCGAAGGTCGAGCGTGGCGTGGCGGTGACAAGGCGCCAGTTCTCGAACGGCAGGCGCGACGACGACACGAAGACGGGCCCGAGCGAGGCGTTTGGCACTACCACGCGGAAGGCATCGACCTTATTGGCCGAGACAGCCTCGGCGGCGGCCGACGCCACGGCATCGGCCGCCGGAAAGTCGGAAAAATGTGCAGCCATCACGCCATCGGAGGGTTGCGATGTCGCAAGGACACGCCCCCGCTCGTCAAGAACGAAGGCTTTGCTCAAGGCTGGGATGTTGAGCGCCTGCAGTGCCTCGGACAAGCGCCGGAGACTGACGGCCACCATTACCACGCCGGTAAACTTCCCGAAGGTCTCTACGCGCTTAGACAGCACGATGGCGGGCTCGAATCCGTTCGGCAGCACGTTCGTGACGGTCCAGACGGGCTCACCGCTTTCCTTAGCCAAGCGATACCAGGGGGCGCCGAGCGCCACATAGGCGCTCTCCGCCTTAATCCGCTCCTCGAAAAAGATGTCGCCCGGGATCGGTCGGTAAAGATCGCGCCGCAGCGGACGGAGTTCGCCGGCTCCCGCAGCGCCGATTTCCACCATTTCGATCCGGCCGTCGGCGGTCGCGTGCGATCCGAAAAAGCGCCCATCCGGAAAGCCGAAGCCGATCCAGGCGATGGCAGGCTGCTCGCGCAGCAGCGACAGGAACAGGAACTCGCGCTTGACCTCGTCATTGGAGCTGATTGCACCCTGGAAGAAGATGGAGCGGACAATTTCAGCGGTGCTCGACACGAGCGCCAGCGTCCGGGACAGGTCATTCCTGACCGATCCCGCCGTCTGGGCATCGAGGCTCGCGACGATCTCCTCGATGCTCTCGCCGGCTGCCCGCTGCCAGATGACATGGATCAGCGCGGCGGTGGAGAGCACCGCTAGCATGACGAGAACGACGACGACCTGGGCGAGCTTCGGGCGATACATCGCTAGGCCTCATGGTGGCCGGTGATCAGTCGCGCGGCGCGATCGTTGCGGAGATAGGCGACCGCCCAGTCGAGAAACACCACGAGGCGGTTGCGGAAGCCGACGAGGAACCAGAGATGGGCGAAGTTCCAGACGAGCCATGCGGGAAAGCCAGAGAGCCTGGCTCTGCCGAAATCGGCGACGGCTGCCTTGCGGCCGATGGTCGCGAGATTGCCGTAGTCACTGTAATTGAATGGCGCCGATTGCCGACCTGCCATTTCGTCGAGAATGGCCCGCGCCGCGTAGCGACCCATCTGCTTGGCCGCTGGCGCCACCCCCGGAACAGGACGTCCGTCCGCACCAGTCACTGACGCGGTGTCGCCGATGACGAATATTTCGCCGTGCCCCGGCGGATTGAGGCGCTCGTCGACGATGACCCGGCCGGCGCGATCGGCCGGCGCGGCGATCCACTTGGCGGCGCGCGAGGCCATGACGCCTGCGGCCCAGAGAATACAGGCGGAGCCGATTTCAGCTCCGTCGGCCAGCCGCACGCCGCTGTCGTCACAGCCGGCGACGGCGTTGCCGAGCACCACCTCGACGCCAAGCCTTTCGAGTTGTCTCTGGGCCTTTCTCGAAAGGCAGGGCGGCATCGCCGGCAGTATCCGCTCACCCGCCTCGACGAGCACGACCCGGGCGGAGGAAGAATCGATGCGCCGGAAATCGTGAACGATCGTCCTTCGGGCGAGCTCAGCGATCGCGCCGGCAAGTTCGACACCGGTCGGTCCGCCGCCGACGACAACGAAGGTCAACAGTTTCTGACGCAAACGGGGGTCATCGGTCACCTCCGCCCGTTCGAAGGCGGAGAGGATGCGCGCGCGGATCGCCGTCGCATCCGTGATTGTCTTCAGGCCCGGGGCGTGGTCCACCCAGCTGTCATTACCGAAATAAGTATGGCGGGCGCCGGTCGCGACGATCAGGTAGTCATACGGGATACGCCGGCTGCTGGTGACGACGCATCGCGCGGCGGTATCGACCGCCTCGACCTTGTCCATCAGGACCGTGGCATTCGACTGCCTCGAAAGAATGCGGCGGATCGGCATGGCAATCTGCGCCGGCGAGAGCCCCGCGGTCGCTACCTGGTAAAGTAGAGGCTGGAATAGGTGATAGTTTCGCCGGTCGATGACGGTGACTTCGACCGGCGCGCGGCGAAGCGCCATCGCCGCGTTCAGGCCGCCGAAGCCCGCACCGAGAATGAGCACGCGCGGCCGGTGCTTTGCCTGGTCCGTGCCGGTCGCGATCTCGCCCGGCACGGAGGCGCTCTGAACAGGGGTCACTGACATCACTCAGCCTCCGGCACGGATACGTCGGGCGACCAGATGATCGACGGAAAGCACTCCGGCGCCCCGCGAGAGGATGAGCAGGAGCAGGCTCGTCCACATCAGATGCTCGGCCCAATGATCCGGGTAGACGAAGATCTGGATGGTGGCGACGACGCCGAGCAGCATCAGTGAGGCGAGCCGCGCGAGCAGGCCCAAGCCAAGCATTGCCGCGCCACTGAGTTCCGCCGCCGTCGCCATGAGGGCGGCCAGTCCGGGATCGAGCAACGGCAAGCGGTATTCGAAGGCGAACAGCTGGAGCGTGACCGGCCAGGAGGCGAGCTTTGTCTGGGCGGACTGCCAGAAAACCTCCGCGACGGCGACGCGGGAGGCCAATTGCACGATCGATAGCGGCAGGGCGGTCGCCCACTCCACGACAGTGCCGTGAAGCCTGTAGATCGTTCTGGAAAAACTCATCGGTGTTGCGCGCATTGTGGTCATGACACTCTCTCCTGACGGTTGGAAGGCTCCTTCATGCGATGGATGCCGATGACGAGTTCACTGACGAAGAGGCCCGTCAACGCTCGCGCGATATCGAACTCGGGCGCGTGGCGGCAGGCGCGGGCGACGGCAGCCTCGAGTCCCCTGCCCCGCATCAACGTGTGCCAGAACGCAAACTCCGCGGCGTCGAGGCGCAGGAAGCGAACGGTGTCACCATGCCGCCAGAGCGCGATGCGCTCCGGTTCGCGGTTGAGATCCGCGAGCCTGTCGGCATCGCCTCCCTGCTGGTGCGCCGCCCATATGCTGAGGGCAGGCCAGCGGCAGAAAACGAGTCGGAGCGAAGGCTGTAGGAAGAGCGCGAAGGACCCGCTCGACAGCCCATCGTAGAGCTCCATGAGCGTGCATGGCCGCTTCAGCGGCGCGTCAAGCGCTTCGGCAATCTTCCACTCCAGCCGCGCCGTCTCAGAGACAAAGGGCAGTTGGGCGGTTCCCTCGAAGCGGGCGAGGAATCTGGCAAAATCTCTGCCGTAGCGGGAGAGCCTCGGCTCCTGCGGCGGGTTGTTCCGGATAAAACAGCCGGCCGCGTAGGAGAAATAGCGCTCATCGAGCAGCCGCGCAGTTACGGGGAAAACTGCCTTCAAGGTTGCGGTCAGCGAGACGAGCGTATTGTTGCGGTAGATGTTCAGCCGCTTTGCGGGATCGAAACGGCCCCGCGCGAGCAGTGGCAGAATATCTGCCGGCCCGGTCGTCAGAACTGCGCGCGCGACGACACTCTGCAGGGTCTCAATGGAGGACATGGCCGTCCCTCCTGCAATGATCCGATGCGCACTTGCCGCAAGCGACTTTTACTGCCGCGATTGCAGCTAGTGCCGGGAAAAGGATACCAGTTGTGCCGTCGCGGCCGGGCAACCTCATGGTCTCAAAACGGCCGTCTGGTACGGTACCCGGCGGCTCCTCAAGGCGTTCGTCGAAGGCGATCCGGCGGGCGAGCATGTCGGCCCACATCGCTTCGCCCAACAAGACCTCAAGCGGCGGCACATCGGTGTCCCATTCGATGAGTGTCGGTCGTGGACCGATCCTGCGGAGGGCGTGGGCATAGAGTGACCAGACGGCCGGTGGCACGCGCGACCCATGGTCGTCGATGAGAATGACGTCGCCATCCACCTCGTTGACGGCGTGGCCCGCAAGGTGAATTTCACCGATCGCGTCGGCAGGCAGGGCGTCGATGAAGGCCAAGGCATCGAAATCGAGGTTGCTTGCGGAGACATGGACGTTGTTGACGTCCAGCAGCAAGCCGCAACCGGTTCGGCTGACGAGCTCGGTCAGGAACTCGGCCTCGGTCATGCTCGATTCAGCGAAGGCGAGATAGGCGGACAGGTTTTCGATGAACACGCGGCGCTTGAGCGTATCCTGCAGCCGGGCCACGTTCCCGGACACGATGGCGAGCGCCTCTTCGTCATAGCGGAGCGGAAGGAGGTCGTTGAGGTAGGCGCCGTCGGAGACGCTCCAGGCAAGGTGCTCCGAGACGATCGCTGGCTGGAAGCGTTCGCAGACGCGATGCAGCCGCTCCAGATGCGCCCGGTCGAGACCTGAGGCACTGCCAAGTGAAAGTCCGACACCGTGCACCGAAAGCGGATAAACCTCGCGCAGCTTTTCGAGCGCATCCACCGCCGCTGAGTGGCCCATGTAGTTTTCGGCATGGACTTCCAGCCAACCCGCAGCAGGCCTGCGGGAAAGCATCTCGGCAATGTGTATCGAACGGAGGCCGATGCCCGCAGCGCACGGCACCGGGTGAGTTGGAAAAGTCTTGGGCATCGGTCTACTCCCTTTGCTTGGTTATCGAGAGGCCGTCAGGCCTTGGGGGCGTCGCTGCCGCCGGCGATCTTTCCGCAGGTGCCGGCAGGCACGTAGATCCAGGCATCGGCCTGGTCGTCCATCGTCGAGGTGCCCGCGCAGGAATGGGTTGCCGTCTGGCAGTCGTTCTGCCCGGCCTTGACGATGCCGTAACACTTCTCGAACGAGAACTCGGGCTGGGCGGCCGGTCCTGCCGAAGCCGTGGAAGCCGAAACGGAGGCGATCGCCGCGAGCGCGGAACCGATGAGCGTACGAGTGTTGATCATTGAACATCTCCTGGATCTGACGTTGTTCAGACCGGACATCGGCCTGATGTAAGAAGCTTCGCAGACCGCTCGCGCTGTTTGAAATGCTGTTCAGGCATGGTTTCGATAGGCCGAACTATCCGCCGGCGACGGGTGCACCTGAGACGAAAAAAGCCCCCCGGATCGGGCCGATCGGGCCGTATCGGGGGGCAGGACTGCCATTGGGAGGGGATGGCAGCGAGGGCATGCGCGCACTCCGTGGCGACGCGCCTGATTGGTCGGGAAGCGTCGAACGCCCTAGATCACGATGATTTTGGGTCGAATCGACCCAAAATCATAAACGGGATCGATTCTAATAAGTTAGAGCGGGATGCGGGCGGAAAACCGCTTCACACTTTTCCTCATCCCGCTCTAGAGGTAACGCGTACTGATATCGACGCTCGAACGCTTCCCTATCGCGTCGTAGTTCGCCATCAGCCACTCCTCCGCGCACTGTCGGCCGCGGTCACGGAGGTCGACGAGGGCTCCCCACTCAGCGTTGAGCTTGCTCGATACGCTGAGGTTTCTCATCGTCTCGTCGTCGGAGATGCCGTGCACGAAGATGCGCTTGAGATCGAGGCCCTTGCCAGCCTTGGAATCGATCAGCTGCGTTACGAAGGCGATCGCTCGCATCTCCCTCAACAGCGACGAGTTGAAGCTGATCTCATTGATCCTGTTCAGGATTTCGCCTGCAGTGCGCGGCAGTTCCGTGCGCTCCAGCGGATTGATGTGCACCACTAGCACGTCCGGTGTGTCGCAGCCGTAGATCAGCGGGAAAATGGCGGGGTTTCCCATGTAACCTCCGTCCCAATAGGCCTCGCCGTCGATCTCGACGGCTTGAAACAGGAACGGCAGGCAGGCCGAGGCCATTACGGCGTCGATCGAGATCTCGTCGTTGGAGAATACCTTGACCTTGCCAGAGCGCACGTTGGTCGCGCAGATGTTCAGCTTCACCGGACAACGCGACATGCGGATCGCGTCGAGATCGATCGATTGCTCCAGAACCTGACGCAGCGGATTGTAGTTCAACGGATTGAACTGGTAGGGCGAGAGCAGCCGCGTCACCATATCGAAAATGACAAAGGCAGGCGAAAACTCCAAGGATTTCGACCCGGTCACGCGGTCCAGAAAACTCGGCTGCAGCGGACTGAAAGCCGCAGAATGGCTGATGCGGCGCCAGAAATTGGCAAGCGCTCTTTGCGCGCCGCTGCGCCCGCCTTCCGCAAGCCCATAGGCCAGGACGGCGGCGTTCATCGCGCCGGCACTGGTGGCGACGATGCCTTCGAAGGAGAGGTTCGGCTCGTCGAGCAGCCGGTCGAGCACGCCCCAGGTGAAGGCGCCGTGCGCACCGCCTCCCTGAAGCGCCAGGTTAATCGTTCGTGGCGGACGCACACTGGCGATGACGGGCCTTTCCTGATCGTCAGGCGCGGGGCCAAATTTGGCGTGCTTGTTCATGGCTCTCCTCCTCTTCGCTGCGGCGGTCAGTGGGCCGTCCATCCGCCATCGACAGGGATTGCCGCGCCGGTTATCGAGGCGGCGGCGGTGCTGCACAGAAAGACACTCAACGCGCCCATCTCCTCGACAGTCGCAAAGCGCTTGGTCGGCTGGTTCTTCAGGAACACGTCGCGGATGACCGCATCGCGCGCGATGCCGTGGGATTTTGCCTGATCGTCGATCTGCTGCTCGACGAGAGGAGTCCAGACATAGCCCGGGCAAATCGCATTGGCCGTGATGCCGAATTCCGCGCCTTCGAGAGCCACTACCTTGGTGAGCCCGACGAGCCCATGCTTGGCGGCCACGTAAGCGGACTTGTAGGGCGAGGCGACGAGACCATGCGCCGAGGCGACATTGATGATGCGCCCATAGCCGCGTGCCCGCATCTGATCGTAGGTCGCCTGGACGAGGTGAAACGCAGCAGAAAGATTGATCCCAAGGATCGCGTCCCACTTGGCCGCAGGGAATTCGGCGATAGGAGCGACGTGCTGGATACCGGCATTGTTGACGACGATGTCGATCTGTCCGAAGCGGGCGCCGGCGCGCTCGACCATCATCTGGATCGCACGCGGGTTCGACATGTCGGCGCTGTCGTAGGCGACGTCGACGTCGTTCTCCTCCGCCATCTCGGCCCGCTGCCGTTCGATTTCGGCCGGTTCGCCAAAGCCGTTGAGCATCACTGCCGCGCCCGCCTTGGCCAGCGCCTGGGCGATGCCGAGACCAATGCCGCTGGTGGAACCGGTGACGATGGCGCTGCGCCCCTCGAGCGCCTTGCGCCCGAACATCGCGCCGATTTCAGCGTCGCTACTTTTGAACATGTCCGCGTCTCCTCACGTTTGGGCCGAAGGGCCTCTGGTGGGACGAGAATGGCGCTGTATTCATTTCAACTGAAATGCCACTGTGCTATGAATTCGATAGGTGAATTGCATTGGTGAAAGCGGCGCCTGCATTGGAGAGTGGCCGCCTGGACACGAAAACCCTGCGGGGGACGGTATGGACATTCACCACGTTCGGTATTTCCTGGCCGTTTGCGAGACGCGAAATTTCACGCGTGCCGCCGAAAAGTGCCACGTGACCCAGCCGGCATTAAGCCGTGCCGTCCAGCAACTCGAGGATGAAGTGGGCGGGCTCCTGTTTCGGCGGGAACGGAACCTGACCCACATCACGGATCTCGGAAACCTGCTGAGACCGCGGTTTCAGTCGATTCTCGACGAACTCTCGGGCGTCAGGCAGGAAGCGTCACGCTTTCTCTGTCTGGAAGACGCGCATGTGAAGGTCGGCATCATGTGCACGATCGGGCCGCGTCGGTTTACCGGCCTCCTGACCGACTTCAACATGCGTCACCGCGGCGTTCAGCTTCAGCTCGTCGAAGGTGTGCCGTCCAAGCTTTCAGAACTGCTTGAGGAAGGGGAGATAGATGTCGCCATCATGGCGAGCAGCGACCGTTTCCCCGAACGCTTCGACGTGACGCCGCTGTTTCGTGAAAGGTTCATGCTCGCCTTTCCTCCGGGTCATCGTCTTTGTCAATACGATGCGGTTCCCATTACCGCCATCGATGGCGAGATCTATCTTAGACGTGTGAACTGCGAATATTGGGATTATCTGACGGAGTTGTGCGAGTCCTCTGGTGTGAAGACTCAGATCTCCTACTCGAGCGAGCGGGAGGACTGGATACAAAACATGGTGGCCGGCGGGCTCGGCATCTGCTTCATTCCCGAATACAGCGCCGTCATTCCAGGTTTGCAGGTGCGGCCTGTGGTCGAACCGGAGGTCACGCGGGAGGTTTGCCTCGTGACTGTCGCAGGCCGGCGGTTCTCGCCGGCTGTCGCCACCTTCGTTGGAGCGGTCAAATCCTACGGCTGGGCGGCACCACATTCTGGCATAGACATGCGCCGATCGGCCGCCGACACCCCTCCCCTTCCGCAATAGCTCTGAGCTATGGAATTCAAAAGCAGGCGGCATTTCTTTGTCGGCCGAATGTCCCGCAATCTCCTTGTGCCGCCGGAATATCTCCGGCCGGACCGACCAAGGAGAACCGGACATGATTCAGAAATCCATCGCAGGCCGTCTGTCGTTGGCCGCCGCTGCGGCGCTCGGACTCTTCGCAAGCGCACTCGCCGCGCCATCGGCTATGGCCGGAGAATGCCCCAAGGACCAGATCGCAGCAAATGCCATGGCGCCCGGCGCCACGGCGCCCGAAGGCGTGACCGATGAAGTCCTCGCGTCGATCGATCTTTCCTCGAAGGGAAGCGCGTGGGAAGGGAATGCGCTGCGGCTGCGCAAGCTGATCGTCCAGCCGGGCGGCGTCGTGCCGTGGCATTCGCACGAGGCGCGTCCCGCCAACATTCTGGTCGTGGAAGGCACGATCACCGAATATCGCAGCAGCTGCAAGGTTCCGATCGAGCACAAGGCGGGCGAAGTGACCGCCGAATTCGGCGAGCTTGCCCATTGGTGGAAGAACAACGGCTCAAAGCCGGCCGTGCTCTACTCGGCCGATATCTTGCCGCCGATGCAGGATGACGACCACGCCATGTGAGCCACAGCGCTGTAGCACCGCAACATCGCGGACGTTTCCGGCCACTGGCGGGAAACGTCCGCATTTTAAGGAGGATAAGCGATGGCGAACCTCGATCGTACCTCGCTGCCGGCGTCCCTGTCCGTTCTGGCAAGCCCCGCAGCCGACCGCTGGCATTTCGGCATCATTGCACTCATTGCATTCCTGACCCTGGTCGACCTCTTCGCCGCCCAGGCGATCCTGCCGTCGCTGCAACGAGAATTCGGAGTTAGCCGCGCAGCCATGGGCTTCGCCGTCAATGCCAGCACCTTCGGCATGGCGGTCGCCGGCCTCGCCGTCGGCATTTTTGGGCGCAATCTGGATCGGCGGAACGGCATCTGGATCAGTCTCGCACTGCTTGCCGTGCCGACCGTGTTGCTCTCGACAACGCGGGACATCGCGATCTTCACTGGCCTGCGCGTGGCGCAGGGCCTGTGCATGGCGACCGCGTTCACCCTCACTATGGCCTATCTGGCGGAGCATCTCCCGGCTGAGCGGGCAACGGGCGCACTTGCGGCCTATGTCACCGGCAACGTCGCCAGCAACCTCTTTGGCCGAATTCTGTCGGCGGCAGTTGCCGACCTCGGCGGATTGTCCACCAACTTCCAGACCTTCGCGCTTCTCAACCTAGCGGGAGCGGCCCTCGTCTGGACCACATTGAAGCGGACCGAGCACATGATGCCGGACCGGCAAATGCGAAGCAACGGAAGCTGGCGTTCGGTACTCGGCAGTCGGCGCCTGCTGGGGCTGCTCGCCATCGGCTTCCTGATCCTCTTCGTTTTCATAGGCACTTACACCTATGTCAACTTCCGGCTAGTGGAGCTCGGGCTTTCACAGATGCAGCTCGGCCTCGTCTATTTCGTTTTCCTGCCATCGCTGTTCACGACGCCGCTAGGCGGACTCATCTCCCGTCGTCTCGGCGCCGGAGCCGGCATTGTGCTCACACTCCTTTGCGCCGCGCTTGGCCTCATCACCCTCATGAGCAGCAGCCTCGTCGTGGTGCTTGCGGGCCTCGCCATGGTCGCCGTCGGCACCTTTCTCGCGCAAGCGCTGGCGACCAGTCAGGTCGGCCGCATCGCCGACACGGAGAAGGCGGCAGCAAGCGGCGCCTATCTCGCCTCCTATTATACGGGTGGGCTCTTCGGCAGCCTGGTGGTGGGCCAGATCTACGATCGTTTCGGATGGAACACTTCAGTCCTGGTGCTCGTCGCCATGCTTGTGCTCGCCATGCTCTTTGCCGTACCGCTGCGCGCCATGAGGTCCAGTTATCGAAATGGACAAGAGACGGCATTATCAAATCGCAGCCGGCAGCCGCATCCTTGAATGAGCCCATTTGAGGGCTAGAGAGAGGAGCTCTGAAATGATGAAGATCAGCAATGCAATGCTGTCGGCCGCCTTGATCACCGCAACCACGGCATTGGCTCAAGTTTCGATGGCAGAGGCCGCAGACAGCGACGGCATCGTCACGGTCAAGAGCCGCTATTCGGTCAGCGAGACGGTGCACCGCATCAAGGCCAGCGTCGAGGAAAAGGGCATCACCCTCTTCGGCGTCATCGACCAGGCCAAGCTCGGCAACGCCGCCGGCAACGAAGTGCGTCCGTCGCGCCTGGTGATGTTCGGCAATCCGGCGCTCGGCACGACTTTCATCACCGCCAATCCACTCGCGGGACTCGACTGGCCAGTCCGGGTCCTCGTTTATCAGGCGAAGGACGGATCCGTCTACGCGGCCTACACAGACTTCGACTGGATCGCAAAGCGCCATCGAATTTCGAGTCGGGACCGCGAGTTCGCCATGGCGTCGCAGGTGATCGAAACTGTCACAGCAATCGTGAAAGAGTAGAGATGCGGCCAAAGCGCTCGCTTTCGTCTCCTTCCCCAGGAGCCGGCGAGCGCTTCTTCCGCACCCGCGGCGATCAGGTGCTCCTGCGGGAGCGGGCACAACCCATTGAACGATGCCGTGACAGGTCTATCATGCGAGCATGTTCTCGATCCCCAACGCCACAACCGCTATCCGCCCGGAATTGCAGCCGGGGGACGCCTCCATTGTGCCAGGCCGCTATTGGCACGCGCTCGCCGACGGGCGCGTCCAGTGCGACCTCTGTCCGCGATTTTGCAAGTTGCATGAGGGGCAACGGGGGCTCTGCTTTGTCCGCGCTCGCCGGGACGACCGGATGGTGCTGACGACCTACGGCCGCTCCAGCGGCTTCTGCGTGGATCCGATCGAGAAGAAGCCGCTCAACCATTTTCTGCCGGGCACCGCCGTCCTGTCGTTCGGCACGGCCGGCTGCAATCTTGCCTGCCGGTTCTGCCAGAATTGGGACATCAGCAAGTCTCGCGCGATCGACACGCTTGCCGACGCGGCGTCCCCCGCGGTGATCGCCCGTACTGCGGCGGATCTCAGCTGCCGCAGCGTTGCCTTCACCTACAACGACCCCGTCATTTTCCATGAATACGCCATCGACGTCGCCGATGCCTGCCGCGAGCGGGGGATCAAAAGCGTCGCGGTCACGGCCGGCTATGTCTGCTCAGAACCACGCAGCGAATTCTACCGCCACATGGATGCGGCCAATGTTGATCTCAAGGCTTTCACCGAGCGCTTTTACCAGCGCGTCTGCAGCGGCCATCTTTCGCCGGTGCTCGAAACGCTTGTTTATCTCAAGCGCGAGACCTCGATATGGTTCGAGATCACGACGCTGATCATTCCCGGTGAAAACGATTCCGAGGCGGAGATTGACGCGCTGACGCAATGGATCATGGAAGAACTTGGCCCGGATGTGCCGCTTCACTTTACGGCCTTCCATCCCGACTGGAAGATGATGGACAAGCCGCCCACCGCGCCCGAGACGCTGACACGGGCGCGCCGGATCGGCCTCCAAAACGGGCTGCGTTACGTCTACTGCGGTAACGTGCACGATGACGTCGGCGGCAGCACCTGGTGCCATGCCTGCGGCGCATGCCTCATCGCCCGCGACTGGTACCACTTGCTGTCCTGGGCTCTCGACGCCAAGGGCCGCTGCCACCGCTGCGGCACGCCTTGCCCGGGCGTGTTCGAGCCGCAGCCGGGTGACTGGGGCGCCTATCGCCGGCCGGTGCGCATCGCGCCAACGGCGCCGGCTTGACCAGCCAGCGAAAACGGCTGAACGCCGCCCGTCGGCGGAGGAACGACTGCAGCGAATTTCTGGGTTGATCGGAACGGCGCCTGCGATTGCTGTTCGTATTCGTTTCCCGAAGATAGCATGGCGGACATGGCACCCCGCAGGCGCAGTAGCCGAAGAGTGATTGCTAGTCAGAGGGTGGTGAGTCCTGTAGTGAGTCCCCTCTGAAACTCATCCAACAACAATTGCTCTCGACCGAGATAGCGGGGGGAGAAATGCATGGGAACGCATCTTGAAACGCGTGCGGCTGCGGCGATCCTTCCCGCCTGAGATGCCGTCAGATGCCTCTTGGACGCTGCGATGGCCTTGTCCTCATCAAGGAAGCCGCCCTCGATGAAGAGGTAGTCCGACCCTTCCGCTAAGGCGAGCAAGCGCGACAGGTTCGCGTCAGTGAATGCCAGGTCCGTTGCGTAGCAGATACGCTCTCCGGGACCGGTGACGAGTGCCTTGGCACTAAGAAGATCACCAAGTTTCATGTCGCCGTGCCCCGGAATTTTGACGATTGCGCCCGGATCCGCGTGAGACCGCACGAGCTGTTTGGCCTCGGTCAGCCAAGGCCCGGTCGGGAGACCAAGCTCATTCAACCGCGCCTTGTGCACGTTTACCTTTATGTTCTCCTGAAACGCGAATGCCAAACATGGGATCCCATGATCGAGCTCGACCGCCTCGACGTAGAAGTCGGGCTCCACCAAGAGACGTTGGGACGTCAGCGTCACCACCCCGAGTGGCTCGCGACCGAATCTATTGCGTGCCTTGAACCGCGACTGCGTCACCTCGTCTTTGAGATTCCACTCTGCGGCGATAATCGAGAAGTCCTCGGACGTCTCATTCAGAAGATTCCACGTGTAGGCTCGCAGCTTTGCCTCAACGGCATCTGTTAGACCGGGAGAGCCGAATATCTGCAGCTCTGCCGTCCGGTTAAGGAGCAGACGGAGTATCCTGTCAAAGCCCGCAAAGTGATCCATGTGCAGGTGTGACACGAATGCCTGGCGGATCCTGGAAATTGTACCAGCCGGAAGCGGAGCCAGGTCGCCAAGATCGAAAAGTATGGCGCGCGACCCGAAACTGAAATCAAGCAGGAGGCCTGCATCGCCGAAAGGCTCATTGACCAACCTGGGTTGAACAAGCAATACCACATACTGCTCCGCAGAATGTGAAGAGCTCCGCCCGAACCAACCGGATCTCTTTCCTGATGAAATCTCGGGGTCGTGGATCGCCGCGGAGCCACAGTTCTCAAGCCATCTCACGCCGATCTGCATGCCTCTGTCAACCGCTCGGCAGCCAAGCCCTGCTGCATCGTCAGGCGCTGGCGTAGAAGGCGCGGGTTCGTCGCTTGAGGGGCCGGCGGCGCAGGTGTCGGTTCGGGAGGCGTCTCGGCTGTTTGCTGACCGGATCCCGGTATCAGGTGTGTCAACGCAAGAAGGACCAACCCGGCTGCTGCGTCGCACTTGCTTGGCGTTACAGCGGCTGATGTCCCTCAATGCGCGTGAGCAGCTCATCCTCCAGCAAAGCCCTGTGCTCCCTGAGCCGTGCCACCTGCGCCTCGCAGGTATCGAGGAGATCGACAATCTTGCGGTACTCGTCACAAAGCGCATTGAAGCGCGCGTCCGTCGCGGCCAGCCGGCGGACGATCTCTTCATCCTCGGGGAACCTCGCCAGCAATGATCGAATACGCTCGACCATTTTGTTGGACTCCTCACCTCATCAGCCCGGTATCAGCAAAAAGCCTGATCACTCCGGCGTGGGACTCCTCCCCGAACGCCATTCCATGGCTTCGTGGCTAGACCTTTATCTTTCGAATCTCGTCAACGACCTCGGGATTGGCGAGCGTCGAGATGTCGCCGGCATCCTCATCGTTCGAGATCGCCCTGAGCACGCGCCGCATGATCTTGCCGGAGCGGGTCTTCGGCATGTCGGGGACGATCACGACACGGCGCGGCCGAGCAATCGGCCCGATCTCACGGATCACGGAATCCTCCACGCGCTTGCGAATGGCCCCGCTCGCGGCGAGGCCGGGCTTCAGCGAGACATAGAGGTCGGGCACCGTGCCCTTGATCTCGTCTCTGGCGGGGACGACCGCAGCCTCGGCGACCTCCTCAATCAGCAGACTGGCGGACTCGATTTCCTTGGTCCCGAGCCGATGCCCAGCCACATTGATGACGTCGTCTATGCGGCCGAGGATGCGATAGTAGCCGTCGGCCGCCTGCAACGCGCCGTCGCCAGCCATATACGGCCAGTCGCGCCAGTCATGGCTCCCCCGGTCCTTGCAGTAACGCGCATAGTATTGTTCGACGAAGCGATCCGGGTCCCGCCAGATCGTCTGAAAACCGCCCGGCCAGGGGTTCTGGATGCAGATGTTTCCCGCACGGCCGGAGCGCGGTGGAATCTCGTTGCCAACTTCGTCATAGATGATCGGATGAATGCCCGGTAGGCCGGGCCCTGCGCTTCCCGGCTTCATCGGGTGAAGCGCAGGAATGGTGCTACACAGGAAGCCGCCGTTCTCCGTTTGCCACCAGGTGTCGACGATGACCGCCTCGCCCTTGCCCACGACGTCGTAGTACCACCGCCAAACCGCCGGCTCGATGGGCTCGCCGACAGTCGTCATATGCTTGAAATGGTGATCGTATTTCCGCGGCTCGTCGGGGCCTGCACGCCGCAGCGCCCGTATCGCCGTCGGCGAAGTGTGAAAGATGTTAACCCCAAGTTCTTCCGCAATGCGCCAGGGACGTCCGGCATCGGGATAGGTGGGAAGGCCCTCGAACACGACCGAGGAGGCAGCGAGCGCCAGCGGGCCGTAGACGATATAGGAATGACCGGTGATCCAGCCGATATCGGCCATGCACCAGTAGACATCCTCCGGATGGATGTCCTGAATGTATTTCGACGTCCCCGCGACATAGGACAGATATCCGCCCGTGCTGTGCTGACAGCCCTTCGGCTTCCCGGTGGTGCCGCTGGTGTACATCAGGAACAGCGGATCCTCGGCCGGCATCTCGACCGGGTCGATCGTGCGGCGCCGGTAACCCGACAACACCTCGTTCATGATGAAATCTCGGCCCTTTACCAAGGGCGTTGCACTGGAATATTTGCCCGGGTGCCTTTGCCAGACCAGCACCTTGTCAACCGACAAGCCCTCCTTCTTCGCCTCCCTGACAGCGACATCCGCTTTTTGCTTGTGATCGAGAAGCTGGCCGCCACGGTAGTAGCCATCCATCGTGATCAGCACCTGGCTCTCGGCATCGACAATGCGGTCTGCCGTCGCCTTGCCGCTAAAGCCGCTGAACACTTGCGAGTGAATGACGCCGAGCCTGGCGCAAGCAAGCATCGTGATCGGAAGCTCGGCCACCATCGGCATGTGCAGCGTCACTCGATCGCCCCGTTTCAGCCCGCAGAAGTCTCGCAACAGCGCCGCGACCTCGTTCACGCGCACGTAGAGTTCCTGGTAGGTAACGTGCTGGATCGCTTCCTGCTCCGCTTCGGGGACAAAGTGGATTGCAGTCTTGTTCCTGTGCTTGGCGAGGTGGCGATCTATGCAGTTGTAACTCGCGTTGATCTTGCCGCCGACAAACCATCGCCAGAACGGCGGTTTGCTCGTGTCAAGCGTGGTGTCCCAAGGTCTGTACCAGTCGAGAAGATCGGCGTGCTCCTTGAAGCAATCAGGGAAGTTGTCGAGGCTGAACCGTTCCAGGACCGTCCTGTCGGTCAGGTTCGCCTGCGCAATGAATTTCTCCGATGGTTTGACGTAATCCTCTTCCTGCCAGTGGACGGCGATCTCGGCCTCGGACACGTCTGCGGCTCTTTCCTGTGACATAGGCTGCCTCCCAGGTCATTTCTGTGGCTTAAGGAAGCCGTGGATCCCAAGCCAAATTGGAAGGATAGCACCTGTGTGCTGGCGCCGAAAGGTTGGCGCCCGTTTGCCCCGCGCGGTCTCGCGCACCTATCCGTCGACCCCGAACCGATAGAGGCAGCGCCCGACGAGGTCGGGAATGCGTGGCATGAAGTCAAAGCCGAGAATAGGGTCCAGTCACTGACCGGAGCTTCACGCGAAGGCTGCCCAGCCTTCACCGCTAGATGCCGGGTTAACATCGCAATGCTTGTAAAGCGTGCTGGCGAGCGCCGTCCGGATCCTGGCATCGGTTTCGTCGAGGGTCGGTTTCCGGATTGAAGGAGAGAAAGCGCCTTTTGCCTTTGACATGGAACACTTTGAATACAGCGGCGCTGGCCGCATGAAGCTCGAAGACACACACTGTCTGCGGACGAAATTCGCCCTTCAAAGGAAGATCAGCCCTTGATGCATATGAGCGGCCGCATGCGCGCCACGCGCCGCGCAAGGCCGGCCCGCTCGGCCGCTAGCACCACGGCCTCGACATCCTTGTAGGCGCCCGGTGCTTCTTCTGCCACACCGCGGTCGGAGGGGCTGCGAACCAGGATTCCTCGCGCCGCAAGCTCGTCGACAATTTGCCGGCCGCTCCATTGTTTGAGCGCCGCGTGTCGTGACATGGCTCTGCCGGCTCCATGGCACGCGGACGAGAATGCCTTCTCCTCGCTCGTCGGCTCGCCGGCCAGCACATAGGAACTGGTGCCCATGCTGCCACCGATGAGGACCGGCTGACCGACGGCATGAAATGCTCGCGGAAGGCTGGGATTGCCGGCACCGAGCGAGCGGGTTGCGCCCTTGCGGTGGACGAAAAGTTCGCGGCGCTTGCCGTCGACCTCGTGGGTCTCAGGCTTGCAAGTGTTGTGCGAGACGTCGAACAGAAGGTCGAGACGCGTCCCCGGAAAATGGTGGCCAAAGACCCGCCGGCTAAGATCACCAAGGATCTCCCGATTCGCGAGTGCGCAATTGATCCCCGCGCGCATCGCCCCAAGGTACCGCTCCCCGAGCTCCGATTTGATCGGCGCACAGGCCAACTCACGGTCCGGAAGGATGATTCCCGCCTCCGGCGCCGTGCTTGCCATTTCCTTCAGGAACTCGCTGCCGATCTGGTGGCCGAGTCCGCGCGAGCCGCAATGAATCGTGACAACGACGCCATCGGGGCGCAGGCCGTATGCGGCGGCGGCCTCTTCATCGAAAATCTGCTCCACCGCCTGCACCTCGAGATAGTGGTTGCCGGAGCCCAATGTGCCCATCTCCCGCCGCTGGCGATTCTTTGCGCGATCGGAGACGTAGTGCGGCCTGGCGTCTTCCATCCGGCCGCCCTCTTCGATGCGTTCCAGGTCGCGCTCTTCGCCCCAGCCCTGCTCGACAGCCCAGCGCGCTCCACCGACCAGCATCGCTTCCATCTCGGCATCATCGAGCGTGATCTTCCCCCGGCTTCCGGCGCCGGCGGGGATTTGCCGGAACAGAGACTCGGCCAGGGCCTCTTGCACCGGCAGAATATCCTTGACCGAGAGGCTGGTGAGCATCGTCCGCACACCGCAGGAGATATCGAAGCCGACGCCGCCGGCGGAGACCACGCCTCCCTTCTCCGGATCGAAGGCGGCGACACCGCCAATCGGAAATCCATAGCCCCAATGCGCATCGGGCATCGCGAAGGAGGCAGACACGATCCCCGGCAGGGTCGCAACATTGCAGGCCTGCAGGGCGACCCTGTCGTCCATTCCGCGGATGAGTTCCTCGTCCGCGAAGATGATCGCCGGCACGCGCATCGCTCCCGTCGGCTCGATGCGCCACATAACCGGACCAATCTGGGTGAAGTTTGCCGGATCCATCGAAGCGCCTCATACGTCAATGACGCACTGTGCGGACCAGATGCCATTGTCGTCTCGCGTCACCTTCAATGCCGTGAGCGTGGCACCCTTCGGTTCGCAAGCTGGTGCGTGCCGCGCCACGTCGACGGGCTCGCCCCAAAGCGTACCCTTAAGTATGCGTCCGTCTGTGCGGACCGTAAAGCATCCGAAAAGCATCTTGCGGGTCGCCATCTCGTAAATAATCGCGTCGAGCCAATCCACGAAGAGCAATTCCAGGTCGCTTTGGCGGCACTCCACATCGAGCTGGATATTCACGACGATCGGACTGTAGGTCACGATCCGGGTCAGGCCCACTGCGGCCTGTTCGAAGGCCTCCGCAACGGATCGGCCTCTTCCGCGCACCCCAATATCGGCGTCATGATGGAAATGCTCCCAGCCAAATCCCGATATCGTGCCCGTCGCGCTCATGGCCATCCCTTTTGGTGACTTCGGCCCGCCAGCCCTTCTCGTCCAGTAAGGGTGAATTCATCGCGACGTGATCCAGGCTATGGCAGGCGGCGCAATTTTGCTCGCGAACTGCGGCTCCCTTCAGGATCCACGTGTATTCGAAACATAGCATGCACCCCCACTAGACGTCATAATAGAGAACAAACTCATATGGATGCGGGCGCATGCGTATCTCGGTGATCTCGTGCGAGCGCTTGTAGTCCACATAGGTCTCGAGGACGTCCGTCGTGAACACGTCTCCTGCAAGCAGGAACTTGCAGTCCGCCTCAAGCGCATCGAGAGCCTCGGCGAGCGAGGCCGGTGTCGATGGGATTGCGGCGCGTTCCATCGGGGGCAGGTCGTAGAGGTTCTTGTCGATCGGCTCCCCCGGATTGATGCGGCTGCGGATACCGTCGAGGCCGGCCATGAGCATGGCGGCGAAGGCCATATACGGATTGCAGGAGGGATCCGGGCAGCGGAACTCTACCCGCTTGCTCCTGGGGTTGGATGAGTACATCGGGATCCGGCACGCCGCGGAGCGGTTGCGCCGCGAATAGCCGAGATTAACCGGCGCTTCAAAACCCGGCACGAGCCGCCGGTAGGAATTGACGGTTGGAGCGCAGATGGCGAGCAGTGCCGGCGCGTGCTTAAGCAGTCCGCCGATATAGTAGCGCATCGCTTCGCTGGAACCGGCATAACCGTCGCCGGCAAAGATCGGATGATCTTTCCGCCAGATGCTCTGATGGACGTGCATGCCCGACCCATTGTCCCCGAACAGGGGTTTCGGCATGAAGGTTGCGGTCATGCCGCGGCTGCGCGCGACATTCTTCACGACAAATTTGTAGATCATCACGCTGTCGGCCATGCGCGTCAGCGTCGCAAAGCGCATGTCGATCTCGCCCTGGCCGCCAGTCGCGACTTCGTGGTGGTGCGCCTCGACCTCAATGCCAATGCGCTCGAGCAGCGTTACCATTCTGGTGCGTGCGTCCTGAAGGGTATCGGAAGGCGGGACGGGGAAGTAGCCCTCTTTCGGGCGCAGCTTGTGCCCGAGGCCCGTTCCATCCCTCGCTTTCCAATTCGCCTCGACGGCGTCGATCTCGTAGTAACCGTAGTTGGTACCCTGATCGTAATGGACCCCGTTGAAGACGAAGTGCTCGAGTTCCGGGCCGAAATAGGCCGTATCGCCAATACCGGTCGCCTTGAGATAGGTTTCGGCCTTTTGTGCGATGAAGCGGGGGTCCCGGCTATAGGGTTGGCCGCTGGCTGGGTCGAGAATATTGCAGATCAGGACAAGCGTTGGCGCCTCCGTGAACGGGTCCAGGAAAGCGGTGGTCGGATCCGGCACGACGAGCATGTCGCTTTCCTGTATTTCCTGGAAGCCCCGGATGGACGAGCCGTCGAAGCCGATGCCATTGGCGAAGCTGTCCGCGCTGATGGCGCGCGGCGGCACGGAGAAATGCTGCCACAGGCCGGGAAGGTCTGTGAACCGCAGATCGATCATCGCGATCTCGCCGTCCTTTATCATCCGCAGAACGTCATCCGGGCTGGCGTAGCCATTGTCAGACATCGCCGCCTCCCTTCCTCATGTCGGTCCGTCGAAACGAGGCCGGCTGCGCCGCCAGCCTTCTTCCGTCGATCGGCCGCTTATCACTCGATCGCCGAACGCGTGGAGCTCCGGTTGCGAGCGCTGAAATTCTCATGAAGCGCCTCCCGCGTGAGCCGCGCGAACTGTGCCTGGCTCATATGGACGAGGGTGGCGTGATCGCCGCCCTCGAAGTAAACCTCCGGTTGGTCGCAGACGCTGTCCTCGATAACGGCGTCCAGCCCGTAGCAGTCGCCGACTGGGGGAACAGCGCCGTGCGCGCAATCGGGGATCAACTGATCGAGCTCATGTTCCGTGGCGAACGTCAGGTCCTCGCCGAGTGCTGCTTTGAGTTTGCTCAGCCGCACATTGCCGCAGGCCGGCAAGATCGCCAGAAGATAGCCATCGCGTCTTCGCAGCACGACGCCTTTGGCCAGGCAGCGGGCCGCGATGTGGCAGGCGCGGGCGGTAGACATCGATGATCTGGTCGGCCTGTGCTCGACCAGATCATACTCGACGCCCTTGCGATCGAGATATGTCTGGAGTGTCAAGGCAATGGTCACTATACCACCCTCCGGGCGGAGACCTTCCATCGTGAGGCCCCTGCCGGCACCTCGCAACGCGAAGCCATTTAATATAACACGTCGCGGCCTCTCGCGTTCTAACTGTTCAATTTGCGGCGAAGGTTCGAAGCGCAGAGGCCCTATGGCATTGCCGGTGACCGCGCCGAGCGCAGGCTAGTGTGACCGACGCCAACACACGGATCGGGCAGCCAAGGGCGGCGCTATCGGTGTGGGGCTCACCAGCCGTCGATGGTGGGCGAGTTGATCGTGCTGCCGGGCAGTTGAGCGGCGCCGCCCAATGATCCGAAGGAGGCACTCCTGCCGCTGTACCGGGCGTTCCGCGAGGAAGCCGAGGGTGGCAGCATCGGGAGGCGAATCGTCCGCCTGTGGCGGCTTGAAATCGCCTTCTGTCGGCCTACCTACCATTGCGTTGCCCACCTTGAAGGAGCGCAGCCATGGAACTTACCGTGGTGCCCATCGTCAAGCCGGACGCCTCCAACTTCATTTTTGGCCAGTCGCATTTCATCAAGACTGTGGAAGACCTCCACGAGGCGCTGGTGGGGACCGTTCCCGGCATTCGCTTCGGGCTGGCCTTCTGCGAGGCCTCCGGTAAGCGGCTGGTGCGCTGGTCGGGTAATGACGAAGCCGCGCTTACCCTCGCACGCGACAACGCATTGGCCATTGGCGCCGGCCACATTTTCCTGATCTTCCTGGGCGACGGATTCTTTCCCGTCAACGTGCTGGCCGCGGTGCGTGCAGTGCCGGAGGTCTGCCGCATTTACTGCGCGACGGCCAACCCGACACAGGTGATCGTCGCGCAAACAGAACTGGGCCGCGGCGTGCTCGGCGTGGTCGATGGCGCCTCACCGCTGGGTGTCGAAACCGACGCCGACATTGCGTGGCGGAAAGATCTTTTACGAAATATCGGGTACAAGTTGTAGTGGCTGGATGAAGCCGATCGACGGCCAGGATCTCGACCCAGAGAACCATCTCGCCCTTCTCAACCTGACCCGTATGGAATTTCTGACCTCGATGAGCGCTACCGTCCGCGGTAGCTCAAGGTGGCCGGCGACATCGCCGAAAGCCGGTCCGTGTCCCGCGTCAAACGTTCGCGCAGCGGCGATCGGATGCAAACCGGATCGGTCGCGCGCGCGTCGCCGGCAAGCGCCATTGCCTGGCAACGGCAGCCGCCGAAGTCGACCTGCTTGCGCTCGCAGCTGCGGCAGGGTTCGGCCATCCAGGCGTCGCCGCGATAGGCGTTGAAGGCGTCGCTCTCGTACCAGATCGCGGAGAGCGTGTCTTCGCGCACGGTCTTGAAGGTGAGGCTCGGGATCGTTTCAGCCGCGTGGCACGGAAGCACCCGGCCGGACGGCGTGACATTGAGGCCGACGCGCCCCCAGCCGCCCATGCAGGCCTTCGGGTATTGGGAATAATAATCGGCCGGCACATAGTCGATCACCAGGATACCCTGATATTTTTCCCGCGCCGCGGCGACGGTGCGCGTCGCGTGCTCGACCTGTTCGCGCGTCGGCAGCAGCGCCGCCTTGTTGCGCTCGGCCCAGCCGTGAAACTGCACGGTCGCGATCTCCACCCGCCGCGCCCCAAGCCGGATCGCCAGCTCGATCATGGCTTCGATCTCGCCCATGTTCTGCCGGTGGCAGACGGCGTTGACGGTCAACGGGATGCCGGTGGCCGCCACCCAGCTTGCGACGGCCATCTTTCGCTCATAGCCGCCCTTGTAGCCAGCGATCCGGTCGGCGCCTTCGGGGGAAACACCCTGGATCGACAACTGAACGTGGTCGAGCCCGGCCTCGGCTAGGTCGTTGATTCTGGCCTCCGTCAAACCCACGCCGGACGTGATCAGATTGGTATAAAGACCCAGCGAAACCGCCGCCCGCGTCAGTTCGACGAGATCGCGTCGCGCCGCCGGCTCGCCGCCGGACAAGTGCAGATGCAGCACGCCGAGAGCGGCCGCCTGGTTGAAGACGTCGATCCATTCCGCGGTCGACAACTCCTCGTCCGCCGTCGTCAGGGCGATCGGGTTGGAGCAATAGGGACACGCCAGCGGACAGCGATGCGTCAACTCCGCCAGCATCGCCATCGGCGGCGGCACGCGCGCAACAGGGTCGGCGGCTTGGTTTGTGGAGGCGACGGCGCTGCTCATGCGACGATCTCCAGCAGGCGGCGGATGGCAAGCTCTTGGACGAAAGCCCTGACATCGCCGGCGATCTCGGCGGCGGGAGCGTCGAACTTGGCGGCAAAATCGGCGACGATCCGGTCGAGGTTCCGCTTGCCGTCAAGCGCTTCTACGATTGCGACGGCAATATCGTCGAGCGCCATCGCCCGCTCCGGTGCCAGGAGCACCATCTGGCCGCGAACCGGATCCTCGTGCAGCCGCACGCCGCGCGCCAGCTTGACGACACTCGCCCCTGAAATCCTGGCCCCTGAGTTCATCGCATTGGCGCTCATTCCGCCGCCTCCATCGCCGTCGGCTCGCCGACGACACCTTGCTTGCCGTCCCAGCCGCCGGGCGGGATCAGGCCGGGCGTCACATAGGCGGAATAAAGCGCGTCGAGCTGCGACCACAGAACATCTGTCTTGAAGGTGAGCGCCGCGGCGGCGGCATCCTGTTTTTCCGCTGTGTCGGCGTGATCGAGCACATAGGCAAGGCCGAACTCGACGTCGCGCGGCGCTTCCGCCAGCCTTTGGCGGAAGTAAGCAAGCGCTTCGTGGTCCGCGAACGCATAGTGCTCCAGCAATCCGGCAATACGCTCCGAATGGATCTTGGGCGCAAAAAGCTCGGTGAGCGAGGAGGCCACGGCCTCGATGAGCGGCTTCTCCCGCACGAACGACACATAGGCGTCGACGGCAAATCGGGTCGCAGGCAGGACACCCCGCGTCGAAGCGACATAGGCGGGGTCGAGGCCGACCGCTTGCGCAAGACGCAGCCAGCGGCGGATGCCGCCGCCCTCGTCGAGGCCGCCGTCGTGGTCTTCGATCCGCGAGCGCCAGGCCCGGCGCAGGTCCGGGTCGTCGCAGCGCGACAGGAAGGCCGCGTCCTTCATCGGAATGCGGCTCTGGTAGTAGTAGCGGTTGATCACCCAGGCGCGGACCTGCGTCATCGTTGCGCGGCCACCGTGGAGCATCGCGTGGAAGGGATGCTTGTCATGATAGCGCTCCGCCCCGATCGCCAGAAGGCGCGCGTGAAACGCGTGCTTGTCAGTTGCCGTCGTCACAGGCTGACCTCCATGCCGTCGCACCCGACTTCAAAGCCGCGGCTTTCGACCGCGGCGCGCTCGGGGCCAGCCCGCCAGATCGGGTTCGTGTTGTTGATGTGGATATAGACCTTTCGGCGAATGTTCAGGCCGTCGAGTGCATCGAGGCTGCCGCCCTCGCCGGCGATCGGCATGTGGCCCATGCGGCGGCCCGTCTTGCGCCCCGTACCGGTCGCAATCATCTCACGATCGGTAAAGAGCGTGCCGTCGAAGAACAGCGCGTCGGCATCGCGCAGGCGCGCGCCGAGGCCGGCATTGATCGCGCCGCAGCCGGGAACATAATAAACGCGCTTGCTGCCGGCTCTGAGCTCGATCCCAACCGTGTTTTCGCCCTCGACGTTGAGATCCGGTTCGTCGTCTTCGAGGAACAGCGGCACCTTGCCGGGAACGGCGAAGAGCCGCGCCTCGAGGTCGGGAAGTGGAAAGAACGCTTCCTCGATCTCGACGCGCCTCCTTGTAACCACGTCCGGATCGAGCACACCGAAGACCGGATTTTCGGCGATGATCTCGCCGACCGAACCGGTGGAAAACACCGTGAACGGCTGCTTTTCCCTGAGGACAAGCAGTCCCGCCAGATGATCGATGTCGCCGTTGGTCAGCACCACGCTTTTGATCGGGCTGTGACGCAGCCGGCGCGGCTGCAAGAGACGATTGTCTTCAATCTGCTGGCGGATGTCCGGAGAGGCATTGAAGACGGCCCAGGCCTCGCCATCGAGGCTGACGGCAAGCGATGATTGGCTTTGCGGCTTGAGGGCGGAGCCCGGATCGCGCGCCATCGTGCAGTTCAGGCAGCCGCAATTCCACTGCGGAAGACCGCCGCCGGCGGCGGCCCCCAGAACGATGATACGAAGATCGAATGATTTCTTCACCGGAATACCCAAAGAGCTGCGGGCAGATCCTCATAAGGCCGCGTCCTACAGTGCCGCGCGTCTTTTGAGACACGCAAAGGCGCTGTAGCACCTTGAATCGCTGCATGATTTTGTCCTCAAATCGATACCGATCTGAGGAACCATGCAGTAGAGCGGGATGAGAAAACGTGTCCGCCGGCATCCCGCTCTAACTTCTTGGAATGGATCACGGTCGTGATTTTGCGTCGATCCGACCGGAACCATCGCGATCTAGAACAGGATCGGCTCATCCCCGTCCGCGGGAGCGTAGCGGGTGATTTCCATCGCGCAGCTGACTTCAATGAATTTTGGTTTATGCCAGGACATGTCTCCTCCATTCGTCCAGATCTGTGTGCCGCCCTGCATTGCTGGCGCCTCGCAACCGGGCCGAACACGAAACAAGCGTTGCTCTCAGAGCGCTGCTTGGGTGAAGAGCCGGAACGGCCTGCCGCCGCACCGACATGCCCGGCGTCGCCGTCGCCGGGGTTTTGAGACCGCTATCGCCGCAGGTCGGACCTGACGGCGGCGGTTACGGATGATCCGTGCGAGGGGACCTCCACCCTCTATGTTGAATGGTATCAACCGTTCAGTGGCCTCACAATTAAGACCAAGGTGGCGGTCGACACCGCGTTTTCCTGCTGCGGGACCGGGAGCTTTGCGCGTTCCGTCGGCTGAGGCCTGCCCGTGGGCTACCCGGCCTAACGGAACGCGTTGGCGGGATAGGGCTTGCTGACCACCGGCAGATATCGCGCGCCCTGCGCCAGCAGGAACCGCTCGAAAGCTTGCATTGCCGGGGTGGTGACGCGGTCGGAGCGCGACACGCTGAACCATTGCCGGCGGATCGGCGTCTCGACCACGTCGAGTATGACCAATCGGCCGAGCTTCACCTCCTGCTCGATAGTATGGGCCGAGATGAAGGCAATCCCAAGACCGGCGATGACGGCCTGCTTGATCGTCTCGTTCGAGGCGATCTCCGTGCCGAGTTCTTCCAGCTTGTGCGGCGTGCCGCTCAGAAAGATCTCAAGCGAGATGCGCGTCCCCGAACCCTTCTCACGCACCAGGAACTGCTCCTGGGCAATGCGCTCCCGCGAAATTTCTAGAACGCCTGCGAGCGGATGACCGGCCGAGGCGATGAAGACCAGCGGGTGGTCGCCGAACACTTGCGCCCGCACCTCGACGTCGCGCGGTGGCCGCCCCATAAGGGCGATGTCGACTTCGTGATCCCTCAGTTTGGTAATTATCTCGGCACGATTGCCGATGAAGAGATTGATCTCGATGCCCGGAGTCTGATCGCGGAAGGCGGCAATCAGCTGGGGGGCGAAGTATTTTCCGGTCGATACGACACCGAGACGCAACCGCCCGGTTCTGAGCCCCTTGATGGCACTGATTGCATCCTCGAGCCCGACGAGGCTGTCTTCAACCGCCCGCGCCGCCTCCAGGAAAGCAAGGCCGTAGGCCGTCGGGACCATGCCGTTGCGCGTTCTGTCGAACAGCGGGACGCCGGCGTCTCGTTCCAGCTGCTGGATCTGCAAGGTGAGCGCCGGTCCGGTCACACGCAAGGCCTCGGCGGCGAGGTTGATCTTCCCCAGCCTGCAAATGGCCTCAACGGTGCGGAGTTGGCGAAGGGTCAAGTTGCGCATGCAATTCCAATAATAAGAAAATCTAACTTCTGTAGTCAATCGAATAAATTTTACAAACCATCCGTTTGCGCCATCCTTTCCTGGACATCGTGGGAGGAGACATCATGTCAGGCGCAACTCTCGAGGCTTATCTCGCATCACGTACGGCCAATGGCGACGATTTGGCGCCGGACGTGGCCGCAGTGATCCAGAGGCTGGCAACGGCCGCCCTCGTCGTCCGCAAAATCATTAATCAGGGAGCGCTCGACACCGCGTTCAACGGCACACGCGGCGGCAGCAATGCCGACGGCGACCTGCAGAGGAATCTGGATGTCCTGTGCAACGAGCTCTTTCTGTCGTGCCTGCACGGGGCACCGGTCGCATACTACGCCTCGGAAGAACTGGAAAAGCCTGTCCCGCTCGATCCGACGGCACGTCTGGCAGTTGCCATCGATCCGCTCGACGGGTCGTCGAACATCAACAACAACGTCTCCATCGGCACGGTCTTCTCCGTGCTGCCCGCCGTCAAGGGACCAGATCTGGACCCCACGCAGTCCTTTCTGCAGCCCGGAAACCAACAACTGGCGGCGGGCTTCTTCGTCTACGGAGCACAAACCACGCTCGTACTGTCGCTTGGCAAGGGCACGGAGATTTTCATTTTCTCCAACCGGCTTGGATGCTTCGTAGAGGCCTACAAATCGGTCAGCATCCCGGAGCGCACCAGCGAATTCGCTATCAACATGTCGAACTATCGACACTGGGAAGAGGCGATCCGGCTCTATGTCGACGATTGCCTGGCAGGTTCGGAAGGGCCGCGCGAGCGGGACTTCAACATGCGGTGGATCGCCTCACTGGTCGCCGACTCTTATCGGATCCTGGTCCGCGGCGGGATTTTCCTGTACCCCGCCGACGGCCGGAAGGGCTACCACCAGGGCCGGCTACGGCTGGTCTACGAGGCCAACCCGATCGCCTTCATCATCGAGAACGCCGGCGGCGCGGCCACGAACTCGATCACGCGCATTCTCGATCTCGTTCCGGAAAACCTGCACCAGCGCGTGCCGCTGGCTTTCGGCTCGCGCCGCGAGGTGGCGCGCGTCGCCCGCTATCACGTCGACCCGAACATGATTGGCGAACGCGCACCGCTCTTCGGCAAGCGCGGTCTGTTTCGCGCCTGAGGAGAGCAACATGTCAGCCAGATACCCAATCATATCGATCACCGGCTCCTCCGGCGCTGGCACCACGACGGTCAAGGACACTTTCGAGAAGATCTTCAAGCGCGAGAACGTCTCGGCGTCCTTCATCGAAGGTGATGCTTTCCACCGCTACGACCGGGAAACCATGCGCCGCAAGATAGCGGACGAGAAAGCGCGAGGTGTCGACTTCACCCATTTCTCCGCCGAGGCGAACGAACTGGAAATCCTGGAAAGCGTCTTTGCCGAATATGGCAGGCGCGGCGTCGGGCGCACCCGCCACTACGTGCATGATGACGCCGAGGCCGCAAAATACGGCGCCGAACCCGGTACATTCACGAACTGGGAAGAGTTTGGCGACAGCGATCTCCTGTTCTACGAGGGATTGCATGGCTGTGCGGTCACCGACACCGTCAATCTCGCCCAGCATTGCGATCTGAAGATCGGCGTCGTGCCGGTGATCAACCTGGAATGGATTCAGAAGATCCATCGCGACAAGGCGACGCGCGGGTACTCCACCGAGGCCGTGACCGACACAATCCTGCGGCGCATGCCCGACTACGTGCACTATATCTGCCCGCAGTTTTCGCTCACCGATATCAATTTCCAGCGTGTGCCGATCGTCGACACGTCCAACCCCTTCATCGCCCGCTGGATACCGACGCACGCCGAATCCATCCTGGTCATTCGCTTCGCAAAACCGCAAAGCATCGATTTCCCCTACCTGCTGTCGATGCTGCACAACAGCTTCATGTCACGCGCCAACTCCATCGTGGTGCCGGGCGACAAGCTCGACCTCGCCATGCAGCTGATTTTCACGCCGCTCATCCACAAACTGCTCGAGCGCAAACACCGCATGTCGTGAGGAGGACACCATGAATGTTTCGCAGCAGATCGAAACCCGTGCCGCCGCATCGGAGCGCAACATGGCCGATGCCATCCGGTTTCTCGCCATGGATGCCGTGCAGAAGGCCAATTCCGGGCATCCCGGGATGCCGATGGGCATGGCCGACGCGGTGACAGTCCTCTTCAACCGCTTCATCAAGATTGACCCCTCCCTGCCCGATTGGCCCGATCGCGATCGTTTCGTGCTTTCGGCTGGCCATGGGTCGATGCTGCTCTATGCCATCCATCACCTCATCGGCTTTGCCGACATGCCGATGGCCGAGCTCTCAGCCTTCCGCCAGCTCGGCTCGAAAACGGCCGGCCATCCCGAATACGGCCATGCCCTCGGGATCGAGACCACCACCGGCCCACTCGGCCAGGGAATTGCCACAGCCGTTGGCATGGCGATCGCCGAACAGATGATGGCCGCGCGCTTCTCGAGTTCGCTCTGCAACCACTTCACCTATGTGGTGGCCGGCGACGGCTGCTTGCAGGAGGGTATCAGCCACGAGGTGATCGACCTTGCCGGGCATCTGAAGCTGCGCAAGCTCATCGTGCTCTGGGACGACAACCGGATATCGATCGATGGTTCGACTGACCTCTCCACCTCGATGGATCAGCTTGCACGTTTCCGCGCGGCCGGCTGGGATGCGCAACGCGTTGACGGCCACGACCCCGAGGCCGTGGCGAAGGCGATCCAGCGAGCGCACCGGACCCGCAAGCCATCGCTGATTGCCTGCCGCACCCGGATCGGCAATGGCGCAGCCAACATGGAAGGCTCGCATAAAACCCACGGGGCGGCACTCGGCGACAAGGAAATCGCCGCGACACGCGAGAAGCTCGCCTGGCCACACCCACCCTTCTTCGTGCCGGCCGAGATCAAATCCGCCTGGCAAAGGGTGGCGGTGCGGGGCCGGATGGCCCGCGAAGCATGGGAAATCCGGCTCGACGCTTCGCGCTCGAAAAAGCGCTACGAACAGACCGTCGCCCGGGAACTGGACGGCGGTGTCGCGGATCTGCTGGCAAAGTTCCGAGCCGCGCATCGCAAGAGAGGCTCCAAGGTCGCCACCCGGCAGGCCTCGCAGATGACGCTGGAGGTCATCAATGGGGCCACGGCTTTGACGGTCGGCGGCTCCGCCGATCTGACCGGCTCGAACCTGACGATGACGTCCCAGACTCAACCCATTGGGCCGGGCAATTTCAAGGGCCGCTATCTGCATTACGGCATCCGTGAGCACGGCATGGCGGCCGCCATGAACGGCATCGCCCTGCATGGCGGTTTCATTCCCTATGGCGGCACCTTCCTGGTGTTTTCCGACTATGCACGCGGCGCAATCCGTCTCTCGGCACTGATGGGCCTGCCCGTCATCTATGTGCTGACTCATGACTCCATCGGTCTCGGCGAGGACGGACCGACCCATCAGCCGGTCGAGCATCTGGCGATGCTGCGTGCCACGCCCAACCTCAATGTCTTCCGGCCCGCCGACATCATCGAGACTGCCGAATGCTGGGAGATCGCGCTTGGTGAGAAGAAGACGCCGAGCGTCCTCGCTCTCTCGCGGCAGGCTCTGCCGATGCTGCGCCAGACGGGCGGGAACGAGAATTTGTCCGCGCGCGGAGCCTATGTCCTTAAGGAAGCGCAGAGGCCCCGCGACATCACGCTGCTTGCCACAGGGTCCGAGGTCGAGATCGCCGTGGCCGCGGCGGAACGCCTGCAAGCCGAGGAGGGTATCGAAGCGGCGGTGGTCTCCATGCCGTGCTGGGAGAAATTCGAGGCCCAGGATGCATCCTATCAGCGGCAGGTCCTCGGTGATGCCCCCCGAATTGCCGTCGAAGCGGCTGGCCGCCTCGGCTGGGACCGCTGGATGGGACCTGATTGTGCCTTCGTCGGCATGGTCGGCTTCGGAGCCTCCGCACCGGCCGGAGACCTCTACCGCCATTTCGGCATCACCGCCGATCACATCGTCGCCGAAGCTTTGAGGCTTGTTCGCAGGGACTTCCGGGAGGTGCCCCCCATCGGCACCCGGACCGGCGCTCGGGCCGGCGAAGTCGTCATCGCATCGACCAGGAAGGTTTGAACATGGCCCGCATCACGCTCCGCCAACTTCTCGATCATGCCGCCGAACACACCTATGGCGTACCGGCTTTCAACATCAACAACATGGAACAGGGCCTGGCGATCATGGAGGCGGCGCGCGCCTGCGACGCGCCTGTCATCCTCCAGGCCTCGCGCGGCGCGCGCTCCTATGCCAACGACATCATGCTCGCCAAGATGATGGAAGCGCTCGAGCAGATGTATCCCGACATCCCGCTCTGCATCCACCAGGATCATGGCAACAATGTCGCGACGTGTCTCTCGGCGATCCAGCACGGCTTCACCTCGGTGATGATGGACGGTTCGCTGACGGAGGATGCGAAGACGCCCGCCGACTACGCCTATAACGTCGCGATCACCGCGGAAGTAAGCCGCCTCGCCCATATGGTCGGTGCTTCGGTCGAGGGGGAACTCGGCTGCCTCGGCTCTCTTGAAACCGGCCATGGCGAAGCCGAGGACGGCCACGGCTTCGAAGGCGCGCTCGATCGTTCGCAACTCTTGACCGACCCGGAGGAAGCCGCCCGCTTCGTCGCCGAGACCGAGGTCGATGCGCTGGCAGTGGCCATCGGCACCTCGCATGGCGCCTACAAATTCAGCCGCAAGCCGACCGGCGAGGTGCTCGCCATGGACGTGATCGAGAAGATCCATCACCGGCTGCCGGACACCCACATCGTCATGCACGGCTCCTCCTCGGTGCCGCAGGAGTGGCAGGATGTCTTCAACGCCCATGGCGGCGAAATGCGCGAGACCTACGGCGTGCCGGTCGAGGAGATCGTGCGGGGCATCCGCTTCGGCGTGCGCAAGGTCAATATCGACACGGATCTGCGCCTGGCGGCTGCCGCCGCCTTTCGCCGCGTCGCCGACACGAGCCGCAGCGAATTCGATCCACGCAAGTTCCTGAAGCCCGCCATGGACGCCATGTCGGCCGTCTGCAAGGCCCGGTTCGAGGCCTTCGGCACCGCGGGCAACGCATCCCGCATCAAGGTCGTGCCGATCGCGGAGATGGCCAGACGCTACGCTAGCGGGTCGCTCAAACCCCAGACGGCGCGGTCGCAAGCCGCCTGATCACATTCATCCCGACGAAAGGACTGTGTCATGAACGCCGACGCAAAGACAGAGATCAAGGGCAAGGAACGCTACAAGGCCGGCGTGCTCAAATACGCGCAGATGGGCTATTGGAACGGCGACTACGAGCCGAAGGACACCGATCTGATCGCGCTGTTCCGGATCACGCCGCAGGAGGGCGTCGACCCGATCGAGGCGGCCGCCGCGGTTGCCGGCGAAAGCTCGACGGCCACCTGGACCGTGGTATGGACCGATCGCCTCACGGCCTGCGACCAATATCGCGCCAAGGCCTATCGAGTCGATCCGGTACCCGGAACACCCGGACAATATTTCTGCTATGTCGCCTACGACCTTATCCTGTTCGAGGAAGGATCGATCGCCAACCTGACGGCGTCGATCATCGGCAATGTCTTCTCGTTCAAGCCGTTAAAGGCGGCAAGGCTCGAGGATATGCGCTTCCCCGTCGCCTATGTGAAAACCTTCAAGGGTCCGCCGACCGGCATCGTCGTGGAGCGCGAACGGCTGGACAAGTTCGGCAAGCCGCTGCTCGGCGCCACCACCAAGCCGAAACTCGGGCTTTCGGGCAAGAACTATGGCCGCGTCGTCTACGAGGGGCTGAAGGGCGGTCTCGATTTCATGAAGGATGACGAGAACATCAATTCGCAGCCCTTCATGCATTGGCGCGACCGCTTCCTTTACTGCATGGAGGCGGTCAACCATGCCTCCGCCGTCACTGGCGAGGTCAAGGGGCACTATCTCAACGTCACCGCCGGTACGATGGAGGAGATGTACCGCCGCGCCGAATTCGCCAAGGAACTCGGTTCGGTGATCGTCATGGTGGATCTCATCGTCGGCTGGACGGCAATCCAGTCGATCTCGGAATGGTGCCGACAGAACGACATGATCTTGCACATGCACCGGGCCGGCCACGGCACCTACACGCGGCAGAAGAACCACGGCATCTCCTTCCGCGTCATCGCCAAATGGCTGCGGCTTGCCGGTGTTGACCACCTGCATGCCGGCACTGCCGTCGGCAAACTCGAGGGCGACCCGATGACGGTGCAGGGTTACTACAATGTCTGCCGCGAAACAAAGAACGAAGTCGACCTTGAGCGCGGCATCTTCTTCGAGCAGGACTGGGCGGACATCAAGAAAGTCATGCCGGTTGCATCGGGCGGTATCCACGCTGGCCAGATGCACCAGTTGCTCGATCTTTTCGGCGACGACGTCGTGCTGCAGTTCGGCGGCGGCACGATCGGTCACCCCATGGGCATCCAGGCAGGAGCCACCGCCAATCGGGTCGCGCTGGAAGCCATGGTGCTTGCCCGCAATGAAGGCCGCGACATCGCCCATGAAGGTCCTGAAATCCTCAGGGCGGCGGCCAAGTGGTGCAAGCCGCTCGAAGCGGCCCTCGATACCTGGGGCAATATCAGCTTCAACTACACCCCGACGGATACCTCGGATTTCGTGCCGAGCGTAAGCGTCGCCTGACGGGCATGAGAAGAAGGAGAAACGAACATGCGTATCACCCAAGGATGCTTCTCGTTCCTGCCGGATCTGACGGATGAGCAGATCACGGCACAGGTGGAATATTGCCTCGGTAAGGGATGGGCGATCGGCGTCGAGCACACCGACGACCCGCATCCCCGCAACACCTACTGGGAAATGTGGGGCAATCCGATGTTTGACCTAAAGGACGCCAAGGGCGTCATGATGGAGTTGGAGGATTGCCGCAAGGCCCATCCGCAGGATTACATCCGCCTGAATGCCTTCGATTCCAGCCGCGGCCTCGAGACCGTGACGATGTCTTTCATCGTCAACCGTCCCGACAACGAACCGAGCCTCAGGATGACCCGGACGGAAAGCCGCGGTCGCAGCCAACGCTATGCCTGGGAAACGCAGCGGTAGAAGGAGCAGACGAAATGGCGATGCCGGAAGCTCTATCAGGCACCGAAAACCTGCCGACATCTGTCGACCTCGCTGAGGAATACAGGGCCTCCGGCGTCGCCGAGGTGCTCGATGAACTGGATAAAGAACTCGTCGGTCTGAAGCCCGTGAAGCGGCGAATCCGTGAGACCGCAGCCCTGCTGCTCGTTGAACGGGCCCGTCGTGCAATGGGCCTGACCCACGAAGCGCCGTCGCTGCACATGAGCTTCACCGGCAATCCAGGCACCGGCAAGACGACGGTGGCATTGCGCATGGCCAATCTGCTGCACAGGCTCGGCTATATCCGCAAGGGGCATCTGGTGTCGGTGACGCGCGATGATCTGGTCGGGCAATATATCGGCCATACCGCGCCCAAGACCAAGGAGATCCTGAAGAAGGCAATGGGGGGCGTGCTGTTCATCGACGAGGCCTATTATCTCTACCGACCGGACAACGAGCGCGACTATGGCCAAGAAGCGATCGAAATCCTGCTTCAGGTAATGGAAAACAACCGCGACGACCTGGTGGTTATTCTCGCCGGCTACGCCGACCGCATGGACCGGTTTTTCGAGAGCAATCCCGGCTTCCGCTCGCGCATTGCCCACCATATCGACTTCCCCGATTATGACGACGGCGAGCTCCTGTCGATCGCAGAAAGCATGCTGAGCCGTCAGGGCTATCGCTTTGACGCCAAGGCAACTGCTATAATGAGCAACTACATCGCGCGGCGCCGGCGCCAGCCGCATTTCGCCAATGCTCGCTCGATCCGCAACGCGCTCGATCGGGCTCGGCTGCGGCAGGCGAATCGCCTGTTCGAGGAAAGCGTAGGCCCGGTCGACGCCGAGCAACTCTCAACCATCACCGCTGGGGACATTTCCGCGAGCCGCGTGTTCACGATGGGTGAACCCAATCATCCGGAGACATCGTCATGAGCGAGAAGACCATCATTGCCCCCTCTGTTCTGTCGGCCGACTTCTCGAGACTCGGCGAAGAGGTCGAGACCGTCTGCCGGGCGGGTGCCGACTGGATCCATCTTGACGTGATGGACGGCCATTTCGTGCCAAACATCACCTTCGGGCCACCGGTCATCAAAGCAATCCGGGGCCGAACCGACAAGGTGTTCGACTGCCACTTGATGATCGCACCGGCCGACCCGTTTCTCGGCGCCTTCGCCGATGCCGGCTGCGACATCATCACTGTACATGCCGAAGCGACCACCCACCTCGACAGATCGTTGCAGGCGATCCGCGACCTCGGCTGCAAGGCCGGCGTGTCGCTCAATCCCTCGACGCCGGAGACCGCCCTCGAATATGTGCTGGACCGGCTCGACCTCATCCTCCTGATGACGGTCAATCCGGGTTTCGGCGGCCAGGCCTTCATCCCGTCCGTCGTCGAGAAGGTGCGGCGCGTGAAGTCCATGATTGGCAGCCGTCCGATCCACATCGAGATCGATGGCGGCGTGACACCGGAAACGGCGCCGCTCGTTGCCGCGGCCGGTGCGGACGTGCTGGTTGCCGGCTCCGCGGTGTTCAAGGGCGGCAGCGAGGAGGCCTACGCGAAAAACATCGCGGCCATCCGCGCGGCATCCGATGGCGCCATGAAGAAAGCGGCGTGAGCCATGGCCGCCACCCCTCCTGTCTGTGAATTCGGCTGGCCGGCGGTCGACGCAAGGCTTCCCGGCGTCGATGGCGCCACCCACTCCATATTCGATCAGGCCGGCCCGAAGGGGCTGGTCGTTGCCTTCATCTGCAATCACTGCCCCTATGTGAAAGCGGTGATCGCGCGGATCGTTCGGGACGCGGTCGGCCTCAAGACTCACGGTGTCGGCTTCGTGGCGATCAGCGCCAATGACGCCGACAGTTATCCGGAGGACTCGTTCGACAACATGAAGCGCTTCGCTTCGCAAAACGCCCTGCCCTTCCCCTATCTCTACGACGAGGATCAATCCGTCGCCAAAGCCTATGGTGCCGCCTGCACGCCAGACTTCTTCGGCTTCAACAAGGACATGAAGCTGCAATATCGCGGGCGACTGGACGCCTCGCGCAAGGAGATCGGCCCTGCCGATCTGAGGCGTGACCTTTACGAGGCCATGGTCATGGTCGCGCTGTTTGGCAAAGGGCCGGCGGAACAGCAGCCTTCAATCGGCTGCTCCATCAAATGGAAAGTTCCGCCCTATCAGGTCTGAATAGCTATTCCGTTTGTTCCGCCGGCCGGGTACCCCACTCTGCCCTGCCGGGCATCTCCCCCACAAGGGGGGAGATTGGCAAGCAGTGATATCCCGCTCAACCACAGATCCCTGTGCGTGCGCGTTGAATTTGCGCAACTTGGGCATTTTGCGAGTTTGTTGTCGGGCAGGGCTTTGCTTCTGGCCAATCGCCCCCCTTGTGGGGGAGATGCCCGGCAGGGCAGAGGGGGTATCAACGAGCGCTCTCCCGATCTTCGCCGCGCATCGACTCCGAAGGCACAAAAACGCCTCAGACCCCACCCATTGGGAGAGCCTCCTGGAAGGAGACAAACGGGTGGGGTCCGAGGGAGGAGGCGTTGAGCTCTTTGTCAGGCCGGCAGGGCGCCGGTCTGTTTGGCGATGTGCGTGGCGATTGCATCCATCAGCGCCGGCGACAAGCAATCATAGGGCGGCAGCCCGAGTTCTGTCAGGCGAACGCGTATATCCGGCATCCTGTCGGGGCTGACGCCGCTTTCGATCACGGAAGATACGAAGGCTGCGAATCCCGGCGGCGACCAACCGGTCTCGTCGCTGAGCTCGGTATGGACGAAATCGAGGCCATAGAAGGGATGCTTGGTGTTCTCGATCCGGCCATACATGTGCGCGCCGCAATCCTTGCAGGCGTAACGCTGGATCGTCGCGCTTGGATCGACGATCTGCAGCTTTTCTGAACCTGAGGCGACATTCACCTTGTCGCGGCTGACAACCGCGATCTGCGCGAAGGTCGCGCCATCCGGCTTCCAACATTTGGTGCAGCCGCAGGCATGGTTGTGCGCCGTCTGCGCGCCGATTTCAACGGTCACCGGATTGGTGGCGCATTTGCATTTCAACGTGCCACCCTGAAAGTCCGGACTGGCAGGCGGAAAGCCGTTGTCGATGGACGGATGTAGCTTAAGCATTCGTTCCTCCTCTCTCTTGAACGTCTTCAGGTCCTTCCCGAGAAAGCAGGATCAAGGCAAATGCCGTCGGCGGCAATATAGCGGAAAGTGTCGGTTTTCCGCGTCGACCTCCTGGAAACTGGCATTGTCGAGCGTCTTGCGCGATCCGTGGCTATAGCTGACATGGCTGATCTCAAGCCCTGTCATGATGCGTCTCCCTGGAGAGCAACGCTGCGCGCAATTGCGGCAGATCCTCGGCCACGGCAGCCGCCGGCGCGAGCGCGAGAAGGCATGCGGCCAGTTTCAAAGCGTTCATCGCCCAAAACTGTCATCTGCAGCCGGCTCACTCGATGGAGATCTGCACCTTCTGGCTGTCGCTTGTGGTGTCCGGAATCTTCACCTCGTAGCTGCCCGGCTTTATGGCGATGAACGAGAGGGTCGCCGTGCCCGCCTCGTCGAATTCGAGGCTGTCGATCGCCATGGGGCGCACTTCTATGCCGTTGATGACGATCTCGTTCATCCAGATCGCACGAAAGAACGGTGCGCCGATGAGTGCCAGTTCCGCAGATCCGTCTGCGGTGATGTGCATTTCATAATAGGCGCCGGACTGCAGCGCGATGGCACCTTTGCCAAGCGGCTTGCCGGAACTGAGCGTGATCTCGATAGGCTCGCCCCGGTTGCATTTGGCGAGCAATCCGGAAAAACCGAACTCGCCGCAAAGCGGCGCGGCGACGGCAGGGCCTGTCAGAAAGAGCGCGGTCAGCACTGCGATAATCGATCTATGCACGATGAAAATCCTCCCAATCCTATTGCATTGCCCCGCTCAATTCGGGGCGACCACGACCCCCCAGGGCTGCTCGCCGACTTGAACCGACTGGATCACCGTTTCCTCCTTGACATCGATGACGCTGACATCGTTGGAATTGCCATTCGTGGTGATCAGGAATTCCTCGCCCGGGGTGAATGCCATCTGCCAGACGCGCTGCCCGACGAGCAGGTAATCGAGAACTTCATCCCGCGAGGCGTCGATCACCGCGACCCGGTTGGCCGGGCCAAGCGCCACGAAAACGCGGGAGCCGTCCTTGGTCGCCTTGACGCCCACCGGCTGCAACCATTCCGGCAGAATGCCCGGCACGGCAAAGCCGATCTTCTTGGCGATCGCCGGCTCGGGCGCGGTCAGATCAATTACCGAAACGGTGCCGCCGATTTCAGAGCTGACGTAAAGCTTTTTGCCGTCGGCCGTGAATTCGGCATAGCGCGGGCGCTGGTCTACCCGCACGTTGTGCACGATCTCGTAGGTGGAGGCGTTTATGAAATGCGCCATATTGGTGGTTTCGGAGGTGTTGATGATGGTCTTCGCATCCGGACTGACCGCAACGCCTTCCGGTTCCACGCCGACGGGTATTTCGGCCAGCACCTGGCGCGTCTTGACGTCCACGACCGTCACCAGATTGTCGTCCTCGTTGGCCACATAGAGCGGATTGCCTGAAGGATCGAGAGCGAATAGTTCCGGATCGGGCCCCGACGGCAGCGTATGCAATTCCTGGTAGGTCTCAGGATCGAAGACCCGGACGGTGTCGTCGTCCGAGGCGCAGACATAGAGCTCCTTGCCATCCGGGCTGATCGTGATGCCGCGCGGCCTGTTGCCGGCCGGGAAAGTGGCGATCACCTCCCAGCTTTGGCTGTCGAGTACGGTCACGTTGTTGCTGCGTTCATTGGTCACGAAGACCTTGTTGGCCTCAGCGGGGCCGGCAAACATAAAAGCGGCTGACAGAAACACCACTGCGGATCTCAGCATTCTATCCTCCAAAGGCGTGGCAAGCGGTTTCGGGTGCATCGATACCCAGCGTGTCGAGCGGCGAATGCTGGTGCAGGTAGCCATCCTGCGGCGAAACGGACACCGTCACCCGACCGTCGGTCAAAAGGATCGGCTGGCGCAGTTGCCCGTTCCACGGGCGGAAGGTCAGCTTCTGCCCCTTGAACGCCGCCAACTCGAAATCCTCCGAAAGAGCATAGGCCCGCACGGACGCCGGGTCGGTCTTGCCGGACTGCGTCACGGCCTCGCCGATCACGCGCATGGCAAGCCATGTCTGATAGTCCTCCTCGCGCATGTTGCGCCCGGTCAGTTTCTCGAAGCGGCGTTGGAACTGCGTCGCGCCCCAGGCTTCATGGGCGGCATGCCAGGACACCGGGCGAAGGCCCGCGGATCCTGCCACAGGCCTTGGATCCCAGGAGTGATAAGGCAGGTAGGGTGCGAAGACGCCGGCCTCGTCGGCCGCGATGATCACGTCGTAATCCTCGGCATCCTGTGTAAATGCGGGGATCTGTTTTTGCACCATGACGTGGCCGGTATCCGTGCGCCGGGCGCCGCCCGTGTCGACGAACTCGCGCTCCTCGACGATCGTCGCACCGAACTTCGCGGCCGACTTGCGATAGTTTTCTGCCAGAAGCGTGTCTTCGGGGTGCGAGCCGTGGATCAGGAGGATACGCGGCCACTTCTTCCACATGAGGAACTGGATAACGCTATCGCTGAGCATGGAGCGGCTCGGTGAGACATGCAGCACGTTGGCGCGGCAGTCTGCGTCGCGCAGCGTCTCGTCACGAGCGCCTGCATTCAAAAGCAGCACCTCGGGCCCAGCCCCGTCTGACAGCGCCTTCAGGGTGTCGCCCTCGGCGATCACCGTGATCAGGCCGAAGCCTTCGGCTTTCAGCGCATCCAGCGCTGCCGCCGCCTTATCCGGTGCTACCGCCTGCGTCTTCAGCGTGTAGTCCGTGTCCGTGAAGGCGCCAGTCGTCCGATTGTCCTCGTTACCCAGCATGGCGCCGGCAAAACCCAGATCGGCAGGCGGCGCATCGAGCCGAGAAATCGGCGGGCCGACCACGCGATCGATCCTGAGCACGGCAGCTTTCACCTCCATGGCCCGCAAAGGGAGCGCGACAAGCATCGCCGCGCAAAAAACGGCAAGCGCGAGCCGTAGGTTGGACATTGCCGGAACGACCTCCCAATCTCCGTGAAGTCCCTTGGGCGAAAAGATTAACAGGGCAATTTGTGCCTTAAAACCGAGACTTAAGGAGCGTGGTTTCGCAAAATGCCTGTGCTAGGCTGAGCCATGCAACGCATCCTGATGGCGCTAATCCTGGCCTTGTTGCCGACACTCGCCTTGGCAGGGCTCGACAAGCCGCTGATGCCGGGCGCCAAGGTGGCGTTCCTCGGCATGACCTTCATCGACCTGTCGACGGAGGGCGCCTACAACGGTGTGCGCGCCGATGAAACGGCGCGGCTCAAGCTGTTGGAGGGGGCCGCGCGCCACCGTTTCGTGGCGGAAGGTCTCCAATCTCGTTCTATCGATAAACCTGGTGCTGCGCGACGTGCGCTCCGGCGAGGTGCTGCGCGGTCTTGCGGTCGACATCCGCTCGAACACCGACGACAGCTGGCTGCGCGGCCTTCGTTGCATCCTAAATAATCACCTCTTCAAAACGTGAGGCCGGCAGCCGCCGAGGCAGGCAAGCTGCGGACGGATCATTGTGACACCTTAAGCGGCCCTGTCCCCATATCGTTCACCAGCGGCACACCCGCCTCCGTGAGAATGGTGTTGATCTCAGACTGATTCCTGCGGATCAGGGAGTTCAGCTTGCGCTCCCAGACCTTCTCGCCTTGCCGCACGCCCATGGTGATGCGGTAGAAGAGCTTCGGCAGCGTCGGCTCCTGCAAAAGCGGCGTCACCTTCAGGTCCGGATGGCTCGCCTTGACCACGGGCGCACCGATCGGCCCCCAGAGGATGGCTGCGTCTATGGCGCCGGACTTCAGGTCGGCAAGCATCTCGTCGGCCGGGTCCTCGTAACGCCGATCGACCATCAGATGGTACGGCTTCGCTTTGGGCAACAGTCCGTTCCTCGCCATATGCGTCGCCGGCGGGGTTCCCGCGATAATGCCGATCCGCTTGTCCTTGAGGAGTGGATCAGACAGCTTCGTGACGCCGGACAGCGGACCGCCCGAGTGGACGATCAGTACATATGCAGAGGTGTAGTAGTGGTTGGTATTCAATACCAGCTCGTCGCCCTGGGCGTAGCCAATGACCACATCGCAGGTATTGGCCTGCAGGGTCTTGCGAATGAAGCCGGTGGCCATTGGAAACCAGGTATAGTCCAATGGCAGTCCGAGCTTGGACGCCATCAGCTCGGCAATCTTGTTCTCGTACCCTTCGCCCGAGCGATCCGACATCGGCAGATTGGCCGGATCGGCACAGACTCGGAAAGCTGTCTTCGACACCAAGTCCGACGTCTGTGCCATTGACGGACCGGCACAGACGAGCAGGACGAGAGCGCTGACTGGCCCGACGAGGCTAGTTACTGCCGAGGCACGATTTTTCAGCATCCCGGATCGCATCCGATTTCGCTTCCTTCTTGGCCGGGCGTCCCCGCGGCAAGGCACCGGAGCCACGCGCTTTCAAATAGGTATAGATGTCGTCGAGATAACACATCACGTTGGCGTTCTCACCGAAGGCGGGCATCACCGAGTGCTCGGCCACGTTCACCTTCTTGCGTCCGTTCGTGACAACTTCGAGAAAGGCGTAGTAGTCCAAGTTTATCGCCGAGTTCTTCAAGGCCGGCGCGTAGCTTGAGCCCTCCCCCTCCGGGCCATGACAGACATGACATTCGGAGTGGTAGCGGCGGAAGCCCGAATAGGTCATCCAGTCGACCGTGCCATCCTTGGCGATGTTGAAGGTCGGAACGTCATCGGCGGTAAAATACCGCCCGTTCTCGCTGCGGACCGCGGTGATGTTGTCCTTTGGCGCCGATGCGTCTTCTGCGCCAGCGGTGCCGGCAAGAAACGTCAACACGGAAAGGATCAACGGTATAGCGAGTGTGGTTCTAGTCATCTTACGTCCTTTTAGGCGGGAGACGAATGGACGCGGGTTTGGCTACCCGCGCCCATTCCCTGAGCGAAGATTGCCGCTTCAATCCGGCAGCTTGAACACGGTGAGCGTGCCGCCGAGCGCGGTGTAGTTGCTGAGGGCCGCATAGCCGCCGACAGCTCCCAGACCTTCATTCGGGTTGGTCAGGCCCGCTGCCAGACCAATGCCGGCCCAGCCGCCGACACCCGAGAGCACGGCCACGTACTGCTTGCCGTCACGGGCGTAGGTCATCACGTTGCCGATCACCCCTGAAGGCGTTTTGAAGCGATAGAGCTCCTTACCCGTGGAGGCATCGACCGCCTTCAGGTAGCCCTCGAGCGTTCCGTAGAAGACCACGTCACCGGCTGTTGCCAGAGCGCCCGACCAGACGGAGAAGGGTTCCGGCAGGGACCACTTGATCTTGCCTTCCTTGTTATCCCAGGCAATGAAATTGCCCATGCCGCCATGGCTGTCTGCCGCCGGATACATCGACAGCGTTGCCCCGACATAGGGCTGACCGGCGGTGTAGTTTACCCGGAACGGTTCGTAGTCCATGCAGACATGGTTGGTGGGCACGTAGAACAGCTCGGTCTTCGGCGAATAGGCCGCGGGCTGCTGGTCCTTGGATCCGAGCGCCGCCGGGCAGATACCGGTCGAGTTGGTGTCCTCGCCATTCTGCTCGGTCGAAAACTGCGCCACGACCTGCGGCCGACCGTACTGGTCGGACTTCGGGTCCATGTTTACTTCGCTCGCCCAATTGACCTTGGGATCGAATTTCTCGGCCACCAGCAGCTCGCCGGTAACACGGTCCATCGTATAGCCGAAGCCGTTGCGGTCGAAATGGGTCAGCAGCTTGCGATCCTTGCCGTCGATCTGCTGGTCGGTAAGGATCATCTCATTGACGCCGTCATAGTCCCATTCGTCGTGGGGCGTCATCTGGTAGACCCATTTGGCCATGCCGGTATCGACATCGCGCGCCCAGATTGTCATCGACCAGCGGTTGTCACCGGGTCGCTGGGTGGGGTTCCAGGTCGAGGGGTTGCCCGATCCGTAATACATCAGGTTCAGTTCGGGATCATAGGCGTACCAGCCCCAGGTCGTACCACCGCCGATCTTCCACTGATCGCCCTCCCAGGTGGTGAGGCCCGAGTCCTTACCGACGGGCTTGCCCAGGTGGGTGGTTTTTTCGGGATCCATCAGCGTATCGCTGTCAGGGCCCATGGAATAACCGCGCCACAGGAGCTTGCCGTCCGCGATCGAATAGGCCGTCACGGAACCGCGCACACCGAACTCGCCGCCGGAGATACCGACAAGCACTTTGTCCTTCACGGGCATGACGGTGGCGGTGTTGGTCTCGCCCTTGGAAGCATCGCCGTTCTTGACGCTCCAGATGACCTTGCCGGTCTTGGCGTCGAGCGCCACGACCGTTGTGTCGGCCTGATGCAGGAAGATCTTGTTATCCGCATAGGCCACACCGCGATTGACGGTGTCGCAACACATCACGGGAATGACGTTCGGATCCTGTTTCGGCTCATATTTCCAAAGAATCTGGCCGTCATTCTTGAGATCCAGCGCGTAGACCGTGTTCGGAAACGGCGTATGGACGTACATGATGTCGCCGACGACGAGCGGCGCACCTTCGTGACCGCGCAGCACGCCGGTCGAGAAAGTCCATGCCACCTGCAGTTTCCCGACATTGTCCTTGGTGATCTGGTCGAGCTTCGAGTAGCGCAGGTTGGCGTAGTCGCCGGTCTGGATAGCCCATTGATTGGGATCGTCGATAAGCTTCTGCAATTCCGAGTTGGCAAGAGCGACCTGCGCGCTGCCGCCTACCGACATGATGGCAAGCAATGTAAGAAGTCGTTTCATTTTCATCCTCCTCTCGAGTGCTGCCGATCAGGGTCAATTCAACCCGCTCGCTCCGGGAAAACCTCACGGTCTCCTCACTTCCCGGCATCGGCCTGCGACACTATCCCCGCGGCTTCAACGAGGCCGGGGCACCTTCGTCCTGCTTTTGGTTTTCGGCTCCTCCTTCGCTTTGGTGAATGTCGCCCGAGAGTGTGCTGCGGTTTCGGGACAACGACATGCATGAAATCAAGGACCTAAAGCGCGTCGCGTGGCTGCAATTGAGTGCGACGCGCTTTAGGGAAACGTTGCCAAATAGGCGATCAGATCGGCGCGCTCCTGATCCTTGCGCAATCCAGCAAAGGTCATCTTCGTGCCGGGCAAAAAGGCTTTCGGGTTGGTCACGAACTCAGCGATCTTCTCAGGCGTCCAGGTCAATCCACCTTCCGCCGCCTTGGCCATGGCAGGGGAATAGGAGAACCCTTCGATTTTGCCGGCGGGGCGGTCGACCACACCGGTGAGCAGGGGGCCAGTCTTCGATTTGGCATCCGGACCGATCGCATGGCAGGCCTGACACTTGCGAAACACCGTCTTGCCCGCCGCTGGGTCGCCGGCCGCGGGATCAAGAGCGAGCGCCGGCGCAACCGAGCCTGCGAAAACTCCACCAAATACGACGACTGCGGTCAGTGCGGTACCAGGTCTAAAAGCCATGCCTTCCTCTCCCTTACGCGGTGTTCAACCGCTGTGCATGCCAGCGCACGTGGTCTTCGCCGAAGCTCGCCACGAAGTAGTAGCTATGGTCATATCCCGCCTGCATCCTGAGGACGCTGGCTTGCCGCCGCTCGGCCAGCAGCCGGGCCATCGCCTCGGGCTGCAACTGTCCCAGAAACTGGTCCGCCATGCCCTGATCGATCAGGATATCGCCCTGCCAGCCAAGTTCGCTTAGCAGCAGGCAGGCGTCGTACGTGCCCCAATGGGCCTCGTCGTCACCGAGATAGGCCGAGAACTGCTTGCGGCCCCAGTCGGACCGGGTTGGATTGACAATCGGTGCAAATGCGGAAACCGAACGGAACAGCGAAGGATTGCGAAAGGCGATCGTCAGCGCGCCATGACCGCCCATCGAGTGCCCGGTAATGCCGTTGACGCCGTTCACCGGCAAGTGCTCTTGCAGCAAAGCGGGCAATTCCGTGACGATGTAGTCATACATCCGGTAGTGCCGTGCCCAGGGCTTCTGCGTCGCATTGACGTAGAAGCCTGCGCCCTGACCGAGATCATAGGCCTCGTCGTCGGCGACGCCTTCGCCGCGCGGCGAAGTGTCGGGGAAAACCAGCGCCAGCCCCTCTTCCGCCGCGTGCCGCTGCAGGCCCGCCTTGATCATGGCGTTCTCATGGGTACAGGTCAGCCCCGAGAGATACCATAGCAGTGGGACCGGATGCCTCCGCGCCTGGGGTGGCAGGTACAGGCCGAATGTCATCTCGACGCCGCAGACATCGGACATGTGCCGGTAGACCGACTGCGTCCCGCCGAAACATTGGTTTTGCGTTACGAGTTCCATGTTCACGCTCAATAGAGGACGACGCTGCGGATGCTTTCGCCGGAATGCATCAGCTCGAAGCCCTTGTTGATGTCATCGAGCGGCATCGTGTGGGTGATCATCGGGTCGATCTCGATCTTGCCTTCCATGTACCAGTCGACGATCTTCGGCACGTCGGTGCGCCCGCGCGCGCCGCCGAAGGCGGTGCCCATCCAGGTGCGGCCGGTGACCAGCTGGAACGGCCGCGTCGCAATCTCCTGGCCGGCGCCGGCGACCCCGATGATCACCGACTTGCCCCAGCCGCGGTGCGAGGCCTCGAGCGCCTGGCGCATCACGCGGGTGTTGCCGGTGCAGTCGAAGGTATAGTCGGCGCCGCCGATCTGGTCGGCACCGCGCTTGGTCAGGTTGACGAGATAAGGCACGATGTCGTCGCCGACCTCCTTCGGATTGACGAAGTGGGTCATGCCGAACTTCTCGCCCCAGTGCTTCTTGTCGTTGTTCAAATCGACGCCGATGATCATGTCGGCACCGGCGAGTCTCAGCCCTTGAATGACGTTGAGGCCGATGCCGCCGAGGCCGAAGACGATCGCCGTCGACCCCATTTCGACCTTGGCGGTGTTGATCACCGCGCCGATGCCGGTGGTCACCCCGCAGCCGATGTAGCAGATCTTGTCGAACGGCGCGTCGGGATTGACCTTGGCGACCGCAATCTCCGGCAGCACGGTGAAGTTCGAAAAGGTCGAGCAGCCCATGTAGTGATGGATCTTCTCGCCGTTGAGCGAAAACCGCGAGGTGCCGTCGGGCATCAGCCCCTGGCCCTGGGTGGCGCGAATGGCGGTGCAGAGATTGGTCTTGCGGCTGAGGCAGGACGGGCAGGATCGGCATTCCGGCGTGTAGAGCGGAATGACGTGGTCGCCCTTCTTCACCGAGGTGACGCCGGGGCCGACGTCGACGACGATGCCGGCACCCTCATGGCCGAGGATCGCCGGGAACAGCCCTTCCGGGTCGGCGCCGGACAGGGTGAAATCGTCGGTGTGGCAGATGCCGGTCGCCTTCACCTCGACCAGCACCTCGCCGGCCCGGGGGCCTTCGAGCTCGACTTCGGTCACAACAAGGGGTTTTCCGGCTTCGACAGCCAGAGCAGCGCGAGTGCGCATCAATGCCTCCGATAACTGCGTTCTGTAAGGGTGGCCCTGTGTGGCCTTGTACGCAGATTACAGACGCGCCAAAGCACAAAGACAATTGCGACCTTAGTGTGTAAAACGCGACCTTTGGCTTCTCCCTTGGTCAGCCTATACTGACGCTCGTTCGAACAGGGGAGACCGAAGATGAGTGCCGCCAGTTATGCGTTCAGTCTGGCACTTTGCCTGACGCAAGCTCCCGGCTTTGCAGGCGCTGCGGACTTTTCCGATCCCGACTGGCCCTGCATCCAGCGCAAGGTCGAGAACCTTTCGGCAAGCCTGATGTGGCCGGAGCCGATAGCGCCTATGGCACTTGCTCCTGCGGCAAATGACTTGGTGGAAGTCGTGTCGCTTCGCCGGGTTACACTCGAAGAAGCAGAGGCCCATCTCCGGGCCTTCGTCGAGAAGAATGCTCCCGTGGACGGCCAACTGCTCGGCAATATCTTCCTCGCCGTATTCGACAAAATCGCCGATACCCGACAGCGGCTGATCGCCGGGATTGCCCGCTATTCCCGCAGCCAGATCGCGCTCTCCTCGCGGATCGACGACGGCCGCGTCGAGATGGCTAAGCTTACGCGCCAGAAAGATCCGGATTTCGACCGTATCGACAAACTGGAGGAACAGATCGACTGGGACGAGCGCATCTACCGCGAACGCGCACAGGCGCTCACCTATGTCTGTGAAACGCCGGTGCTTCTGGAGAAACGCGCCTATGCCATTGCCCAGATCCTGCTCAAGCAGATGCCGGATTGAGCCATACCTCTCCACGTAGGCACGTGGCCTTCGGCGTTTCCTTAAATCGCAGCCGATTTAAGGAAACATGCAACAGTTCAAAGTGCTACAGCGCCGTTTGCGTGTCGGATAAGACGTGCGGTGCTGTAGGTCAGAAGCACAGCATCTCCGCCTCTGCCTGGGCGCGCCTCAGATCGGCCACCATCGTGCGCGGCATGGCCGCCGACTTGAACATGGCCGTATGTTCGCCGCCTACCTGCTGCAGCGACAGCACGGTCTCGGCCTGGACATATTTGTCATAGGGCAAGATGGATGCGATCAGGTCGATCGAACAGGCACATTTGCCCAACACCGCTCGGCTTTGGCCATTGACCGCCATGCAACCGAACACGTAGTCGGCCCGCGCCTCGGTCGGATAGTCGTTCAGGCGCTCCGACACGCTCTGTCCGCTTGCCGGCACAGCGGCTGCTGCAATTGCCAGCGCTGATAGGGCTTCCCGCATCATGGCCGGCCCTCCCCCGCCCGTTTCAGGGTAATCGCGTTGGAATAGCCGGCCTCTGCCCCGCCAGCAGCCGCCGGCACGGTGGCAACCAGCGAATAGTACCAGCCAGGAATGTCCTCCGACACGGTGACGGCAAGCGCCAGTTCGGCAAACCGCCCCATTCTCTCGCGCGCCTTGTCTTTCGTGAACGGCCGGATCGTTACCTCGCGCGCGGCGATGTCGCGGTTCTCGTAGTGGAGTGATACGGGCATGACTTGCGCATCCCGCAGCAGGGCCTCCTTGATCCGGTTGCGCATGTAAAAGGGGCTGCCACCCGATTGAGCGGCAACGTCGGCAAGCACGTTTTCGAGGAAGTACATGATGACGGGGTTGCCGACCGAAGCCGGATAATTGCCAAGCCCGCGGGAACGGGTGCCCTGATAGAGGGTCATGGCGACATTGTCGTTGGGCTCGATCTTCAGGCCTATGCCGAAGCTGCCGCCTGTCTGCCCGACATTGGTACCGGATATGACCTTGTCATAGACAAGCGTGCTCCGCCCTGCTTCGCTATTACCCGGCACCGCCTCGAGCCCCTTCAGTGCGGTCGACCGAAAGAGAAGCTCGTAAGTTTCGGCAGCCGCGGCCGGCCCATGGCCCATTCCAAGCAGCAACAGAGCAAAGAGGAGAAGAACACGCATCGCAGACCTTCCGTCCTAACAGCGCCGCGCGTCTTACTGGACGCGCTGCTGGCGATGAGCCTAGCAATGCCTGCCGGAAAGTCACCGGAGACCTTTGTCTGTGTTTGTTTCACGCCACGCGCGCCCGGGTCTTCCAGTCGATCAGCGCCCGCAGCCGCACCAGTTGCACCGGCTTGTTGAGCACGGCGAACGACATTTCGTTGCAAAGCTGCAGGAATTGGCGCTGCCGGTTGGCAGAAATGATGATCGCTGGGATTTCGATTCCCGCAAGCGCGCGCAGCGTGCGAATGGTTTCTATGCCATTGTCGCCGTCGTCCAGCTGATAATCGACCAGCAGAATGTCGGGCGCTGTGCCGATTTCCTGCATCAGCGCAGCGGCATCGACCGTCGAGGCCGCCGCCAGGACGCTCGCTCCCCAGCTTTCCAGCACCTGCGTCATCGCGTGAAGCTCGTCGGAATCGTTCTCCACGACCATGACGATGAGATCGAGGCTGCCATCAAGCATCTGCTCCATCATCGGGTTTTCGCAGACGCTGGCACGGCCAGGCGCGGCAAGCGGCACTTCGATCGAGAAGACGGAACCACGGCCGGGCTGCGACACCAGCCGGACGGGATGATCGAGATGCCGGCAGGCCCGCTCGACGATCGACAGGCCAAGTCCCATGCCCGTGCCTTTTCCAGCACCGCCGGCCCGGATGAACTCGTTGAAGATCCGGGTCTGGTCCACCTCGGAAATGCCTGAACCGGTGTCCCAGACTTCGATCCGCAGCCGATTGCTTCTGAGCCGGCAACCAACCAGCACACGGCCGCGCTCTGTGTACTGGATCGCGTTCACCACCAGGTTCTGGACGCAGCGCATCAGGTAGCGCTGATCGCTGGTGACCCAGCGCGTGGAAGGGACTATCCGAAGCTCTATCCCCTTTTCTGTCGCCAACGGCGCCAGATCCCCGGTGAGGCCCTGCAGCAGGCTTCCGAGTTCGAACGACGTGATGTTGAACTCGGCTGCCGCACTGTCGAGGCGCGAAATATCGAGGAGCGCCTGCAGAAGCGATTCGATCGAGGTAAAGGATCGCTTGAGCCTGCCGACCACATCTTCCGCCCCGGGCTGCCCCGCCGTCTCCGTCAACATCGAGAGATAGAGTTTCGCGGCGTTGATCGGCTGAAGAAGGTCATGGCTGGCGGCCGCCAGGAAGCGAGTCTTGGATGTATGGGCCGATTCGGCTGCCTCCTTGGCCTGCCGAAGGGCGGCTTCGATTTTGATCTGCTCAATGGCATGGATCTGCAGCAGGCGATTGGCTTCGGTCAGTTCGGCGGTCCGCTCCTGTACCCGTTGCTCCAGAAGCGCTGCCGCTTGCGTCTCTGCGGTAACGTCCATGAGCGACACGATGAAACCGTCACCAGGCAAGGAATGAATGCGAATGTCGAGGCTCATGCCGTCGCGTCGCCGACACCGTTCCTGCATCGTCTCGCCGCGGCGCATGGCCTTGAACCAGCTCGCGAATTTGGACCGTCGGCCTTTGCGCTCGAGAATCTCGTGACGTTCCAAATGTTCGATGATGCGCTGGAAGGGACTTCCCTTCTTCAGAAGTGAAAGCGGTACGCCGAGAAGCTCGCCGAAACGCTCGTTGCGAACCAGCAATTCGCCGCGTGACGAAAACGTGCAGATGCCGAGCGACATGTGATCGAAAGCGGCCTGCAGGAAATGGGCCTGCTGGTCGATCAGGCGGTTCTTCTCGCGCCGGTTCTCCCGCACGATGTCGGTGATTTCGGTCTGCAGCACGGTGATGCTGCCGGAACTGGTCTGACGGTAGGAAATCTGGAACCAGCGATCGTTCCTCAACTCCATGACAAAGGACGAAAAGCGTTGGCCGGACCTCTGCTCCGTCACCTGCGGCTGGGGACGGCTGATCCCCCCGTTTTCGTCCCGGCTCAGATACTTGCTGGCATTGACGGCCGCGAGGTAGTCGTCGAAACCGAGACCGGGTTTGATCAGCGGCTCGACGTCGGGGAGTAGGTACCGGAACTGTGCATTGCAGACCTGCAACCGCTCATCGGAGAAGAGGGCGAAGCCGTCTTCCATGGCCACCATGGCATCGGCGAGGTTTCTCTGGATGCGCTCCTGCGTCTGATAGGCAATCTCAAGTTCATTCGACGCCCTGCCGAGTGTGTCGAGGGCCTTTTCCAGATCCTTGGTCTTTTCCCAGACCTCCGTCTGCAGAGCGATGGCGGATTCGAAGAGTGAATAGGCGGAGCCGCCGACTTCATGACCGCGTTCGGCCCGATTGATCAGCGCCTCGATGATCTTGGCCTGCTTGGCGATCTGGATCTTGTAGGGTTCGTTCGGATCGATCACAGCGGCGCGCCTCCCTTTGGCCGGAAGAATGCGACGCCTACAAAGGTCTGGTTCACATGCACGCCGAGGTGCTGTTCGCCATAGGTGTTGAAACCGACGACCCGATGCTGGCGGAACTGCTCGGACGCCTTGCCGTCCAGGCCCTTGCGCTCGATCTCGAGCTTGCGCAGATAGCAGTCGAACCCCAGGATGAAATCAGGTGCCTCACCATCCTTGTCGCTGACGGCGAGACCCGTCTCGAGCGTGCGGATGATTTCCTTGCCGCGGCCGAGCCTCAATAGCAGACCGTCATCGATCGCTGACAGGAAGGTGAGGCCATGTTCGCCGTTAATCTGCTGGATTGCCCGCACGTGATAGAGATTGCCGTTGCGCACCAGTACCGGGTTCTCGGCGAAAACCATCGGTGACAACTCGCTGACCGGCACGTTGACGAGCCGGGCATACTCCTCGGCCGCCGGTGTGCCATTGATTTCCAGAACCAGCCGTTCCTCCGGGACAGCACGGGTCACCACCATGCGTGTTTCCGTGGGCTGGAAATGATCGAAGCCGAGGCCGCTAAAGTCCAGATCGGTTTCCAGTAGCAGAAGAAGCGCAGCGTTGCTGTGGAACTCGCCATTGCGCAGAACCTGCGTGCGCTCGAACCGCAGCCCGTCGCCGGCCGACCCGCCAAACACGGGAATGTCCTTCAGGCCCGCCTCCAGCGCTGCCATCAGGATATCCTCCTGTTTGGACAGTCCATCGGCAAAAACCAGGGCAAGCCGCTTTCGACCCGGCGTCGCACGGAATTGCGAGGCGAGCCGCTCCGTCTGCGACACGACATCAGCGATCGAAACCGGCGAGATCGGTTCGAACAGGATCGAGGCCACCCGGAAGTGATGCCGCTGGAAGGCGATCGCCAGCAACGCGTCGTCTTCATAGCCCCGCGACGTGATCTGGCCGGCTGTCGTGCAGCCGAAGACCACAGTGTTCGGTAGCGACACTCGCAGAGCCTTGGCAACGTCATCGGGTTGAAGCCTGTTCGGCACGAACAGAAGGACGAAGCTTGGCCTTGCGGTGGCGAGCTGCCGTCTGATATCGGCAAGCGCAACGGCCGCGTCATCGGCACGCGATGCGGCAAGCCGCACCGCCTCCGCCGGTTTGCGGTCAAGATCGTTGACAGCCGTCATGCGCCGTCATCCTCCCTTCAGTCCCGATTGCCTGCGCCGGCACGTCTCATTGCAGGCTATGACGGATCGAGACTTCGCGCACAAGCATCGCCGCCTGTGTGCGGTTGTGGACGCCCAACCGGCGCAAAAGCGCCGTGATATGGGCCTTGACGGTCGCCTCGGCCAGCTGCATCTCGTAAGCGATCAGCTTGTTCGGCATCCCCTCGCAGATCAGGCCCAGAATGCGGGTCTGCTGCTGCGACAAATGGGCGATCTTGCGCGAAATCGATTCCACCGACAGGTCCGTGGCTGTGGTGCGGGACGGGATTGTGTAGCCGGGCGGCACATAGGTCTTGCCGTTCCAGATATCTTGCATCGCGTCCTGGAAATTCTGCCGGTCCATATCCTTGGGAATGAACCCAGCAGCACCGGCCGCAATAACCGACTGAACGACCTCCTTCGACGTGATCGCCGAGATGACGATCACTGGGATATCGGGCATCCTTTCCTTGATCTTCAGAAAACCGCTCAGACCCGACGCATCCGGCAGATTGAGATCAAGAATGATCAGATCGGGCGAGAACCGCATCCGCAGTTGCTGCATCGCTTCGCTTAACGAAGTTGCTGTTCGAATTCGACGCGTTTTGAAGGTGCTTTCCATCGTCGCGGCCAGGGCATCACAATAAAGCGGATGATCATCGATCACCAAGGCCGATTTTATTGAAAGCGAGTGGACAGGTAACGCAGTCTGCGACATGGCACTCCTCCCAAAATACTTCCTGGTCTTTGGAGCGGCGTCAACCAACTACAATTACACCGGAAGTATCTATGCTCCCATTGCGGTCATGCTCTCCTCCAGCACAACAGCGAGGAATTTGTCGCACAGTTTTCGAGGTCCGGCAATTGCCGAATGCTGCACCATCGGCTACCCGCTGAAAGCACTCAAGTGCCGTGCCGAAACGCGGCAACCGATAATCCTCGGCCGAAGTCGTCCTCGACGGCGGGCAGACAGATACTTCCGCTTCGTTGGCTGCCTGCCCTGAAACTCGCCGCAGCAGATCATTGCAATGATTGCCGTTCAGCCGAGTGCGGCGGGCGTGATAAACGCTGTCGCTTGACTGCCTGCTGGCGTTCTCAGACTTGAACGGATTTGAGCCAGTCGCCGATGGTGGTTCCGCGGGGGCGCTCGGAAAGAGCAAGTGGTGCGACATGCTGTTCGGCGGCCGCCATCTTGCGGATGTCGCGCGGGTTTGCGCCGAATTCGTGGTTGAAGGCACGCGTGAAATTCGCGGCCACGTCGAAACCTGCGGCTTCCGCGATTTCGGATATAGGCCGCTTGTTCGTCGGGTCGCTGAGGTCCGCATAGGCCTGCAGAAGCCTGCGGCGGCGAATGTAGTTGAGGACGCCGCCACTCGGCTCGAACAGTTGGTAAAGGCGTGTGCGGGAAATACCGAGTGCGCGGCACATGGCATCCGGTGTCAATTCCCCGGAATGAAGGTTGAGATGGATATACCGGTGCGCCCGTTCCATCATTCCCATGTTTACCGGGGACCCTGCCGCATCCGGCCGCGTCGACGATGCAGCGCAAGCGACGATCATGTCGCGAATCGTGCGCACGATACGCGGCACTTCAGGCGCGGCGATCGTGCTGAGGCTTGATTCGATGCCATTAATGTAGTTGATGAGAAGCTCCGCCAAACTACCTGACAAAACAGAATTATTGGCACCATCAAGCTTGCTCGCATCGTCCGCCAGCAATTCGTATGGCATGAAGAGAAGGACGGCCACGGACTCCGTCACGCGCCCGCGGTAGGGATAGCCAAGGGACCGGAAAAAGAGCTCTCCCGGCCCTGTCTCCGTGACGTGGCGATCGACTTCGGTCCATGCTCGACCGCTGCGAAACACTCCGACGTTCCAGTGGTCGATCGGGCTGGAGCGCAGCATGGCGCGAGACCGCTCATAGCTATATCCCGGCGTACGCTGTTGAACGACGAGCAAATCGCCGAGGTGCCATCCTACCTGCTCGGCAGGAAAGCCTTCATCCGGAGACTTCCCGTCTGGCAAACGAACATCGATCAGCGGTGCCATGTGCCCGCGCCACGCGTCAAACTGCTCCGCCGGCGGTAATCCGAGCGTCGAGAAATGCGAGGGCACCAGCCCGGGATGGGCGATGGCTTGATGTTCCCCTCGCGCAGTTGGCTCGCGGGGCCACCGGCGCCGCTCCAAATGGGCGGGCCAGGCGGAAACTTCCGGCGGACTATCTCCTGATCCAGACTCCTTACTCATGCAACTCCTCCAGTGAATGGTCGCTCTCGAGCGTGAAGCGCGGGCCATGGAATGCCTGCAGAGGGGGGCCATCCCGTCTCTTCACAACTCGCCCAGCGGTAGAACAGAGCTCACAGCTTACATCCAGGGAGTGCTCGTTATACCTCTTTTTGTGTAGAAATGCACGGCAAGATAACTATCCGGATTGGGTGATAATGACATTCTCCACACGGCGGTTGTATCAGTAGGCAACAGTCGCTTCCAAATAGCGCAAGGCAAAAGCCAGGGTAGTTTCGAACGAAAGTGTTTGCATTACCTAGTCATTTTTTTCGTTGGCGAACAAACTCTTATGTCGCCGATTAATTGCGTGGAGCTTATCCGTGAATTACTTTCGAAATAATTTCATAAACGCTTTGCCAACGACAAAAGACGACAGTGAATTCCAGCAGCGCGCGAAAAATCTGAAACGAATACTCGTTACTGGCGGCGCGGGCTTCCTGGGATCACATCTATGCGAGCTGCTTCTCGGCGCCGGTCATGAAGTCATCTGCGTCGACAACTTCTCGACCGGCGTGAGACGCAATATCACGCAGTTGAAGAGCTTCGAAACCTTTCGCGTCATTGGCCATGACATCGTGGAACCGATCGACCTCGAGGTCGACGAAATCTATAATCTCGCATGTCCGGCATCGCCGCCGCACTATCAGGCCGATCCGATCCAGACCATGAGAACATGCGTGATCGGGTCGCTAAATCTCCTCGATTTGGCTGCGCGCAGGGGCGCACGCATCTTTCAGGCCTCGACGTCGGAAATCTACGGCGATCCGCAAGTCCACCCGCAGGTGGAAAGTTACTGGGGCAACGTCAATACTTTCGGCCCACGCTCCTGCTACGACGAGGGCAAACGTTGCGCAGAAACCCTGTTCCACGACTTCCACAAGGTTCACGGGGTCGAGATCAAGATCGTTCGCATCTTCAACACCTATGGCCCCCGGATGCGCCCGGACGATGGCCGCGTCGTCTCGAACTTCATCGTCCAGGCCCTCAAAGGTGAGGACATTACCATCTATGGCGATGGATCACAGACCCGATCCTTCTGTTTCGTGGACGATCTGATCGACGGCTTCGTGCGCCTGATGGCGTCGCCGCCGTCGCTCACTGGCCCGGTCAATCTCGGCAATCCCGGAGAGTTCACGATCAGTGGACTCGCTGAGCAGGTGATCCACCTGACCGGCTCTCGCTCGAAGATCGTCCGCCGGCCTTTGCCTGTCGATGATCCGCGTCAACGCCGCCCGGACATTTCGCTCGCAACGAAAGCGCTCGGCTGGCGCCCGACAGTCAATCTGTCGGATGGTCTCGCCCGCACCATCCACTACTTCGATGGCCTCCTCTCCGGCTCCGATCGGAAAGTCATGGAACTGGTCTGATGGACGCGCCACGTATTCTTGTGACGGGTGGCGCCGGCTACATCGGCAGCCACACCGCAAAGCTTCTCCGCCTGGACGGCATCGAGCCCGTCGTCTACGACAACCTGTCGACCGGGAACCGCTCCGCGGTGCGCTGGGGACCGTTCGTGCATGGGGACATCCTGGACACGGCCCGCTTGGTCGAAGTGATTGAACAATATCAGCCGGCCGCCGTCATCCATTTCGCAGCATCCGCCTATGTCGGTGAGTCCGTCGCCGACCCTGCGAAGTACTATAACAACAACGTCCGCGGAACGCTGTCGCTCCTTGATGCTTGTCGGCAGGCCGGCCCCGACAAGATCATCTTCTCATCGAGTTGCGCCACCTATGGTGTACCGGCGGTATTGCCGATCGACGAGGCCACGCGGCAGATACCGATCAATCCCTACGGCAAGACGAAGCTGATGGCCGAGCATATGCTCGCCGACTACGCGTCGGCCTTCGGCCTCAGCTACGTTTCGCTTCGTTATTTCAACGCCTGCGGAGCGGACCCGGAGGGCGATCTCGGCGAATGGCACGATCCCGAAACGCATCTCATTCCGCGCGCGCTGATGGCTGCAGCGGGCAAGATTCCGCATCTGGAGGTCTTCGGCAACGACTACGACACGCCCGATGGGACCTGTGTGCGCGACTATATCCACGTGGCCGATCTCGCGCGCGCCCATGTGCTGGCATATCGGCATCTCGCCAAGGGTGGAGCGAACCTTGCGCTCAATCTCGGCACCGGCCGTGGTTTTTCCATAAAAGAGGTGCTTCGGGCAATCAGCGAGGTTACCGGGAACGACGTCCCGGTCGTGTTTCGCCAGCGACGTCCCGGAGATCCGCCGGCGCTGTATGCGAATGCTGGACTCGCTTACGAGACGCTCGGCTTCCTACCCTACTATTCCGATCTTGAAACAATCGTGCGAACGGCCGCGCCATTCTTCGGACTGGAGGCGCGACGGTGACCCGCCTCTCCGCCAACGACGGAACGAACACTTCGCAGGGTGGCGAGCCTTTGCTCGTCCCCGTCCTCACGGGCTATCGTCGCGCGGAATATCTCCTCGGCGCCGGCCTCTGGGCAGCAGCCCTCGTTCATTTCTGGGCCTGGTGGCTGGAGCCGCGCCACCACATGGACGCTTTGGGCAGCGTTACGGTGACCGCGGTCCTCGCGTGGGTGACCCTCCTGCCTGCCTACTTCATAGCGGTGTTCTATCGCGCGGCAAAACCAAATGGACCTCTGCAGTTGCCGGCCGGCAGTCGCGTCGCCATGGTCGTGACCAAGGCGCCATCAGAACCTTTTTCGATCGTGTCGGAAACGCTGATCGCGATGCTCGCACAGGATGTTCCGCACGACACCTGGCTCGCGGACGAAGATCCCTCCGAGGCGACGCTCGAGTGGTGCCGCAGGCACGGCGTCCTCGTCTCGACCCGCAAGGGGCGAGCCGACTACCATCGCACCTCGTGGCCGCGGCGCACGCGTTGCAAGGAGGGCAACCTCGCCTTCTTCTACGATCATTACGGTTATGATCGCTATGATTTCGTAGCTCAGCTGGACGCGGACCATGTTCCTGAGCCCGGCTACCTTTTCGAGATGCTGCGCCCCTTTGCCGACCCCATGGTTGGTTATGTCTCCGCACCGAGCATCTGTGACCGCAACGCGTCCGATAGCTGGGCGGCGCGCGGAAGGCTTTATGCCGAGGCGAGCATGCACGGCTCGCTTCAGGCTGGCTATAATGGGGGGCTGGCGCCGCTGTGCATAGGATCGCACTATGCGGTCCGCACGGCGGCGCTGGAGGAGATCGGCGGGCTCGGCCCGGAGCTGGCGGAAGACCATTCCACTACCTTGATGATGAATGCTGCCGGTTGGCGCGGGGTCCATGCGCTCGATGCGATCGCGCACGGTGATGGACCGCGCACCTTCGGGGACCTCGTGACCCAGGAGTTCCAGTGGTCGCGCAGCCTGGTCATGTTGCTGCTGCAGTATTCGCCACGCTTGGTCGGCAGGTTGCCGCTGCGGCTGAAGTTCCAGTTCCTCTTCTCTCAGCTCTGGTACCCGCTTTTCGCGTGCTTCATGGCGCTGATGTTCGCGATGCCGATTATTGCACTGGCACGCGGCCAGAATTTTGTCGCTGTGACCTATCCTGATTTTTTCGCGCATTTCGCGCCGCTTTCCATCATCCTCGTCCTTCTGGCCCATCGCTGGCGGGCAAGTCGCTCGTTCCGGCCATATGACGCCAAGATCCTCAGTTGGGAATGCATGCTCTTTCTCTTTGCCCGTTGGCCTTGGGCGCTCGCTGGCACGCTGGCGGCGGTGCGCGACTGGCTCACCGGATCCTTCGTGGATTTCCGCGTCACACCGAAAGGTGCATCCGAGGTCGATCCATTGCCGCTCCGCGTGCTGACGCCTTACGTGCTCCTCGCGGTTACGTCGGTGCTGCCTGTTCTCCTTGTTGACGATGCTGCTGAAGCCAAAGGCTTTTATCTCTTCGCGATCCTGAATGCCGCAGTCTACTGCCTGCTTCTGCTGGTCATCGTCGCGCGGCATTCGAAGGAGAATGCGGTCGCCACCACCTTCCGTTTTCGCCGTCCGGCGATGGCGGCCGGCCTTCTGGCACTCGTCGCGTTGCCCGGTATTGCGACTGCCGAACACGGGAAAGAAGGGCTTGAGGCGCTCGCATGGGGCACCGGGCACCTCCGCATTTTCGAGCAGCGCTATGCGGTGGCTGGCGCCGGTCAGGACGGCACCCGTTTGCGAAAGATTGTCTTTCGACCGCGCTGGGTTTCCGTCACGGCGGAACAAGGAAACGGTGGAGCACGCTGAGGACAAGCGATGACAGAAAAAGTCAAACGTGATCGAAAACAGGGCTGGGATACCCGCTGTGCGATGCTCGTCAGGCACTTCGCCCTTGGCGTCATGCCAGCCGCCCTTCTCTTCGGGCAATCGCCAGCGTCGGCAGAAGCCTTGGTTCCGAAAAACGCGCGCGTCATGACCGCAGCGGAACTCTACATGGTCTTCCGCGACAAGACGTGGAAGTGGGAGGATGGCGCCGGACGAATGCAGAACGAGGGCCGCATATTTACGGCCTGGGCGCAATCGGATACCGGAGCGACATGGGCGGAAGGCCGCTGGATCCTGAACGACCACGGTCAGCTTTGCCTGAAGGCGGTCTGGCATAGCCAGGAGGCGGCCGCGAGCAACACGGCCTGCTTCAGTCACCGGATACTCGATAATACCATCTACCAAAAGCGGGAGCCTGCCGGAGACTGGTACGTCTTTAAGCATGCCAGGCCGCTGGCCGATGACGAGTTCAAGAAACTCGTCATCGAGGATCTGGTCGGTGCGAGGCTTCCCCTCATGCAAAGACTAGTTACGACGCAGCCGAAATCAAAGATCGATGGCGTTCGCCCGGAAACCGAGGCGAACGAGCTTGGAGACACACAATGAACAGGAAATCGAAAGCGATCGTATTCTCAGTCGTCGGCCTGTTGCTGTCAGGCACTGTCCTGGCGGCCACTATACCGCGCGGGATCCCCAACGCAGATTCCACCACCACCGCGATCCCCTCACAAAAGCGGCCTGTACTCACGGAGCACTCGATAGACTTCGGCGCCTACGACCCCCATGGCGATTTCAGCAAGCCGTCGCAGTCCAAGATCGAACACCTCTTCTTGCCTTGGGAAGATGTCGACCTGACAACGCTGACCCTTGCCGACGACTACGCGCGAGCACGTGGGCGCTCTCTTATGATCACAATCGAGCCCTGGTCCTGGTCGCCCGAGTGGCGGGTCTCTGACCAGGAGCTTCTGCGCTCCATTCTGAGCGGGGAGCGCGATGAAAACATGGCGGCGGTCTGCTCGACGGCCGCCACGCTGAAAAGCCCGATTATCATAAGGTGGGGCCAGGAAATGGACGAGACGGACAACCAGTTCTCCTGGTCGCACTGGCGGGGTGAGGAATTCAAAGCGGCCTACCGGCGCATAGTGAACGTGTGCCGCGAACATCTGAAAAACGCGAAATTCATGTGGTCGCCCAAGGGAAACCAGGGGCTGGAGGCGTTTTATCCTGGAGACGACGTCGTGGACATCGTCGGGTTGTCGGTGTTCGGCTATCAGGAGTACGACAAAGGCACGACTGGCCGCGACCAGTCATTCTCGGAACGGCTGACGCCTGGATATGAACGGGTGAAAGGCTATGGCAAGCCAATTATGGTCGCCGAGCTAGGCTATGAAGGTGACGCCTCCTATGTGGCGAACTGGGCCGCAAACGTTGCCACGCGTCATGAGGAGTTCCCTGGACTGACAGCGGTCGTCTACTTCAACGACCGCGAAATCTACGCATGGCCCGGAGGCTATGGGCGGCCCGACTGGCGGGTCGTCCGGGAAAGTACCAATTAGCAATCAGTTCGACAGGAGACATGAAATGACGTCAACACTACGCACAATGTCCTTGGCTGTAGCCATAGCCGCGGCCATTGGTGCGACGGCATCGGTCGCCGAGGCCGCGACCAGACGCGTGAACGCTAAAAATGCAACGCCGCTGACGCACGAGGAGCTTTATAAGCTCTACGGCCAGAAATCGTGGATCTGGAACGGGGGCGCAGGGTATTTCTCGGTGCGGCAGCGCCGGTTTACCGCCTGGTCGAGGGAGAACGGCAATCCCTCCTACGGCGTCGGTCGGTGGTTCATCACCGGACCAGGAAAACTCTGCTTCACGGCTGATTGGCACGCCAAGGACGGCACCGCTCCGGCAACAACATGCTTCAGCCATAGCAAGCGAGGGAGCGTCATCTTTCAGAAGCGCGAGCCGGATGGCGAATGGTACGTCTTCAGGAACGCGCCCGCAAAAGCTGACGACGAATTCTCGAAGCTTCGCCGCGGCAATTATGTAGGCGCGCGGCTGAACAAGATCGAAGCGGGGCTCGGCAAGGTCGAATGATCCTGACGGGGATGAAGGAGTTGCGCCGCGTTGGCCGTCGGCGCATCAATTCGGCCCCGCAGATGAGCCCCTCGCGCCGAACGGCGCGACTCCGCCCCTATCGAAGGAAGCATCGCGAGGTGCTGCCAAAACCGCTCGGCGTGCAAATATATGGCGCGCGCCCGAGATAGGCGGCCCGTTCGAGCTTGGCAGGACGTTGAACGACGACCTGCTTGGTCGCGACGGGCTTGTTGCTCGACTCCGCATAGCCGACCTGCCTCGTCAGCGACGAGGTGTGGATACTCTGGTCCGGCATGGCCGAACATCCCGACACGGCTGCTGCAAGGAGTAGAGCAAACACGCTCCGCACTATGTTGCTGCGGCCGTCGACTAGCCCGACCGAAGTTCTTGTTTGCGCTTTCATGTCTAGAACTCCTGGTTCTTGAACCTCATGCGCATCACGGTAGATGAGACGATTTAAGTCGCCGTGCAGAAAATGCTTACAACTTGACCTATCCCACCCGGGGGGCCACCTGCATGTGGGAGTAGGTCGATCGTGCCCCTCGCCACCACAACATTCCAACATGTGATCGCCGCGATCGATGTCCGCTTCGCGCCGAAGACAACTATGGGCCTCGGCGGCTTCAGCGAGGTCGAGAAGCTCGATCACATGCCGACGTGTACGCCCGGCCAAGGCTAACTATGACTTCTCCTCGGAGAATGTCGCAGAGGTGAAAAGTGATCCTGCGGCAGCTTACGCCTTTCCCACCGGAAATCACGCACGCACGCTTGATGGGAACAAATGGTCCGATCTGGTTTCACCCGAGGGGATAGGCGCGTGATACGCCCCGTCTACGACAACCTGGTTTCGGCCAGCAGCTTTCGCGGCGTAGAGCGCCCGGTCGGCCCGCGAGATGGCCTTGTCCAAGGCCCGTTCCTCCGACTGCACCGCCGACACACCACAGCTGACCGTGATCCTGTCGCTGATGCCCTCGCCGCGCCAGTCTCTTTCGGCAAAGGAATGCCGCAGCCGCTGTGCGATCGAGTAAAGGTCCTGAGGCGCCGCCGCTGGCAGGAAAGCAACGAACTCCTCGCCGCCGACGCGGGCGACATATCCATCCGCGCCGACAATATGCCGGAGGTCACGGGCAAGCGCCACGATCACCTTGTCACCAATCGCATGGCCATAGTTGTCGTTGATCCGTTTGAAATAATCGATGTCGCAGACCACGACCGCGCCCCAGGGGATCGTGGACTTCAAGCCTCTTTCGATTGCCTGTTCGAAGCCGCGTCTGTTGAAGAGGCCTGTTAGAGGGTCTCGCTCGGAAGCATCGCGATGTCTTTCGACCGCCGCCGACGCAATCGCGCCTAAGGCGATAAACGGGAAAAGCATGCAAACCGTGATCGTTGTGACGTGGACGGCGAGATTGTAGGCGGAATCGGCAAAATCGGCGAAGTCGTCACTTGCCGTCGTGAAAAACGTAAAGAAGATCGTGCGCGCGAGCGTGTCGAGCACGACGATGGCACTCGTAAAGACCAGAGCTTTATCTACGGGACGGGAGGCCTTTCGCACCACAACGCAGAGCGCCATACTGAACAGGAATGCAAATCCGGCATCGGTCAGGAACAACTGCCATACCAGGCTTTCTTTGACGAATACGAGGTACGCCAGAGCAAGCGTATAGGCCACGGCAAAGAGCGTTCGCTCCACGCGGATCGTTGGCGCACCGAAATGAGCGAGTATGCCGCTGCCGTAGCAATAGGCAGCTCCGATAAATACAAGGCCGGAGGCAAAGGCATCGAAGGAGGGCTCTATCGAGAAAGTCGAAAGTACGAAGCCAGCCGCTGTTTGGGCGAATCCTGCGCTCCAGTGCCAAGAGGTCGTAATCTTCAGATGCCAGAGGAGAAAGAAGGCGAGTGCCACGATGCTGAATAGCGCTGGCGGCACATAGACGATAATATTGCTCGTCCCCATGGCGGGTCATATCCCAGTTATATGCATTGCCCATACAGCCTTGGATCTATTCGAAGCATTTTAACGTTTCTTGAATCTTAAAAGAAACCTTCCAGAAAGTACTCTCCATGACTCGTCGCGAACCGGAGCGCCAAGTGAACACCCGGAGAAGCCACCGATGTTCGACCTGATCATCCGCAACGCCAACCTTCCGGACGGCCGCCAAGGTGTCGATCTGGGCCTCAAAGGCGGCAAGATCACCGCGATCGAGAAATCCATTGCTGCAACTGACGGCGAGGAGATTGACGCGACCGGCCGACTGGTCAGCCCACCCTTCTGCGACCCGCATTTTCACATGGACGCGACGCTGTCGCTCGGCATGCCGCGAATGAATGTCTCCGGTACGTTGCTGGAGGGTATCGCGCTCTGGGGGGAATTGCGCCCGGTGCTGACAAAGGAAGCGTTGGTCGAGCGGGCCCTGCGCTATTGCGATCTCGCCGTCAGCCAGGGTCTTCTCTACATCCGTAGCCATGTGGATACGTCCGACCCGCGCCTTGTGACGGCCGAAGCACTGCTGGAAGTCAAGGAAAAGGTCGCACCCTATATTGATTTGCAGCTCGTCGCCTTCCCGCAGGACGGCTATTACCGCGCCCCCGACGGCGTCCGCTCACTCGAGCGTGCACTCGATATGGGGGTCGGCATCGTCGGCGGCATTCCACATTTTGAACGGACGATGGAAGACGGCACCCGCTCGGTCGAGGCGCTGTGCCGGATCGCCGCCGATCGGGGTCTGCCCGTCGACATGCACTGCGACGAAACTGACGATCCGATGTCGCGCCACATCGAAACGCTGGCGGCCCAGACGGTGCGTTTCGGCCTCAAGGGACGCGTTGCGGGTTCGCACCTCACCTCGATGCACTCGATGGACAACTATTACGTTTCGAAACTCATCCCACTGATTGCCGAGGCGGAGATCAACGTGATCCCCAATCCGCTGATCAACATCATGCTGCAGGGCCGTCACGATACCTATCCGAAACGGCGGGGCATGACACGGGTGCGCGAATTGATGGCGGCGGGGCTCAACGTTTCCTTCGGGCATGACTGCGTCATGGACCCTTGGTACTCAATGGGCTCAGGTGACATGCTGGAGGTTGCCCACATGGCAATTCACGTGGCGCAGATGGCCGGCATCGAGGACAAGCACAAAATCTTCGACGCGATTACCGTCAATTCGGCGAAGACGATGGGGCTCGAAGGTTACGGCCTCGAAATCGGCTGCAATGCAGATCTCATCGTGCTGCAAGCGGTCGACGTCACCGAAGCGCTGAGGCTGAAACCGAGCCGGCTGTTCGTCATCAAGGCGGGGAAGGTGATCGCAAGGACAGCGCCGCGCATCAGCGAGCTGTTCCTCGGCGGGCGTCCGGCTTGGATCGATATCGCGCAAGATTACCTGCCGCAAACGCCACAGCGCTGAGCCTCCATGGGGCTCACGCAGTACAGACCGGCCGCGACAGTCATGGACGAGGAGATCGTCCAATGCGTCCCTTCTCGGCGGCCCTACAGCGCCGCGTGTCCAATCGGACGCGCAAAGGTTGCTGTAGCACTGGTTCTCTGCATGACTCCTTAAATCGATTCCGATTTAAGGACAAAACGCGACGCGCAAGTCGCCTACACTATGCGATCGCGTGAACCTATTCGAAAGTATAGACAAGACCTTCGTACAATAGATTTTTCTCCGAAATTGATTGATCCTTTCCATGGCATCCAACTATCCAGATGCGCTCAGTGGAAAGGAAATCGTGTCATGAGACACTTGTTTCTTATCACGCGGGTTCCGTCGAAGTTTCGCGAACTCGTCGCGTTTCTGTCCCTGGTCGCCGTGTTTTTCGTCGGCGCATGGGTTCTGCTCATAGCACCGAATGCCAGGGCGCATGATGCGCTGCCAACCGCCGCGCAACCACAAGCCCTTGCGAATGCTTGTGACCAGCAGATCACCGATGCACGCGTGCCCAGAATCCCGGGTTGACGTAAGCGAATGATTTATGTCGCTCAAACGGGCAGGCGCTCGGGCTCGTGGCCTGTTTGCACTTTGCTGGCGACCAACGTGCCGACGTCGATCGGTTCGCGGTCCCGCTCCGGCGATTGAACTGGCAGGCTGAAGGTGACTGTAGCCCCACGCCCAGGGGCACTCTCGGCCCAAACGCGGCCGCCATGCGCTTCGATGACCGAGCGGCAAATCGCCAAGCCCATGCCGATACCGTCTTTCTTTGTCGTGAAGAACGCTTCGAAGATCCTGTCAGAATCGTCGATTCCGTGGCCCCGATCGGAAACTGCCACTTCCAGCATCTCGGAATTGCGCAGGCGTGTCGCTATGCGAAGGATGCGGGCATGCACAGGGGTTTCCTGCATGGCTTCAATCGCATTTCTGACGAGATTGATAACAACCTGCTCGATCTGAACGCGGTCCGCCCCAACGCTTGGCAGAGCGGGATCGAGGTCGATTTCCAGCCTGATCTTACCCGCCTGAAGTTTGTCGGAGACCAGCTCGCATGTTTCATTGATGACCGTATTCAATTGGATCGGCTGTCGTGAATTCCCGGCCTGGGTAAATAGGGCCCGAATCCGATTAACGACGTCGGCCGCAGCATCGACGTCTCGAATAATCCACTCGGCGGTGCGGCTCGCTCGTTCAAAGTTCGGCGGGTTTGCCCGTAGCCACCGCTGAAATGCATTGGCGTTTGCGACGACCGCCTGCAGTGGTTGATTGAGTTCGTGCGCGATCGAGACCGACATCTCAGAAAGACTAGCCGCACGCAAGGCGCGAGCGAGCCTCTCGTCGGCGAGACGAGCGGCTTCCTGGGCCTGCATCTCATCGTGAATGTCGAGGCATACGCCATACCATTGAAGAATGCGGCCATCGGTGTCGCGGAGAGGCTCAGCCTTGCCGTCAATCCAACGATAGTTGCCATCAGCCCGTCGCAGCCGGTATTTCAGCATGAAGGGATCGCCGGATTTGAATGACTGGCTGAGAGCTGCCTGAAATGAGGGCTGATCGTCCGGATGGACGGCTTCGATGATCGTCGCAGCAAATTGGCTGGCGGTTCCAGTCGTCTCTCCACTCTGAGACATGCCGGTCCAGCGCAGCAATGGTTGATTGAGGTAGGACGGCTTTCCGTCAGGAGTTGCGCACCAAATGAGTGCCGGCACAGTATCGATGAGCTGGCGCAGTTGCTGTTCGCTCTCACGCAAAGCGGCTTCCGCCTTGCGCTGGTCATCGATATCGACGGTCGTGCCGTACCAGGCGGTGATGCGCCCATGCTCGTCTCGGGAAGCCACCGCGGAGTCGCGAAACCATCGGTAAGTGCCATCGTGGCGGCGGACCCGCTGTTCGTCGATCAATGGCTCGCCGGAACTCAGGCTGTGTTTCCACAGCGCAAGGCTCCGCTCGAGGTCATCGGGGTGTACAAATGGCTGCCACCAAGCGGTGTCACCAGCCTCCATGAGTTTTTTCATTTCCTCGACTGTCAGCCCGACAAATTCCAGCGCCTTCGGATTGACGAAACGCATCCGCCCATCGGGATAGCAAGACCAACCAAGACCGGGAATATCCTCCATGGTCGGCTGGGCGTTCCTGTAGACCTGCTCGTAGAAGCTGACGACCCTAAACAGCTGCACCACAAGCCATAGGCCGAATGCGCTGGCCACGAACACGGCGACACGGAGCCATCCGCCGGCGCCAATGGTATCGGAAGCCGTTTCAATCGCAGCTGCCGCAAAGCCAGCCATCACGATCGCCAACAGCCCTGCCTTCCAGCCGAAGCAAATGCAGGCGGCGGCAACCGCGATCAACAGGCCAGTCGGATCGGAAGAGAACCACGCCAAGAAAGCACCGGCCGCACTTATGGCCGCCGCCAAAGCCCGCCGTTTTGTCGATGACATTGCTTCGATCGAACCCCTCCGAGCCTTCAGGCCTTGATCAATGCGTGTAGGTCAATTCACCCTACCAGCCAGGCGATAGGGCTGAAAACCTATGCCTTGGGACAGAAAGCCTTGAGTGCTCGATCCGTTAACGGCTTTGGCGCCAGCCGCGAAGGCTTTTATGCCCCGTCACTCGTCACCGCGCCGCACGCTTTCAGGCAGGGACTGCCACGCCGTGAACAGCTGTGTAATGGAGTTTGCGTGCATCTTCTTCATCATGTTGCTTCGATGAAGTTTGACGGTAATTTCGCTGATGCCGAGTTCGAAGGCGATCTGCTTGTTCAAGGCGCCGCCGATGACCAGGCGCAAGACCTGCCGTTCGCGCTGCGTCAGCGTCTCGTAGTCGGTGGCATGCTTGCGCGCCGTGAGGGTTGCCTCCCGTCGCGCGATGTCGGTCGCGATGGCGTTAGAGACTGCGTCGAGGAAAGTCTGGTCGCGCACCGGCTTCGTCAGGAAGTCGACGGCACCGGCCTTCATCGCCTCCACGCTCATCGCGATGTCACCGTGACCCGTCAAGAACACGATCGGTGTCTCTATGCCGTTGGCCTGAAGGTGACGCTGCAGGTCGAGCCCGCTCAACCCAGGCATGCGTACGTCGAGCACGAAACAGCTGGGCCGATCCGGAAGTTTGGCCTCGAGAACTTCCCGAGCGGAAGAGAATGAAATCGTTTCGATCCCAACCGAGTTGAGAAGGTTGCTCATGGCCTCACGGACCTTGGCGTCATCATCAACCAGCATCGCGATCGGTTTGTCTCCCGATCCGGGAAATGATGCGTCCATGCCCTGCCCTTCAATTCAAGCTTCAACCAAGACCCCGCTCGATATGCGGTCTATCGCAGCCGCACCATGGTCCTCGCTCGGAAGACAACGCGGATGGTGATTCTCGGAAATTTGTTTGCAATATATAGTGAAAACGCAGGGGACTCGAACACGATTCTTGTCATGCACGGCGCAGAACGAGTCTCCATCGCGGCCTGATAACGCCGGATCGACGCTTTGCAGAACCGCCCGTGAGCACGACCAGGCCTCGCCGAGCCTTCCCTCAGGCGGATGACGCAGTGCACGGCCTATACCTTGGCCTGCGTTGTCACAGTCCGATTCTTCAATATTTTCTTGCCTTCGGCCGCTACGCTTGAGGCGCCATTCCTCGCTGGATAGGTTGCGCCGCGGACTGGGACACAGCACTGCCTGTCAAGCCAGTGGTCGCGTTTTGATAATGATCAAATTTCGGTGATGGCTGACATCGCCGATGGGAATAGGGCGTACGGGGACGCGGAATGCAAGCAAACCCTTCTGATGTTGTTGGCCGGGCGGCAAGGTTTCGCCTTGGCATTTTCCTGGTCGGGCCTCTTATGGCGCTGCTGGCTCTGGCGATGCCGGCCTATGCGGAAGAGATTCTGCGCATTCCATATGCCATCGACATTGGCACCTTCGATCCCGACAATGGTTTCGAGGTCGACGGGATAAGCGCAGTCAACAATGTCTATGAAGGCCTCGTCGAATATGCGCCAGGATCCACCCAAATCGTCGGTTTGCTTGCCAAGCGTTGGGAAATTTCCAATGACGGGCTCAGCTACACGTTTCATCTGGAGGATGGCGTCAAATTCCATGACGGCACAGCCTTGACCGCGCAAGCGGTGGTCGGCTCCCTCGAACGCCGCCGCGATGGCCGGCTCGTGCTCAGCTATATGCTCGGCAATGTCGCGGATATCAGCGCTCCCGATGACGCCACCGTAGTCGTACGACTGAAGCAGCCTCAACCGTCGTTCCTGGACGCGCTGGCGAGCGCCTGGGGGCCGAAGGTGATCAGTCCTCTGGCGCTTACCGAACATGACAAGTCAGATGGGGCTACGAACTGGCTCGGTGAACACGCCGTCGGTACCGGACCCTTCAAGCTCGCGGAATTCAAGCGCGGTGAGGGTTATGTCCTCGAACGCAATGCGGACTACTGGGGCAAGTCACCATACTTCGACAAGATCGAGATACCCGTAGTGCCGGATATTGGACAACAGATCCTCAAACTGAAAGCGGGTGAACTCGATGTCGTGCCGACCAACTTCCCGTTCGCGCAGTTGAACCACCTGCCGGCAGAGCTTGAGGTCACCGCCGCCCCGAGCATGACGCAATATGCCCTGTTCATTAAGCCCGGTTCGCCTCTCGACAATCCTGAAATTCGTCGTGCCGTCCTGAGCGCGATCAATCCTTCTTTTTGGGTCAAGGACGTATTCGGCCCCTACGCAGAGTTGTCGAAGTCAGCCTATCAGAACCTGATGCTCGACCCCGCCGATCGAATCGAGTTTCCGAGTGACATCGATGCTGCCAAGGCCGCGATCGCGAGACTTGGCGAAGTCAATCTCGTCATAGGTTTGCACAGCGCGAAGGCGACCTATGCCCGCATCTCCGACCGCCTGATCGTCCAGCTCGCGCTGATCGGCGTCAAAGCGACGGCCCATGTCCTGCCGCCGGGAGCCGCCTTTGCGTTGAAAGGCGACCCCAACGCACCGGACGCGTTGCTCACCATTTCCAGTCCAGACGCAGCCCATCCGGAGAACCAGGCTCGGGCTTTCTTCACCAAGGATGCACCGCTCAATTTTTATGGCAGGAGCCTGCCTGAAGCTGACGCCATTGTCGATGTCGCTGGCACAAAGACGGATGTTGCCGAGCGCAACGCCCTCTACGAAAAGGCCGGACGTCTTTATGTCGAATCCGGTCATCTCATTCCTCTGGTCGATGTAAAAGATGTCGTGGTTCACGCCAAAGGGTTGACTGATCTCGGGCAGCGCCCCGCCTTTCCACCCGGCAACATCGATTTTGCCACCGTGCGGTGGGCACGCTGAAGTAACGTTTGAATGGTCGAAGGCAATCAACGCGAGAGGCTCGGGACATGATCGGCGGTTTGAACCTTAGCAATTCGCAGCTGGGCTGGAACGCCATTGCGCTTCGGGAGGCGTGCTTCGTTGAGTTTCTATACGCCGGGCATCGAGATGGTTGATCCAGCCCTCACCGTTACCAAGCTCGGGGTCGTTCTTGCCAGGAACGGAGAGCGGCACCGTGTGCTCGACGAGATCAGCTTCGCGGTAACTCCGGGTGAAATACTGGCTGTTGTCGGTGAAAGCGGCGCGGGAAAGTCGACGCTCGGCGCCGCGATCCAGGGGCTCCTGCCGAACGATAGCGCGCCGGAAGTGAGCGGTTCGATCCAGCTCGCGGGCATGGAGATAGTCGACTCACCACCGCAGCTGTTGCGCTCAGCGCGACGTTCGCTCGTGCGTGCCGTCCCACAGGACCCGATGGGTGCACTCAATCCCACAATGACGATCCGCCGTCAGTTGCACGAATCGGCAGATGGGGACGAGGCGCTGATCCTTGATAGCCTGCGCCGCACCGGCTTGAGCGACGAGAGTCGCATCGCTGGCGCTTACCCTCATCGTCTGTCGGGCGGCGAGCGCCAACGGGTGCTGATCGCAATGGCGATGATGGCACGGCCGAAACTCCTGATAGCCGACGAGCCGACAACAGCTCTCGATGTCACGACACAAGCTCACTTGCTGCAAATCATTTGCAATCTCGCCCGAGAAGAGCAGATCGCGATCATCTACATCACCCACGACCTTAATGTCGCGGCGGCAGTGGCAGACCGCGTAATGGTGCTTTTCGGCGGGCGAATGGCAGAGATTGGCACGCTGCGCCAGGTCGCGAGAAGTCCGCAGCATCCTTACTCGGCCAGTCTCTTCGCCGCCCGCTACGATCTCAATACCGATCGTTCACGTCCGTTGCCGACCCAGCGGGCGGCATTCAGTCGCAACGAAACGAGCGATCATGGCTGCGGCTATGTCTTGCACTGCCAGATTGCCCGGACCGACTGTACCAGCATCCGACCCCGAGAGCGCCACGCTCGAGCACATTCTGGCCTGGTTGCATGCCATCGATCGGACGAGACGCCGCTGCCTATCCTTCCTGTCGCGGCATCGCGCGAGGCATGGGCGGGCGAAGAGGCCACGGACGGGCCGGTGGCGCTCGAGCTTGTGGACGTTCACAAGCACTTTCCTGCAGACAGGCAACGGGTCTGGGAAAGGCCGCGCCTGATACGCGCGCTCAGCGGAGTGAATCTATCGATCTCGCTTGGCCAATCAGTCGCTGTTGTTGGTGAAAGCGGCTCCGGAAAATCGACCCTGTTGACGATCGCCGCGGGACTGATGGCTGCCGACAGTGGGCGCGTCTCATGCCTCGACCCTCGGCCGCAGGTAATCTTTCAGGACCCCGTGTCGGCCCTGACACCGTGGCTGTCCATCGGCGACCAGATTGGTGAACGTCTGCGTCCACACGTCACCTCTGCAGCCGAGCGTCGGCGGAGGGTCGGTGAAGCCTTGCAGAGTGTAGGGCTCGATCCATCGCTGATGCATGTCCTGCCGTCGGAGCTCTCCGTCGGTCAGTGCCAACGCGCCGTCGTGGCCCGAGCCGTCGTCGTGCCACCCAAGCTGCTTCTATGCGACGAGCCGATCAGCGCTATGGACGTCCCGTTGGCGGCGGCAACTCTCAATCTTCTCAATGATCTTCGCCGGCGTCTTGGGCTCGCGATGCTGTTTGTAACCCATGATCTTGCCGCGGCAAGGATCATTGCCGACCGTATCGTTGTGTTAAACAAGGGGGCGGTCGTGGAGGAATTTGAAGCCGACATGTTGCAGTCCCCTTCCCGTAGCGCTGTCACACGCGCACTGATTGAGGCCTGTCCAAGCCTCGACGCGATGCTCGCTCGATGATCCATGGCATGAATGGACAGACAAACTCGCCAGCGCGCCTTTACGACGGTCTACGTATGGTTGGCTGGTCGGGTTGGGTTGGCATCGTCGGAGTCTTGCTGATTACGATCGTGGCCTTGTTGGCGACCTGGCTGACGCCCCATGATCCGTATGTGCGCATCGCAGAGGCTTATCTTCCTCCTTCAGGAACACATTGGTTCGGCACGGACGAGGTCGGTCGCGATCTGTTCGCGCGCGTGCTCGTCGGCGTGCAATCCACCTGGCTGGCGAGCCTTGCGGTGATCATTTTCAGCCTCGTGCTCGGTTCGCTCATCGGGGTTATTTCCGGCGCCATTGGCGGCAAGGTGGATTTCCTCGTTCAGCGTATCGTCGACCTGTTCCTGGTGCTGCCCAGCACCATGATTGCGCTTACGGTGGTCACTGTCTTGGGGCCGAGCCTCCTCAACAGCATCATCGCGCTCGCCATCTTCTGGTGGCCTTGGTACGCCCGTGTCTCACGGGACGAAATTCGGCGGCTTTATGCGCGGCCGCATTTGGAGGCGGCACGGGCCGCCGGTGTGCCCGGCCCTCGCCTGATGCTGCGTTACTTGCTTCCAGGAGCGGTCCCTTCTTTGACCATCGCGGCGACACTCGATGTCTCCAATATGGTCATGGCGCTATCGGTGATGTCGTTTCTCGGTCTCGGCCAGCCCGCACCATCGGCCGAACTCGGAGCCATGACAGCGCGCTCACTCGACAGTTTGACGGTTTTCTGGTGGATCCCGATGCTGCCTGCGGTCCCTCTCTTCTTCCTGTGCTTCTTCTCAAATCTCGCCGGCGATGGACTTCGCGCGGTGCTGAAGGGCACGTGAGCATGGCGTTTTATCTCGCGAAACGGGCGTGTGGTCTGGCCATTGTTCTCATGGTCATGAGCTTCATCGTCTTTTTGCTGCAAAGCGTCATCCCCTCTGACCCGGCACGCGCCATAGCAGGCCCCTACGCGCCGTCGTCGACGATCGAAACCGTGCGCGAGGAATTGGGCCTGAACGATCCGATTGCGGTGCAATACGGCCATTTTCTGATGCGTGTGAGCGCGGGAGACCTCGGGAAATCGGTTCGCACGCGCCAGCCGGTGGGTGACGACCTTCTGAGATACCTGCCCGCTACGCTGGAGCTCATTTTGGTGTCTACCATCCTGGCGATGGGACTGGCGTTTAGCCTGACACTGCTTCTATTGGGCGGCGCGCGGTCACGGGTCCTGCGCCATGTGTTTATTGCTCTGGGATCGACACCGATCATCTTATTGGCTGTGTTGTTGGCCTATGTCTTCTGGTTCCGTCTGGCTTGGTTGCCAGGAAGCGGTCGGCTTCAATTTCGCGACTTCGATGGAACGACGGGTTTCCATGTCCTGGATGGTCTTCTTGCCGGCCGGCCGGATGTCAGCGTCGACGCAATGGCACATCTGATCCTTCCTGCGACGGCCTTGGCGCTGCCGTTTGCGGTCGCGGTCGTTCGCAGCCTCGCAGGCGCCCTGCACGATGCGATGCGACAACCCTATATTCGAACGGCGCGAGGCAAGGGCCTGAGCGAGGCAGCCGTTGTGTTGCGTCATGGTCTCAGGAACGCAGCTTCCGCCCCGCTAGCGATGACGGGACTGCAGATAAGGCTGCTATTCGGTAACCTGCTGGTGGTTGAATCCGTGTTTGGTTGGCCCGGCCTCGGACTCTATATGACCCAATCCTTTGCAACTGCCGATCTGCCGGCGATACTCGGAGTCTCGATGGTTTTCGGGACGATCTACATTCTCGTCAGTATTGCGGTCGAAATCGCCCAATCGCTGACCGATCCGCGGATCGAACTGTAGACGCTAGGCTGGGCGGCCCCCAAAACTCTCGCTGTGACGACCACTCGGATCTGTGAAGCAAAGGTGACCTATACCGCCGTATAGGTCGACAGATACTACCATACGGTGGAACGGCGCCAGGATATTGAGGTCTAATCGTGTTTGCTCGGTGCCATATGGCTTATGGTGCCGCCGCGAATGGAGCACCATGGACCGCCTTATCCAGCCCAAAAACGTGAATGAAACATCGATGGATCGGCCGCTTGGGCACAAACCTGTCGCAATCGTGCCCGGCCGTGCCCGCGTATCGTCGTCAATCGAGCTCGAATCCGAACCCTTGCGTGACAACAGAGATGTTCTGGCCGGAGCCGACACCAGCCACCCGGTCGCTGGTATCTGCATCTATCCCGGTCAAGGCGACAGCGCGCTCAGCGACCGCCAGTTCGAGCGCGTCGTGGCTTATGTATTGCGCAACATGGATGGTCCGCTCAGGGTTCGTGAACTGGCTGGGCTGGCTAGGCTTAGCCCCAGCCACTTCACCCGCGCGTTCTCGGTGCGACTCGGAAAATCGCCCTACGCCTTCATCATGGAACAGAGAATGCACCACGCCCGCAATCTGATGCTGAACACTGGTCAGAAGCTCACCGAGATAGCCGGCAACTGTGGCTTGGCGGATCAAGCACATCTCACGCGTATGTTCAGGAAGTTCGAAGGCACGACCCCCGCGAGATGGCGACGCCTTCGCCGGTCGGATTCGAAAGGGGATTGTCAGACGGTACCAACGCCGGGCTAACGGCGCAGTCGGTGACCTTCATTCGTCGGAAAAACCGGCGACGCTGAATAGGCGCTCCAGCATCCATGGATTTTCTCTGCGGGACCAGTTCGCCCCATGCCGAACGGACAGCGTTCCTGAGCAGTTGAGCGCGAGCCGACGTATTTCGACGCTGAGAGTGGCCCCCATTGAGGCACTATACTTGTGTACACTGACGACGGGCCTAGAGAGATAGTATCTTTATCACATTATCACTTGCCGCCGCTCCCAGCAGGCGATGGTGCCTCGGTCCTCCCTCCGCTGTGGCACGACAAACAAGCCTGATCCGCGTGCCTGGGGCCGTCTGATTCCGCCGCAGACGGCCCCATTTTTGCTCCTTGCCGAAACACGCGATGCGTGGCGTCGGCGGCATGTGCGTCGCACACAAGGTGTCAATGCTTGGACAGAGCGCGCACGAAGTCACCGGCGCGCTCGCGATGGAACCGCTCGGAGAGGTCGCGGCATGGCGTCCGCCATCTTCGGCGCCATCCAGACAGTTGGCGGAGCGATCCTCGGCTGGGCGGTGGCGCAAGCCTTCGACGGAACATTGACGCCGGTGATCACGAGCCTCTGCATCTTCGGTACCTGCGTGCTCAGCTGCTTCCTGGTCGCCGAGAAGGGTCGGCTGTTTGGCAACGGCAGGGCGCAGATTGCACCTGCGGCGGACGCCTGATCCACCCGAGAGTAGGTTTCCCATTTGTTAACCAAATTTGCTCATTGTCCGTGGCTCGACCCCAAGGAGCCTCGGAGCACATGATGAGCTACGATTGGAGCGGCGAACGGACACGCCGAACGAGGATGCTGAGGATCAGTGGATTGGTCCTGATAACCGCGGCGATCATTGCCGTTGTGGCGACTCTGTCCATCTAGCAGCCGGTCGCTCGAACTTCGGCCGTTGCGAGCGAGCTTAAGCATCAAAGCAACCGCCGACGCGGGATGTCTTCATTTATCGCGGGCCAGGCGATGCACGAGACCACGCCTGCCGCGTTCCATTACGACTGCATGGTTCCAACTGAGAACAGGCTGCTGATGTTTTCGGGCGGTCTGCTGGGGCTGCAAATGAAGGGATGGCAAAGCGTTAGCACCCATCGTTATCCTGCCTTGTTCATGCTGCATCTTGCTTTTGCCTGGACACCGGCGGGTCTCGTTTTGACCGGTCTTGCGATTGTCTTTCCCGACCAGATTGCGCCTGCCGCCGCCCTGCATGCGCTGACCATGGGTGCCATGGGAACGATGATGGCCGCCGTGATGACGCGCTCGGCCATGAGACGAGATGGCGAGGCTCTGGTCGCCAATGGGGCTATGGCGTGTGCATTCGGCCTCGTGTCCCTTTCTGCGCTGTTGCGCGTTCCTCCCGGGCTACCGGTCGAAGCGCATTTCGACGCCGTGGTTGCGGCTGCGATCTGCTGGATGGCGGCTTGGACGCTCGTCCTGGTCGTCTACATACCAGCCCTGGTGGGTCCTGTTCCGCGGCCGGTATTCAGCGCAGCAATCGGCGACCGCGGATCGCGCCATTCGATGCACGCACAATTTGCCACTCCGGTCGAAATCGACGGCGCAGCGAACGAATTTATAGCAACGACTGAATCGCGGTAGAAAGCCAATGCACATCGAACGCAATCAAACCGGAGACTACATATTGGAATCCAGCGAGATCGCAGGTCGGTTCGGACTATCGAGCGATGAGTTCCGCAAGCACATGAGACGAGGCTCGGTGATGAGCTTGGTCGAGCGCGGCGAGGCCGAGGATGCCGGCACGTGCCGCCTCAGCGTAAAGCTTGGAAACCGGGTGTGGCGTGCTGTCCTGGACGGCCAGGGTCGGGTCGCGAGCGAAGAAATGACCATTCTTCGCAAACGCGTGCGGCCCTGACACTACAGCGCCGCGCGTCTTATCAGGCGCGCAAAGGACCCTGTAGCAATTTGAAATATCAGTAGACGGCAGCCAAAGGTTGCATCGTTCTGACGGGAGCCAAATTTGCGTTAAGTCAAAGAACGAACGGACCACACGGCTTAGTCATCGTCCTTGCAAGGCGCCCATGCGGGGTGTCTTCCAGCAAGGAGAATTGCAATGCGTTCCATGACCAAGTTTCTCGTCGGTGCAGCGTTCCTCGGTGTCCTAAGCGTTCCCGCTTTTGCCGCAGACCATGAGATCAAGATGCTCAACAAAGGCACGGACGGCGTGATGGTCTTCGAACCATCGGTGGTCAAGGCCAACCCCGGAGATACCGTGACTTTTGTGCCTGTCGACAAGGGCCACAATGTTGAAACGGTCAAGGACATGATCCCGCAGGGTGCCGAACCGTTCAAAGGGAAGATAAACGAAAAACTTAAAGTCACCCTGTCCCAGCAAGGCATCTATGTGGTCAAGTGCACGCCTCACTTTAGCATGGGCATGGTTGCCGTCGTTGTAGTCGGTGACACGCCAGCCAATGTCGAGCAAGTCAAGGCGGCAAAGTTCCCGAACAAGGCGCGTGAACGTATCGACGCCGCGCTCAGCAAGCTTTGAGCCTCATAAAGTTTGCGACTCACGACGAAGCAAGGATGTCGCCATGATTGCAGGGTTGGGCGCGGGGATCAGGCGGCATCGGCGGCCAGTGCCCCGCTGCCCAGCCATGCCCGTCTGGAAGGTCGCGAGTTGATCGCGCAGCTTGCCGGCTGATCAGCTGCACGTGCCGCTCGATCCCGGAAGCGCCTCCCCGGTCTTGTCTACCAGGGCGACGCCGGCCGAAACATCGTTCGTCGCTTGGTCTATCAACGCCTTGATCTCCCGCCCCGCGGCGGCTGCGTAGCGTTTTCCGTCCGGAATTGGGTGATCTCAAAGCGTTAGCTCATTCACGAAAGATGCCCTTATAAGATGCCCTTATAATAGGAGCCGTTAATAGGAGCCGTTTCTTGGCGGGGGATGGTTTACACCGCTTGCCCTGGGGTCGAACGTTCCGCTCCTGGCCCCCGCATTGGGCGTTATCGATGCAGTGTCAGGGTTCTCTGATACGCAGCCTACGCTGCCGACGCTGATTGCCACCGCCGTCAGCGAGAGAATAACAAACTTACACATGTCTACTTCCTCGGTTGAAGCTCGCCCGTACTTCGAATGCAAATCGGGCCGGAAGCCAGGATCATCCGCTCCTCGTCCTGAGAACTGGGCTAGTCTGCGGTCGCGCCCCGGCTACTGCAAAGTCGAGGAACTGCCTCGGACCGTTATCGTCAATCGGAAGATCCGCGACGCGAAGGATGTCCGGCACTACGGGTTCGGGCGCCTCTGCCGGACCGACTGCGGCGCCAAATGCTTTGAAGCGAACCCACGCCAATCCGTCGAGGATGGCCTGTGCCGTAGAGCAACACGTCAAGTTTCGGCGTAAAGTGTAACGGCTGTGTGACACCCCACCGGCTTGTTTTCTACTGCTCTGAAAAGACCTCGCTCGCCGCCGCCATCGCTGACTGAACGCGGCTGAAGCCAGCATAGGGCAGCATGTGGAGGATGGCCTCGGTCACTTCTTGCTTTGTTGCCCCGGTATTCAACGCGCCTGCGACGTGAACCTTGAGCGGTGTTTCATCCGCTTTTGTGCCACGCGCCGTAAGTGCGGCGACTGTAGCCAGTTCGCGCGATTTGAGATCGAGCCCAGACCGGGAGAATACGTCTCCGTAGGAGAACTCAAGGATATAGCGGCCGAGATCAGGGGCGATGTCATGGAACGCGTTGACCACTGCCTCGCCCGAAGCCTGGCTGATCTCGCCCATCGCTGTGACACCCCGATTGAACCGAACGTCGTCTGTCTCTGTCTGTGCCCGCTGTGTGGCAATTGCCTCGCCGGAACTTGACGGTGCGGCCAGGCCGCCCGGCCTTTCCGCTTCTGCAAATGCAGCCAGCGAGGGCTCCACCGCCGTCAGTGCCTGCGGCCAACCGATGTAGACCGGCATCTGAATCAGCAACTCGGTGATCTCGGCGCGCGTCCAGCCTGTGCGCAGACATGCCTCGACGTGGAAGCGAACCGAACTGTCAGGGTTGCCGATAGCTATCACCATGGCGAGTGTCGCCAATTCGCGATCCTTGAGCGCGAGCCCCGGCCGATTCCAGATTTCGCCGTGCGCAAACTCTACCGTCAGCCGATCAAGATCGGGCGAGGGGCCACTTCCGTCGATCACACGGCGGGCAAAGGTGCCGGCGTCATCGCCGCCAGTCTTGAGCAACTGTTGAACGCCGAGCGCCCAGTCATCGCCGTCCGGCCGCCCGCTGTCAGTTCCAACCGTCACGCCGCGCTCGGCAAACACTTCGCGCGCGACGAGCATGGCGTCCTGGGCGAAAGGAAAGCCGCCGTAAACGACGCTATGGAGCAGGGTCTCGACTATCTCGCGTGGACTCCAGCCGGTTTCCAGCATCCCGGCGATGTGAAAGCGAAGGGCGGGGCGCGCTGTGCCGAGTACGGTGATCACGGCGACATTGATGAGTTCGCGGTTTTTCTGGGACAGGCCGGGGCGCGCCATAACGTCCCCATAGGCGTCTTCGATGAGGAGCCGGGAAAGATCCGGCGAAAGCGGATCCAGGGTCCGACTGAAGTCTGCCCCACCGACGGCCCCGAGCGCTTCAAGGCCTCTTGCGCGGCGATCGCCGCCTGGTGCGCCGGTCGGTTGGGCAGCCGCAGAGTTGCCAAGAGCGGCCGCGGTCACCAGTCCTACGGATGTTTTGAGCATTGTTCGTCTATCCCGATCTGTTGTGCCGCCACTGTCAGGCCCGGCACCTTTCCACGCTTTAACCATCGTTTTGAGGATCCCTAGTTTGCTTGGTCAGGGGTGACAAAGGATGGGACCAATGATTGCGGAGGACTTGTAATGAATCCAATGAATAATTAGCATCATCGCCATGAAGGCTGTTAATATTGCTAGGATCGACCTCAACCTCTTGGTGGTGTTCGACGCACTGGTGGCGGAAGGGCATGCCACGCGCGCCGCTGAGCGAATCGGACTCACTCAGCCAGCGGTCAGTCACGCGCTCAATCGCTTGCGCACCCTGTTCGGAGATCCGCTGTTCGTTCGCTCTCCGCGTGGAATGGTGCCGACGCCGGCTGCACTGGACGCCGCTCCGGCTATCCGGTCGATCCTCGAGCAGGTCGAAGGTGTGTTGCGCGGCAGCCGGACTTTCGCGCCGGAAGAGAGCAGACGACAGTTCGTGCTTGGCCTATCCGACTATGCGGCCTACGTGCTCTTGCCTCGGCTCATGGCACGCACAGAACGCGAAGCGCCGAACATATCGCTCGTGATCCGCAACACCAGCCACGGTGTCGGCCTGCAGATGCTGGAAGAAGGATCAGTCGAACTCATCGCCGGCAATTTTCCCGGGCCGCCTTCGCACATATGTGAGGAACTGCTTTACGAGGAGGATTTTGTCTGTGCCGGCCGCGGCGATCATCCCGCCCTTGCAGATCCCCTCGATCTCGACCGCTACCTGTCACTGCGGCATCTTCAGGTATCGACGAGAGGCAATCCGCATGGTTATGTCGATGCCGTGCTGGCGGAGCGCGGCTTAAAGAGAAAAGTCGCCGTCACCGTTGGGCACTTCCTGATGGCTCCGTTTCTGGTCGGCTCGTCCGACCTCGTGGCAACTGAACCGCGCCGCCTTTTCGGGCCAGTCGTCAGTAGGCTGCCGCTTCGCTTCTTCCCGCCCCCCATCGATATTCCGCCGTTTCGGGTTGTTCAGGCTTGGCACACTCGTCATGACGCAGATCCCGGCCACCAGTGGCTTCGACGCGTGGTTCGCGAGATCTCGCAACAGACATGACGCTTCCTATTCCGCAAATCTATTTTCCAAATGAACCTCTCAGTAGCCGTAGCGAGCCATCGTGGCAGCGAGGACCGGAATAAGCGTGAAAACGCCAATCTGCGCCAGAATGTAGCCGCGCACCTTGGCAACGTCGTCGGGCAGCAGGCTGAACGCGTCTCCGTCCGCATTCTTTCGCCACGTGCGGATTTGCAGTGTAGGCCTGATGGAGAGGAGCCCGACCACCACAAAGGCCAGCATCTTCAGCCAGAACGCCCAATTGTAAACATAGGCTTCCCATCCCTTGAGGCCGAAGAGGACGCGAGCGATCCCGATGAGGAGCACAAGGATGGCGGTCGCGCCGTAATACGCATCGATACGGGAGAGCAGTTTCGCGCCTCCGCCAGACATATCCGGCCGCACAATCACCGCTTCGATCGCGATTATCGCCGCCAGCAAGAAGACCAGGAGGTGGTGGGCACTAGCGAGAACAAGATCCGTGAACATCTGGGACTCCCCGCCCGTCTGACAAAAGGCCGCGGTCGGACATGGTAGCCCTGACCTTGACTTTCGTGTGGGCACGTTGATCTTAACGACGTTAAGATAACGGCGTTCTTAACAGTGTCAAGATTGCGGTCAGACGAATGAACTCGAAAACACAAGCACGCGGATATCACCACGGTGATCTACGAACCGCGCTGATCGAGGCAGGATTAGCGCTGCTCGAGCGCGAAGGCCCAGCAGGCGTAAGTTTACGCGCCGTGACGCGCCAGGCCGGTGTTAGCCAGGCTGCCCCTTACGCGCACTTCGCCGGGAAGCGCGAACTGATGTCGGCCATTGCCACGGTGGGATTTTCGAGGCTGCGAGATCTGATCGCGCCACTTGCATCCGATCCCGCGCGCAGCATCGGCGATCTTGGCGTTGCCTACATCGAATTCGCAAAAGCGAACCCTGGGCTTTACACGCTGATGTTCGGATCCGGCGAGCACATCGACAGCCGGGACGCGCACCTGTCTCACGCCAGTCGCCAAGCTTTTGAGCTTCTTGCCACGAAAGCGGGTCGGAAAGGTTCGAGTGCGGTTGACGATCCGGGTCCGATTGCCGCTTGGTCTTTGGTGCATGGGCTCGTGATGCTTCTGATGAACGAGAAGATCGCGCCAGAAATGAACGAACGTCTACCTGAAATCCTTCGGCTGCTCGAGCCGGGGATAGCCGAACACACCCACAAAGGAGGAGTGTAGCGAATCTCCACGGATGTTGTGCTTTGGAAACAGATCGTGGGCAGCAACGACAATGCGGTCACGCGGGGAATGGACGTGATTGGCTGCAGATCAGTTGTCATCAGGGTCGGCCGGCCTATTTCGGTATGCATGGCTGACCCTTGACGCTGTGTTACTGATCGGTCGTGGGAGATCAAGGAGCAGCCGATTTTCTCGACCGCTTCCGTGAGTGCTGACCGCACAAAAAAAAATCTGGCACAATGTCACAATGTCGGTTGGCACGATCGTCAAACGTCTAAGTAACGGCGGTGCAGATCGCAATTTGCTGGTGTTGGAGCCTTACGATGCGCAAGCTGGATGGGCCGACGGCGGGAAAGCCTCTTATTAACCGGGTAGACCGCGTGTCGGTGGCCGCGGAGAAGGTCGATTTCGGCGGTGTCCATCGGCCGTTGCCGGCCGGTGCGGCCCAAGCTGGCGCCCGCGTCGTACATGGGTCGGTCCGGCCATGATCGAGTTCTTCATTCACCGGCCGATTTTCGCGTCTGCTATCGCCATCGTCATGACGCTTGCGGGCGCCATCTGCTATTTCCTGCTTCCGGTCTCGCAGTTCCCAGACATTACGCCGCCGCAGATCGTCGTCTCCGCCAACTATCCGGGTGCCAGCGCCCAGGTGGTCGCCGATACGGTCACAACACCGCTCGAACAGCAGATCAACGGCGTGCCGGGCATGCTCTACATGTCTTCGACGAGCTCCAATGACGGCTCGTCGAGGATCATCATATCCTTTGACGTCGGCTATCCGATCGACGTCGCAGCGCTCGACGTGCAGAACCGCGTATCGCAGGCGGCATCCTCGCTGCCGGCCCTGGTAAACCAGAGCGGTGTGACGATCGCCAAGCAGATACCGAACTTCACCGTGCTGGTCAGCCTCGATTCGCCCGATGATTCCGTCGATTTCGCCTCCGTCAGCAACTATGCCTACCTGCAGATCCTCGATCCGCTCAAGCGCCTGCCGGGCGTCGGCGATGTCCAGCTCTTCGGCGAACGGCGTTACTCGATGCGCGTCTGGCTCGATCCGGACCGGATGGCCAATCTGGGCATCACCGCCGTCGACGTGGAGAACGTCATCGAGGAGCAGAACGTCCAGGTTGCCGGCGGAAAGATCGGGCAATCCCCGGCACCGGCCGGCACACCCTTCGAGATGCAGATCAATGCGGTCGGTCGTTTGAGCGACCCCAAGCAATTTGCCGATATCGTCCTGCGTGCCGACCCGGCGACCGGCGCGACGATCAGGCTGCGAGACGTGGCGCGCGTCGAACTGGGCGCGCTGCTCTATTCGTCATCGGTGACCTTCAACGGCAAGGAGAGCGTCGTCCTGGCGGTGTTCCAGGCGCCCGGTTCGAATGCGCTCGATCTGCAGAGCCGGGTCAAGGCCAAGATGGACGAGCTGTCGCAGCGCTTCCCGAGCGGCATCGCCTATCACATGTTCTACGACACCACGCGCTTCGTGTCCGCGGCAATGCATGATGTGATTATCACGCTGGTCGAAGCGCTGGCTCTGGTCATCGCCGTCGTCTTCATCTTCCTCCAGAACGTGCGCACCACGATTATCCCGACGATCGCCATTCCGGTGTCGCTGATCGCGACGCTCATCGTCATGTACCTGCTCGGCTTCTCGCTGAACATGCTGAGCCTGCTCGGAATGGTGCTCGCCATCGGCCTGGTGGTCGACGATGCAATCGTGGTCGTCGAGAACGTCGAGCGACAACTCGAGTCCGGCCTGCCGCCGCTCGCGGCAACGCGCAAGGCGATGCAGGAGGTGACGGGACCGATCATCGCGACGACTGCCGTGCTTCTGGCGGTCTTCGTGCCAGTCGCCTTCATTCCGGGCGTAGCCGGCAGCCTTTACAATCAGTTCGCTCTGACGGTTGCGATCTCGGTCGCGTTTTCCGCTTTCAATTCGCTGACGCTCAGTCCCGCGCTCAGCGCCGCTTTCCTGCGCCATCGCGGCGCGCCGAGATTCGTGCTCTTCCGCTGGTTCAATACCGGTTTCCATTGGTTTTCGCATGCCTATGCGCACAGCATCGCGGGACTCGTCCGTTGGCGTTGGGCCCTCTTCGCACTCTTCCTGATCGCCATCGGCTCCACCTACGCATTGTGGCAACGCATTCCCTCGACGTTCCTGCCCGTCGAGGACCAGGGATATTTCTTCGTGGTCATCCAACTCCCCGACGGTGCATCGATAGAACGAACCGAAGCCGTCGCGAGGCAATCGGAGGGAATCCTTCGCGGCACGGCCGGCGTGGATTTCGTCGGCTCCGTGGTCGGCTTCAACTTCCTGACTTTCGCGAGCCAGTCCAATTCCGCGGTCCAGTTCGCCGTCCTGAAACCATGGGACGAGCGCCCTCCGGAACAAGGAGCATCGGCGCTGCGCGAAGCGGTGCAGCCACTCCTCCTGCAGATCCCCGACGCTCTCGTGCTCGCCTTCGATCCACCGTCGATACAGGGGCTCGGCGCAACGGGCGGTTTCGAATTCCAGGTCGAAGACCTGGGCGGGCGCGGCAGCGTGGCGCTGAACGACGCCACCCAAGCCCTGATAGCCGAGGCGCGAAAGCAGCCGGAAATCAATCCGCACCAGCTCTTCACCACATTCAGCACGTCGAGCCCGCAATTCAACTATGACCTCGACCGGGACAAGGCAAAGCAGTTGGGTCTCAACCTGCCGGATATATTCAACACCCTGCAGATCTATTTCGGTTCGCTTTATGTCAACGACTTCAACCTGTTCGGCCGCACTTTTCGCGTCACGCTTCAGGCCGATCAAAGCGCGCGCTCCAATCCTGCCGACATTTCCCGGCTTTACGTGCGCAATTCGGCGGGCGATATGGTGCCGCTCAGCACGCTCGGCGCGCTGAAACCGACCGTAGGCCCCGAGACAATCAGCCACTACAACAATTATCCGTCAGCGTTGATAAACGGCGCGGCCGCGCCGGGCTACAGTTCGAGCCAGGCGGTGGCAGCGATGGAGCGCACCGCCGCGGCCACCCTGCCGCGGGACTTCGGCTTCGAATGGACGGGCATCACCTATCAGGAGATCCGGGCGGGATCGATCGCCGCGCTCGTCTTCGCGCTGGCCATCGTCTTTTGTTTCCTGATCCTGGCGGCGCAGTATGAAAGCTGGTCGATGCCCTTCATGGTGCTGCTTTCGGTGCCGCTCGCCCTCCTTGGCGCCCTGCTCGCCCTGTGGCTCAGGACCATGCAGATCGATGTCTACTCGCAGATCGGCTTCGTTATGCTGGTTGGCCTTGCCGCGAAAAACGCTATTCTGATCGTCGAGTTCGCCAAACGGCGCCGGCAGGAAGGCCTGGACATCATCGCCGCCGCCGCCGAAGCGGCCCGCCTGCGGCTACGGCCGATTTTGATGACGGCATTCGCCTTCATTCTCGGCGTCGTCCCATTGATGTACGCGAGGGGCGCCGGTGCCGCCAGCCGGCAGTCGATCGGCACAACAGTGTTTGGCGGTATGCTCATGGCAACCGTCCTGACACTTGTTTTTGTCCCGGTTTTCTATGCAGTCATCGAACAATGGCGGGAGGGGCTGTCGACGAGCCCTGCCGAAGGGCAGCGAGACCCCGAGGCGGCGGAATAGGGACTGGAGCTTGATATGCGCGGTTTGAAACTTGGCTTTGCCGCAGCAGTCGCAATCGCGGCTCTGGCTGCGGCCTATTCATACACCGGCGGCAGGCTTGACCTCGAAAGCGGTGGCGCGGGGGCAGCGGTTGCGACTGCACCTCCTGCCATGCCCGTTCCCGTCGCCGCGGTCGTCAAGAAGACGATCCCCATTTACCTCGAATATTCTGCACGGACGGAATCGATCCGCAACGTCACGCTCCGGGCCAAGGTTTCCGGCTATATACAGTCGCAGGAAGCTCCGGACGGCGCCGACGTCACGCAGGGCGAACTCCTCTACCGGATCGACCCGCGCGACTACGAAGCAGAGCTCGATCAGGCGAAAGCCCAGGTCCGACGCGACGAGGCGTCGCTCGCCTATCTTCGCAGCAATCTCACACGCGGCAACGAACTGGCCACGACCGGCTATCTGGACAAGGACACCTTCGACCAGCGCGCAAGCGCCGTGCGCCAGGCGGAGGCGGCCCTCGCCATGTCGCGGGCGCGGGTCCGCACCGCCGAGATCAACCGCGACTACACTGAAATCCGCGCACCCTTTGCAGGAAGGCTCGGGCGAAACCTGGCTCCCGAGGGAACACTGGTCAGCGACGTGGCCGGCACGCCACTCAACAACCTCGTGCAACTTTCGCCGATCTATGTCTCCTTCAATCCGAGCGAACCCGAGCTCGCCGATATCCAGAAGGCACGGGCGGCCGGGCCGGTTCAGGCCGAAGTGTTTCTGCCGGGTGATGCCGAGCCGCGTCACCGCGGCGATCTGACCTTCATCAACAACGCGGTCGAGCGCAATACCGGCACGGTCGTGGCGCGCGCGACGATCGAAAACAAGGATCTGACCTTGCTGCCCGGCCAATACGTGCGCGTTCGCCTGCGCGTCAGGGACGAACCGAACGTGCTTATGGTGCCCGAGACCGCACTCGGGTCGAGTCAACTCGGCAAGTATGTCTATGTCGTCGGCAAGGGCGACGTTGTCGAGCAGCGGCTGGTCTCTCTCGGCCCGAGCAATGGCGGCCTCGTGGGTCTGTCATCCGGTGTTTCCGAAGGCGACAAGGTAATCGCCGGTAACCTGCAGAAAATCTTCCCCGGCGCGCCGGTGAAGCCGATACCGGTGAACCAGGCGCAGAAATAGCCAGGCGGTCGTCCTGCCGCACCGACGCGCGGGCACCGGACTGGCCGTGCGCCAGTCGACAGTTATGGCGCATGGCGAGGGCATGGGCGGTCCAATCATCTCCGATGGCGGCGCCCGGTTCCGATTCTCGCTGCCGATCCGGACGACGTTCTCCAACTTGCTGCGTGAGGCCGCATCGCAACCACATAAACTCCCGTATAGTTACGGCACCTGCGGAAAGTATCTACACCGCCACGAGCGGCCGCTAGGCGGCATCCGATCTACCGTTCACGAAATAGAGTGGGAGATACAGGATGATACGCAGTGATCTTAAAGCGCTCGATAAGTCTCCGACCAAGCAGGTTTGGGATGTGGCCGAATATTGCAGGCGGGCGGGTATAGGCGAAGCCGAACAAACGCGGCTGATCAAAGTGCTCGGCCCGTATGCCTCAAGCCACGAACTGCAGATGAACATCGTTCGGCCTCAGATCCGCACGCGCTGAACGCGAGCATTCAATGAATGTCTCATCGGGTGAGCAGGCCGCTTTCATAGGGCAAGACGAAGACCGGACGGCGGTGGGCTCGGTCCGCGATGATGCGCGGCGCGCTACCGTTAGTCGCCGAGCCGACCATCTTCTCTGTCGTCATCGGAGCTTTCCTGGTGTTGATCATGAAGGAACGGTTTGATCTGCTCCGCCACGAAGTCCATGAACAGTCGCGCCCGCAGCGGTGGCGTCCTGCCAAATGCATGAAGAAAGTGAAGCGGCACGCGTTTGAGGGGGCGAGAAGGCAACACGACTTCCAACTTCCCCGCACGGATGTCGGCTTCGACTGCGCAACGCAAGAGACAAGCCACTCCAAATCCGTTTAACGCGGCGGCTCGGAGCGCGAATCCGCTATCCAGATCAAGACGACCCTCGGGCTCGATGATCTCACCATCCAGGAACGGGATCAGAAAAGGCCGCCCGCCGAGGATGTAGCGCAAATGATTTGCTGAGCTAAGTTCCTCGATGGAGGCGGGACGCCCAATCTTGCGCAGGTAATCCGGCGCCGCCACCAGGACCATCGGCAGTTCGCCGAGCGTGCGGAGATTGAGTTCGCTGTCGACAGGAGCACCAGCACGCAATGCCAGATCGTAGCCCTCGCGGATCAAGTCGACAGGACGATCCGCCCACCCCACTTCCAGCCTTATCTCCGGGTGGGCAGGCAGGAAATCGGTTGTCAGCGCATCCATCAAAATTCGTCCGAGCTCGCTTGGCATCGTTACGCGCAGCGCGCCGCGAGCGGTGGAGGCCGACCGAACCACTTCCTCGGCATCTTCAAGGCCGCGGAGCAATGGCACGGTTCGCTCGTAGTAGGCTGTTCCTTCGACCGTCAGCGTGAGCGATCGCGTGGAACGCCGGAAGAGTTTAGCTCCGAGGCGCTGCTCCAATCTGGCTACACTCTTTGAGACCGCAGATGGGGTCGTTCCCAGGAGCTTGGAAGCGGCACTAAAGGAGCCGGCCTCCACGGTCAAAACGAACGCCGATAATCCGGCAGTCTTATCACCAATAATCGCCATTACCGACATCCCAGCACAAATGCTGTGCCGACCTAGGCACTTACGAGCCGGATTGTCGAGGATGTAATGAGCCGCGGCCTCGAGCCCAGCGAGTGCCGCACCGCCTAACCCACGGACAAAGCAGCGAAATCGTCGATCATTCAAAATTTTGGACGTTCAGTTGTGCATCCTCTAGCTTCTGCTCGCCATGGCCAAAAACGCGGGCGAGCTAAACCCTTCTATACTTCGAAACAGGGTGCCTCCTAAAACAAATCGAGGCAGAATGCGGCTATCGTTCCGGCATTCGAGGAGACAGCAAGATGTCCGCCGCACTCAAAATCGAAGACGCCCCGATCGAGGAACAAGTTGTGGTTGTGATCGACGACGATGCCGACATACGTCTTTCCATGGCCGATCTCTTTGAATCTGTGGGCATTAAAGCATCCTCTTTCCGCGACGCTCTGGATTTCATCGAGAACGGTTGCCTGAACGCTTCAGGTTGCATTGTTCTGGATGTTCGCATGCCAGGAATGAGCGGCATCGAGTTTCAATCCCGGTTGGAGGATCTGGGATGCCAAACTCCAGTTGTCTTCGTGACGGGCCATGCCGATGTGCCCATGAGCGTAACGGCAATGAAAGCCGGTGCGGTAGACTTTCTGCTAAAGCCCTTCACCAATGAAGAGCTGCTCGACGCAGTAAGCAGGGCTTTCGAGACTGATCGGGTCAAACGACAGGATGCCGTCGTCAGGAATGCCATCAAGCAGAAAGCGTCGACACTGACGCCTCGGGAAAAGCAAGTGATGCAGCACGTCACCGACGGCCTTATGAACAAGCAAATAGCCTATGAGCTCGGGATCAGTGAGATCATGGTCAAGATTCACAGAGCCAGCGTGATGCGCAAGATGGAAGCCCGCTCACTAGCCGACCTGGTGAAAAAATCAGAGCTCATCTAATCCTTGCCACCATGAAAAAGCCGTCCGAGAACAATTGCTCGGCATCGCCTTTTCTCAAGACGACCAATTTGCGCGACTGACACGTGGCCTGCTGCCGAGGTTGGGTAATCGCACCTGGCGCAACGATACGTTGCGAAGGCCGTGCGGGCGCATTGACCCCTCCATACACAAGATCCGTGGCCAGTCGCGCCCGCGGCGCTGTAGGGCGATCGCCCTCCAGCCGCCGCCAATCTCGCGTCCGCGAAGTGCCTCGAAGCGGATCCTAAACCAAGGTTTAGGATCCGTGGGGAGGGCGTTCAAACTACTATTCGCGACGTTCCAACCTCTCCCAAGCGCCGGCCGGGCCGGCATCCATTGGCGAACAAGCAGGGTAAGATTTCTATGACACAGCGACTGAACTACGCACAGCAGTCCCCCGAACTCTTCAAGAAGTTGATGGAGCTCAGCGCCGCAGTGAACGATAGCGTCATCGACCAGAAGACGCGCGACCTGGTGCAGATCCGGGCCTCGCAGATGAACGGGTGCGCCTTCTGCCTGGACATGCACGTCAAGGAAGCAAAGATCCATGGCGAAAGCGAGTTGCGCGTCCACCATGTTGCGATCTGGCGCGAGTCAAACTTGTTTGCCCCTCGCGAGCGGGCAGCGCTGACCTGGACGGAAGTGCTGACGAACCTGCCGGCCGGCGGCGTTCCGGATGATATTTACGAGCGTGTCCGCAGTCAGCTCTCCGAAAAGGAGATTTCCGACCTCACATTCGCAGTCATGGCCATCAATGCCTGGAACCGCGCCAGCATCGGCTTCAAAGCGGTTCCAGGATCAGCCGACAAGGCCTTTGGCCTCGACAAGGCCGGCTTGAACTAACTCGTTGCTCTCATTTGCTCGACTCCAAACGCGACCTAATCTGCAACCGGAGGTATATGTAATGAAAATCGTTATTATAGGTGGGACCGGCCTTATCGGTTCGAAGACTGCCGAGCGTTTACGCAAGCGCGGCCACGAAGTCATCGCTGCGGCACCGAATACGGGCGTCAATACGATTACCGGCGAAGGACTCGCCCAGGCTCTTGAGAATGCCAAAGTGGTGCTTGATCTCGCAAACTCTCCGTCATTCGAGGACAAGGCCGTGCTCGAGTTCTTCGAGACATCGGGCAGAAACCTGTTGGCTGCGGAGAAAGTCGCAGGTGTCAGGCACCACATCGCGCTGTCCGTTGTCGGCACCGAACGCCTGCAAGAAAGTGGCTATTTCCGCGCCAAGCTGGCGCAGGAAAACCTGATCCGAGCATCCGGCATACCTTATACGATTGTGCACTCCACACAGTTCATGGAGTTCGTTAACGGCATCGCCCAATCGGGCACCGTCGGCGACACGGTCCACCTGTCCCCAGCGTTCATACAGCCGATCGCTTCGGACGACGTCGCGGACGCCATGACCGACGTGGCGCTGGGTGAACCGCAGAATGGGATCGTCGAAATCGCCGGTCCCGATCGTGTGAAGCTCAGTGGATTGGTCGAGCAGTATCTGAAGAAGATGAAAGATCCGAGAAAGGTCGTGGCAGATCCGGAAGCACGCTATTTCGGTGCACGTCTCGAGGACAATTCTCTCGTTTCGGACAAGAGCCCGCGCCTTGGCCGCATCACCTTCGAACAGTGGTTCGCCATGACGGCCCAGCCGAAGTAAAGCTGAGCACGCGACGAGAGCATTTACGACATGCCGGGCGACTGGCACGTTCTCGCCGTAGCCACGAACAAATAAGAACCCGAAACGACAAAAAGTCTGGCCGCGACAGTAGAGTTCGCGGCCAGCCTTTTCCATCCCGGTTTCTCACACGATCGAAAGCCCTCCATCTATCGACAGAATTTGACCGGTCGTCCATGCCGTCTTCGGGTTCGCAAACATCGCTATCCATTGGGCGACGTCGTGCGGTGTGCCCCGACGCTTCAACGGGATCAGATTGCGCTCATGCTCCTTGACGTCCTCCGCTTCTTTGGCAGTCAGTCCCATCATCCCCGTCAGCGCGCCGGTTTCTGTCGGCCCGGCGGCAATTGCATTTACGCGCACTCCATGGGGTGCAAGTTCAAGCGCCCAGCAGCGCGTGAGATGCTCGAGCGCCGCCTTGCTCGCAGCATAGTGAGAGAAGCCCGGAGCAGCCTTGTGCCCATAGGTACTGGAGATGTTGATAATGGCCCCGCCCCGACCGCTCAAGTGCGGAAGGGCTGCGGCGGCCAATAGACTCGGGCCCAGCACGTTGACAGCAAAAATGTCCTTTATCCGGTCCTCTGTTGCGTCCGCGAGTGGCATGATGCCGCCTGCTCCGGCGTTGTTGATCAGAATATCCAGCCTCCCCCAAAGACCGATTGCTTCCTCAACCGTCCGCTTGATGTCAGCCGCCTTTGCCACATCGGCAATGATTCCTTTGATGTTTTCCGATTGGGCGCAGACTTCATCAATTCCCGGCTGACGCCGTGCCGTTATCAGAACACGAGCGCCAAGCTTTGCTAATGTAATAGCCACTTCGCGTCCGATGCCGGAACTACCACCAGTTACGATTGCGACTAGATCGCGCATCACTAAACCTCTTCTTTTCACTGGATTTTGGTCTTCATGGGCAACAACTGGTCTTTGCCTCATGAACGCTTTTCTCTTCGTTCCCGCTAACAGGAGCCAGACTGATCTATCACAACCGCAGGATTTTATTAGCTATCCACATGGCACGTCGCCTTTGCCGCTTTGTCTTGAATGAGGTCGCGACGGCGGCCTTTAGGAAACGGCCGGACCCAAACCTTTGTACAGCTACAGTTGGCAAACCTGGGCGCTCATGCTCGCAAGCGCCCAACGACGTCGTGGGCGGCACAAGCACGAAAACCATCCAACACGCATCGTTTTGCCGATGTAGGAGAAAGCAATGGATTCCAATACCCCCCAGACCACTCGCCGTGGCGTAATGACCGCCGGGCTCGGCCTCGCCGCTGCAGCGGCCCTTCCCGTGGCGTCGGCGACACCAGCCTCAGCTTCCCCCGCTTCTCCCGCAGGGAGCAGCACACTGCGCGCAAACAGAGTCGCCACTGCTGACGGCGTGGAGATCTTCTACAAGGATTGGGGCCCGAGGAGCGGGCAGCCCATCATGTTTCATCACGGTTGGCCGCTCAGCTCCGATGATTGGGACGCGCAACTGCTTTTCTTCATGGAGAAGGGTTATCGAGTCGTCGCTCACGACCGACGTGGGCATGGCCGATCGAGTGATGTAAACGACGGCCATGATATGGACCACTACGCCAGCGACGCCGCGGCCGTGGTCGAGCATCTGGATCTTCGCAACACGATCCACGTCGGTCACTCGACCGGAGGTGGCGAAGCAACCCGCTACGTTGCCCGCCACGGCAATGGGCGCGTGGCCAAGCTGGTTCTCATTGGCGCCGTTCCCCCTCTCATGGTCAAGACGCCTGCAAACCCCGGTGGGCTGCCCATTGAGGTGTTCGACGGCTTCAGGAAAGCGCTGCTGGAGAACCGCAGCCAGCTTTACCGGGATTTCGCAAGCGGACCGTTCTACGGATACAATCGACCCGGCGCGACCCCCTCGAATCCAGTGATCGAGAACTGGTGGCGGCAAGCGATGACGGGCAGCACAAAGGCCCAGTACGACGGCATCAAGGCATTCTCGGAGACTGATTTCACCGAAGACCTCAAGACCATCGACGTGCCGACTCTCATCATGCACGGCGATGATGACCAGGTTGTTCCGGTCGCCGATACCGCCCTCTTGTCCGCCAAGCTTCTCGGCAGCAACGTGCTCAAGGTGTACAAAGGTCTTCCCCACGGCATGGCAACCACCCACGCCGACGTGATCAACCGCGACATCCTCGAGTTTATCACCGCGTAAATAGAATTCGCCGACGTGCAATTACAGCCCCCAGTGTTGCTGGGGGCTTCCGAATTGCCGATGACGGAATCTGCGGCATCAATCCGCTTTGCCAGCCGCACTACTGCTCCAGCGTCCTTTGCGCGCCCAATAAGACGCGGCGCTGCAGGCTTCCAAGTCTTGTCTCGCGTGCGTTCAATCAACTGCCTGAGCTGTCACTTCGTCCTGGCAGATGACCGTTCTTGCCTCGGCATCGATCACAGTGGTCGAAATCGAACGATCCCTCCGCTCGCGGCCCGCTATGCCACCCGGAGCAATGCCTCGAGGTCGCGTCTTCGTGTTGGCATTCCGTCGGGATTGCCGTCGTAATCGAACACACGTAGTCGCTGTTCCGTCATTTGTTCGGGAGGTGCGCCCTCTGAGCTCGGGGGCCAATGCCGCAGCGGCGTTCAAAGGAATGCAGTCAGGGTGAGCGGCTAGTCCGTACCCTCACCGCGGCTGTCGTCTCCAACTGCCGACTCAAGCATCGCAACCAGCTGATCCGAGTCGATGGGCTTTGACAGAACACCACGAGCGCCACCTTGCCTGGCAGCTGTGGTCAACCACTGATCACGAAAGGCCGTCATGAATATGAATGGCGTTTGCACGCCCTTGCTGTTCAATATTTCCAACAACTGCAACCCATCGACACCGGGCATTTTGACGTCGGAGATAATGCAGTGAATTGGGCATTGGCGATAAAGCGCGAGGAATTCCGGCGCTGACGAAAAAGCAATGGCTTCGTAACCCAGTGACTCTAGCATATCTTTCATCGAATCGCGGAGAGCGTCGTCGTCATCAATAACAGCGATGGTGCATGGTTGACGCAAGAACCTAACTCTACTTCAGGAACTACTTAGCTAGAAGGCTAATCCTCCCAGCCGTGACTTGCTTTGGCGAAAACTGAATTCCGCCCTGGCCGGGAAACTGTTACGCGTCTCCCGCATTTCTAGGTGCGATGCTACATCATTTCTGTGCTCGGGACACATCCCTGCCCAATTGATACGCCGAAAGAGGCTGACATTCACACCCCGCACTTTCGAATGCTGGCGTTAGGTGCCCGTTATTGTTTGGGGCATGGCGCATTTCTCTCCCGACATCCAGGAGACGCGCCAGGGCACCAAACTCCAGTCGCGTGAATTGCCGGGGCGTCCTCCTCTATCCCATTGCGAAACTAACACATCGAGATACCTATTCCGACTAAACGAAAGTTTAGGTTGTCTAATCCTGGCCGCGCACACTCCAGCCGGCCGCCCATTCAGCGAGATGACGCGCAGTCGGTCGCGCAATGCACACTTGCGGCTATGCAGCCATTCAAAGTGCAACAGCAACCTTTACGCATCCGATTGGACGCGCGGCGCTTTAGGGTCGCCGAGAATCCCAAACCTTTGTTTGCGTTGATCCAGCGGAACGTAATGCTTCATCGTCTATGCTTCCAAATCAGCACAGTAAGGAGCGAGCGAATATGTCCGATATGACGAACCGATACCACGGGGCGGAGTACGCGATCGTCCGCGAAGCGAACTGGGAGTTCACGCTGGAGAAATTCGCAAAACGCGAAGGCGCCAAAGGCTTTCCTTCGCGCTTGGCGGCTAGCGAGGCACCATGAGCCCGCGCGAGGAAATGGTCTTCGTCGTGGATGACGACGCCAGAGTGCGCGAGGCGCTCGGCGAGCTGCTGGAGTCCCTGGGATGGCGGGCCGAGACGTTCGCCGTCGCGGCGGATTACCTCGCCTATGCGAGGCCCGATCTCCCTGCGTGCCTGATCCTCGACGTCGAGCTGCCCGGCATCAACGGCCTCGAGTTTCAGAAGCAACTGTCCGGGGACGTTCATCCCCCGATCGTTTTCCTTACCGGGCACGACATTCCATCGTCGGTGCTTGCCATTGAGGGCGGCGTTGTCGGCTTTCTGAGGAAACCGGTCGGGGAGAACGATCTGGTCGCGGCGGTTCGGGCGGCGATCGACCAGGATCGCGTTCAACGATCGGTACGGGCGGAGCTCACCGAGCTCGAACGCCGCTTGGCGGCGCTTACGCCGCAGGAGCGCGAGGTGCTGCCGCTTGTGGTCAGCGGCCTCCCGGACAAACAGGCCGCCGCCGAGCTCGGAATCAGCGAGATCATGATTGAAATGCACCGCAGCAAGATCATGCAGAAGATGCAGGCAACCTCACTTGCAGATCTGGTGCAAATTGCCGAAAAATTGCAGATTCCAGTCATTCGTTCCAGACGTTGAGGAAACGCGTACGCATGTCCAACTCAAAGTCCGTCGTGGCGGTCGTCGACGATGACCAGCGCGTGCTCGATTCGCTCCAGGATCTTCTTGAGTCAGCGGGGCACACCGTACGGGCATTCTCGTCGGCCCATACCCTCTTGAACAGCAATGCGCTGCCGGAGATCGATTGTCTGATCACCGACATCGGCATGCCCGGCATGGACGGCTTCGAACTGAAGCGCTTGATGAGCGAGAGGCGCCCCGGATTGCCAGTGATCCTGATCACCGGCCGCCACGAGATCCCTGAGCCGCCGCTGGCAAAGCACAACCGGTTCTTCCGCAAACCTTTCGACGGGCAGGCACTGCTCGCAGCGATCGGCGACGCCCTGACTGGAAAGCCACGATGAGAGCGAGCTATCAGAATGCGCAATCGATCACGGCCCGCCGGCAATCGCGCCGAGAGCTCTGCTCTCGGACAAACGATCTCTTTTGCATTAAACCCGCTATGCGGTGTACAAATGGACCGTCTCATAACAGCAAAAGTTATATCACCGGATGGTTCACTGCGTCGGCTGACATCGGCGTGTTTCAACAGAACCGGGCTCCGCGTTGCGCGAGTGGGAGCGCGAGCTCTCTCAGGTCATCGGCATGGTCTCGAGCCATCACATACGGAAGCGAGTTCACATCTCCGTGCGATACGTGTCCGCGCGACACGTGGATTTTCCATGAGGTGTGGCTCGGGCCTTGGGGGTTAGGGTTTGGGTGTGATTTCGCCATCCCGGATATCGGGGATAAACGCTACACGCGGCGCCGCAGTCCCCAGACTTTCTTTGTCCGGTAGGAGCAGCCGATGATGAGCGTCTGGTTGCACCGCCCTCGATTCTTGCATCTGGCGCTCTTTGTGGCGGCCTATGTCTTGGGCTGCGCCTTCGCGCATGTGCTCGGGATCGTACCCGGAACAAGCATTGCAATTTGGACTCCGGGCGGGCTTTTCATGGCTACGCTTATGCTCGCCGCTACGCCGAGTTGGCCGTGGTGGGTGCTGGCGGGCTGCGTCGGTGAACTGATCGGTCAGTTCTTGTGGTTCCATAGCCCGCTGCCTGCGTCCCTCCTGATGTATGTGGGCAACGCTCTTGAAGCGATGGCCGGTGCATGGCTCGTGACCCGTACCTGCGGGCGCCCGGTTCGGCTGGAAACCTTGAAGGAAGTTCTCGCATTCGTCGTACTGGGCGCTGGAATTGCGCCTGCCATAAGCGCGACGGTCGGAAGTGCGACACTTGCGTGGTTTGACATAAAATCGCAGACCTTTACGGCGGCTTGGCCACTATGGTGGATAGGAGACGCCACCGGGGTGTTGATCGTGGCGCCGTTGGCGCTGGACGTGTTCCACAACTGGCACGGGAATTCCCAGCTCTCCGCCGCGCGATGGATCGAGGCCAGTGTTCTTGGGCTGATCTTTCTCGGTGTCGCCGCCCTTTCCTTGAGCGGTTACCTCCCCTTCGCCTACATCATCATGCCGCCTCTCCTTTGGGCGGCAGTGCGCTTTGAACTCAGAGGCGCCGCCATCACCTTGATCGTCCTGGCTCTGATCACCACGGTATTCACGATATCCGGCGCCGGCCAGTTTGCCGGCGATCCCGAGTCCCAGAGGCAAAGGCAGATCATGCTGCAGCTCTTTCTGGCCATCTCGGCACTATCGGCGCTCATCGTGGCCGCGATATCCAGGCAGCACCAGCTGGCGGTGCTCAGATTGAGCCAAAGCGAGCGCTCGCTGCGAGAACTCGTCGAGACGCTGCCTGCGCTCATCTGGTGTGCAGCGCCGGACGGCAAGCCCATATACTTCAGCCAGCAACTGAGTGGCTTCATTGGCTTCAACGTCGAGGACAAGGATGTCGCTGGCACCTCGCGCCTCGCAAGCGTGCTAAACGCGATCATTCATCCGGACGATCTGGCCGCGGTAAAAAAGCTGCTCGCGCACTCCTTGGCCACTGGCGAACCCTATGCGCAGAAGCATCGCCTACGTCGCTTCGACGGCGAGTACCGGTGGGTTGAAATGCGCGCAGCCGCGATGCGCAGTGGCGACGGCGCGATCGTTCAATGGAACGGTGTCTGCCTCGATATCGAAGATCAGGTGCGTGGGCGCGATGAATTGCGCCTCGCCCAGGAAAACCTAGCCCGCGCGAGCCAGGCGGCAAGCCTCGCCGAACTCTCCGCGTCCATCGCGCACGAGGTCAACCAGCCGCTGGCGGCTATCGTGGCAAACTCGTACGCCTGCCAACGTTGGCTCATGGCCGAACCGCCCAATATCGAGCGGGCGCAGAAGAGGGCGGAGCGCATCATTCAGGATGCCAATTCGGCGGCTGACGTGGTCAGCCGCATCCGCGCCTTGTTCAAACATTCCGTAGAGACGAGGACCAGTACAACACTCTCCAGCGTCATCGCCGAAGCGCGCGACCTCATGGCCGAGGAGGCGGCGCGGCGGCGGGTTCGTATGGAGGTCGATGTGGAGAGCAACCTGCCATTCGTCGCCTTGGATCGCGTCCAGATCCAGCAGGTTCTGATCAATCTCATCCGCAACGGCATGGATGCGATGGATTCCACTGTGGGCGACAGGGTTTTCGGAATACGGGTGCGCCGGATGGGGGATGTCGTCCAGACCGAAATCAGTGATCGCGGCCCGGGCGTCGCTTCTCCTGACAGGATATTCGAGCCGTTCTTTACGACGAAAGAGCACGGGATGGGCATGGGGCTCGCGATCTGCCGTTCGATCGTCGAGTCCCATGGCGGACAATTATGGGCGGAGAACAACGAACCGCATGGAGCGACGTTTATCTTCACGCTGCCGGTTGACGCGGCGGCGGAAGCGACCGTCTCCCGCGCCGCAGGCAATCAGAGTCATGCCCTTTGATCTGCTTGATTGCCAGGATCGATAGCGCCGTGCGTGCGCAGGCAATCATCAGCCTGAAATTCTCCTCGGTCCCTGAGTGGTTCGCTCCGCCCACGGGACGTTCCATGATCGCGCCGATGTTCGCCGCCTACTGCATGTTCCCTTAAATTGCACCCGAATTAAGGATAGAAACATGCAGCAATTCAAAGTGCTACAGCGCCCTGTACGCATCTAGCATCACGCTGCAGCGTTGCTCGAAGAAGACCTCGGCAGCCGCTTGAAGAACGGCTTTCCGACGACTTTTCAACCGCCCCGACTTTGCTGCAACCACAGCTTTTATCCCTTGAAATTCTGACTCTATACTAGCCAACCTTTGTATAGTCGACTGCTGCTCCTTCAGCCATTACGCTCTCTGCTCAGTATAGGAATAACAAACGCCCGCTATCTCAAATGGGCGATGCACCCCCTTGACTGGTAACGCCGATTACCGTATGTCATTGGTAACGAACATTACCGGAGGTCGTTGTGGCGCAACTCAACAAGAAAAAGGTGGTCGGCTTGGCGCTGTGCCTCGGCGCCGTGGTCGTCGTGGCGGGCGGCTGGGCCTGGGCCCGTTCGAGCGGCTCGACGTCGACCGACAACGCTTATGTCCGCGGGGACGTTACTTCGCTCGCCCCAAAGGTCGCGGGCTACGTCATGGCGGTAGAGGTCAAGGACAACCAAACGGTCCGGCCGGGTGACGTCCTGTTCCGCATCGACGATCGCGACTATCGCGCGCGGCTTGCACAGGCGGAGGCCAATGTCGCAGCGGCCGAGGCGCACCTCACCAATGTCGATGCGGAGACAGAGCTCCAGCACGCCATGATTCGCCAGGCCGAGGCCCAGCGGCGTTCGTCTGTTGCCGAACTGGATCTGGCGACCAAGGCCTATGACCGCCGCCGCGAACTCATCCGCAGCAACACCATCAGCCAGGCCCATGTCGATGAAAGCGACGCGGCGCGAACGAGAGCCGAGGCAAGCGTATCGGCTGCCGCCGCAACGCTGGAGGCGCAGCAACAACGCATCGCCGTCCTTGCCGCCCAGCGCCAGGCGGCCGTCGCTGCCGTGGCGCAGGCACGGGCCGCGCGCGGCCTCGCTGAGATCGATTTCGAGAGCACCGTGGTCCGAGCGCCTGTCGGCGGCGTTATCGGCAACCGTCAGGTCCGCATCGGCCGGTTTGTTGCGCCCGGCGTCCCCCTGCTCGATATCGTTCCGGTCAACGATGTGTGGATCGTAGCGAATTTCAAGGAAACCCAGATCGAACATATCCAACCCGGTCAGCGCGTCCGCATCACCGTCGACGGCTATCCTAACGGGGCGCTTGAAGGCGTGGTCGACAGCTTTGCGCCCGGTAGCGGGTCGGCCTTCAGCTTGCTCCCCGCAGACAATGCAACCGGGAACTTCGTTCGCGTCGTCCAGCGCGTTCCGGTGAAGATCCGGTTTGCCAGCAATCCCATGCCCGGCCGGCTCGTGCCCGGCCTGTCCGCTCGCGTCGCGGTGGATACGGGAAGCGACCCATGACCACCACCGTCGCCGTAGCACCGAGCCACGGCAGGTCTGAGGCAGGGGCCCTTCTCATTGCGGGCATCGTGCTTGCCACGCTGACCGAGGCGATCGCCAGCACGGTCCTTTCGCTCGGGCGCGGCGACATCATCGGCGACACATATGCCACCCCCGATGAGTTCGCCTGGCTGGATGTCGGCTACACCTCTCTCAAGCTGATCGGATTCATGACCGTTCCCTGGCTGATGGGCCGTATCAATCCGCTGAGCCTCATCATCGCCTCGACGCTCGCCATGGGCACGGCGTGCGGCATTGCCGCCGTCACGGCGCGGCTGGACCTGCTGATCGCGCTGCGCATGATTCAAGGCTTCTCCGGCGCCACCCTGCTCGTCGGCGGCCAGGCGATCATTTTTCTCGCCTATCCACGATCCCGCCAGCCGATCCTTCAGGCACTGTTTGCGATGGGGTCCGTTGTCGCGCCCGCCACGATCGCCCCGGCGCTTCAGGGGTGGCTGCTCGACAGCCAGTCCTGGACGTGGATCTTCTTCAGCGTCGTTCCGGTCGCGCTAGCGGCTGCCGGGCTCCTGATGGTCGCAGACAGCCCGACGCCGGTCAGGACGGCGCACCGCCCGTTTGACTGGATCGGCTTCTCGCTGATCTCCATCACGCTTTTCTGCTTCACCTACGTCCTCAGCCAAGGCAGCCGATGGGACTGGTTCGAGGAACCCCGCATCCTGTGGCTGACTGTGATCGGTGCGGCAGCTCTGCTGGCATTCCTCGGCCAGCAGGAGTTGGCAAAGGGCCAAGGCCTGCTCGATTTCACCTTGTTCAAATCGGACGATTTTCTCTTCGCCTTTATCGTCAGTTTTGTTGCCGGCGCCGCATTGTTCGGGAGCGCGTACCTGATCCCGTCGTTTGCCGTGTCCGTCCTCGCCTTCACCCCCACCGATGCCGGGCAGTTGTTGTTGCCGAGCGGCGCGCTGTTCGTCGGCGCACTCCTCATTGCCGCCTTTCTCATGCAGGTCCGCCACGTTCCTCCGTTCGCCACCGTGCCCTTTGGCATCCTGATGATCATGATTGCGATGTGGATGCTCTCCGGATCGACCGTCGAAAGCGGCGCGGCTGACATGATGGCGGCGATTCTGCTGCGCGGGTTCGGCCTTGGCTTCCTGTTTCTCTCGATCACCCTGATCGCCTTCAGCAAGCTCGACAGCCGAAATCTCGCCTCCGGGATCGGTCTCTTCAATACGGGTCGCCAGCTTGGTGGCCTCATCGGGGTCGCCGCACTCCAGACGCTGATCGACCATAACGTCGCCGGCAATGTCGCGGTCCTCGGCGCCAGCGTCACTGGGGGGCGCTCCGCGGTCATCGAGCGCCTGGCGACCACGACAGCCATGCTGAGCGCGAAAGGGATGGACGCGGCAGTCGCAGGCCGGGCAGCGACGAGCCTTCTCGGCCGGGCCGTGACAGGCCAGTCCACCGTGATCGCCTTCGACACGGCCTTCAACGCGGTCGCCCTGCTGTTTGTCTTCGCGGCACCCGTGCTGGTGGGCATCAAGATCGGCATCGCCCGGTACGGGAAAGTGCGCGCTGCGCGGTTGCTAGAGACACGGGAGCGTAGCCAAGACCCGCTGTCAGGGGTTGAAGCCAACGGCGGCTCAGTCGCGACCTTCCCTTTCGCGGAAGTATCAGAACGAGCCGAAAATGGTCCCCAAAACGATGACCGCGCTCAGCGCAAGGATCGCTCCGATAATTCCGACAACGACGATGTCGCGGTAACTCTCTCCGTGGGTTGACCCGCAAACGGCAAGCAGGGTAACGACTGCCCCGTTGTGGGGCAGGCTATCCAGTGTACCTGCCCCGATGACCGCGACACGGTGCAACAGTGCAGGATCCAGACCTGTTTCCTGTGCGCGCATCAGGTAGGTGCTTCCAAGCGCGTCGAGGGCGATCGTAAGACCGCCGGAGGCAGAGCCGGTGAGCGCCGCCAGGATATTCGTGGCCACCGCGATCGAAACGAGTGGCCCTCCACCGATACCGAGCACCCAGTCGCGCACGATCGCAAAGGCGGGCATCGCCGCGACAACCGCTCCAAAGCCGACCAGACTGGCGACGGCGACCGCCGGAAGGACGGACGCGTTGGCGCCTGCGTCCATCGTCGCGCGCAATGTCGGCAGTCGGCGGAAATTCAACGCGACGACCGTCGCGACCGCGGCTGCCAGCGCCGTGACGACGGCCCATACACCGCTGACCGCGGAGCGCGAAACCCCTCCCCAGCGATCATCCGCAAGAAACCCGAGATCAAGCGCCGGCAGGATCAACAGCGTCATGCTGAGATTGACAAGGACAACCACAGCGAGCGGCAGCATAGCGACCAGGATTGGCGGTCCCGCCTCGCTGTGTCGGCCGTGCGCGATCTCGGCCGGATCGAATTCCCTGCCGACCGTGGCGCGTTCGCGCAGCTGGTCGTCGGACGCGAGACGTTCGGGTGTCGCGGGCGCGCCCTCCCCGAACCCTTCGCCAGACATGCGCGCAGCCGCCGCGACGTGACGAAGCCACCACAGGCCGAAGCAAAGCATGATGGCCGAAGCGAAGATGCCGAGACCTGGCGCCGCAAACGGCGTCGTGCCGAAGAAGGGCATCGGGATGGCATTCTGTATCGATGGCGTTCCCGGCAATGCCGACATCGTGAAAGTGGACGTTCCAAGCACGATCGCCGCAGGCATCAGCCGCCGCGGAATTCCGCTCGACCGGAACAGCTCCTGCGCCATCGGAGCGAGGACGAAGAAGGCGACAAAGAGGCTCACACCGCCATAGGTGACCAGCGAACCGGCGATGACGACGGCGAGGATGGCGTGGTCCTTTCCCAGTCGCCGCATCATGAAATCGGCGATGGCGGTTATTGAACCGCTATCCTCCATCAGCTTGCCGAAGAGTGCACCGAGCAGGAACAGCGGAAAGAACTGAGCGAAAAAACCTGCGGCGCTGTTCATGAAGGTCAGCGTCCAGTGCGCCAGCACCGGTTCGCGGGCAAAGAGCGCGGCAACGAGGGCGCCTAACGGCGCCAGCAGCAGGACACTCCAGCCCCGGAAGGCGAGCCAGATCAAAAGCCCGAGCCCAATCAGAATACCGAGAAGCCCCACCCGTCAGACCCCCTCCAGCAAGATATCGAGATCGAGCGACGAGCGGTGGCCGAGATCGTCGCCATGGGCGTCCAGGAAGGCCTCGGCGGACCTGCGTCCCTCGTTGTGCAGCATGGTCAGAAACTCCCATTCCGCATTGAGCTTCGAGGAGTAACCGAGGTCGGTCATGGTGTCGCTTGCGACACGGTGGATGCGCATCGACGCCCAGCGCGCGCCCTCGTCATCCTCCACCTGCGCTACCTTCCGAAGCAGGGCAATCATCTTCAGTTCTTTCAAAAGGACCGCGTTGAAGGAGACTTCGTTGATGCGATTGAGGATCTCGCGCGCGGACCGAGGTGTACCAGCCCTTTCAACCGGGTTGATCTGCACGAGAATGGTGTCCTGCGATATGCATTCGCGAACCAGCGGCGTGATCGTTGGGTTGCCGGCGTAGCCGCCGTCCCAATAGGCCTCGCCATCGATCTCGACCGCTTGAAACAGCGTCGGCAGGCACGCGGAAGCAAGCAGCACGTCCGGGGTCAGCTCGCCGTTACGGAACACGCGGCCGCGGCCGGTGCGGACATTCGTTGCCGTCACGAACAGCTTGATCGGACTGGCCGCGAGCCGCCCGAAATCGACGGCTTCCGCCAGTATGGCGCGGAGCGGGTTGGCGCCGGTAGGGTTGAGATTGTAAGGCGAGAACACCCGCGCCATCATGTCCATCGCCACGAAAACCGGCGAGTGGTCGAGCGTCCAGCGACCGAATAAGACATCGAGGGGGCCGCGTTGGAAGGGACTAAAGCGCGCCGCCTCCGATACTTTGCGCCAGAATGCCCCCAAGGCCTCGCGAGCGCCTGCGGCGCCGTTGGCGGCATAGCCGTGCGCCATGACCGCCGCGTTCATCGCTCCGGCCGAGGTGCCGGAAATCCCCTCGATCGCCAGCCATGGCTCCTCCAGAAGGCGATCGAGCACGCCCCAGGAAAAAGCACCATGGGCGCCGCCGCCCTGAAGGGCAAGGTCGACGCGGAGTGGGGCCCGTTGCATTGCCTTCGCGGTTGCTAGCATCAGCCTTGCCTGTTTCGGATTGTGCGGCGCACAAACAGTATCGCAGAATTGCGCACTCGTCATCCTCTCAGCGTATTGGTGCAGGCAGAGCGAAAGTGAACTGCAATGTCCCAAAGCCGAGACCCGCCTCGGGGCGACCTTCTCGACAGGATGTGCGAATTCCCGGTCGTTGCGGCGAAAGGACAAGTTGCGGGGTCGCGTTACGTTCTGCGTGGCATCAGAGCATTGAAAGTATGCTGCATATGCACCATACTTACCATGGTGCATATGCACCGTTGAGAGACCATGATGATGACCACCGAGATCAAGACGGCCGATGCAGGCGTTGTAGGCGAGGTCACGCGCGATTGCGTGATGACGCGCACGCGTCGGATATCGCGCGTCATAACCGGCATTTACGATCAGGCTCTTCGGCCGCACGGCGTCAATGCCTCGCAGTTCTCCCTGCTCGTGCTGATCGCGAAGCTGGGCGGAGCGAGCCGTGCCGAGATCGGACGGGCCAACTACCAGGATCGCTCGACGCTCACGCGCAATCTGGCGCCGCTCCTGACGGAGGGATTGGTCGAGGAGATGGTATCGGACGCGGGCGGCCGGAGCCGTCCCGTCATCATATCGGAAGCGGGCAAGGATCTATTGGTATCCGCGGTGCCGGCGTGGCGGTCGGCGCAGGTGAAGGCAAGGGAATTGCTCGGCGAGGAAGGTGTCACCGCCATCGTCAGCGTGGCTAACAGCCTTCCTCCGGAAGAACTCGCAAGTCTCTGAAGTTAAGCCAGTCCCTGACGAACAATGCTGCACGCTTTTCCAGGGACTGCTCCAATTTAAATGTTGCATATACAGCATATGGCGTGAACTCGAAACTCGACCTGAAAGGAGACTGCTCATCGACCGGACACCAGCGTCTCTCGTCCGCGAGCACACTGCTCCGTCGAGGATCGAAGGCCTGCAGGCCCAAGAGCGCAAGACCATCGAGACCGTCTGAACAAACGGATCCAACAGATTGTAATTGAAAGGACTTCAACATGACCACTACCTCCACGAATGAAAGGCCGATCCTGGTGACCGGAGCCGCCGGAGATCTCGGCGCCATCGGCCGGAACGTCACCGAAATGCTGCTCGCCAAGGGCAAAAAGGTGCGCGCGCTGGTCCGCAAGGAGGACGAGCGCGCCGAGGGTCTGAGGCGGATTGGTGCAGAAGTCGTGCAGGGAGACCTGACAGATCTTCGATCGATGCACCGCGCGATCGAGGGCGTGTCCCGCATCTATTTCGGCATGTCGGTTTCGCCGGCCTATCTCGAAGCGACCGTCAATACGGCCGCCGTGGCGCGGCACCATGATGTCGAGGCATTCGTGAACATGTCGCAAATGACGGTGACTCAGATGAGCATCACCGAAACCACCGACAGCCCGCAACACAAGCTGCACTGGCTTGCGGAGCAGGCATTGGCCTGGTCGGGGCTCCCTGTCGTGACAGTGCGGCCGACGGTGTTCCTCGAAGGCTTCTTCCTGCGTCTCTCCGCCGCAGGCGTTAAGCAGCGCGACGAGCTGGCGCTGCCGCTCGGTGACAGCAGGACCTCGCCGATCTCGGCCGTCGACGTGGCGCACGCCGTGTCGGCAATTCTCGACGACCCGGTGCCCCATATCGGCAAGGTCTACAACCTGACCGGTTACGAGTCGGCGGATCTCGAATATTACGCCCGGGCGTTTTCCGAGTCTTTGGGCCGCAAGATAACTTATCGCAACGTGCCGCTTGCCGGCTGGATCGAGGCTCTGCGCGGCTTCGGGGTACCGGATCACCTCGCCAGCCACCTTTCCGTGATGTCGAAGCTTCACGCGGAGGGGCGCTACGACCGCATGACGAATGACCTGTTCAAGCTCACTGGCAGGACGCCCATAAGCGTGCATGAATTCGTCAAGCTGCATGCCGCTGAATTCACCCAGCGTGAGGCTTCGGCCTGAGGGTGAGACCGGCGCCGGCCGGGCGCTCGCCCGGACCACCGAAGCGACGGCGGTAAATCAGCGCGGCGCGCCCGCGGATACATGGGCTTACAAATAGCCGCGCGTCCGACACATCGCCAATACACGCCTGCGCTGAAATTGACCCCGGCCTCGAAGATGAAGGCTCGATCATAGGTGTGAAAGGATAACCTTATGAAAACCACTCGGATCATGGCGGCTGCCTTGCTGATCGTTGGCGGCGGATGGACGCTCAACGTTGCTGAGGCGCAGCAGCCGGGAATTCACCGCACCGACCTACTCAAGGACGATCTTGGCACTCCCGGACGCGAGGTGGTGCAGGTGCGTGTCGACTTCGAGCCAGGGGCCATCTCGATCAAGCATTCCCATCCGGGCGAAGAGGTCGCCTACGTCCTCGAAGGCTCGCTCGAGTACCAGCTCGAAGGGAGAGCGCCCGTGACGCTCCACGCCGGCGAGGCCCTGTTCATTCCGGACGGAGTGGCCCACGTGGCGAAGAATGTCGGAAGCAGCAAGGCCTCGGAGCTCGCGACCTATATCGTCAACAAGGGCAAGCCCCTCGTTGTGCCTGTCAAGTGAGCTTTGTTGCCATGGCATGGAAACCAGACGATCGGTAAAGGGGTGCGAACTTGACAACACAGAAACCGGTCAACGCTTTTACTCTTTCCCGTCGGGCCTTGCTCCTGAACGGAGCGGCTGCGGCAAGTCTTGCAGCACTGTTCCGTCCCGCGATGGCTGTTGCCTCCCCGCCTTTCGCGGCAGACGCCATCCGCCCCTTCCGGGTCGATGTGCCGGAAGCAGAACTCGTCGATCTTCGCCACCGACTTGCGGCGACACGTTGGCCCGACCCCGAAACGGTCAGCGACCGGTCCCAGGGCGTGCAACTCGAGAGGTTTCAGGGGCTCGTGCGCCACTGGGAGACCGACTACGACTGGCGCAAGGCAGAGGCGAAACTCAATGCCTTGCCCCAGTTCCAGACGAATATCGACGGCTTGGACATTCATTTCATCCACGTTCGCTCCCGTCATGCCGATGCATTGCCGCTCATCATGACCCACGGCTGGCCAGGTTCGATTTTCGAGTTGCTGAAAATCGTCGGTCCGCTGACGGATCCGACCGCGCACGGGGGGACCGCGGAAGACGCCTTTCATCTCGTGCTTCCGTCCATTCCCGGCTTCGGCTTTTCGGAGAAACCCAAGGGCACCGGCTGGAACCCGGGCCGCATCGCCCGCGCCTGGGACGTCCTCATGAAGCGCCTTGGATACGGCCGCTACGTTTCACAGGGCGGCGATTGGGGCGCCATCATTTCCGATGCCATGGGACGCCAAGCGCCCCCGGGTCTGCTCGGCATCCACGTCAACAGGATCGAGCGCTCCACCACGCTCCCGCCGGAAGTTGCGAAGGCTCTGAAAAGCGGCGATCCCGCGCCGGCTAACCTGACCGCCGAGGAACGGGCGGTGTTTGGTGAGGCCAGGGAGTTCCTCAACAAGGGATTCGGATACGCCGCGATCATGGGGACGCGTCCGCAAACCGTCGGATACGGCCTCGCCGACTCGCCCGCCGGACTGGCGGCATGGTTCTACGACAAGATCGCTGATTGGGTGTTCACCCGCGGCGAACCGGAACGGTCGGTCACCCGTGATGAGATCCTCGACAACATCACGCTTTACTGGCTGACGAATACGGGGCCCTCAAGCTCCCGGATCTACTGGGAGAACGCTGCCGGCAACAATAGGCTGGCCGCCATTTCGATCCCAGCGGCCGTGACGATTTTCCCGGGCGAAGTCTACAGGCCGCCGAAGAGCTGGGCGGCACGGGCGTATCACAATCTGATTTACTACAATCGAGTGGACAAGGGCGGGCACTTCGCCGCGTGGGAGGAGCCGGATCTATTCAGTGCAGAACTGCGCGCCGCTTTCCGTCCTTTGCGTCGGTACTATTGAGTTAGAGCGGGATGCGGGCGGAAAACCGCGCACACTTTTCCTCATCCCGCTCTAAGCGCTTCGGCATGGGCGCACGGTCGAACGATGCTGCCACGGCAGGCTCATTTTGATAAGGAATGGCAGTTGAACGGTGGAGATCGCGCGATGGAGCACATTGATCACATCCTGATCGTCGATGACGATCGGGAAATCCGGGAGCTGGTATCGGCTTACCTGAAGAAGAACGGTCTACGCGTTACCGCCGTCGCCGACGGACGCCAGATGCGCACATTCCTCGAATCCAATACGGTCGATCTGATCATTCTCGACCTCATGATGCCGGGAGACGACGGCCTCGTATTGAGCCGCGAGCTGCGTGTCGGCAGACACAAGGCGACACCCATCGTCATGCTGACCGCCCGCTCCGATGAGATGGATCGCATCATCGGGCTTGAAATGGGCGCGGACGACTACCTCGCCAAGCCGTTTTCGGCGCGCGAGCTGCTGGCTCGCATCAAGGCGGTCCTGCGGCGCGCGCGCATGCTGCCTCCGAATCTGCAGATCTCGGAGGCCGGGCAACTGCTGCGTTTCGGCAGATGGAAGCTGGACACGACGGCGAGACATCTAGTCGACTCCGACGGAACGGTCATTGCACTCAGCGGAGCTGAATACCGCCTTCTGCGCGTTTTCATCGATCACCCACAACGCGTCCTAAACCGTGATCAGCTGCTCAACCTCACCCAGGGACGCGAGGCCGAACTCTTCGACCGCTCCATCGATCTCCTTGTCAGCCGGGTTCGCCAGCGCCTCGGCGACGATGCCCGGGAACCGACCTACATCAAGACCGTGCGCAGCGAGGGCTATGTTTTTTCGATGCCGGTCGAAATAGTGGAGCCGCGCTGATGGCGCCCACCGTTCTCAACGGAATTCGCCTGTGGCCGCGCACACTCAGAGCGCGACTGTTCGTCATTCTGCTTGCCGGTCTGACAATCGCCCACGCCATGTCGTTTGCGGTCTTGTTTTCCGAACGCTACATCGCTGCCAGGTCGGTGATGTTCAATACGCTCGAAAATGACGTCGCAACGTCGATCGCCATCCTTGACCGGCTCCCCGCGGCCGAGCGTGCCGCCTGGCTCGGCCAACTTGATCGCGGGTCCCACCGGTTCGTTCTTGGGCAAGGCATCCCCGGCAATCCCGTACTTAAGGCGGCCGACGCCGAGGTCGCCTCGAGGATCCAGACCGCAATCGGCGCGAAATACCCGATCGAGGTTGAATCGATCCCCGGCGGAGCCCGCCGTTTTCAGGCCCATCTTCGCCTAAGCGACGGCGCACCGCTGACGATAGATGTCACGCCAAGGGGCGTCATGCCAGTGGCCGACTGGCTGCCCTACGTACTCGTTGCGCAGCTTGCCCTCCTGGTTCTGTGCAGCTGGCTCGCCATGCGCCAGGCCGTCCGCCCCCTCGCCAATCTTGCAAGAGCCGTCGACACGCTTGACCCGACCGGCAACACGCCGCGGCTCAGCGAGACCGGGCCAAGGGAAGTCGCCTATGCGGCAACGGCCTTCAATGCGATGCGCGATCGCATTGCGCAGTATCTGGAGGAGCGCGTGCAGATCCTCGCGGCGATCTCACATGATCTCCAGACTCCGATTACGCGCATGAAGCTCCGCGCGGAAATGGCCGAAGAATCCATTGACAGGAACAAGCTGATTCAGGACCTCGACGAAGTCGAACGTCTCGTCAAGGAAGGGGTCGCCTATGCGCGCAGCGCCCACGGCAACGACGAAAAGGCCTCGCGCATCGATCTCGCCTCGTTCATCGAGAGTCTGGCCTATGACTATCAGGATACCGGCAAGGCCGTCACCGTCGGAGAATTGAGCGGCGGGGCCATCGTGACCCGGCCGCACGCCTTGAAGCGAATCCTCACCAACCTGATCGACAATGCGCTGAAGTTCGGCGGCGGGGCGGAAATTGGGGTGCAGCGCCGCGCCGACGACACCGTGGTCATAAAGGTCCTCGATCGCGGCCCAGGCATTCCGGAAAGCGAGCTGGAAGCGGTGATGGAACCCTTCTATCGCCTGGAACAGTCACGCAACCGCGAAACCGGCGGGACGGGTCTCGGCCTTGCCATCGCCCAGCAACTCGCGACCGTCATCGGCGCCTCATTGACCTTGCGCAACCGCGAGGGTGGCGGTCTGGCGGCGGAAATCACCCTTCGCGGATAGAGCAATGCAGGGAAAAATATGCAGCGAGATTCCGTCCAAAACTACGAAGTTTCAAAGAGTTACATCTTTCATTTCACTTAAATCGTGAACTGGCGCGCTCCAGGGCAACAGGGCGGCTTGCGGACCACCCTGCCTTCGCACTCATTTACACGGCGGTCGCCGCTCACGACGGTTGCGGCTCGCCGGCCTGTTCCCGGACGATGTACTCGGCGTACCAGTTGGGCCAATCCTCGTCCCGGTGGCCGAGTTGCTTCTCGTATTCGCCGTGGGCAGCCTCCGCACGCCGGAAGGCGCTAGCGAGATCGGCCACCGAGGCGAATGTCGTGGCGCCCGCGTCGACGCGTCCAGGCAAGCGCTCGGTGACCTCCTGGAGCAGCCAGCCGTTGCCGTCCGGATCGCTGAACGTGGCGTAGGAGCGATAGCTGCCACGCTCGGGGTGACGTCCGCTCACCGGCGGCTGTCCGGGACCGGCGCGATGGAAGATTTCGCTCACCTCGGCGCCCTGGTTGATGAGTTCGGCGCGCGCGACCTCGATGTCCGACACGACCAGGTACATGCCACCTACCGATCCGGGCGTGACCGAGGTGATCCCCTTGCCGAAATGGATCGAGCTCGGCGAGCCCGGCGGCGTGAACTGCACGACGCGGAAGGTGTCACCGACGGCAAAGTCGGCGTCGAGCCGCCAACCGAGGCCGCCATAAAAACTCTTGGCACGGTCGACGTCCGAAACAGGGATGACGACGACCTCGAGCTTCAGGTCCACCGTTGGCACTCTCTCGGTGCTGGTTGCAGCTGTCATGGCTTTCTCCTTGTGTCTGAAAAGGCGACGCAGGGGCGCGCCTTTGTTTCTTTTCAATCGACTAACGCAATGACTTGAACGAGGCTCTGAGCTCGCGCGCTAACACTTCCAGCTGCTCCAGGCGGGCAAAGTGCCCACCTTTATCGAGCCGGTTGTAGCGAATGAGCTTGGGTAACGTCTTCTCTGCCCAGGAACGTGCTGCTTGATAACGTTCGTCCCGAAACGCGCCCACGGCAACCGGTATCGACACAAACATCGGAGCAAAAGGCTTGCCATTAGCGAATAAAGTCCGGGCACGATCATGCTCCCAGTCTGCAAGGGGCGACGGAAGGCGGCCGATGTGGCTGTGCCGCCCCGGGGGATGATCGTCACCGCATGCACGGGCAGGCGTTCAGCAATCACCGCCCGCAAGCTAAGCGGATCAGAAACGATCGACGTCGACAACGGCCTGGGCGAAAGCCTGCGGCGCTTCCTGCGGCAGGTTGTGACCGATGCCGCCCGTGATCAACCGATGCTCATACTTGCCGGAAAACTTCTTGGCATAGGCCGAAGGCTCCGGATGCGGGGCGCCATTGGCATCGCCCTCCAGGGTGATCGTCGGCACGTCGAGCAATGGGAATTTGGCGAGCTTCTCTTCCAGATCGTCGTATTTTCGCTCGCCATCAGCCAGGCTGATCCGCCAGCGATAATTGTGGACGGTGATGTCGACATGATCCGGGTTCTCGAACGCCGCTGCGCTGCGGTTGAAGGTGGCGTCGTCGAAATTCCATTTCGGCGATGCGAGCTGCCAGATGAGCCTCGCGAATTCGGCGCGGTTTTGCTCGTAGCCGGCTCTGCCGCGTTCGGTGGCAAAGTAGAACTGGTACCACCAGGCAAGTTCCGCCTTCGGCGGCAAGGGCTTCTTGTTCAGGTCACGGCTGCCGATGAGGTAGCCGCTCACCGAAACCAGGGCCTTGCACCGCTCCGGCCAGAGAGCGGCGATGATGTTGGCGGTTCGCGCTCCCCAATCGCAGCCGGCGATGACCGCCTTCTCGATCCCGAGCGCATCCATCAGGTCGATGATGTCAGCGGCAATCGCCGACTGTTGGCCGTTGCGCGGCGTGTCGGGCGACAGGAAGCGCGTCGTGCCATAGCCACGCAGATAGGGAACGATCACCCGGTAGCCGGCGTCCGCCAAGAGCGGTGCCACATCGACATAGGTATGAATGTCATAGGGCCAGCCATGCAGAAGGATGACCACAGGCGCGTCGCTCGCGCCGAGCTCGGCATAGCCGACATTCAGCACGCCGGCGTCGATCTGCTTGATCGAGGCGAAGGATGTGTTCGTCCCAGGCGCGGTCGCGGGAATGTGGACCTGGCTGCTTGGTTGCGCGTGGGCGATGCTCGTCATGCCGAGCTTAGCGGCTGCGACGGCCAACGCCGCCATTCCCATGAAATGCCGCCGCGGCTGGTTGAGTTCCTCTGTCATTGATTCTTACCCGACTGTGTGAAGACAGCAGCAGATGCAGGCACACACTTGTCTTCACTGTGTCCTCAGCCGGCGAAATTGAAAGCCTGTGTCGAAATCAGGCGCCCAGACACAGTGAGATACAATTTCATGCCGCTGCGTCGACACTTGCCGAGGCTGGCGACGCGCCTGATCGGGTGGCCGCTTGCCGCTCCCTATGCGCTCTCGCGTGCATTTCGCCGGATCGTTTGGGGCGGCTGGCCGAGCGTGCGAAGAAAGGCCCGGCGCATGCGGTCGCGATCGGCAAAGCCGGTCTCTTCGGCGATCACGTCCATGGAATGTCGGCCCTGCTCCATCATCAGCCGGGCCGCCTCCACGCGAAGGTTCTCCACGGCCTTGGCGGGCGACTGCCCGGTTTCGGCCCGAAACGCCCGGCTGAACTGGCGCGCGCTCAAACCGGCCGCATCCGCCAGCTCTTCCACCGACAGGACTCCGCGCAGATGCGACTTGGCGTAATCGATCGATCGCTGGATCCGGTCGGATTTCGGATCGAGTTCGAGCAATGCGGAGAACTGCGACTGGCCGCCGGCGCGCCGGTGGTAGACGACGAGCTTGCGGGCGACCGAGCGTGCGACGTCCTGGCCGTGGTCCTTCTCGATCATCGCCAACGCAAGATCGATGCTTGCCGTCATCCCGGCAGACGTCCACACGCTGCCGTCGACGATAAAGATGCGGTCCTCCTCGACCTTCACGGTCGGGAACCGCTCCTGGAACTGGCGTGCGAAGGCCCAGTGGGTGGTCGCCCGGCGCCCATCCAGCAGGCCGGCTTCCGCGAGGATGAAGGCGCCCGTGCATGGGGCAGCTACGCGCCGCGCCGTTTCGAGCGCGTGATGCGCGAACTCGATCAGCCCTGGGGTCATCGGCTCGATCGTCGAGCCGGCGCCGAACATGACCGTGTCGTAGGCGGCGTTATCGAAGGCTTTCGTGACGACACCGAAGCCGGCGGACGACGTGACCTCCCCGCCCCTTTCCGAAAGCAGCTCTATCTCGTAGGCCGGCTCTCCCAGCGCGATATTGGCCATCTCGAAGGCGGTCACTGCGGCGAAGCCCATGAGCTGGAATCTTGGAAAGACGACAAAGCCGATACGATGCATGGCGCAATTCCCTGGCCGGAATTGCTGTATATATGGCATTTGCGACATGGTATAAACCCTGCGCTGCGAAATGCGGAATGGCTTCACTGGTCCTCGACCAGCCCATCCGCGGCCGACAGGTCGGTTCCGGCCGGTCATCCATTCATCGATTGAGGCGGTACGCGCCCTACCAGGAGCGCATACCGTGTCGCCTGCATATGGACCGCTAGCCGACCAACGCTCGATATCGGGCGGCGGGGACGCTGAGTGAAAGGTTCGGCATGAGCTTCTGGCGAGCCGCCTCGTAGGCTTCCCAATCGGCGGCGTCCGGCAGTGATGGAATGGTGACGTGCTCGCCGAGATCGAAGCCGGCAAGAGCGGCGTCCACCATGTCCTCGGCGGGCATGACGATCTCACTTGGCACATGCTCCAATGGCGTTCCGGCAATGCCCCAGAAATCGGTCGCCGTCGCGCCAGGGAGTACGGCCTGGATGCGGATATTCTTTTCGGCAAGCTCCTTTTGAAGCGACAAGGTGAAAGCGAGCACGAAGGCCTTGCTGCCGCCGTAGACGCCGTTCAGCACTTCCGGAGCGATGCCGACGATCGAAGCGATGTTGATGATCGCACCGTTCCCGCGGGCAACGAAGCCAGGGACCGCCGCATAGGTCAGCCGCGTCAACGCGCTGACGTTCAGCGTGATCATCTCTTCCATCTTCTCGATATCGGAGTCGAGCAGCGGGGCGGTCGCGCCGATGCCGGCGTTATTGACCAGCATGGTGATGCTGGCGTCGGTCTGAAGGATCTGCCCGATACGGTGGAGATCGGCCTTTTTGCCGAGATCCGCGGTGACCACTTCGACGGTGCGGCCGGTATCGTCGGCAAGGCGCCTGGCCAGTTCGTCGAGGCGGGCCTGGTTGCGGGCGACCAGGATCAAGTCATATCCCTTGCGCGCAAGGCGATCGGCATAGATCGCACCAATGCCCGAGGATGCGCCGGTGATAAGAGCGGTACCTTTCGAATGCTGGGTCATGACGGCTCCTTTCCGTTGGATTTGGAGCCTGATAGTAGGCCGAAACGGCCATGGCTCAAATGTCATATATCCGGCATTTTAGGACATCCGCTCTATGCCGGCACGTCCTTTATCGTTCGAGCGCCCCAAAGGCAGGCGTAGGCCCTTCCGGCAGCGAACCCGCGCCAGGCCAAGGCGGCGGTCCACCGAAGAGCGCCGAGATTGCTGACGGCTCCCGCGGATCGGAATCCCAGGCACAGGGTGCGGCAGCGAGTGCGAGGATGGCAACGGCCAGAACAAAAAAGCGCATTTTTGAACTCTCCTTCCGGGTTCTTGTGGTGCTCGCGAGGATCCGGGCGGCTCGGCCGAGGCGAGCGAGGGCGAGCTCGACCGGGTGCGGCCGGGAACCGACTGGGCCGCAACCCTTGCTGCCTGAGGTTGCCCGCTCATCCAAATGTGAAGACAAATGCTTCCACGCCCGGATCTAGGAAGCGGATCTCGAACGTCCGCTCCCGCACCTCTCCCGATTGGCGAACCAGTTGGTAGAGCCGCGTTTCCGAAACAGCGCCGTTGCCATCGCGATCGATATCTGCACCGTGATCCGGACCCGGTGCGACGCCATCGACTTTTACCTGAAAGCGTACCTTCCTGCCACCGGCCCCTGGTCCGAGAACGAGATGCAGGTCGCGGGCGCTGAACTTGTAGGTGATGCCGCCGCCGGCGCGATTGAGTGTCGCCTGCTCGGGCCCTACCGTCCAGTTGCCGGCGAGGCCCCACTGGTTGAGGCGTGGCTTTCCGCTCGTATAGTCGCGTGGCTCATCGGCGGCGACACCTTCGGGCGATACGAAGTTCGCGGCGCGCATGTAGCCGACATAGTCCTCTCCGGACTGGAGGTTGGCGAAATCGGGGGCCGCCTCGGCGCCTTTCACCTCCGGCCTCACAAGACCGCTGCCCGCCCGGCGGTCACCCGCCGCTTCCGCCAGCAGGTCCTGTATGACGCGCTCCGACTGCTCATAGTCGCCTTCCCCGAAGTGGTGATGCCTGATCTGACCCTTGGCATCGATGAAATAGTGCGCCGGCCAGTAGCTGTTCCCAAAGGCGCGCCAGATGGCGAAGTCGTTGTCGATCGCAACGGGATAGCCGATCTTGAAATCCCGGACCGCCCGCTTGACGTTGTCGATGCTCTTCTCGAAGGCGAATTCAGGTGCATGCACGCCGATAACCACCAGGCCCTGATCCCGGTACTTCTCCGCCCAGGCGCGAACATAGGGGATCGTGCGAATGCAGTTGATGCAGGAGTAGGTCCAAAAATCGATGAGCACGACCTTGCCGCGCAGCGCTTCCACTGTCAGCGGCTTGGAATTCAGCCACTCTACGGCGCCGTCGAGCGGAGGAAGAATACCCTCCACCGGCAAGCTGCTTCGATAGGTCTGCTGCTGGCGATCCGCGGGCGATGCGGCACGATCGACGGTCGTCGCTCCGGAGGCGTCGGCACGCAGACGGTTGAGGAGCGCTTGCTCAAGGTTCGTCGTGCCCGCATAAGACAGGCGTGCCAGAAGCCCGGTGTCGAGGCCGAGCGCAATTGCCGCGACGCCGGCGAGCACGGTGATGCCGAGCCCCTGCCTCAGACGTTCGCCGAGACCGAGCGACCGCTTCATCGCCGCGAACACCCTTCCGCCGGCGAGTACAGCGAGGGCGAGCGAGGTGGCCGCGCCCGCCGCGTAGGCCGTCAGCAGAAGAGTCGTCTCGACATTGGCGCCATGGAGCGCGGCACCGGTCAGGACCAGCCCCAGGATCGGACCGGCGCAGGGCGCCCATAGAAGCCCGGTTGCGACACCAAGGAGCAGAGATGCTCCAACGCTCGCCTTTTGCCCCACCGTCCGTTGCGAAAGGCGATTGCCGAGCGCGACTGCCGGTCGGGTGACGATCGCCGCCAGTTGCGGCGAGAGCAGCATTACGCCGAAGACCGCGAGCACCGCTATTGCCGCATATCGGCCGGCCTCATTCGCCTGGACGGCCCAGTCCCCGCCAATCGCGGCGAGCGTCGCCACGCCCGCGAAAGTGACGACCTTTCCGATGAGCATCGGAAGAATGCTCCGCGCGAATGGCTGGCCGGCTCTGGAAAACACGAAGGGCAAAACCGGGAGGATGCAGGGGCTGACAATCGTCAGCACACCTGCGAGGTAAGCTATCGTGAAAAGGATCATCATCGTCCCTCTGCAATGGACCAAGGCCTTATCCGGCGTCGGTCGCGCTTGACACGCGCAGCAAGGGACCAGAGCGAAGTATCCGGCTTGTGTCCTCTCTCAAGCGGATGTGTATCAAAATGCAGCAGGAGGTCCCGCGGAACCTCCTGCACCCGCAAAAAATGCAGCCGGCGAACAGCCCGCGCCAGAAACGGCTACTGCAGAAGCTTCAGCAGTTCCTTGGCGGCCGATGTCGACGAAGACGGGTTTTGGCCGGTAATCAGCCGCCCGTCCACGACGGTGAAATCAGCCCAATCGGCGGCCTTTTCGTAGCGCCCGCCCAGACGTTTCAGCTCGTCTTCGACAAGGAACGGCACAACGTCGGTCAGCTGCACCGCTTCCTCCTCGGAGTTGGTGAAGCCGGTGACGCGCTTTCCCTTGACGATAGGCTGTCCCTGATAGGTTACCTTGTGCAGGACAGCCGGGCCATGACAAACGGCCGCGACCGGCTTGCCGGCGTTGTAGAAATCCTCGATCAAGGTGATCGAGTTCTTGTCGTCGGCGAGATCCCACAGCGGGCCGTGGCCACCCGGATAGAAGATCGCGTCGAAGCCATCCGCTTTGACCTCGCCGAGCTTTATTGTAGTTGCCAGCGCCTTCTGCGCCGCCGGATCTTTCTTGAAGCGCTCCATCGCCTCGGTCTGGTTGCCCGGCTCGTCGCTCTTGGGATCGATCGGTGGCTGGCCGCCCTTTGGCGAAGCAAGTGTGATCTCCGCGCCGGCGTCCTTGAAAACATAATAGGGTGCCGCGAACTCCTCGAGCCAGAAACCGGTCGGCTTGCCGGTGTTCCCGAGCTGGTCATGCGAAGTCAAAACCATCAAGATTTTCATCGTCATTCTCCCTCTTTTGAGGCGCCCAAACGTGGATCGCCGGGATAATTCTCGAACTCGGGGCTTCGTACTGTCAGGGAGCTCGTCCATGACCACACGGGCACAGACATCCTAGCTACGCAGCCTATTCTTCGTACTTGGCCGGATATTGGCCGGTTGCAGCGGCTTCCTCTGCATAATATTTGCTTCTTGCCGCCTTCGCGGGAATACTTGGTGCACGACAGTCACTCTCCCGCGAAACGGCAGAATAAGATGGATCGCATCGATGCAATGAAAGTGTTCATCACCGCGATCGACGAGGGCAGTCTCGCGGGGGCCGCTCGCCGGCTGAAGCGATCGCCAACGGCGGTCAGCCGGGCGCTGAGCTTCCTGGAAGCCCATGTCGGTGTCGAGCTCTTGCATCGCACGACCCGCACGCTCAAGTTGAGCGAGGCCGGGCAACGCTACGCGGCCGCCTGTCGGCGGGTGCTCACCGACCTCGAGGAAGCCGACATGCTCGCAGGAGGAGAGCGCTCCGCGCCCCGTGGGATGTTGACGATTTCGGCGCCACCGATCCTCGGTGAAGAGATGCTTCGCCCCATTCTCGATGATTTCCTCGACCTCTACCCCGCCGTGTCGGCCCAGCTTCTTCTTCTCGATCGGCTCGTCAACCTAGTGGACGAAGGAGTCGATATCGCCTTGCGCATAGGCCATCTGCCGGATTCGTCACTCATCTCCACCCGGCTCGGCGGCGACGTCCGGCGCGTCGTGGTCGCCTCGCCTCGATACCTCGCCAATCATCCCCGCATCGATGAACCGGCGGACCTCGCCAAGCATCAGATCGTAGCATTCACCAATTTCGGTCTTGAGTCCTGGAGCTTTACGCCCGCCAAGGGCTCGTCCATTCCCCGAACGGTCCAGTTCACGCCAAGATGCATCGTCAATAGCGTGCGGGCTGCAGCCGCTTCAGCGGCCGCGGGCCACGGCCTGACCCGGCTCTATTCCTACCATGTCGCGGAGTATGTGAGAGACGGGCGCCTCAGGATCGTGCTCGCCGACGCCGAGCATCCGCCCCTGCCGGCGCATATGCTCGCACCTCAAGGCCGCATGTCCGTGCCGAAGGTCCGTGCCTTTGTCAACTTCGCCGCGCCGCGTCTGCGCTCCGAATTTGCTCGCCTGGCGGCAGAAGCGGGTACGCTCCGCTGATTATGCCGTTTTACGGATGAGTGTCCGTCAAACGCCGGCAATTCTCCCAACGAACGGACAGATCTAACTTCAATTGCACCAAAGCCGAGGGCGGAGGGCGGACGCAGGGAAGCGGCCGCTGCAATCGAAAAAGGATCATGACCATGGCTACCGAACAGAAAGTCGTCATCATCACCGGCGCGTCACAAGGCATCGGCGCGGGACTGGTTCGCGCCTACCGCGACCGGAATTACCGCGTCGTCGCCACTTCCCGGTCGATCAAGCCGAGCGCCGACCCGGATATTCACACGGTCGCCGGCGATATCAGCAAGCCGGAGACCGCGGAGCGGATCGTGCGAGAAGCGCTCGAGCGCTACGGCCGCATTGACTCGCTGGTTAACAATGCAGGCGTCTTCCTCGCCAAGCCGTTCGTCGAAATGTCCGAGGAGGACTACGAGCATAACCTCGGCGTGAACGTGGCCGGCTTCTTCCACATCACCCGGCGCGCCGCCGCAGAGATGCTGAAGCAGGGCTCGGGCCACATCGTCAGCATCACCACCAGCCTGGTCGACCAGCCGATGGTCGGCATGCCGTCCGCCCTTGCCTCCCTGACCAAGGGTGGCCTGAACGCGGTGACCCGGTCGCTGGCGATGGAGTTCTCGAAGAGCGGCATTCGCGTCAACGCGGTCTCCCCGGGGATCATCAAGACTCCCATGCATGCGCCCGAGACGCACTCGGCGCTGGCCGGACTGCACCCGGTCGGCCGCCTGGGCGATATCCGCGACATCGTCGACGCCGTTCTTTACCTGGAGACCGCGGGTTTCGTCACCGGCGAGATCCTCCACGTCGACGGCGGCCAGAACGCCGGACGCTGGTAACCAGCACAGCAAGGAGCGGCCGCGGTTCAAGACGCAAACAATTCCCGCAAAGGAGACTGCAATGCCGATAGTCACCGTACAGGTTACCCGCGAGGGAAGCGCACCAGGCCGCAATTCGGTCACCGCCGAAGAAAAGGCCGAGATCATCAAGGGCGTCAGCGAGGTGCTGCTCAACGTTCTGAACAAGCCGCTCGAATCCACCTATGTCGTGATCGAGGAAGTCGATCTCGACAATTGGGGTTGGGGCGGCCTTCCCACGGTTCAATACCGCCAACAACGGGCCGCAGAGACAAAGTCCTAAAACCGCCAACCTAGGCGTTTGCCGCCTGCCGGTGCGCCCCGCAGGCGGCAAGCCATTCTACACAGGCGAAAAAGCGACTGGCTTGGGAAGGAGGTTGAACATAGCAACGATCCTCGAGAGCAGTGCTTTTCGAAAACTCGGGCTGAAGCATCCCCTCATTGTCGCGCCTATGGCAGGCGGTTCGTCGACGAGCTTGCCCATCGCCTGTCTGGCTTGCGAACCCGATGGTCACAGGGAGGTCGTAATCCCGCCGTCGACGTAAAGCGTGTGTCCATTGACAAAGGATGATGCATTGCTGGCGAGGAAGACGGCCGCGCCGACGAGTTCATCGACATCGCCCCAGCGCGCCGCCGGTGTCCGCTTTTCCAGCCACGAAGAAAATTCCTCGCTGTCGACAAGTGCCTGGTTCAACGGCGTCTTGAAATAGCCCGGCGCAATAGCGTTCACCTGCAAGCCATGCTTCGCCCAGTCGGCACACATGCCGCGCGTCAGGTTTTTCACGGCACCCTTGGTCGCCGTATAGGGGGCGATGCCCGGGCGCGCGAGCTCGCTCTGCGCCGAGGCGATGTTAATGATCTTGCCCGCTCCGCGCTTAATCATATGCCGGGCGACCGCCTGACCGACGTAGAAGACGCTGGAGACATTTACCTTCAGCAATTGTTCCCAGCGCTCAGCCGGGAAGTCCTCGAGCGAAGTGCGAAACTGCATGCCGGCATTGTTGACCAGGATGTCGATCGGCCCGATATCCCGCTCGATCGCGTCGACGCCGTTCCTGACTGCATCGTGCTCAGTGACGTCGAAGGCCGAAACCGACACCTCATGTCCGGAGCCCCGCAGCACTGTGGCGGCGCTTTCCAGTTTCGAGCGGTCCCGGCCATTGAGCACGATCGCGGCACCATGCTCGGCGAGACCGCGCGCCAGCGCATAGCCGATGCCCTGCGACGAGCCGGTGACAAGGGCACGCCTGCCTGTGAGGTCAAAAAGCGGAAAAGCCATAGCTTTGTTCTCCTGCGCCATCGCGACTAACTGCCCCGGCTTGCGACAGCCGGTCAACGATCATGTCCGCGATCGGCAAGGCCGAGGTTGCTGCTGGCGACGGGGCATTGCAGACATGCAGCATGCGCTGGGTCTCGAGGAAGATGAAGTCCTGGGCCAAGGAGCCGTCACGCCCGACGGCTTGGGCCCTGATGCCGGGCTGCATCGGCTGCAGGTCCTCCAGGCGCAGGGAGGGGCAGTATTTCTGGCACGCGCGGAGGTAACGGGTCTTGAAGACGGAATCCATCATCTCCTGCGCGCCGGATCTCCAGTTCTTGGCGATGGTGCGCCAGAAACCGGGAAAGCTTGCATAGGAAAGCACGTCCCGCGGCGAAACAGAGCCCTTGCGGTATCCTTCACGGGCAAAGCCCAAAACCGCATTTGGGCCGACAGTCAACCTTCCGTCGATCATCGGGGTGAGGTGAATGCCCAGGAAGGGAAGTCCGGGATCTGGCACCGGGTAAATCATGGCGCGCACCAGCCCCTGTTTCTCGGGCGCCACCTGATAGTATTCGCCCCTGAATGGCACGATCTTATGCGCCGGGCGCAATCCGGCGAGGCGAGCGAGTCTGTCAGATTGCAGCCCGGCACAGGCAACAACGCGCCCCGCGGTGAGTGTGCGCCCTTTGAGGCCGATCTCGACCGCGTTGGCGCACTCCTTGAGGCGCTCGACAGAACTGCCGAGCAGCAGCGTGCCGCCCCTATTCACGAAATCATCGGCCAGCTTGCGCAGCACCAGCCCGTAGTCGACGATGGCGGCGGCGGGAACAAAGAGGGCCTTCGTTCCGGCGATATAAGGCTCGCGCTCGGAAATTTCGGCCTTTGAAAGACTTTCGGCGACAATCCCGTTGACCTTAGCGCGCTCGGCGAGCGCGTCGAGCCGCTGCTCTTCGAGAGGAGAGGTCGCGACGATCAACTTGCCGCGCTGCTCGCAGGGGATGTTTTGCTCGCTGCAAAATGCCTTCGTCCGGCGTTCTCCCTCGGCACACAGGCGCGCTTTGAGACTGCCTGGGGCATAGTAGATTCCGGAGTGGATCACGCCACTGTTGCGGCCGGTCTGATGCAGGCCGAGCGAGGCTTCCTTTTCGACAAGCACGACGCCCGCGGCGGGATAGCGCAGCAGCAGCGCCCGCGCCGTTGCGACACCAACGATTCCTCCTCCAATCACACAGTAATCGTACTGAACCGACATTGATGTCGTTGCCCCTGTTCCCACCTCAGGCGTTGCCGCCCGCTTCAGACGTGATCACATCCCCGACTGAGTATGGTCATCTGGGAAATGGACGCAATCACATGCTGGATCGGGATAATACCAGAGGCCCGGTACGGCTAGATCTGGACGAAATGATCCAGCGCGACCTGGTGATAGCGCCGCACCTCTGGAACGTAGTCGGGCGCTCGCAACGGGCTCTTCAGCTCGTCGCTCGCGACGTTTCGACGCCTATGACGACGGGCCGGATCGGCGATCGGTACGGCAGCCATAAGCTTCTTCGTATAGGGATGCTGCGGGTTCTCGAAGACCTGGGCGCGTGGGCCGATCTCGACGATCTCGCCGAGATACATGACCGCAACCCGATGGCTGACGCGTTCGACGACCGCCATGTCGTGGGAGATGAAGAGATAGGCAAGCCCAAGGCTCGCCTGCAGCTCGAGCAGAAGATTGATGACCTGTGCCTTAATCGACACGTCCAGAGCAGACACGGACTCGTCGGCGACGATGACCTTGGGATCGAGCGCCAGAGCGCGGGCGATGCAGACGCGTTGGCGCTGGCCGCCGGAAAACTCGTGTGGGTAGCGTGATGCCATGTCCGGCTGAAGCCCGACGCGCTCGAGCAGGTCGACGACCTTTTCGCGGGCCTGTTTCGGGGAGCCGAGCTTGTGTTCCAAATAGGGCTCGGCAATCGCAGCGCCGACGGTCATGCGCGGGTTGAGGCTGGCGAAGGGGTCCTGGAAAATCATCTGCATGGTCCGACGCATTTCGCGGAGCGCCTTGCGGTCCATGGCGAGCACGTCCTTGCCGTCGAGCATGACGGAACCGCTCTGCGGCTCGATCAGGCGCATGATCGCTCGCCCCGTCGTCGACTTGCCACAGCCGGATTCGCCGACGAGCGAAAGCGTCTCCCCCTGCTTAAGGCTGAAGGAAACATTCTCGATCGCATGCACCCTGCCCTGCAGCTTGCCGAGCAGGCCGGCGTGGACGTCGAAGCGCTTGACGAGGTTCGTCACCTCCAGGATTGGTCTTTGATCCGTCGCAACGGTGTTGGCGCCCTGTGTGGGCACATCCGGCAGGCCGGTGGCGCTGTCGACCATAGGAAAACGCAGTGGCTGCGCCTCGCCCTTCATCGAGCCCAGCATCGGCACGGCGGAAAGCAGCGCCCTGGTATAGGCATGTTTGGGGCGAAGGAAGATATCCTCCGTCTTGCCGGTCTCGACCGCGTCGCCGCGATACATGACGACCGTGCGGTCGGCAATCTCGGCGACGACACCCATGTCGTGGGTGATGAAGAGCACGGACGTCCCCTCCTCTTCCTGCAGCACCTTGATCAGGTCGAGGATCTGCCCCTGGATGGTCACGTCGAGGGCGGTGGTCGGCTCGTCGGCGATCAACAGCTTCGGCCGGCTCGCCAATGCCATGGCGATCATCACGCGCTGGCGCATGCCACCGGAGAGACGATGCGGATATTCGTCGAAACGCGAGGCTGCCGAGGGAATGCGCACCTTGTCGAGAAGCCGGATGGTCTCGGCCCTGCCCTCGGCTTTCGTCATCGACCGGTGACACAGGAGCGCCTCGGAGATCTGATCGCCGATCGTGAACAGCGGGTTGAGGCTGGTCATCGGCTCCTGGAAGATCATCGCGACGTCATTGCCGCGGACCTTGCGCATCGCGCTTTCGGGAAGGTCTAGGATGTTGCGCCCACCGAGGATCACACGCCCCTCGGTGCGGCTCGTGTCCGTCTGCAACAGGCGCATAATCGACAGCGACGTGACGCTCTTGCCCGAGCCCGACTCGCCGACGATGGCGACCGTCTCGCCGGGCGCCACCGAAAAGGAAATGTCGCGCACCACCGGCTTCCAGGCGCCGCCGACAAGAAACGAGGTCGTCAGGTTCTCGACAGAAAGAACGGGCGCCGTCTGGCGGACAGTCTGCGTGTCGGAGTGGGCCATGTCTAACATCCCTTAAGGTTCTGCTCGGTGGTCGCGTACGCTTCAATCGGGCCAACGCTTGAGGCTTGCGAAGCGACGTGCGTTACGCTCGGCAAGCGGCGTGGCGATGATCTCATTCGAATTCCTCGCCTTGGTGAGCTCGGCGGCGAGCCGCTCGGCGACAAGCGTCTCCTGTCCCGGATGCAGGTTGCAGGGGTCGAGGTAGAAATAGTTGTGCTCGACCTCGTGGTCGCGCACGATCACCGGTGGCGTGCCACGGGCGAGCGCATCCGCCAGATCCCAGGCGGTGATATGGGCCTCCTCAGGCGTGATGTTCACACGCAAACGGTCGAGCGGGTTGCCGGTCGGGTCAGGCTCGATCACCGGCTTGACCCCGGGGCGGCCCTCGAGCGTGTCCCGCCAGAGGTGGAGGTAGCTGGTTTCGCATGCGCGGATGCCGGCGTGGTCGCGCTTCTCCCAGGCTTCAAGCGCCGCCATGACGCCAAGCATGCTTTCCTTGCCTACCTTCATGCCGCGGCCAATGCCGAGGTTTTGCAGGAAGGCGTTGCGCACCAGTGCCTTCGAGCCGGCGATGATGCCCGAGGTCGGACCGCCCAGGAACTTGTGGCCGGAATAGAGCGCGATATCCGCGCCGGCCGCGAGGAAGCCCCTGAGATCATATTCGGAGGCCGCGTCGACGATAACCGGCACGCCCTTGGCATGGCAGACTTCCGCAAATTCGCTGAGGCCCACCAGACCGTATTGCACGACGTGGTGGGAGACGACGTAGACAGCGGCGGCGGTGCGCTCGTTGATCGCCCCTTCGATGTGGTAGCGATGGGTCGAGGTCGCCTGGCCGACGAGTATGGGCCTGGCGCCGGCGAGGCGGATCGCCTGGTCCACCGGCGCACCATAGCTGACCACGTGGCCCATCTGGATGATGACTTCGTTCTTGAGCCCTGCCGTATCCGGCAGGCGTTCGATCGCGGCGATGTCGTCGCCCGTCATTGCGCCGGCGACGGCGAGGCTGATGCCGGCAGAGCAGGACGCGGTGACGAAGCCCGCCTCACCGCCCGTCAGTCGCGCGATCACGGGACTTACCTTGCGTTGCAGGTCGTTGATCTCCACGAATTGCGGCAGTATGGCTGTCATCGCCGCGATCGCTTCCGGAACCACGATCGATGCGCCAAGGCTTGTCATTGTGCCGGATACGTTGATTACGGGACGAAGTCCGAGGGCATCGCGGATGTCGCGGTCAGGCATAGTGGTCTCCATCAGATTTTCTCGCATGCGAGGCAGTATTCCGTTTTTGCGGAATATCTACCATAATAATGCTAAGTGAGCGACGGCTCCGCCCCTGCTGCGTCGACATTCCAACGTCCTCGGCAAACGGAGCGTCCGCTTTGTGCACATCGAGGCGCATCTGGCGCAGTACGGGAGCAAAGACGTGGACAGCAACGCGATTGAAGCCGAAGTCGATGCAGGGCCGAGTGGCAAGGCGCGCCGCTCGCGCGTGAGCGGCATGGACCGGGCGCTGCAAGTGCTCGACTTCCTGTACGAAACCGGTTCGCCGAGCGGCGTCTATGCGATCGCCAAGGCTGTCGGCGCACCGCTTTCCACCATCTACGTGACCGTCGATGACATGGTGGAGAAAAACCTGCTCAGCCGCGACGCGGACGGGTCGGTCTGGCTCGGCGACCGTCTTTACCACTATGGCCTCGCCTATGCCCGTTCGCTCGATTTCCTGGGTGTCGCTACACGCGAGATGCACGATCTCGGTCGCGAGGTTTCCGAAACCATCCAGCTCTGCGGCCGCGACGGCGACTACATGCAGGTCCTCGCCATGGCCGACGGCCCGGGTCATTTCCAGGTCACGTCGCGCGTCGGCACGCGTGTGCCGCTCAACTGGACCGCATCGGGGCGGCTGTTGGTCGGGCATCTTCCGGCTGACGAGCGGCTCGAACTCTTTCGCCGCTGCGCCCGCTCCTCGCCGACCGGCCGTGCCGACATCGACCCCGCGACCCTTTCGGCACAGGCGGAAAGCGCGCTTGCGGCAAAGCTCTCCATCCAGGCGGGCGAATCCGATTATGCCGTTGCCTGCGTCGCCGCGCCGATCCTCGACGACAAGGGAAGTTGCGTCGCGACCATCTCCATTGTCCTGCCCGAACAGAAGGTCCTCGACGACCGGGATTACTACGCCCGCCGCGTCCAGGTTTCCGCCGAGCGGATCGAGAAGATGATGGGCTGGCGCAGCCATTGATCGCCTCCTTCGCTGTCAGTCGTGAAGCGCGACGATCGCTTCGATCTCGACGGTGATGTTTCCGGGCAGAGACCCGAAACCGACCGCCGAGCGCGCATGCTGGCCCGCCTCGCCGAAAACGTCGATCATCAGGTCCGAGCAGCCGTTGATCACCCGTGGGTGTTCGCGAAATTCCGGCACGGCGTTCACCATGCCGAGGATCTTGACGATGCGCTTGACCCGGCCGAGATCGCCGAGCGCATCGTGCATCACCGCAAGCAGGTTGATACCCGTCAGCCGGGCATGGTCGTAGGCGCATTCGACATCCACTTCGGCGCCGACCTTGCCGGAATGCAGGTGGCCGTTGACCTCGCGCGGGCCCTGGCCGGAAAGGTAGAGGATGTTGCCTTCCCGGACATGCGTCACGAAATTGGCGATCGGCGGCGGCGCCGGCGGAAGATCGATGCCGAGGACGGCCAGGCGCTCATAGGGTGAGGCCGGCGCATGATCCGCTTTCTTCTGGTCCAAGCTATTCACGCGAATTCCTGTCAGGTTTCTGTTCTTCTGTCTGCTTCAACGGTAGCTGAAGCCGTGGCTATGGTCGGGGCATTCGGCATGCTGCGGCTGATAGCGGTTGGCCGCGACCATGTGGCTGCCGATCACGGCAAAGCGCGGTTCGAAAAGGCGGCTGAGATGGGCCTCGGCGCCGAGCGAGTCGAAGACCTTCAGATCGGAATCGACCAGGTCGAAAATGGTGAAGTCCGCGCGGGCGCCGACCCCCAGCAGGTCGTCCATTGGCAGGCGGATGACCGAGGCCGGCGCATGGGTCACCGCCTCGACGACCTTTTCGAAGGGCATGCCGACGCTCAGGAGCTTCGACATAGTCGTGCCAAGGTCCCACACCGACTGGTTCATGCTGCGCAGATGCACGTCGGTGGAGATCGAGAAGGGCATGAGGCCGCGCGCGATTGCGACCTCGGCAACCCGGAAGGAGAACGAGGCGCCGCCGTGGCCGATGTCGAGGCGGATGCCTTCACCGGCGCAGCGTTCGGCGAGCGCAAACAGATCCTCGTCCTCGATGATGCTGCTGCCGGCCTTGCCGTTGAAGCAGTGCGTGACGATGTCACCAGGTCCGAGGATTTCGAGCACTTCGTCGTAAAGCGCCGGCGGCTCGCCGACATGCACCATCATCGGGACCTTCAGGATCTTGGCGATCTTCTTGCCGAGCTTGACCGGTGTCACGCCCCAGGAGCCGGTGATGACGTGGCTCGCGCGAACCTTGAGCCCGACGATGTGCTCGCGGTTCGCCTCGTAGCAGGTGATGATGCGGTCGATGTCGATCGAGCGGATGTCGCTGAGCTCGCTCACGCGGTTGCAGGCGACGAGACCAATGGAGCCCAGATTGAGGAACGCCTTGATGCGCTCGCGCGACGGCTCGATGATGTATTCGCGGAAGCCGTGGAAGTTCGCCTCACCCGCCGAGCCGGCATCGACGATCGTCGTGACGCCGCGCTCCAGGCCGCAGACCTCAGGGCGCACGGAAATGTCGGTGCCGCCGTGCCAGATATGGGCATGGAGGTCGATCCAGCCGGGCGAGATCCAGGCGCCCTTGCCGTCGATACGGCGCGCGCCTTCCGGGACGGAAAGGCCTTTTCCGACAGCGGCGATCTTCCCATCGGCGCCGACGAGGATGTCGATCGTTTCGGCGGGCGCCGGCGCGGCGAAGGCGATGGGTTTGACATTGCTGATGAGAATGGGCTCAGCGGTACCGTTTGGCATGGATCAGAGGTCCTTTCTGAGGCGGGGGTCGAGCAGGTCACGCAGACCATCGCCCACCATCTGGAGGGACAGGACCGAGAGCACGATGGCGATGCCGGGAAACAGCGTCACCCAGTCGGCCTGTCCGATATATTGACGGCCCGCGGCAATCATCGTGCCCCAGGTCGGGATTTCAGGGCTGACGCCGACGCCAAGGAAAGAGAGTCCGGCTTCGGCGAGCATGGCGTGGGCGAAGAGGAAAGTGCCCTGCACAAGGATCGGCGAGACAAGATTGCGCAGCACGTGCCGCGTCATGATGTGCGGCGTCGAGATGCCGAGCGCGCGAGCCGCTTCGATATAGGGCAGTTCGCGTATCACCAGCGTGGAAGCGCGCACCACACGCGCGAGCCTCGGTGCATAGACGACACTCAAGGCGACAATCACAGTCGTCAGCGACGGGCCGAGAGCGGCGACGAGCGCGATCGCGAGCAGGATGTCCGGAAAGGCCATCATGGCGTCGATCAGCCGGGCGATCGGCGTGTCGAGCCGGGGGAAAAAGCCGGCGATGAGCCCCATGACCACGCCGATCACGGCTGCAAGCGCCACCACGGCGGCGCCGACGAGAAGCGAAAGCCGACCGGCATAGATCGTGCGCGAGAACACGTCGCGGCCGAACTCGTCCGTGCCGAAGAACCACTGCAGGCTTGGCGGCGACAGTCGGTTGACGATCGAGAGCTTGCCGGGGGCATAAGGCGCGACGATCGGCGCGACGATGGCGAGCAGCACGAAGACCGTGAGAACGACAAGCCCGAAGGCGACTGTCTTGCGCCTGAAGAGGCGCCGCAGGAATTTCCGGCCTTCGCTCGGTACGGGGTTTGATACGGTGGCAGACATCAGTAGCGCACCCTTGGGTCGACGAGGAGATAGAGCATGTCGATCACAAAATTGATGAGCACGTAGAGTGCAGCGATCACCAGCAGCGCGCCCTGGATCACCGGATAGTCGCGCCGCAGCACCGCGGAGACGACGAGATTGCCGACGCCCGGCAGGCCGAAGACGGTCTCGGTGACGACGGCGCCGGAGATCAGTACCGCTGCAGTGAGCCCGACGATGGTGAGGATCGGTATCAGCGCGTTCTTCAGCGCGTGCTTCATCACCACGCGCCGTTCGCCAAGGCCCTTGGCACGGGCGGTGCGGATGAAATCGTCGCCGAGCACGTCGAGCATCGAGGCGCGGGTGAAGCGCAGAATGAGTGCCGAGGAGACGACGCCGAGCGCGATCGCCGGCAGTGTCAGGTGATACATGCGCTCCAGGAACGAGGAGCCGGGTCCGCCATAGCCCGAGACCGGGAACCAGCCGAGCCGCACGGCGAGGACCTGGATGAGGATGAGACCGAGCCAGAAGCTCGGCACGCTTGCGGCAAGCATAGCCAGCGTCGTCGCCGCCTGGTCCACGAGCGAGCCGCGCCGATAGGCGGCATAAATGCCGATCGGCAGCGCGATGGCGCTCGCGATCAGGATCGAGAACAGCGTGAGGAAGAAAGTCGGCTCGGCCCGTTGGGCGAGCGCCGACGTCACCGGCTGGTTGAGAAAGATCGACTGGCCGAGATCACCCTGGAGGAGTTGGCCTATGTAATAGACATATTGCAGGGCCAGCGACCGGTCGAGGCCGAGGCGGCTGCGCAGCGCGGCAATGTCTTCCTGGGTGGCTTCCGGCCCGAGCATCACGGCGGCCGGGTCGCCCGGCGTCACGCGCACGATGACGAACACGATCGTGACGACAAGCGCCATGACGACGATCATGCCGAAAAGGCGCTGAAGGATGTAGCGTATCATGGTGACCTCGAACTCCTCTCAGGCACGCAGCACCTTCCGGCGAGCGTGAAGCTCGCCGGAGGGCTCAGGTGCAAGCCTCACTTCTTGATCGAAGCGTTCCAGAAGTAGGGCCAGGGTGCCGGCGAGACGCCATCCAGCGTCTTCGACTTCGCAGACAAGGCATTGAAGTCGCCGATCTTGATGAAGGGCACTTCTTCGTAAATCACCTTCTGCACGTCCGCCCAGAGCGTCACACGCTTGGCCGGGTCGGATTCGGCGTTGAAGGCATCGACGGCCTTGGCGCGCGCCGGTGTGTCCCACTGGCCCGGCGCCTTAGTTGACATCATGCCGATGAGCGCCGGCTCCGGCAGGAAGGGGCTGTGGGTAATATAGATGTCCCAGAGCGTCGGATCGGCGCGGCGTTGGGTGAGCGTCGCCCAGTCGACCACCTGCAGGTCCACGGTGAAGCCGGCGAGTTTCAGATATTCCGCCGCAACCTGCGCCATCTTGTAATGGAACTCGTATTGCCGGCTTGTCAGGATCCTAAGCGGCTCACCCTGGTAGCCCGCCGCCGTCAGAAGCTCGGCTGCCTTTTCCGGGTCGGCAATATTGTAGTTGCCGTCGGTTCCCGCATCGGTGCGCCAGGAATATTGCGCCGGATAGAGTGCGGCGTCGAGTGCGTAGAAATCGGTGCTCCCGAAGGCGGCCGCCATCATGTCTTCCATGCTGAGTGCCGCGCGGATCGCCTTGCGCAACTCCTGGTTCTTCGTGATGCCGTTGCCGGAGTTCAAAACGAAGACCGGCCAGCCGAAGGGTTGCAGCATCACCGGCTCGGAAGCACTGGAGCCCTTCACGCGTTCGAGGGATTCGACCGGGAGCGAATCGACATAGTCGTACTGACCGGAAACGGCGGCCTCGATGCGCGTGTTCGGATCCGGTACGGGCACGAAGCGGATCTCGTCGGCATATTGATGACGTGCACCGCCATAACCGTTGGCTTTACCCTCGGGCGAAGCGTAGCCGTCAAAGCGTTCGAGCTGGATATATTGGTCGGCCTTGCGCTCCTTGAGCTTGTAGGGGCCGGTTCCGATGAAATCGACCATCGGCTCGGCCTGCTTCTCCGAGGGAAGCACGATCGCAGCCGAATTGTTAAAAGCGAGTAGCGAGACGAGCGGCGCATAGGGCGCGTTGAGCGAAATCTTGACGGTCAGCGGGTCGACCGCTTCGACCCCGGCGATCGTCGCTGCGGTCTGCTTGCCGCGCGATGCCGTCTTCATCCAGCGATCGAGCGAGGCGACGACGTCCTTGGAATCCAGGTCGGTGCCGTCGTGGAACTTGACACCCGAGCGCAGCTTGATCGTGTAGGTCTTGCCGTCGGCGCTGATGTCCGGCATGCCGGCGGCAAGCAGCGGCGTCGGCTTCCAGTCCTTGTCGAACGTATAGAGTGTTTCGAAGATGTGCTGCGAGACAATACCGACGAGATCGGCGGTCGAGGCCATCGGATCGAGTGTCGGCGGCTCACCAACCGTCGCAACATTGATCACTCCTCCCCCTTCCTGCTCCGCGAAGGCGAATGACCCCGACGCGACGAGCGCCGTGCCGAAAAGCAATGCAAGCTTAGCTGACTTCATGTCCGTTCCTCTCTTATTATTCCATAATTATGTTGTATGATGCTTTATATTGGAATACAGGTATGACGAGATGTCAAGGCACCCCGTACGCAGCTAACAACACCCCCGTACGCAGCCAACAAGATGAGCCCGGTATGGTGAGTCTGCTTCTCTCAATACAGCCAGGCCCGAAGACCTGGCGGTCGTAGCGGATCACGCGGAGGTCCGCGCCTTCGAAGCGACGGTGCGCGTCGACCGTATCGAGCTGGTGGGGTGCGGAGAGCCTGTTACACGGCAGGCTCGCGAGCGGGCAGGACCTCGTCTTTCGCGTCTCGGGACGAGCCGGCGTTCGGTGATGAGGTCGAAGTCGCCGCCAGCCGTAAGAATCACCATCCCGCGGGCATTTGCAGCGAGTGGGCGTTTGGCGGCGTGTCAACGAGGACCGGACGAATTGCGAGGGGAATGTCTGCAAGCGTTCGAGCGTTCAATCGTGGATTGGAAGATTTTTCGCCATCCGTGCGGCTCGAAGGCGGGTGAGGCAGCGTCTTTCGGATGTCGGCATCGACGACAGAACGCGATTCCGCACTTTTCATTGTTGCAGTGGCTTGGGGCTTAAGACCTTTCGTACTGTTCAACAGCTTGAGCAGCTCGTAGCCATGGGACCAGCGGCCGAAACCACTCGCGACGTTGATGTGGCCCGCGTGGCCGAGATCGATGAGATGGCTGCCCCATTTTTCGGAAAGCGACTTCAGGCGATCGAACGGCATGTAAGGATCGTTGAGGCTGCCGACGACAAGACTGGGGAACGGCAGCAGCCGATGTGGCATCACCCTGAAGTCGATTGCGCCGGGATGCAGCCGCTCCGTTTACTCAAGATCGCATGGCGCGACCAGGAGGGCACTTCTCACGCGTTTGGCAAGAGGCCTGTCCGCCAAGGTTGCCACGAGAACCGAGCCGAGGCTGTGCCCCACCAGATCGACCGTTTCATGTCTTGCGATTTCCGCTTCCAGCGCCGCCCGCCAGCGTGCAAACGCCGGACGGTTCCAATCCTGCTGTTCAACGATGGCGGCGGTCGGGTGATCGGCGAGCCAGTGACGTTGCCAATGCCCCTCGCCGGAGCCGAAAAGTCCTGGAACAATCAATGTCTTTCCCATCTCGTCCGCCTCTCAGCGCTCGCATCCGGTCGCCGGCTCTATGGCCACAGTTTGTGATTGTGCCCGGTGGCGAATGTCGCGGTAAGAAAAGTCGATTTAATGTCTACAATATTTATAGAATATATTGCCGAACGCAGACGGCGCGCGGCGTCGGCGTCGATAGACTGGCCTGAGCGCTTGCGAGGCGATGGCAGAGTGCGCCGCGGCCGCGCGTCCAAAGCCATTGTGTACGTTATGAAAACCAACGTGGCTCGTTAGCGCCGATGCAGAGACATACGCCCGTCATCGCCGAGGCGGGCTTCGATGTCCGCGTAGTGCGCGAGCGTGAGATGAGGCGTGTCGGCGGCCGCTACATGGGCGCCGGTGATGACCGCGACCTCCGCCCCTGCGGCCCTTCCTGCAAGAATGCCGGCCGGAGCGTCCTCGAATACGAGGCAGTCCTCTGCGCTGACGCCGAGCCTTCCGGCCGCAAGAAGGTAGCCTTGCGGGTCGGGTTTGCCGGCCGAGACGTCTTCACCGGTTACCATCAGCCGCGGTGTCGGTATCCCTGCGGCGGCAAGGCGGCGAACGGCGAGTTCGAGCGGCGCCGAGGTGACGATCGCCCATTTCTCTGGTGGCAGGGAGTTCAGAAAAGCGATCGCGCCGGGAATTTCGACGATGCCCTCGACGTCCGCGATTTCCGCGGCGGCCAGTTCGCGCGCCTCATGTTCTGCGTCGACCGCGAGGCCCAGTGTGCGGATCACATCGGCCGCGCGCACGCCATGCATGGACTTCATCAGAATTTCGCAATCGACCCCGTTGCGAATTGCCCAGGCTCCCCACACCCTTTCGATGACGGCCATCGAGTTGAGCAACGTCCCATCCATATCGAACAAAAGGGCGGCAAATCTTTTTGTGAAAAGCGATGAATTCAAATGATCCAAGCCAGTCCCCTTAAATGATGGATACGAGCGATAGGCGCACACGTATCGCCTTGCCCGCTGCAGTACAATGCTCGTTCACGTGGAAATGACTACTGCATGTTTCCTTAAATCGTACCAGATTTAGGGACAAAACATGCAGCAGTTCAAAGTGCGACAGTGACCTTTGCCCCGTCTGATAAGACGCGCGGCGCAGTGGTGCGCGCCTAGCCGTCTACGCTCTCGGCGACGAGAAAGCCGATCGGGCCGCCCGGCTTGTCATCGTCGAAGACGGCGCACGAAAGCACGCCGCCGAAAACGGCTCCGGAATCGACATTGGTCCTGTTGCCGACTGTCCTGGGATTGCTTCGGCTCGGCGTATGGCCATGGCACAGATGCTTGCCCCAGTAGTCGCCGGAATGGTTCGGCGGCGTTCTGATCCAAAGCAGGATGTCGTCTCCCTGCTGGTCCAGCGGAATGTTCTCGTCGACCCCGGCATGCGCAAAAATGCGATATTGATCAACGATGATTGACGGCCTCTCCGCCATCCAGACGAGATGGCTCAAGGGTATTGCCCCGCCATAGGATGCCATGGTCTCGTCGCCGCCGTTCATGAGCCACGTGCTCATCTCGGCATGGCCTCGTCGCGCGGCCAGCAGCATGTCCTCATGATTGCCCTTAAGGGTGAGCCATTCCCAGCCGGGCTTGGTCGGCCCCGCCATTATCCGCTCGACCACACCGCGGCTCTCTGGTCCCCGGTCGATCAGATCGCCGAGGAATATGATCCTGCCGCCCGGCACGGCGGATTCGATACTTGCCAGCAAGGCCTCGAGCTGTGCCAGGCATCCGTGAATGTCACCGACCGCGAAGGTAAGACGTCGGGCATTCATGCATTGGATCTCCTGCACTCATCCGGCGCGGCGTTCTCCGCTGGATGAGAGTCGACCGTCGCTGGTAATGGGGGCTGCCGAATGTGGTGGCGCCGGTTGTGGGGCACAAGCTCTAGCGCATATTTTTCCCGAAGAGAATCCAAATTCTGAAAAAATGCACGGAAACTCAAAATGTTACGGCAGCCTTCTCAAGTCCTGTGACGCCCTTCAACCGTGCGAGGAGCCCTTCGGGATCGCGGAACTGACGATCGACACGGGATCGCTTGCAGGAAACGTATCTTCGAGACCCTCCTCCAGTTGCTCTTCCATCGCATGCTGATCGTGCGACTGGCGCGCATTGGCAAGCGCACCTTCCGGGACCGATGGAGACCGTCTCGTCCCGATGATGCCGGGAAGAGCCTCGTCCGCTTCGATGGCCGCGGCAAGAATCTGCTTTGCCCGTGCGACGACGTTAAGTCGGTTGAGGGTACCTTCGGCGTTCTGCGGGCAGGAAACCGAAACAATCTCTCCGGTCGCGCCTACGAATTCGACCGTGAAACCCGTCTTGCCGCCGCGCTCCGCATAGACCTGAATCCCGACGAACTGCATCGATCGATCCCTCCTTCCGCGCATGTGCCGCGAAGGTCGCGATGAACTGGATCAGGCGCCCAGCGGCCAGCTACAAACGCCCGGGTGGCGTCTTTATTCGTCGAGTCTATCAGATTTGCAGGCCGGCCGACAGCTTCGCCCAGCGACTGACGTTCAACCATGCGTCAGAGCACCCCGCGAAGCCGGGTCGGCAATCGATTGGCTGTCCACGGCGTGAAATCCGGGCCTAGCTTTTCGCTTATCGGGCCGCGTACACGAAGCGAACGTGTCGAGCGCGCGGTTGTAGATCTTGGTCTCGACGTCCATCATTCCGAGCACCGTGTGGAACAGATTGTCGTGTGATCTCGGCTGATCGCTCTGCTTGGCGAGGCAGCCGGTGTCGACCCCCATCGCCGCCTGGTACGGTTTGGAGAACCAGGCGACGAAGGGCACCTGGGTCTGCTCCTTCGGCGCGATGGCATAGGGCGCGCCGTGCAGATAGATGCCGTTCTCGCCGAGTGACTCGCCGTGATCCGACATGTAGATCATCGCACCGGCAAGGCGATCCTGATGCTTTTCCAAGAGCTTTGCGACGCTTGCGAGAACGTGATCGGTGTAGAGGATGGTGTTGTCATAGGCATTGATGATCTCGGCGGTGGTGCAACGCATCAGTTCAGGCGTGCGGCAGTCGGGCGTAAAGCGGCGGAAAGCCTCGGGATAGCGTAGATAGTAGGACGGTCCGTGACTGCCGAGCTGGTGCAGGACGATGACGCTGTTTCCGGTCGTGGCGCCGAGCTTGCGATCCAATTCCTCGAGGAAGATTTCATCGAGGCACTCGCCCTTCCTGCACAGTGGGCTGTTCTTCTGTTTCGTCATGCTGGCGAAGCTGATGAGATCGGCGATGCCTTTGCTGCCGGTGTTGTTGTCCCACCAGCTCACGGATACACCGGCGTGGGTGAGGACGTTGACAAGGTTCTCGGTCGAGCGCGCCTTCCAGTCGCTGTATTCGGCACGCGGGTAGACCGAAAACATGCAGGGCAGCGAGACTGCCGTCGCCGTGCCACAGCTCGTCGTATTGGGGTAGTTGACGACGCCGAGCGCCTTGAGTTCCGGATTGGTCTCGCGGCCGTAACCGTCGAGCGAGAAGTTCATCGCCCGGGCCGTCTCCCCGGCAACAACGACAACGACCACAGGCTTTCCGACGTGTGCAATACGACCGCCTTGGTGTGCGTCAGTGCCGAGTGGTTGGACAACGAGATTGCGCTCCCGGTAGGTCGACAGGCCGTAGCGTGCCGCCGCGACAAGCGGCCCGGTGGGATTGAACCTTTTCATCAGATCCGTGTGCTCGCGCAGCACATAGGCAAACGTGGCGAAGTTGGAATAGATCAGGCCACCAGCGGCAAAGAGCGCGACGGTCACGAAAAGAAAATTGACGATAAACTTTGGCAGGAAGCGACGATGACGGATCTTGACCCACGCCACGATGAGCGAGGGGACCAGGGCATAGACCACCAGGTGTTGCGCAAGACTGCCCGTCAGGAGATGACTGGCCTCGGCCGGTGTCGTAACGGCGGCGTTGCCGATCATGTCCCTATCGATAATGACGCCGAATACGTCGGCGAAATAGGAAGTGGAAGCCGATACCACGATGAGGAAGATCAGTGCCGGCTTCATCAGATATTTGACTGACAGGGGGATCAGTATGGAGAACAGCGCCAGGAAGAGCGCCGCGCCGAATAACAGCAGGCCCGCTTTCGAAGTACCGAAATAGCACTCGGCATGGGCCCAGAAGGAATTGTTGGTCGCCAGAAGCAGATAAGCGGCGGCGATGGCGCTCAAGGCTACGCTGCCGATCTCGGGCCGGCGAATTCTTGAAAAGGTCAAAACACTCATCTCCAAAAGGACGAACAGGCCGGGGCGCTACTGAAGCGCGCACCGGCTGTCCTTGGCGGCGTGCAGCCGAATCGCCGCCACGTCTCAAGTCCTTCGGCAGTACGGCGGGCAAGCTGTCGAAGTCCTGTCGGAGATGGCCGGGATTGTACCGCGGTACGGGCCGGCATTTTTTTGAACAATCGGACAGCTATTTGACAGCCTGAGCGGTTTGTTTTGCAGGGGCATTCACCTCCCCACTTGCGTACTTCTGCCGCCCCCGTCGAACGTTGGCACCTCGAGGAAAACCGCATATGGTCGATCGCCGCCGGCCTGAGCAAGGCTTGATTTCAGGAACTCCATGCGCCTCCTTCTCGTAGAAGACAGCCCTCGTCTGATTGAACTCGTGGGAGAGACGATGCGCGATGCCGGCTGGCGACTTGATGCGGTCTCAACACTTCACGATGCCGAGGCGGCAATCGCCGCGCAGGAACACGATCTCGTGCTTCTCGACCTCGGTTTGCCGGACGGTGACGGTCTCGACCTTCTGAAGTGGATCCGGCGTGAGCATCCCGGGCTTCCGGTGTTGATCATAACCGCCCGAGGTTCGGTCGATGAACGCATCATAGGGCTCGACGCCGGCGCCGACGATTATCTCGTCAAACCCTTCCATCATCGCGAATTGCTCTCGCGCTGCCGGGCCATGCTGAGGCGCAACCCGCATGCAATACAGCCGGTATTGGAGGCCGGTGCCTTGCGCTACGATCCGGCGACGGCCGACCTTACCTGTGACGGCGCCCTCGTGCCGCTGCCTCCGCGCGAGCGCTCCCTGATGGAGATCCTGATGCGCGAGGTCGGCCGCGTCGTTCCGAAGCGCAGGCTCGAGACGGCGCTTTCGGAATACGGGCAGGAGATCAGTTCCAACGCACTGGAACTTGCGGTTTCCAGGGTGCGCAAACGGCTGCAGCCGCTCGCAACCGGAGTACAGATCGAGACCGTACGCGGAATTGGCTACCTGCTCAGGACGGGTTCATGAAAAGAAGAAGACCGTCGCTGATCGGTATCGTCGCGCGCCGCATCATCGCCTTCTCGCTTCTCGCGATGGTGCTGCAGATCGGCGTCGTCTTTGCCGACTATTGGTTCGACGACGACAAGCTCAGCGTGCTCATGCTGCAGCAGGAGACCGAGACCCTATCAAGGGGGATCGTGAACCGGGACGGCGTCCTGACCTACAAGCCCGATCATGAATTGCGCGAGCGTTATCTGGAACGCCACGGCCGAGATGGCGCGATCTATGTCCGGGTGCGCACAGCCTCCGGCTCGGCGCTCTTTTCCAATTGCACGACAGAATGCGCCGCGCACTTTCTGCCCTTGAGCGTCAATGTACCGAATTTCTGGAAACGGTTGATCGAGCCGGGCAAGCCCTTCAGCGTCGCCGGAGGCCATTCCTTCGAGCGCGAAGGCGTGCCGGTTCTTGTCGAGCTTGCAATTCTCAATGACCCGAACGGCTTCATGTACAGCGCCCTGTTTCATGAAATGTTCGATTCGATGATCGTACCGATGACGCTGATGTTCTGCCTCGTCATCGGCGCAACCATCTGGTCTATACGCAGCGCTCTGCGCCCGGTGGCGGTGGCTGCCAAGGCGGCTGATGCGATCGACCCGCGCGACAGCGGCGCGCGCCTGCCGGCAGCCCGCATGCCGCAGGAAATCGAACGTCTTGTCAGCGCCGTCAATCGACTGTTGGCCCGTGTCGCCGATCTCATCCAGTCGCAAAAGGTGTTTTCCTCCTCGATCGCCCACGAGATACGCACGCCCGTCTCGATCGCAAAGATGGAACTGAGCCGCATCGCCGACCCGCGTGCACGCAATGCCGAACGCGATCTCGACGCGCTCACGCATATCCTCGAGCAACTGACGTCGCTTGCCCGGGCCGATGCGGTCGATCCCTCCGCCTATCAGCGTGCTAATCTCTCCCAGATCGGCGCCGAGGTCACGGAGATGACGGCGCCGTTCGTGTTCGATCAGGAAAAGTCGATCGAATTCGTCGACCACGGCACGACGCCGGTCACCGTCATCCCCGCACTCGTCGAAAACATGCTGCGCAACCTGATCGAGAATGCCGTAAAGCATAATCCGCCGGGCACCCGCATCGTGGTGACCTGCGGCCCCGGCCCACTGGTCTCAGTCGAGGACAATGGCAATGGGCTGGTCAATTTGCCGGAGCATCATGAAGATCTCGGCTACGTCAAGCGCTCCGGCCAACTCGGTCTCGGCCTGAAGATCGTTCACCGGATCAGCGAGTTGCATAAGGCAAAGATCGCGATCGACACCGCGCCCGATCAGGGGACGAAGGTCACGATCGATTTCGCCGCCGCAGCTTAAGATCAGTTTCGCAAAATGGCTCGACCGTCGGACGCGACGTATCCAGTCGGCTCTGCCGGAAACCATGATCGCCAAGCTCGTGCCATCGATGGCCGAGACGGGCCTGCGTCATATGCCGGTGGTCGATGCGGGCAACCGCGTGCTCGGCATCGTGACGCTGTCCGACCTCATCGGAGCCTTGTTCCAGCGGCGGCTCGACAGCGCCGAGGCATCGCGGAACGTCGCCTGAGCCTTTGGGCAGCTTGAAGCTGGCAGTGTGCCGGCCTTCTTCTTCCCATTTCCCTTTGATCCAGATGGGATCCAGACGGCCACATCCGACCCGTGAGCCCTTCTGTTCATACCCATATATTGCGCGAATTCATTCGATTGACTTAATCACCTGAATGATCTAATTTGGGCATATGATGAAGAACAACGAACCCAATCCACAACCTCGCGCTGACCGCGGCGACGCCACGCGGGAGAAGCTCCTCAACGCCTCCATCGACGTCTTCGGACGCTATGGTTTCGATGGCGCGACGACCCGCACGCTCGCCGATAAGGCGGGCGTCAATCTGCAGGCCATTCCCTATTATTTTGGCGGCAAGGAAGGCCTCTACATCGCCGCCGCGGAGCACCTCGCCTCGATCATTGGCGGACATGTCGCCGATTTGCGCACCGCCATTCTCACGCGCTTCGCAGAACTCGATGCCCGCGCAGAGGAAATGTCTCCTGTCGAGGCACGCGCCTTTCTGACCCAGATGGTTCAGAGGATGATCGTGCTCTTCGTCAGCGAGCAATCGGAGAGCTGGGCGCGGTTCATCATCCGCGAGCAGATGGAGCCGACCGAGGCTTTTAGGCGCATCTACGGCAGCATCATGCGGCCGATGATCGAGATGGCACGACGGCTGATCGGCACCATTCTTGGCGACGACCCCGCCTCCGAACACATTCGGCTGAGGACGCTTTCCTTCGTCGGAAGCATCCTTGTCTTTCGGATGGCCCATGCCGCCGTCTATGCCCAGCTCGAATGGGAAACTGCCGGGCCGAACGAGCTCGAAGTCCTGCGCCATCACGCGGCCGAACTCGTCGCCGTGCTCGGCGCTGAAAGGAACTACACGTCATGAAGAAAGTAGCTGTTCCCGCACTCCTTCTCGCCGCCCTTGCGGCCGGGGGCTGGTGGCTCGACCTGCCGGCGCGGTTCGGCTGGGCTGAGGACAATCGCCAGGCGGTTCTTTACGGCAATGTCGATATCCGACAGGTGTCGCTCGGCTTCCGCGTCAGCGGCCGCATCGCGGAGCTGCGCGTCGACGAGGGCGACGCCGTGAAGGCCGGCGACGTGATTGCCAGGCTCGACGCCGAGCCGTTCGAGCAGGCGGTCGACGCCGCCGAGGCGGACGTCGAGGCCCTGAGCGCCACGCTCGCCAAGCTCAAGGCCGGCGCGCGCGCCACGGAAATCGCACAGGCACGCGCCGTCCATGAGGAGCGCCTCGCCGAGCTCGAAAACGCCAACCTCGCCTATGAGCGCGCGCGGCGACTGCGGCCGAACGGCGCGATCTCCCAGGCGGAGCTTGATCAGGCGAGCGCCACGCGCGCCGCCGCGGTAGCCCGCGCAACCTCGGCGCGCGAGGCCTTGGCGCTGCTCGAAGAGGGTAGCCGCGTGGAGGACATTGCCACGGCGCAAGCACAGGTAAATGCGGCCACGGCGAAGCTCGCAAGTGCCCGCACATCGCTCAAGGACGCAGAGCTTGTCGCGCCAAGCCCCGGCGTCGTCCTCTCGCGCGTCCGCGAGACCGGCGCCATCGTTTCCCCGGCCGACAATGTCTACGTGCTCTCGCTGACCGAACCTGTCTGGGTCCGCGCCTATGTCGCAGAACCCGATCTTGGCCGCATTCACCCGGGTATGAAGGTCAAGGTGACCTCGGACACCGCCCCCAACAGGGCATATGATGCGACCGTCGGCTTCATCTCGCCCGTTGCGGAATTTACACCGAAATCCGTCGAAACACCTGAACTCAGGACGGATCTCGTCTATCGGCTCAGGATTGTGGTCACCAATCCCGGTGCGGACCTGCGCCAGGGCATGCCGGTCACCATTCATCTGCCGGCGGCCGGGGAGACGATGTCATGACGGCCGCTGCCCCTGATGGCGCTGCCATCTCCGACGCCTTCGTCCAGTTGACAGGTGTCACGAAGCGGTTCGGTGCTCCGGCGCCTGCGCTCGACGCCATCGATGGTACGATCGCTGGCGGGCGGATCACCGGCCTCGTCGGCCCCGATGGCGCCGGCAAGACGACACTGATCCGCCTGATGACCGGGCTCATGCTGCCGGATGCCGGCACTGTCCAGGTGCTTGGCTACGACACGCGTACGGATCCGGCGAGCATCCAGGCGGCAATCGGCTACATGCCACAACGCTTCGGCCTCTACGAAGACCTCTCGGTTCAGGAAAATCTCGACCTCTATGCCGACCTGCGCGGCCTGCCCAGGGACCAGCGCGCTGCTACGTTCGGCGAGCTTCTCGAATTTACCGATCTCAGGCGCTTCACGGCGCGTCTTGCCGGAAAGCTCTCCGGCGGCATGAAGCAGAAGCTCGGTCTCGCTTGCGCGCTCCTGCGTAAGCCGCGCCTGCTGCTGCTCGACGAGCCAGGCGTCGGCGTCGATCCGATTTCGCGGCGCGATCTCTGGAAGATGGTCGAAAACCTGACAGCAGAAGGCATCGGTGTCGTCTGGTCGACGGCCTATCTCGAAGAGGCGGAGGCCTGCGACCACGTCTTCCTGCTCAATCAGGGCAGACTGCTTTTCGCCGGCGCGCCGCAGGACATGACGAGCCGCGTGGCGGAGCGCGTCTTTCGGGTAAGCGGCATCGACGGTCGCCGCCGCGAGAGGCTTGCGCGCCTTCTCGACGACGAAAGCGTGGTCGACGGTGTGATTCAGGGCGAGGCGATCCGCCTCGTGATGAAGGCGGGTCTCGAGCCTCCGTCGCTCGCCAGCAACGGCGCCGCGACGGCTTGGCGTGCCGACATAACGCCGCCGCGCTTCGAGGATGCCTTTGTCGACATGCTTGGCGGTGGCCCCGGCGGGCGCTCGCGGCTTGCGGAGACGCAGAGGACTTTTACCGCAGAAGAGGGCAAGGCGGTGATCGAGGCGCGCGGCCTGACGAAGCGCTTCGGCGACTTCACCGCCGCCGACAACATCACCTTCGACATCCCGCGTGGCCAGATTTTTGGCTTGCTGGGTCCGAACGGCGCCGGAAAATCCACCACCTTCAAGATGTTGTGTGGCCTGCTGAAGCCGACGGCTGGCGAAGGCAGGGTCGCCGGCTTCGATCTAAGGCGCGATGCTGCCGAAGCACGCAACCGGCTCGGCTACATGGCGCAGAAATTCTCGCTCTATGGCGATCTCAGCGTTATCCAGAACCTCAAATTCTTTGCGGGCGCCTACGGGCTTTCCGGCGCGAAACGCCGCGAGCGCATCGAGTTGATGACTGAGATCTTCGATTTCCGGCCGATCCACGACATGTCGGCCAAGGACCTGCCGCTCGGATTGAAGCAGCGCCTGGCGCTTGCCTGCGCCGTGCTGCATGAGCCGGAGGTGCTCTTTCTCGACGAGCCGACATCGGGCGTCGATCCGATCACCCGGCGCGAGTTCTGGACCCATATCAACGGCCTCGTGGAAAAAGGCGTGACCGTTCTCGTCACCACGCACTTCATGGACGAGGCGGAATATTGCGACCGCATATCGCTGATTTATCGCGGCCGGTCGATCGCGCTCGGCTCCCCGGACGAGATGAAGGCGCGCGTCGCCAACAAGGACCTCCAGGACCCGACGATGGAAGACGCCTTCATCGCGCTCGTCCGAGACTCGGAGGCGGAGGAAGCGGCATGATCCGAAAGAGTAACGGCATTCAGGAGCGTGGCGGCAGGGCAAGGCGCTTTACCGCCCTCGTACGCAAGGAAAGCTATCAGATCGTGCGCGACCCGAGCAGCATTCTGATCGCCTTCGTGCTGCCGCTGATCCTGCTCTTCCTCTTCGGCTACGGCGTTTCGCTCGACACGACGCAGACTCGCGTCGGACTGGTGGTCGAGGAAGCAACGCCGCTGACGCGCGACCTCGCCGCAAGCTTTCAGGGATCGCGCTATTTCGCCGTCGTCAACGGCCACGACCGCCGCGAATTCGAGGATGATCTCGTGCTCGGCCGCGTGCGCGGCATCCTGGTGATTCCGGCCGGCTTTGCGGCCGACCACGCCGCGGGACGCCATCCGGCGATCCAGGTCATCGTCGATGGCTCGGATCCGAACACGGCGAATTTCGTTCAGAACTACGCCCAGGGTACCGTCGCCAACTGGGAGCGCCAGCGTTTCAGCGAGGGCGTGGGCCGCTCGCCGGCGATTGCTGTCGAACAACGCTTCTGGTTCAACCCGGAACTGACAAGCCGCAATTTCCTTGTTCCCGGATCAATCGCCATCGTCATGACACTCGTCGGCACGCTGCTGACTTCGCTGGTCGTCGCGCGGGAATGGGAGCGAGGCACGATGGAGGCGATGATGGCGACACCGGTCTCCGCCGCCGAGCTCCTTGCCGGCAAGCTCCTGCCCTATTTCGTTCTCGGGCTCACCTCGATGACGCTCTGCGTGCTGCTCGCCGTCTTCCTGTTCGGCGTGCCGTTCCGCGGCTCGGTGGCGGCGCTCTACGCTCTCTCCGCCACCTTCCTCATGCCGGCGCTCGGCCAGGGGTTGCTGATCTCGGCTGCCACCAAGAACCAATTCCTCGCCTCGCAGCTCGCGTTGATAACGGCGTTCCTGCCGGCTTTCCTGCTTTCCGGCTTCCTCTTCGAGATCAATTCCATGCCGACAGTCATCCAGTGGATCACCTTCATCGTGCCGGCACGCTACCTGATCCCCAGTCTGCAGACGGTGTTTCTGGCCGGCGATATCTGGCCGATGTTCGCGCGCGCGATCGCGGTCATGCTTCTGATCGGCAGCGTCTTCTTCGCGCTTGCCGCACGCAGCACCAGAAAGAGGATCGGCTAAATGTGGTGGACACGACTGAAGGCGCTGATCATCAAGGAGCTTCTGGCGGTGCTGCGCGACCCGAAGGGCCGCGCCATCCTGATCGGTCCGCCGATCATCCAGCTGCTCGTCTTTTCCTATGCGGCAACGCTGGAGGTGAAGAACGTCGACCTGATGGTGCTCGATCGCGACACGGGCCATTGGAGCCAAGAACTCGTCCAGCGGATCGGCGGATCGCCGACCTTCCGAACGATCACGCGGGCAAACAGCCCGGCGGAAGTCCGGCTCGCCATCGATACGCAGCGTGTGCTTGCCGCACTTGAAATCGGCCCCACCTTCTCCCGCGATATCGAGGCGGGACGGCCGGCCGAAGTTCAGGTGATCCTCGACGGGCGGCGTTCCAACGCCTCGCAGATCGTTTCCGGTTATCTGAGCCAGATCGTCGGCACGCTCGCCGCGGAAACTCCCGCGGGAAAACGCGCGGCGTCCGACGTAATCCGGGTCGAGGCGCGCAACTGGTTCAATCCCAACCTCACCTACCAATGGTTCATGGTGCCGAACCTAGTGGCAAGCATCGCGCTTCTGATCGGGCTGATCGTCACCGCCCTATCGGTCGCCCGCGAGCGTGAGCTCGGGACGTTCGATCAGCTCATCGTCTCGCCGTTGCGCACCCACGAAATCCTCATAGGCAAGCTGATACCGCCGATGATGATCGGGCTCTTTCACATCACGATCTATATTCTCGCGGCCGTGTTCATCTTCGGCGTGCCGTTGCGCGGCTCGCTCTTCCTGCTTTACGGAAGCGCGATCTTCTACCTCGCTTCCGTTGTCGGGCTCGGCCTTTTCATCTCGGCACTGTCGATGACACAGCAGCAGGCGATTCTCGGAGCCTTCCTGTTCATGGTTCCGGCCATGCTCTTGTCGGGGTTTGCAACGCCGATCGAGAACATGCCGTCCTGGCTGCAACCGATCACGCTCATCAACCCGCTGCGTTATTTCCTGGTGATCGTGAAAGGGGTGTTCCTGAAGGATATCCCGCTCGCCGAGGTCATTGATCAGACCCTCCCGCTCTGCCTGATCGCCGTCGTAACACTTTCCGCCGCTGCCTGGCTGTTCCGCAGCAGGCTGGAGTGACGTGGTCAGACGAGCCGGATTGGTCCGGGATACTTGCCGACGATCTCGTCCGCGGTCAGCAACATCACGCCCTCAACGATCGACTGGGCGATCAGAATACGATCGAAGGGGTCTTTGTGGATTGGGGGGAGTTGGTCGATTTCTACCGCGTGGGCACTGCTGACGGGCAGTTCCTCATAGCCGTTGTCCAACAAGCCGCGGCGCAGCAGCCGAGGATCGGCCTCGAAATCGGCGCGCCCGAGGCCGCGCTTGATGGCGATTTCCCAAAGGCTCGCCGCACTGAAAAAGAGGGTGTTTTCCCGACTTTCGATGAGCGCTTGGGCTTCCTGCGGCAACCGGTCGGGAGCACCGGCTACCCAGAGAAGGATATGCGTATCGAGCAGAATATTCATGCGCCGGTGCCGAAGAGATTTTCAATCTCATCGCTACCCATACGATCGAAATCGTCCGGCACGACGATCTGGCCGGTCATAAAGCCGAGCCGCTGCCTTTCGGCCTCGGAAGGCTGATCGAGGGCCACCACCTTCACCAAGGGTTTTCCCGCCTTAGCGATGATGAACGGCTCCCCCCTCGCCGCCTTTTCGACCAGCCGCGACAATTGGGTCTTGGCCTCGTGAATATTGACGATTTCCACCGCTGCCTCCACCGGGTTGAACTTAGTTTAGTAGACTTAGTTCAATTCGGTGTGGCTTTCAAGGTTTTACGAACTGCTCGACCGCAGCTATCTCGTTCTGCCGGATATCATGACCACCGGGGTGCCACTCGACGGTCACCGCCGCCTTCTGGGTCTTGAAATAATCGGCGAGCGACTGCGTCAGTGGCGCCGGGCAGATCGGATCGCTCTCTCCGGCAGTGATCAGTATGCCCCGGCCCTCGAGCTTCGGATTGGTTTTCGGGTTGAACGGGATCAGCGGGTGCATCAGCACGGCCTTGTCGAAGACGCCTTCTTCGATCAGGACATTCGCAATGATATTGGCGCCGTTGGAATAGCCGAGGCCGATGATTTCCGAGGCCTGATGCTCGGCGGCAAGCGCCTTGGCGAAGCTTGCCAGCTTCGTGGTGGCGCGTGCGAGATCCGCCATATCATACACTCCCTCGCCGGTGCGCCTGAAGAAGCGGGCCGCACCATATTCCGAAACGTCGCCGCGCGGCGACACGATCGTCGCCTCCGGCAAGAGTTGCGAACCGAAGGTGAAAAACTGGTTCTCGTCGCCTCCGGTGCCGTGGAGGACAAAGAGGATCGGACTGCCGGGCTTGCCGGCTTTCAGTTTATGCACATAGCCGTGGTCGACCATTGGAATTCTCCTTGGCACGCAGCCTGCACATGCAGGCAGTGCCGCCACTATTCGTCACATCAAGCCTTCTCCGCCGCGTGAAACGGCGGAGGAAACCTCGGCCGCAGAGCTACTGGAAGTCTATGCTTCCAGCTTCTGCAGGTGGCTTTCCAGGATGGGGCGGAGGTGCTTGTGCTGCTGCGGCAGCTTCAGCGCCTCGCCGAGATGGGCAATCTCCTCGTCACGGTCAAAGCCGGGCTCGTTCGTGGCGATCTCGAAGAGCACCCCACCCGGCGTCCGGAAATAGATCGCCCAGAAGTAGTCGCGATCGATGACCGGAGTGACATGATAGCCAGTGTCCATCAGGGCTTTGCGCACTTCCAGCTGCTTTTCGCGATTGTCGACCGCGAAGGCGACATGGTGCACGGAGCCGGCGCCCTGCGCGGCGCGATTGACGTTCGGCAGCGTTTCGAGGTCGACGAGGCTTGCGCCGTTGCCGCCCGGCACGATCAGCCGGGTGACGCCATCCTTGCGGTCGAGCTCCTGGTAGCCCATGAACTTGAGCAGTTCGGAAGTGGCACCCTCATCGCGCAACCGCATGGCGACCGAATGGAAGCCACGGATCGCGTTATCGGCGGCAATGCCGCCCTCGGTCCACGGGGCGCGCGGATCATCCTTCACTTCGACCAGAGCGAAACCGTCGCCGTCCGGGCCGGCAAAGTTCAAGCGCTTCTCGCCGAAGGTTTCCTCGTCCTTGAGGCCCGTGACGCCAAGATTGCTCAAACGATCCCGCCAGAAACCGAGCGAACCGGCCGGGACAGCGAAGACCGTCGTTCCGACCTCCCCCGTGCCGGCGCGGCCGCGCGGCATCTGGGGAAACGGGAAATAGGTCATTACGGTGCCGGGTGTGCCGATCTCGTCACCATAATAGAGGTGGTAGACGTCCGGTGAATCGAAGTTCACGGTCTTCTTGACGCGGCGCAAGCCGAGCGTGTTGGTGAAGAACTGGTTGTTGGTCAGGGCGTCGTCCGCCATTGAGGTGACGTGATGCAGGCCCTTGATCTGATCGAGCATTGTCAGATTCCTTTCCGCCCGTCTCCAACCGGGCTCGTTGATGGCGTATAGATGCGCTCTTCCCTTCCTTTGCGAAAGGCTGACACGGACAAACGCATTGTCAACGCTGCGTTGACACGCCTGGCTTCTCGTTGAGAAAAATCGACTGCTATGCGTGACTTGCCACCGGTTGAGCTGCCCCCTACGATCGATTAAATCGGTCATCCGAGGGGGAACGCATGGGAGGAGGAGCCGGGCATTCCGTGAGATATCGTCTTGTGCTTGCGCTCTGCCTGCTGCCGCTCATCGCCGTGCCCGTTGCCTGGCAGGGCAATGCTGTCGCCATGCGCCGTTATATGCAGGAGGCTTCGGCGCAGGCGACCACGACACTGCGGCTTGCCGTCTCCGCCTTGAGCGGCCACCTCAATCGCTACCAGGCGCTTCCGGCCCTGATTGCCGACCACGATGACGTCAAGGAACTGGCCACGCGGCCGCAGGATCGGCGGCTCCGCGAGAGCGTCAACGCCTACCTGAAGGAAATCAACGCGCTCCTCAGGTCCTCGGACATCTATGTCATCACACCGGGTGGCGACACGATCGCGGCAAGCAACTACGACGGCCCTGCAAGCTTCGTCGGGCAGAATTTCAGCTATCGCCCCTATTTCCAGGATGCCTTGAAGGGCATGCAGTCCCGGTTCTATGCGCTCGGCACAACGTCGCTCAAGCGCGGCTATTATTTCGGCTCGCCGATCCGCATCGGCGATGAAATCCGCGGCGTCATTGTCTTCAAGGTCGATATAGAGACGATCGAGGCTTCCTGGCAGGGAGGCGAGTACAAGCTTTTCGTCTCCGATCCCGAAGGCATCATCTTCATGAGCGGCAGTCCGGAATGGCTCTATGCGAGTATTCTGCCGCTCACGCCCGACCGCCTCTCGCGCACCGAGGCCTCGCGCCGCTATGCAAATGCCGTTCTCCGTCCGCTGCCGGTGTCGCGCAGCACGCTTTTCGATCACCAATTGATGCGGATTGCGACCGGTGACGCGAGCCGTGAATACCTCGTTCTTTCGCAATATATGCCGGAAGCCGATTGGACGGTGAACGTCCTGATCGACACAGCGTCGGTCAAGACACAGGCGCTCACCGCGGTCGCCGCCGCGATGCTGCTTTGCGGGCTTGCCGGTCTTGCAGTTGCGGTCCTCTGGCAGCGCCGCGCGCGTCTCAGGGAGCGCCTGCAGATGCAGGCGCAAGCCCAAAGCGAGCTTGAGCGCCGGGTCGAAGAGCGCACTGCCGATCTCGCGCGGGTCAATGCCCAGATCGAGGAGGAGATCGCCGAGCGGAGACTGACCGAGCAGCAATTGCGCCAGACCCAGGCAGACCTCATTCAGGCGGGTAAGCTCGCCGGCCTCGGCCAGATGTCGGCAGCCCTCTCGCATGAATTCAACCAGCCGCTTGCCGCCGCCAAGACCTATGCCGACAGTGCTGCTCTCTTGATCGAGCGGGGGCGCACGACCGAGGCAAGCGACAATGTCAGGCGCATTTCCGGCCTCATCGACCGTATGGCGTCCATCAGCCGGCATCTGCGCAATTTTGCGCGCAAGCCCAATGAGAAGCTTGGTCCTGTGGCTCTTGACGAGGTGATGCGGGACACGATGGAAATCGTTGCCGCCCGTATCAAGGCGGCAGACGCCGCCGTGAACTTCGATCTCGGTGACGTGCCGCTTGTTGTCCGGGCGGGATCTGTCCGGCTTCAGCAGGTGCTCGTCAACGTTATCTCCAACGCAGTCGACGCGGTCGAGGGCCTCGATGATCGTGTGATTTCGGTCAACGCCTGCCGCGAAGGCGACAAGGTGGTGGTTACAGTCCGCGACCGCGGACCAGGTGTGGCATCTGCCATCACCGAGCGCATCTTCGATCCGTTCTTCAGCACCAAGGGTATCGGCAAGGGGCTCGGCCTCGGACTTTCTATCTCCTACAACATCGTCAAGGATTTCGGCGGCAACCTGACCGTTACGAACCACCCAGAAGGAGGTGCCGTGTTTCGCATCGAACTTGCGGCCGTCAGCCAGACCGGGCGTGAGGCCGCCGAATGACCGAGAGCCGTGTCCTGCTCGTCGACGACGAAGAGGAACTTCGCCATTCGAGCGCCCAGGCGCTCGAGCTTGCAGGTTTTCGCGTCGATACATTCGCCAGTGCCGAACACGCGCTCGAGTTCATCGGTTTCAGCTTTTCCGGCGTGGTGATCAGCGACATTCGTATGCCGGGCATGGATGGCATGACCTTTCTGCAGCGTATCCGCGAGATCGACGCCGAGGTCCCGGTGATCCTCGTGACCGGCCATGGCGACGTCCAACTCGCCGTGCGGGCGATGCGCGAAGGCGCCTACGATTTCGTCGAAAAGCCCTTCACGGCGCAAACGCTCGCCGGCACCATCCGCCGCGCGCTCGAGTGGCGCGGCCTCGTGCTTGAAAACCGGCGCCTCCGAGCGGTTGCCGGAAAGCGCGACGACATCGAGCAACGGCTGCCGGGGCGAAGCCAGGCGATGGTCGACCTGCGTTACAAGGTCCGCGCCATCGGTGCGTCCGACGCTGATACACTGATCATCGGCGAAACGGGTGTCGGCAAAGAGGTCGTGGCGCGCGCACTCCATGACTTGAGCAGTCGCGCCAACAGCCCCTTCATCGCCATCAATTGTGCCGCCCTTCCGGAGACTCTGATCGAGAGCGAGCTTTTCGGGCATGAGGCAGGCGCGTTTCCGGGCGCGTTGCGACCGCGCTACGGCAAGTTTGAGCACGGGCGCGGCGGCACCATCCTGCTCGACGAGATCGGCTCCATGCCCTTCGACCTCCAGGCAAAGTTCCTGCGCGTGCTGCAGGAACGGGTCATAACCCGGCTCGGCTCCAATGAAATCGTGCCGCTCGACGTGCGCTTCGTCGCCACCAGCAAGGTCGATCTGGAGCGGGAGGTTGCCGCCGGCCGTTTCCGCGCCGATCTGCTCTATCGGTTGAACGTCGCGACGCTGCGTGTGCCGCCGCTTGCCCAACGCCGTTCCGACATACCGCTGCTTTTCATGCAGCTGGTGCGCGAATCCGCCGCGCGCTACGGCCGCGATGACGTCGAGATTTCCCCTGCTCTGGCTTCGGAAATCGCGGAACGCGACTGGCCAGGCAACGTTCGCGAACTTCGAAACGCAGCCGAACGGTTCGTGCTCGGGCTCGAAGCCGAACAGGACGACGCTACTTCCGCGCGACCGAACGGCGCGCGTCTCGCCGACAAGGTTGCGGCCTTCGAAAAGAGCCTTATCGCCAGCGCGCTTGCGGCCCATGGCGGGGCACTGAAGCCCGTCTACGAGTCTTTCGGGATCTCGCGCAAGACGCTCTATGAGAAGATGCAGAAGTTCGGGCTCGACAAGAGGCTTCTGGGGGCAGAGGCACAACGCGACGACGACACGTGATGACCCTCACACGTTGGAACGGGATGCGGGCGCTGGGGCGCTCGGCATCTCTTCGCCGCGTTCAAGTGAATCCACGACCTCGACAGGTGTCTTCATGATGATCTCACGATGCGGGTACGGTATTGAAATACCGGCCTTCTTGAACGCATCCCACAATGCCATGAGGACCTCGCCACGGACGTTCGTCAGCCCGTTGCTCGGATCGGAAATCCAGAATCTCAGTTTGAAATCGAGCGACGATGACCCGAATGCGGTCATCCAACAGACCGGCTGGGCGTAGGCACTGGCAACCCGCGGGATTGCTTTCGCAGCCTCAACTGCAATGCGCGCAACCTCGTGCGGGTCGCTGTCGTACGACGTCCCAAAATCGACCTCGATGCGGACATACTCGCTGGAGAAGGACCAGTTCACGACCTGCTGGGAAATAAAATCTTCGTTCGGGATGAGGTATTCCTTTCCATCTCTCGTGATGACGGAGACGAAGCGGGAGCGTAGGTCGCGGATCGCGCCGAAGGTTTCTCCAAGCGTAATCGTGTCGCCCGGTTTGATCGACTTGTCGAGAAGGATGATGATTCCGGAAATGAAATTAGAGACCACCTTCTGCAGGCCGAAACCGATGCCGACGCCGACGGCACCCGAAAAGACCGTGAGGGCCGTCAGGTCAATGCCCGTTGCAGATAGGGCGATAGCGCCCGCTATTCCGATCAAGCTGATCTTGATGAGTTTGCTGATGAGGACCTTGAGCGATGGCGTGAGATCCGCGGACTTCTGTAACCAGTGGGACGACATGTTGCCGATCAGGACAGCCAGCCAGATCAGCGCGGCAGAAAGGATGATGGCTTTCAGGACCAGCAACATCGAAAGACGGGCAGCGCCGAGATTAACGGCAATGCCGTCAAGGGCTGTCAGGATCGTCCCATCCAGTCCAAGGGCGTAAAGTGCAAAGTAGAGCCAGCCGGCAACCGCCACGACCCTTGCGAGCATTTGGTTTCTGATAATGCGCGTGAGCACCGCGATCACAAACCACGCCGCCACGAGCGTAAGAGCTGTGGCCACCAGCCACCGGTAAGAAGGCCATCCAAATCGCAGCAAAACGACGTCCGCGATCCACAGCCACGCAATCAGGAAAAGCCACCGCAGCCGCCGCATGAAGGCGATGATGACGCGGAGCAGATCGGGATTTCCCTTGATGGTGCGGGCGCGGCTTTCCAATGCCGGCTCTATCCGTTTTGCCAGGAACCCGCAAACCAGGTAACCGGTTGCAATCACGACGCACTGATAGACCGTCCACTCATTGAGAACGACAGTCTGCAGCCAAGATACGGCGGCGTTGACCGCTTCTAGGAAATCCATCGCCTTTCTCGTCGAAATTTCCGCAGGGACAACCCGCGGCATCGAGTTCTCTTGAAACCGAATGCTCCGACATTATTGAAAACTCGGACAAGGCAAGGATGGTTCCTGACCCGGGCAAGCCATGGGAACCGGGGGACCGTCGGCCTTCGGGCGGAAAATTTCCGGATTGGCTCTTGGCTGCCTGCACGGCGGTCTGTTTGCCGTCGCACTTGATGAGAATGGCCTCGCGACCACCCGTCGAAATGGCGCGATAGGAGCAGAGACGCGAGTGCCGCGTCTCTGCCGTTCAAGCTGCGGATCTCAGACGTTGAAGGCGGCGCCGATCAGCGTCTTGGTATAAGGCTCCTTCGGCGCCTCGAAGATCGCGTCCGTTTCGCCCTCCTCGACGATGCGGCCGTTCTTCATAACAATCACATAATCCGACATCGCCTTCACGACGGAAAGATCGTGACTGATGAAGATGTAGGAGAGCCCATACGAACGCTGCAGGCCGCGCAGAAGCTCGATGACCTGCCCTTGCACCGAACGGTCAAGCGCCGAGGTCGGTTCGTCGAGGATCACGACCTTCGGTTTCAGGATTATGGCGCGGGCGATCGCAATACGCTGGCGCTGCCCGCCCGAGAACTCGTGCGGATAGCGGTTGCGCGACGCAGGATCGAGACCGACTTCTTTCAGTGCGGCGATCGCACGGCGGTCCCGCTCGGCCCGGTTGAGATCGGGCTCGTGCACGTAAAGGCCCTCGGTGATGATCTCACCGACCGTTCGGCGCGGCGACAACGAGCCATAGGGATCCTGGAACACGAGTTGGAGCTCGCGGCGCAGGGGCCGCATCGCGCCGCGGTCGAAAGCGGAAATATCGGTCATGCCGAAGCGATAGTGTCCCTTGCTCGGCAAGAGTCTCAGCAGCGCTCGGCCCAAGGTCGATTTGCCCGACCCGGATTCGCCGACGATGCCGATCGTCTGGCCTTGCCTCAGGCGCAGATTGACGCCGTCGACGGCCCGGAAAACCGAAGTCGAGCCCAGGAACAATCCGCCGCCGATCGAATAGTCGACCGAAACGTCGCGGCCTTCCAGTACGATCGGCGCGTTTTCCGGCGGCGGGGCCTTGCGTCCGCTCGGCTCGGCGGCAAGCAGCATCTTCGTATAATCGGCCTTCGGCCGTTCGAAGATGTCCGTCGTCCTGCCGTGCTCGACGACCTCGCCCCGGCGCATCACCGCGACGCGCTCGGCAAAGTGCTTCACGATGCCGAGGTCGTGCGTGATCAGCACGATCGCCATGCCGAAGCGCTTCTGCAGCGACTTCAGAAGATCGAGAATCTGCGCCTGGATGGTGACATCCAGCGCGGTCGTCGGTTCGTCGGCGATCAGGATGTCCGGCTCGTTGGCAAGCGCCATGGCGATCATCACGCGCTGCCGCTGACCGCCCGAGAGTTCGTGCGGATAGCTGTCGATGCGACGAGTCGGTTCGGGAATGCCCACGAGCTCCAACAGTTCAAGCACCCGCTTGCGCGCCTGCTTGAATGTTCCGCCGCGGTGATGGACGATCGGCTCGGCGATCTGTCGCCCGATCGTGTAGAGCGGATCGAGCGACGTCATCGGCTCCTGGAAGATCATCGTGATCTTCGAGCCGCGCACGTCGTTCAATGCCTTGGGCGCAAGGCCGACAAGCTCCTTGCCGCGATAGCGGGCCGAGCCGGTCACGGTGCCGTTCGTCGCCAACAGTCCCATGATGCCCATCATGGTCTGGCTCTTGCCGGAACCGGACTCGCCGACGACCGCCAGCGTCTCGCCGGCACGGATATCGAGATCTATGCTTTTGACGGCCTCGACGGTACCGTCCGGTGTCGAAAAGTCCACCTTCAGACCGCGGACGGTAAGAATGGATTCCTTCATGTCTGCCATGTCAGCGGTCCTTCGGGTCGAGCGCATCGCGCAGGCCGTCGCCGACGAAATTCAGCGAAAACAGCGTGACGACGAAGAAGATGGCCGGGAAGATGAGCAGCCACGGCGCCGACTGGATGTTGTTTGCTCCTTCAGAGATCAGCGCGCCCCAGCTCGTCAGCGGCGCCTGCACGCCGAGTCCGAGGAAGGAGAGGAAGCTTTCGAGCAGGATGACCTTCGGCACGACAACGGTGACGAAGACGATCACCGGGCCGATCGTGTTCGGAATGATGTGACGGCGAATGATCTGCCAGTCGGTAAGACCGAGCGCATGGGCTGCGCCGACGAACTCGCGCCGTTTGAGCGCAAGCGTCTGCCCCCGCACGATACGCGCCATGTCCAGCCATTCGACCGCGCCGATCACCAGGAAGATCAGGATGAAGCTGCGGCCGAAGAAGACGACGAGCACGACCACGAGGAAGACGAACGGCAGCGAATAGAGGATCTCGACCAGACGCATCATGACATTGTCGACGCGCCCGCCGATATAGCCCGAGGTCGCACCGTAGACGACGCCGATGCCGAGCGAGACGAGGCTCGCGAGCAGCCCGACGGCGATCGAAATCTGTCCACCGAGCATCACGCGAACGAGCAGGTCGCGGCCGTTCGAGTCAGTGCCAAACGGGAAATATTCACGGTCCACCTGGCCTTCGACCTTGAGCGTGCGGCCATCGTCCTCGGTTGCGACGACCTTCGTGCCCTCGAACTCGTTGGCTCTGTCGAAGTACCGCGTCGCGCGCGGGTCGATCGGCCGGTCCGAGGTGACGGTGGCGGTGAACCCCTCGCCCTCAACTGCGAATTCCTTGAGCGTCACGCGGGCGCGGGTGGCAACACCTTCCATAACGTCCTGAAGCGTCGACGCATCCGGCCTTGGCTCCAGGCTCGGAGCGATGGAGACATAGGACGGGAAGACCTGGTCGTAAGCGTGCGGCGAGAACAGCGGTCCGACGAAGGAGAAGAGCGCAATCAACACCAGCATCACACAACCGGCCATGGCGGCGCGATTGCGGCGGAAGCGGAGCGCGGCGAGCTGGAAGAGGCTGCGTCCCTTGGTTTCCGGCGTGGACGCCGGTACGTGGACGATATCAGTCATGGCGAACCCTCGGATCGAGCAGGCCGTAGAGAATATCGACCAGAAGATTGAAAACGATGACGAAGATGGCGATGAGGACCACGGTGCCCATGACCAGAGTGTAGTCGCGGTTGATTGCGCCGAGTACGAAATAGCGTCCGACGCCCGGGATGGTGAAGATCGTCTCCACCACGGCCGAACCGGTAAGGAGTGCGGCCGCACAGGGTGCGAGATAGGAAACCACCGGAAGCATCGCGCCGCGCATCGCGTGCGTCACCACGACCGCGCGTGACGGCAGGCCATAGGCCTTGGCGGTACGGATGTGGTCAGCGTGGAGCGCTTCAATCATCGAGCCGCGGGTAAGCCGGGCGAAGACGGCGAGCTGCGGCAATGCCAGCGCGATCATCGGCAGGATCAGGAAGCGGAACGACCCGTCTCCCCAGCCGCCCGCCGGCAGCCACGACAGCACGATTGCGAATACGAGCGTCAGGACCGGACCGACGACGAAGTTCGGAACGGTGACGCCAATCGTCGAGACGGCCATGATCCCGAAGTCGAGGATGCTGTTCTGCCGGAGGGCTGCAATCGTGCCGGCGATCACACCGCCGATCACGGCCAGAAGCAGAGCATAGAAACCAAGCTCCATCGAATAGGGCAGGCCCTTGCCGATCAGCTGCGCGACATTGTTGTCGTGGTAGATGTAGCTCGGACCGAAGTCGCCCGTCACCGCATTGCTGAGATAGATGAAGTATTGGCGCCAGAGCGGCTGATCGAGGTGATAGGTCCTCATCAGGTTCTCCATCGTGGAGGGAGGGAGAGGACGCTCGAGATTGAAGGGGCCGCCTGGGGCAAACCGCATCAGAAAGAAGGATATGGTGACGACGATAAATAACGTCGGCACCGCACTCGCCAATCGGCGGAGGATGAAGGGGATCATGGATGTACTCCGGAGGCGACGCGCGGCAGACCAGCCGCGCGTCGCCTCAGTTCGTTATTCGGCGACGCTCAGGAACTTGCTCAGATGCGCGTTCGGTCCGTTGTCCTGCCAGCCTTTAACGCGGCTCGAGACGAGCCACAGGTCTGCCTGGGTCAGGAACGGCGCGATCGGCTGTTCCTTCATCAGCAGGGTCTCGGCTTCGTGGAGGAGCTTCGAGCGCGCTGCCGGATCCTGTTCTTCATACGACTTCTTCATCAACGCGTCGAATTCTGCGTTTTCGAAGTGGCCATAGTTGAAGGTCTTGTTGGTGCTGAGGCTCAGCGCCAGGAAGTTTTCGGCGTCGGCATAGTCGGCAACCCAGCCGGCTCGTGCGACGTTGAACTTGCCGCCTTCCTGCAGGTAGGCGTAGTGCGACGACACGTCGAGGTTCACCAGCGAGACCTTGGCGCCGAAGGTGTTCTTCCACATGTCGGCGACAGCCGTTGCAACACGTTCATGGTTCGGGTTGGTGTTGTAGCGGATTTCGATGTTGAGCGGCTTGCCGCCTTCACCGTAGCCGGCTTCCTTCATCAACTCGATTGCCTTGTCTTCGCGATCGAGCTGCGACATGTCCGCAAAATCGGCCTTGGCGGGCTCACCGTAGCTCTCGAGGCCGGGCGGGACCATCGAGTAAGACGGAAGCTGCGAACCGCTGTAGATCTCCTTGGCGAGGAAGTCACGGTCGACCGCCATCGACAGTGCGCGGCGAACGCGGACGTCGTTATAGGGCTCCTGCCGCGTGTCGAAAGCGTAATAGTAGGTCGCAAGCGTCGGCGAGACGTGGACCTGGTCGCCATACGACTTGCGCAGGCGTTCGATCTGGTCGGCCGAGAAGTTGTAGGCGAGGTCCATTTCCTTCGCTTCGAAGCGACGCACCGAGGCAGCCTGGTCGTCGATCGGATAGAAAATCACCTTGTCGAGCTTGACGTTGGCGGCGTCCCAGTAGTTCGCGTTTTTCTCGACGGTCAGGCTGTCGTTCGGCACATGGGCGGTCAGCTTGAACGCGCCGTTCGAGACCATGACACCCGGCTTGACGAAATCGGCGCCGTTCTTCTCGACGCTTGCCTTGCTGACCGGAAGCGCGGTCTGGTGCGCGAGCAGTTCCAGGAAGAACGGAGTCGGGCGCTCAAGCGTGATTTCGAGCGTCCTTTCGTCGACCGCCTTCACACCGAGCTGGTCGACCGGAACCTCGCCCTTGTTGACCTTCTCGGCATTCTTGATCGGGAAGAGAATGTTGGCATATTCGGCCGCCGTCTTCGGGTCTTCCACACGGCGGAACGAGAAGGCGAAGTCCTCGGCCGTTACCGGCGAACCATCCGACCACTTGGCATCGGCGCGCAGCTTGAAGGTATAGACGGTGCCGTCGTCCGAAAGTTCCCAGGTTTCGGCTGCACCCGGGATGATCTTGCCCGCGGCGTCGTAAATCGTCAGGCCCTCATAGAGATCCTTCAGGATGAACTCTTCGATGTTGATCGAAGTGTGGGCCTGGTCGAGCGTCTGCGGCTCGCCGGCGTTGCCGCGGTGAAGCACCGCTTCCGCGAGCGCCGGGCTTGCGCCGATCAGCAGCGAGCCAAGCAACGCAGCGGCGCTGAGTTTGAGTTTCAGTGAGGTCATTGTTTTTTCTCCTTCCCCTCATTTTGGGTTGTGATCGCAGGAGAGAAGGGCAAATTCTCAACAAAGGCAAGGCGCTTTGTGCGGAAAATTGCATCCTTCTCTATAGGCCGTCATTTTTATAGACGCATAGGTTGTATTTCGTTTGCGGTGGTTTTCGTCCCCTTTGCGACTTTGGTCAGGCTGGACAGCAGCAGGCCGAACGGCAAACTGTAACGTTTTAGATCGGATTCAAGAATTGCCTTTTCGGCCCCCAAAACCGACCCGCAAGGGTCGATATGCAAAGTTTGTGAATTGATGTGGCACTTTACGTAATATGCAGAAAAATTTGCGGCTCCTGTCGCAATTTTTTTGCAATTCGCGCGTTCGCATCGACCGCGACACCGCGTCGTTAAGGAGCGATTTCGAGACTGGCGTGTCTCGCCGGCTACCGGCATGTGCGCCTTTAACCTCCTTCATGCGCCACCCTGCCAGCACCACCAGAAAGCGAAAGCCGCGAATTTTGACCGGGCAATTTCTCATCCACAGCAAAATCCGCTGACGCACGTCAATCAAGTGTTCGGTCCTGCCCCTGCCCCCGTTGCCAAAAGGTCTGCATGAATTATTGTGCCTTCGACTTGGTCCGGCAGCGTCTGCTCCAGGTCTGTCGGAGTGTGGTTAAAGCCTTCTTCGACAGACCTCATGAACACGACCGATCAGGGGACTGTTGAACCCGTGACCGCCTATCCACGGCGCCTGGAGTGGGGCGTCCAGCATCAGGGAGATTTCGAATGGCATTGATCACATTGCGGCAACTGCTCGACCACGCGGCGGAGAACAATTATGCGCTGCCGGCCTTCAATGTGAACAATCTCGAATATATTCAGGCCGTCATGCGAGCCGCCGATGCGACGGATTCCCCGGTGATCCTGCAGGCGAGCCGCGGAGCGCGTGCCTATGCCGGGGACGCCTTCCTCCGGCACCTGATCCTCGGCGCGGCCGAGGAGTACCCGCATATTCCGGTCTGTCTGCATCTCGACCACGGCGACCAGCCGTCGACCTGCATTTCCGCCATCACCAATGGCTTCACCTCCGTGATGATGGACGGCTCGCTCGAAAAGGACGGCAAGACCGTTGCGAGCTATGAATATAATGTCGCGGTGACCGCGGAAGTCGTGAAGATCGCCCATGCGGCCGGCGTTTCCGTCGAAGGCGAACTCGGTTGCCTTGGCAATCTTGAAACAGGTGCCGGCGACAAGGAGGACGGCCACGGTTTTGAGGGCAAGCTTTCCCGCGAAGAACTGTTGACGGATCCGGAGCAGGCCTTCGATTTCGTTTCCAAGACCGGTGTCGACGCACTTGCCGTCGCGATCGGCACCAGCCACGGCGCCTACAAGTTCACGCGCGAGCCCGACGGCGAGATCCTTTCGATCGACACGATCGCCAAGATCAACCGGCGGCTGCCGAACACCCACCTCGTCATGCATGGATCGTCATCCGTGCCGGCCGATCTTCAGGAACTCTTCAATGCCTACGGCGGCAAGATGAAGAAGACCTGGGGCGTGCCGGTCGCCGAAATCCAGAAGGCGATCCCGCTCGGCGTCCGCAAGGTCAATATCGACACTGATCTCCGGCTCGCCTTCACGGGTGAAATCCGCAAGCATCACCTCGAGCATCCGGACAATTTCGACCCGCGCAACTACCTGAAGCCAGCGATCGCGCGCATGACCGAGGTCTGCAAGGAACGCTTCGAGGCCTTCCGCACGGCCGGCCAAGCTTCAAAGATCAGGGTGCTGCGCCTGCCGGAAATGGCCAAGCATTACGCCAAGGCCGCCTGACCGCGGTGGGGGGCGCTTCGCCGTCCGCACTAAGGTTCATAGCTAGCAACAAAGACACTGCGGCGCGCCCTTCAGGCGCGCCGCGTTGCTTTTTGCTGAACTCAGACTCAACCGTGGCGCTCCACGCGTGTCTCGTGCTCGTAGAGCTGGTCCATGCTCAAAGATGCAACGTCAGCCAGCGGCGTCTGGCTTTTCACCCGGCCGCTGCCGAGAACCACCACGTCGTCGCAGAACGAAATCGTGCTGCGGTGGTGGCTGATCACGATGGTCGTGCGACGGCCAGCCCTTAACCTCAGCGTCTCGACGATCGCGGCTTCCGACAGGCCGTCCACGGCATTGGTCGCTTCATCGAGAATCAGAATTTCGGGGTCGCGCACCAACGCCCTGGCAAGGGCAATGCGCTGCCGCTGCCCCGCCGACAGGCTCGCTCCGCGATAGCCGACGATGGTCGCGTATCCCTCAGGCAGCGTGTCCACGAAGCTGTGCGCCTCGGCCAGTTTGGCCGCGCGCTCCACCTCGGCGATCGTAGCGTCCTGGCCATAGGTGATGTTTTCGAAGATGCTGCCGTCCACCAGTTCGAGGTCCTGGCTAGCAACGGCAATCTGGCGCCGCCATTGGGCCGGATCGATTTGATCGAGCGGCACACCATCGATGAGGATGCTGCCTTCGTCAGGCTCCACAAACCGGCACAGGAGATTGACGATCGTGCTCTTGCCGGCGCCCGACCGTCCGATGATCGCCGTCGAGCGGCCGCTGCGAATTTCGAAGGTGGCAGAGCGCAGTACGATGGGGCGAGCCTCAGAGCCCGGATATCGGAATGTCACGTGATCGAATTTCATGCCCTCGCGCAAGCCGGTGACGGGCTCATGACCCGCGGGAGGCTTTGGCTTGTCTGACGGATCGAGGAGCCAGCGCACCTCTTCGAGCGACCCGCTCCAACCCTGGATCTGCCCCCAGGACATTTGCAGCGCGCGCACGTGCGGCTGCAAACGATAGAGCAGCACGACGAAAGCGGCGATGACCGGAAAGCTCACGCCCATAGACCACGCACTGACAACCGCCGTCAGGAACAGGGCGGAATGCAGCACTTCGGTGAGCGGCGGCAACGAGCCCTGGCGGCTCTGCAGGACGAATCCGGCCCGGCGGACGGAGTCCGAGGCGGAATCGAATACCGCCTTCTCGCGCTCCTCCTGGCCGAATACGCGGATCAGCCGCCCGGCATGCACGAGATGAAGCATCCTCGCGGCGAGTTCGCTGTTGAAGGACGTCACTTCCCGGCTCGGGCCTCTAAGAGTGGCCGACAAGGCGGCGTGCGCGAGTTGGACGAGAACGAGGCCAAGCGCGACCAACAACGTCATCTGCCAGGAAAGCAAGAGTAGAAATGCCAGCAGGATGATGGCAGCGGAACCGTTCACCAGGGCAGAAAGCACAGTCTGTATTGCGTCGGAGGCCCGCCACGACTCGTTGGAGATGATGTTGAGCAGGCGACCGGGACTTTGCTGCAGGAAGAAAGGATAGCCGATCCGCAAGAGCTGGTCGGAAAGAGCACTTCGGATCGCGTGGCTCGCCTTTCCATAGATAAAGGTCGTCAGCAGGGTGTTCGCAAAGGCGAGGACATTCTTCAGCGTGATCAGCGCAAGAACGCCCGCTGCGATCGCCAGTAGCCTTTCGCCGTCGTCGAGCCCTGCCCCCACCTGCTGGAAGAAGGCGGAGATTCCGTCCAATCCGCCGGCATCCTGATTGCCAGCAATGATGCCAAGCATCGGGATGATCAGGCCGATGCCGGCGCCTTCGAGCGCGGCGCTGGCGAGGCCCAGAACCACGACGATGGGCAGCAGACGCAACTGCCGTCCCAGTGCGTTGTGCAGAACGTGCAAGGCAGGCAATAGGAATCGTAACATGACGGCCCTCATCTTAACTTTGCCGCTGTCTGGTGGATCTGACGCAGCTCTGCCCGCGGTGCCGGGCCGGTCACGGCAAGGCGCGCGAACCTTGCCGCGCCAAGCAGGTTCATCGTCACAATCGGCCAATGGGATAGCTGGAGTTCAGGGTCGAACCTCTCACCGCCCAAGGTTTGGCCGCAGGCGGATCTGAAAGTCCAGCAGAAGTGCTTGAGCAGCCATGGCGCCCTGAATAGATGCTTCAAGCAAAGAGCGCCGTTGCCGAGGCTGTAGTTGCGGTGCAGCTTCTCGATGGCCTCACGAGCCTTCCGGCCGTGGTGGTGATAGACGGCCATGTCGGGTACGTATTCGATCGGGATATCGAGCTGAAAGGCGCGTACGAGATAGTCGGTATCCTCCGCCGATTGCAGCGGCGCGCCAGCTCCGAAGCGCTCGTCGAAAGGGCCGACGAGCGCCGCAACGTCGCGGTGCATCGTCATGTTGCACCCGAGCACGAAGCCGCCCGGATGGACGTCGCGGGTCAATCGCGCAGAAACGCTCGATCGTTTGATCGTGAATGGCAGATCTGAAGGATCGCCAAGTTCGACGCGGCCGCCGCGGATGATGCGCCGCTCGCCATCGGCGTAATGCCGCGCGAGATCGCCGAGATAGCGGCGGTGCACCTCGCAGTCGTCGTCGACGAAAACGAGAATCCGGCCGCGTGCCCGCTCCATTCCTGCGTTGCGTGCCGCCGCCAGGCCCGGGCGCGGCTCGGCCACGAGTGCGATCGCGACAGGCGACGCCGCCGCTATTTGGATCAGCTCGTCCGGCGTCCCATCCGTCGAGCCGTTGTCGACGATCACGAGCTCGCTGGTGATCCCTGCATAGGCAAGACATGCGGTCTCGATGGACCGGATGCAGGCGGCAAGTGCCTGAACACGGTTTCGCGTGCAGACGATGAAGCTCGCGAATGGCCGCGACCCGCCGGTAATCGACGTAGCGCAAGTCGGCCGTGCGACCACTGCGTTCGGATGCTCTTGTGCGGCTGCAGAACGTTCGGACGCCATCTTAGGCCACGCCATTCTGAGGAAGAACAGTCGCGGCGGGCACCGATTGCAGGTACCGCGCCAGCCCGTCCACCCGCTTTGTAGCGGCAAGCGAAATGCGGCTGCACCACGGCGCCCGCGCACCGGCGAGCAGACCGTATCGCTCGCGGCGCCGAATTAGGCCCCATTTCCCGGTCTGAGTCAGGAAAGCATGGGTCAGCTCCGGTCGCTCTTCATCAGCTATGAGCTGATAAAGAAAGTAAAAGAAACAGAGGGCCCCGTCCTCATAGGCCCGGCGCACTTCCACTGGTCGGGACGAAATTTCCCGTTCGAGCGCCAGGATGAATTCGGAGAGATTGCGGATCGTCTCCATCGTGACCGCAATGCCGATCTCGGCAAGCGCGCTCGTGTCACCGACAAGACATTCCGCCTGAAGGTTTTCGGCCACGATCTTCAGATGGGTCTGGCGCATCCGGCGCTTGTGCTTGCTCGTGACGCTGTCGCCATGGATACGATAGGCGACCAGGGCTTCGTCGATAATCGTTACCAGGAAGCGATCGGCAATGCGCCTGAACAGATCGAAGTCCTCCGCATGCACGTAGCTCGCATCGTAAGCGAGCATTGGCTCCGGTATTACCTTCCGATTGTAGATCACGGTCGAGTGCATGAAGATCGTGAAGAACATCGACAATGTACGCAGGCTTCCGGACCGAAAGATCGGATTAGGCCTACCGCGAATGATGCGATTGCCGATCAGCGTGTCGATCCCGGTACCGCAAAGCGCCAGCCCCGGCCGTTGGTCGAACAACGCGACCTGACGCGAAAAGCGGGACGGATAGGAAATGTCGTCGGCGTCCATCCTGGCGACGAGTTCGCCCCTCGCGAGGGTGAGACCCTCGTTCAACGTGGCGATAAGGCCGCGGTTTTCGCGCGAGACGATGTGGATGCGACCGTCATCCTTCCGATATCGCTCGAGGATGTCCAGCGAACGATCCGTGGACCCGTCGTCGATCGCAATGATTTCGACACGCTCGTGGTCCTGGCGCAGGATGCTTTCGAGCGCCGCGGGAAGATAGGGTTCCGCGTTGTAGACGGGCAGCAGGACGGAGACCAATGGCGTGGACATTGTTCAGCTCGCGTAGTTATCGAAGATCCGAAGGTTGAAAGGATTTGCGGGAGCTTATCGGTTCCGGCCGATAGGCGGGTGTTCGGCGTCCCCCTCCAATCCGATCGCCCGCCTTCGGGGATAGCGGCAGAGCTCCCGATGCCCTCGGCCGGACGTATGGGAAATGCCGTTTCAATGCATTGAGCGGCTCTTCGAATGCCAGCCAGGAGATCGACGCGATCAGCAACGTCGCTGCGCCCGCCACCAGGAACCGCCCGATTCCTTGCTCGGAGACGTTGACGGGAATCCAAGGCTGAGCCTTGACCACCAGCGCGAGCACGATCGCATGATAGAGATAGACGCCATAACTGATGCGCCCGAGTGCGGTCACCGGCGGAAGCTCGGCCAGCCGACCGAGGTAGCCGTCGATTCCCCTCGAACAACTACCGACCAGCATCGTCAGCGGCAAAAGGGGAAAGACCTCCAGCCCGATCCAGCCCAGCCACTCCAGCATCGGTGTCAGCGACACGGGCCTCAGCCAAAAGAGGACGACGGATGCACTGAGGAGTGGCATCCAACTCAACCTGGCCCATTGCGGCCAGGCCGCATTCTTCGACCGGTAGGCGGCGAGCAGAGCGCCGGAGGCGAGCGCATCCATTGAGGCGGGGGGAAGCAGATCGCGAGCCAGCGACGGCGTACCCGTAAATGGCCAATAGAAGCGGTAGGCGATGGAGCAGGCGATTACGCCGAGGCAAATTGCTGCGATCGAGCGTCTCGGTGCGATCAGGACGATCAGTGGCCAGATGACGTAGAATTGCTCTTCAATGCTGAGGCTCCACGTATGACAGAGGACCCATGGCGTCCATGCGTCTTGGAGCGCGTACCAGAAATTCGACAGATAAAGCGCGTGCCACGCCAACACCGTCTTGGAACTCTCCAGATCGATAAGCCAGACGATGCCGAGGACCGCGAAATAGGGCGGAAAGATGCGCAGTGCCCGACGCGCATAAAATGATTTCAGCGCCGTCGCCGGCTCGAAGCGGGCATCTTCACGCGCGTCGAGCAGCAGCCGGGTAATCAGGAAACCGCTCAGCACGAAGAACAGCCGCACGCCGATATGGCCCCAATAGGACCCGTCGGCCGCGAAAAAATGTCCATAGAGCACCATCGTGACAGCGACGGCTCTCAACCCATCCAGCTGCCGGTCGCGTGCAATCCGCATCGAACATCCCCCTCCGAGTTCAAAATCTTTGCGGGATACTCTCCTGGTGGCACCAGCTCCCTACGCAATCATGATTTTTGCCGCCGGTTTGGTGGTTGCCCTGTGGCAAGAGCCTTGAGTTTATTCAGGTAAATGAATGGTTAAGGGGCGGTATGGGCGACTGTATGAGCGAATAGGGCTAAACTTTGGCAGGTCAGCGCCAAGGAGAATGCATCAGAAGCGGAGAAATCTTCTGTGTGTCTTTGCGGCAATATCGGACTAAAGTCTGATTAGACACCAGGGCGAGCGCAGCTGCGGCGACATTAGTTGTGTGAATTTCGGCAATACATCCGACAATCCCGCGCGATGATAAGAATATACTAATTCAACTATCCCGCGCGAGCGTCTGTAGACTAGAATGTCGGCGGCGTGTTGATCCACAGCAGAACGGTTTCGCCGTCGTGGCGATTGGACCAGGCATGCCGGCGGCGGCTCTCGAAATAGAGCGAGTCGCCCGGATGAAGATCGTAGAACTGATCGGAGTCCAATATGAATTCGACACGACCGGAGAGCACATAGACGAACTCCTCGCCGTCGTGCCGATATGCGCCCTCGCTCGAGGCTCCTGGCGCCAGCACAAAACGATGGCAGTCCATCTGGTTTCTGCCTTCCGCGAGCAACTGCACTGTCACCCCCGGTGTCGTGCGCGGCCAGTTGCGCCACTCGCCGGCCCTGACGAGCGCCCGCACCTCCGGTTCGTCCTCGCCCGAGAGGCTGGAAACAGTTGTGCCGAAATACTCCGCGAGATTATGGAGGACCGCGACGGAGACGCCCTGTGAGGTGCGTTCCAAGGTCGAGAGTACGGATGCGGCAATGCCGACATCGCTTGCCACCTGCTCGAGCGTCTTGCCCGCGGCATGCCTCAGGCTCCGCAACTTTCGGCCCACCTGGAGATCGGCATTGCTCTCCGCCATTGCAGCCGGACCGGTTTCGTCGTTCGCATCCTCCGCCTCCAAAGCCTCGCGGATGGCGGCCGGGTTCAGGCCGCGCTGGGCACGAAACCAGGATATGCGCTTCAACCGGGCGAGATCCGCATCCGTATATTGCCGATGCCCCGTTGCCGAACGCTCCGGCACTACCAGCCCCTGCGTTTCCCACAGCCTGAGCGTGGACGCCGACACGCCGGCCAGCCTTGCCGCCTCAGCCACCTTGTAGCGTATATTGCCGGCTCCGCTCATCGATCCGTTTCCTCTCTCTGACATCGGGGCTCCAGGCGTCCTAGGCTGTCGGTACTGGAAGCAATCTAGCCGCCGGGCTTGTGGATTTACAAGAAGCGCCCATCAGTGGCGGTGTTGTCTCGATCACCAAATTTGATTTGCAATCCATCGGAAAAGATGTACCACTTCCGGAAAAGAATTGCAGAAAAAATGCAACATATTCCTCCTTGTGAACAGGACTACCACGATGACCAGCCTCACCGATCGCAAGAACGCAGCCATCTCCCGTGGTGTCGGGATGACCACGCAGATCTATGCCGACCGCGCCGAAAATGCCGAGATCTGGGACAAGGAAGGCAACCGCTACATCGACTTCGCCGCGGGCATCGCGGTCGTCAACACCGGTCATCGCCACCCCAAGGTGATCGCGGCGGTCAAGGAACAGCTCGACCGCTTCACCCACACCTGCCACCAGGTCGTGCCCTACGAGAATTATGTCCATCTCGCCGAGCGCCTGAACGCGCTGGCGCCGGGCAACTTCGCGAAGAAGACGATTTTCGTCACGACCGGCGCCGAGGCCGTCGAAAACGCGGTGAAGATTGCCCGCGCTGCGACGGGTCGCCAGGCGATTGTCGCCTTCGGCGGCGGCTTCCACGGCCGCACCTTCATGGGCATGGCGCTGACGGGCAAGGTCGTGCCCTACAAGGTCGGCTTCGGCGCGATGCCGGGAGACGTCTTCCACGCCCCCTTCCCGATTGAGCTTCACGGCGTCAGCGTCGAACAGTCCCTCGCAGCACTGAAGAAACTCTTCGCCGCGGATGTCGACCCGGGCCGCGTGGCTGCGATCATTATCGAGCCGGTTCAGGGCGAAGGCGGCTTCTACCCGGCCCCGGCCGCCTTTATGAAGGCGCTTCGCGAAATCGGTGACCAGCACGGCATCCTGTTGATCGCCGATGAGGTTCAGACCGGCTTTGCCCGCACCGGCAAGCTCTTCGCGATGGAGCACCATGACGTCGCTCCCGATCTGATGACCATGGCAAAGAGCCTCGCCGGCGGTTTCCCGCTTGCCGCAGTCACCGGCCGCGCCGAAATCATGGATGCGCCCGGACCGGGTGGCCTCGGCGGCACCTATGGCGGCAATCCGCTTGGCATTGCGGCGGCCCACGCCGTCCTCGACGTCATCGAGGAGGAGAAGCTGTGCGAGCGTGCGAACCAGCTCGGCAATCGCCTGAAGCAACGCCTCGCCGCGATCCGCGAGAATGTGCCGGAGATCGTCGACATCCGTGGTCCGGGCTTCATGAATGCAGTCGAATTCAACGACGTGAAGACCAATCTGCCGAGCGCCGAATTCGCCAACAAAGTCCGCCTTATTGCGTTGGAAAAGGGTCTGATCCTGCTGACCTGCGGCGTCCATGGCAACGTCGTCCGCTTCCTGGCGCCGATCACGATCCAGGACGAAGTCTTCGCGGAAGCGCTCGATATTCTCGAAGCATCGATCCTCGAGGCCCGTGGTTGACGGCAACTCGGGCGCCCGCTATCGCGGGCGTCCGGCCAATGACGCTGGCTCGGGGTGCGCAACCGCCGCTCCGCAGGAACATGAAGCGAGGCTTGGCCCTGCCACAACAGGCCTCGCCCGAGGACGTGCCATGGGATTGACATCTGCATTGACCAAGCACCTTCGAGCAGCCGACCTGTTTGCGGCGCTTGAAAATGTAACCCGCCCTGCCGCCAAGTGGACCGGCGCGACGTTCGACATCTTCAATCCCTCGACCGGTGAATTGCTTGCAACACTTCCGGATATGGGAATCGACGAGGCGCACACCGCCATCGAGGCTGCCGGCGCGGCACAGGGCCTCTGGGCTGCAAAGCCGGCGAAAGAGCGAAGCACGATCCTGCGCCGCTGGCATGACCTGATCGTCGAGCATGGCGATGATCTTGCCGCGATACTCACCGCCGAAATGGGCAAGCCGTTGGCAGAAGCGAAGGGCGAGGTTCTTCACGCAGCGTCCTATGTCGAGTGGTATGCCGAGGAAGCCAAGCGCGTCTATGGTGAAACCTTCCCCGCGCCGGCCAACGACCGCCGCATGCTCGTCATCAAACAGCCCGTCGGCGTGGTCGGCACCATCACGCCCTGGAACTTCCCGGCATCGATGGTGGCGCGCAAGATCTCGCCCGCGCTCGCCGCCGGCTGCGCGGTCGTGCTAAAGCCGGCAGAACAGACGCCGCTCGTGGCCGGCGCGATGTTTGTGCTCGCGGAAAAGGCCGGCTTTCCGAAAGGCGTCGTCAATCTGCTTTACGCCGCTGAAGGCGCCCCGATCGGCCGCGAACTCTGCAGCCACCCCAAGGTCCGCAAGATCAGCTTCACCGGCTCCACCGAGGTCGGGCGTCTGCTGATGCGGCAATGTTCCGACCAGATCAAGAAGGTCAGCCTGGAACTCGGCGGCAATGCTCCCTTCATCGTTTTCGACGACGCCGACATCGACGAGGCGGTGGACGGCGCCGTTCAGGCCAAATTCCGCAACGCCGGCCAGACCTGCGTTTCGGCCAATCGCATCTATGTGCAATCCGCCGTACACGACGCCTTTGCTGAAAAATTCGTTGACCGGGTGCGTGAACTCACTGTCGGCGACGGATTCTCCGCCGGAGTCGCGATCGGCCCGATGATCGACAGCCATGCGATCGAGAAGATCGAGGCGCATGTCGCCGATGCCTTGGCCAAGGGCGGAGAAGTACGATGCGGCGGCAGGCGGCTCGGCACCAGGGGCACTTTCTTCGAGCCAACGGTTCTAACCGGCATTTCACATAGTATGCGCGTTGCCCAGGAAGAGACCTTCGGCCCGATCGCCCCGATCATCCGTTTCGAAACGGCCGAGCAGGTGGTGGCCGAGGCCAACGATACGATCTATGGCCTCGCCGCCTATTTCTACGCCGAGAACCTGAAGCGCGTCTGGCATGTGGCCGAAGCGCTCGAATATGGCATGGTCGGCATCAATACCGGACGGATGTCTTCCGAAGCCGCCCCCTTCGGCGGCATCAAGCAATCCGGTATCGGCCGGGAAGGCTCGCGCCATGGGCTCGAGGATTATCTCGAGATGAAATATCTCTGCATGGGCAATATCTGAGGCAACCGGCCTCGACTGCGTCGATGAGCTCGGGCCTGGTCAGGCTGCATGCGCATTGATGAGCTCAAGCGTGTGGCGCGCGATCATCAGTTCCTCGTCGGTTGGAATAACGTGCAGGGCAATGCGGCTTTTGGCCGTTGAGATCAATGCGGCGCCCGCCTCGTTCGCCGCCGGGTCGAGCTCTGCCCCGAGCCAGCCGAGGCCTTCGACGATGCGTGCGCGGATCGGGGCAGAGTTCTCGCCGACGCCAGCCGTGAAGACGAAGGCATCGACCCCTCCCAGCGCCGCCGCGAGCATCCCCGTATTGAGCACACACCGATAAACGAAATGAGCGACGGCGAGCGCGGCATTCGGGTCGCCGCTCGCCAGAAGTTCGCGCATGTCGCTCGATAGGCCGGACAACCCTTTGAGCCCGGCATCATGGTAGAGCAGATCCGACACCTTCTCGGCGCTCATGCCCTTATGGGTCATCAGGTAGAGGACGACACCCGGATCGAGCTGACCTGGCCGTGTACCCATGGGCAGTCCATCGAGCGCCGTGAAGCCCATCGTGCTCTCGATGCTGCGACCATCTCGCAACGCGCACATAGAAGCACCGCTACCGAGATGGGCGACAATGACGCGCCCGCGGGCCTTTTGCGGCGTCACCTCTCGGAGCCGCTCGGCGATGTACTCGTATGAAAGTCCATGAAAGCCGTAGCGTCGGACGCCCTCATCATAGAAACTCTGCGGGAGGGCGTAGCAATCGGTGTGCTTGGCGTGGCCGCGATGAAAGGCCGTGTCGAAGCAGGCAACCTGCGGCACATCCGGATTGATCTCCATCGCCAGACGGATCGGCGCCAGGTTGTTCGGCTGATGCAGAGGTGCAAGGTCTTGGTAGCTTGCGAGGCGGTCGAGCACGGCCGCATCGATCAGCACGGGCCGCGCGTAGTCAGGACCGCCGTGCACGACCCGGTGACCGACCGCCCGCAACTCGAAGCCCTCCAGCGTCAGGAGCCAGCGTCTAGCCTCGGTAATGGCGGCCGGAAGATCGTGAACGGCCTTCGCGTCATAGGTCTGGTCGATGAGCTGGCTGTTGTCGGCCGCGGTCGCCTGCAGACGCGGCCTCGTGCCGATACCGTCGATTTTCCCGCGGATCTGGCGTGTCAGGTCCATGCCGGCGATGCCGAAAACTTGGAACTTAAGGCTCGATGAGCCGGCGTTGACGACAAGGAGCGCGTCCATGGCGCTACACCGCTGCCACTTGCGCGGCCCGTCGCCGCGCCGCGCTAGCGATCAGGCGGTCATATTTGGAAGGCTGCGTCGCCAGCGTGATGACCTCGGACATCCGGAACTCCTTCCTGTTCGCGACGCGTTGCGGTTATGTGCAGCTTTGCGCACTTTGACGGGCACTGGCGTTGACCTGCGTCAAGAATGCAGGCAAGCAGCAAGGCGGCAGCCCACCTCGTTACTTGGACATCTCGCGGGAGCCTTGCCGCCGACCGCATGTCCGGCCCGGTTCCAGACGTCCGCGAAGGTCTACGCAACAGCGTTGCACTGAAACACACCATCAGCAAGACAACCCTTGAAAATCGGCGTGTGGCTTGCCAATTGGGGCAAACAATCAAGGAGGTCTGCAACGCGATGAGTGAAGTCGAAATGTCCGTCGAAAAACATGTCTTCGAAGCCGATGTGGCGCGGCTGCTCCATTTGATGGTGCACTCGGTCTACTCGGACAAGAACATCTTCCTTCGCGAACTGATTTCGAATGCGGCAGATGCCTGTGAGAAGCTGCGCTACGAGGCGATCGTCGCACCTGAGCTGCTCGCCAACGATCCCGCACCACGCATCACGTTGACGCTGGACGAAGACAAGGCGCGTCTCGCGGTCGAGGACAACGGCATCGGCATGAGCCGTGACGAACTGGTCGAATCCCTCGGCACCATTGCACGTTCCGGCACGCGCGCCTTCATGGAGCGGATCGAGGCAGCACAAGGCAAGGAAGGCGCACAGCTCATTGGCCAATTCGGTGTCGGTTTCTATTCCGCATTCATGGTGGCCGACAATGTCGACGTCATTTCCCGTCGTGCCGGCTCGGACAAGGCCTGGCATTGGGCGTCCGACGGCAAGGGTAGCTACACGGTTTCGGCGGTTGAACTCGCCGATGCTCCGGCGCGCGGCACGCGGATCACGCTGCACCTCATGGACGATGCCAAGACTTACACTTCGCGCTGGACGGTCGAGCGGATCGTCAGGGAGCAGTCCGGCCATGTGCCCGTACCGATCTCGATCGTCGAGAAGCCCGGCAGCGAACCCGCCCAGGTCGCGGACGGCACGGCTCTCTGGACAAAGCCGAAGAGCGAGATCTCCAAGGAAGATTATGCCGATTTCTACCGCAGCGTCGCCGGCCAGTATGATGAACCAGCCGTGACCGTTCACTTCCGGGCGGAAGGCCGCCACGAATATACCGCGCTCGCCTTCGTGCCGGGCTCCAAACCGTTCGATCTTTTCGATCCGGATCGCAAGGGGCGTATGAAACTCTACGTCAAGCGCGTCTTCATCACCGACGAGGCGGAATTGCTGCCCCGCTACCTGCGCTTCGTACGCGGCCTGATCGATACGGCCGATCTGCCCCTCAACGTCTCGCGCGAGATGATCCAGGAGAGCCCGCTCCTCGCCAGCATCCGGAAGGGGCTGACGAACCGGGTGCTGACCAGCATCGAGAAACTGGCGGAAAGCGAGCCGGAGGCCTTCGCCAAGGTCTGGGAAAACTTCGGCAGTGTCATCAAGGAAGGCATCTACGAGGATTTCGAGCGTCGTGCACAGCTCATCGCGCTTTCGCGCTTCCGCACCACCACGTCGGACGACAAGCCGCGCGCCTTGAGCGACTACGTCAAGGACATGAAGGAAGGGCAGACGGCGATCTACTACCTGGCTGGCGACAACCTTGCCCAATTGAAGGCCTCGCCGCAGCTCGAAGGTTTTCGTGCTCGCGGCATCGAAGTGTTGCTGCTCACCGATCCGGTCGACAGCTTCTGGGTGACCTCGGCGCCGGATTTCGAGGGCAAGCCGTTCAAGTCGATCACGCAAGGGGCGGCGGATCTTGCCGGTATCGCAAAGCAAGAGGCCGACGGGACGACGTCTGCGGAGACGAGCCAGACCGTCACCGAATTCGTGGCCTTCGCCAAGAGGGCGCTCGGCGAAGCGGTCTCCGATGTCAGGACCTCGGAGCGGTTGACGGAAAGCGCGGTCTGCCTCGTCGCGCCGGAGCACGGACCGGACCGGCAGCTCGAGAAGATGCTACAGGGTGCCGGTCGTATCGACAGCTCAGCAAAGCCGATCCTGGAGATCAATCCCGGCCACAGCCTCATCACCGCCATCGCTGCCTGCCCCGCCGAGGACGACGCATTCCGCGAGGACGCGGTGAAGCTCTTGCTCGACCAGGCGCGCGTCCTCGACGGCGACAAGCCGGAGGACCCGCGCGCTTTCGCCGAGCGGCTGTCGCGCGTCTTCAGCCGGGCTTTGAAGGGGTAAAGGTCGTCGCGGTTTTGCCCCTCATCCGACCTGCTGGCCACCTTCTCCCCGCAAGCGGGGCGAAGGGACGTGCGGCAGCGCCCGCGCCAAACTCCCCTAGGGTGAGGGGCAAAAGCGGCAAACTCGCAACGTGAAGCCTAGCCGATCTCACCCTTTTGCTTTCGGGGCCATTCCTATCTCGGCCAGCACTTCCGTCGTGTGCTCCCCAAGCCGGGGCACGCCGCGCTCAAGCGCGAGCGACGCGCCTGAGAACCGAAGCGGAGTCCTGACGCCCGGCGACGTACCGGCCGCGGCCCCGGTGTGCGGCGTGTCCACCCGCATCTGCCTATGAAGGATCTGCGGATCGGCGAAAACATCCGCCACCGTGTTGATCGGGCCGCCCGGGACACCCGCGGCTTCGAGTTTCGCCAGGAGCGCATCCCGCGCGAACTTCGCCGTTTCCGCGGCGAGTTCCGGCGTGAGGGTATCGCGATGCTGCACACGGCCGGCATTGGTCAGGTATCGCGCGTCTGACGCGAGATCCGCGCGACCGAGCACGTCGCAGAATTTGACGAACTGCCGGTCGTTTCCGACGGCGACGATCAAATGACCGTCAACGGTCGGAAAGACCTGGTAAGGCGCGATGTTCGGATGCGCATTGCCGAGACGCCGCGGCGCCTTGCCCGAGACGAGAAAATTCAGCGCCTGGTTGGCGAGCACGCCGGTCATGCAATCGAGCAGCGCCATGTCGATCTGCTGCCCCTCGCCGGTGCGCTCGCGCTGCGCAAGCGCCGCCTGCACGGCAATTACGCCGTAAAGCCCGGTAAAGATGTCTGCGAAGGCGACGCCGATCTTCTGCGGCTCGCGATCCGGTTCACCGGTCAGATCCATGATCCCGCTCATGCCCTGGACGATGTAGTCGTAGCCGGCGCGGTGGGCATACGGGCCGTCCTGGCCGAAGCCGGTTACGGAACAATAGATGAGCCGCGGGTTGATCTTCCTCAGGCTCTCATAGTCGAGCCCGTATTTGGCGAGACCGCCGACCTTGAAGTTTTCGAGGAGCACATCGGATTGTGCCGCCAGCCGCCGTACCGCCTCCTGCCCCTCCTCTGTCGTGAAGTCGAGCACGACCGAACGCTTGCCCCGATTGCAGGCGTGGAAATAGGCGGCGTCGAGCTTCTCGCCACTCTCGCCTTCCACGAAAGGTGGTCCCCAGGTTCGGGTATCGTCACCTGCCGGACTTTCGACCTTGATGACGTCGGCACCAAGATCGGCAAGTGTCTGGCCGATCCAGGGGCCGGCGAGGATGCGGGCGAGTTCGAGAACGCGAATACCTTTGAGCGGCGTTTCCATGACTGTAACGCTCAGAAGAACGCCTGCAGCCCGGTCTGGGCGCGGCCGAGGATCAGGGCATGAACGTCATGCGTACCCTCGTAAGTGTTGACGGTTTCCAGATTGAGCATGTGGCGCATCACCTGGTATTCCTCGGAGATGCCATTGCCGCCATGCATGTCGCGGGCCATCCGGGCAATATCAAGCGCTTTACCGCAATTGTTGCGCTTGACGATCGAGATCATTTCCGGAGCCATCCGGCCCTCGTCCATCAGCCGGCCGACACGGAGCGATCCCTGCAGGCCGAGCGTGATCTCGGTCTGCATGTCCGCAAGCTTCTTCTGGAAGAGCTGGGTCTGGGCGAGCGGACGGTTGAACTGCTTGCGATCGAGCCCGTATTGACGCGCGGCGTGCCAGCAGAATTCGGCCGCACCGAGCGCGCCCCAGGAGATGCCGTAGCGGGCGCGATTGAGGCAGCCGAAGGGACCCTTGAGCCCTTCGACATTCGGCAGCAGCGCATCCTCGCCAACCTCGACATTGTCGAGAACGATCTCGCCGGTGATCGATGCGCGCAGCGAAAGCTTGCCCGCGATCTTCGGCGCCGAAAGTCCCTTCATGCCCTTTTCCAACACGAAGCCGCGGATCGCGTTTCCATGGGCCTCCGACTTCGCCCAGACGACGAAGACATCGGCAAGCGGCGCGTTGGAGATCCACATCTTCGAGCCGATCAGCCGGTAACCACCGTCGGTCTTGATCGCCCGCGTCTTCATACCTGAGGGATCGGAGCCTGCGTCCGGCTCGGTGAGCCCGAAGCAGCCGATCCATTCACCGCTGATGAGCTTCGGAAGGTACCGCCGCTTTTGATCCTCGGAACCGTAAGCAAAGATCGGATAGATGACGAGCGACGACTGCACGCTCATCATCGAACGATAGCCGGAATCGACACGCTCGATTTCGCGGGCGACGAGGCCATAGGCGACATAGGACGCGCCGGCGCCGCCATAGCTTTCCGGCACGGTGACGCCGAGCAAGCCGAGATCGCCCATCTCGCGGAAGATCGTCGGGTCGGTCTTTTCCTCGCGATAAGCTTCGATCACGCGCGGCTGCAGCTTCTCCTGGGCGTAGGCGCGCGCCGTATCGCGGATCATCCGCTCGTCTTCGCTCAGTTGTTCCTCGAGCAGAAACGGATCGTCCCATTGGAACTGGATCTTTTCGGCCATGTCTCTCTCCCGTCATATTTTTCCGCCTGTCGTTATGGCAAGCGGGCTCAACGGTTTCAAACGAAATTGAGGCACTGCCTCATGCGTCCGGAGAATGGACCTTGCGCCCGAGGCGGTTCTTCTGATTATTCGCAAGCGCGATACAGAGATCGACACGCCCGCCGCCATGACCAACAATCGCCTCGAACGTTTTGCCCACAATCTCGACTGGAATCTGCTGCGCACCTTCGTCGTCGTCGTCGAGGAGGGCAGCATTACGGCAGCGGCCAACCGGCTGCTTCTGCAGCAGCCGGCCGTCAGCATGGCGTTGAAGCGGCTGGAGCAGACCGTCGGCCAGAAACTGATCGACCGGCGGCCGGGTCGGTTCAATCTCACCGAAGCGGGTGAGAAACTGCACGGCCAGTGCCGGGACATTTTCGCGGCGGTGGTTCGTCTGCCCAATGTGCTGGAGACCGCGGGCGAGGAGGTGACCGGCCATCTCAACATCCATTCGGTCAGCCATGCCCACAATCCGGCCTGGGACCGCAAGCTCGACGCTTTCTTCCGAATGCATCCGAAAGTGACGCTGTCGGTGACTGTCGCGACAACGGTTGATGTGCTCAGCGCCGTCGAGCGCAACATCGCCACGATGGGCCTTTGCGACGGCATCATTCCCGACGGATTGAACAAGAGCTTCCATATTCGCGAGCGATACGCACTTTATTGCGGGCGCGGCCATCCGCTGTTCGGTGTCGAAGGCGTCGATTTCAACGACCTGCGTGGCAACCCCTATATCGCCTTCATTGCCGACGTCCTTGGCGGGCAGCACATGAATTCGGTGACCGCCGTTCGCGCGATCGGCTCCTTCGGCCAGCAGGTCCGGGGCGTTTCCTGCAATGTCGAGGAGGTCATGCGGCTGATTTCCGCCAATGTCGGTATCGGCATGCTGCCCGATCATCTCGCGGGCCCGGCAGTCAAGGCCGGGCAGTTGTGGCAGTTGCCGCCCTACAGCGACCTTCCGACAACGGATGTCTTTCGAATCTCGAACCCGAACTCGATCCTCAATCCGGCCGAAGCCGCCTTTCTCGCGCATGTGGCGGACACGGAACCGCTGGATCATTGTCTCAGCCATAATCTGGATTGATAACGGCATTTCCAACTATAAATTTGAACGACGCTGATGGTCTCCTTATGGTCCGCGCGAGCGACCTAAGGAGCCCGGAATATGCGGAAATACGATGTGGTCATCATTGGCGGTGGAATTGCGGGCTTGTCGCTCGCCTATTTCCTCAGTCAGCACCGCTCGGTTGCCGTCATCGAACGGGAGGACGCGCTTGGTTACCACAGCACCGGCCGATCCGCCGCCGAGTTCGTCCTGAGGTACAACGCGCCGGAAGTGTGCGCGCTGGCGAGGATCGCCAAGGTTTTCTTCGATAAACCGCCGCAGGGCTTCAGCGATGTGCAGCTCTTGAAGCAGCGCGGCGGCGTGATGATTGCCAGCGACGATAAAATCGAACGGTTCGAAACGGCTCTGGCCGACGAACGCGCGTTCACGCCGGAGATCGAGCGTCTGACACCGGAACAGGCCGTGTCTCGCATTCCGATCCTCAAACCCGACTACGTTGCCGCCGCTTACCACGACCCGAATTTCTGGGACATCGAGGTGGAAAACCTGCTTCAAGGCTACACCAGGGGCGCCCGGCGGAACGGAAGCGAGATCCTGGAACGCCATGAGGTCTTGTCGGCCGAACGCGATGGAGCCGCCTGGATCCTGACGACGCCCGCCGGCGAGATCAGCGCGAAGGTCGTCGTTAACGCCGCCGGTGCCTGGGCCGATCCGGTCGCCACGCTCTTCGGGGTCGAACCGATCGGCATAGTTCCGCATCGCCGCACCGCCATTACCGTCGATCTCCCGGATGGGGTGGACGCGACAACCTTGCCGGAAATCAACGAGATAGACGAGGATTTTTACATGAAGCCGGAAGGCGGGCGACTGCTCGCCTCTCCGGCGGACGCCACGCCTTGCGAGCCGTCCGATGTCCAGCCGGAGGAGATCGATGTCGCCTGGGCTGCACATTACGTGGAAGAGGCCACCACCATCTCCGTGCGGAGGATCGCCAAGAGCTGGGCGGGCCTGCGCAGCTTCTCGGCCGACAAGCTGCCCGTCGTCGGCTTTGCGCCAGGGCGATCGGATTTCTTCTGGCTTGCCGGCCAGGGCGGCTACGGCATCCTCACGTCACCGTCGCTGGGGCAGCTTGCCGCAAGCCTCCTGATCGACACGCCCATGCCCAAGGCGTTTCGGAGCGAGGCGCTCGATCCCCGATCCTTCTCCCCTGCCCGCTTCCAAAAGTAGCAAGCGGGTCGACGCCGGCGCAGAGATACGACGGTGGCTTCGGCATCAGTCTCAGCTTTGCGCGGGAACATGATAAAGCCTTGAGCTGCGCGAACTGCTCTGACGCTCCGAACCTAGTTCGGTTCTAACCGCAGTAAGCGGTCAGTAGTCCCACCAGGCCGGGACCCAGCGATAGAGGTCGCCGGCGGCCGCCACACGGCCGACGGACGGGAACGGCATATGCGTGGAAACCAGCCACGAGCCGGTCTCCGCAAGCTCCCGCATAAGACGGAGCCGAACGCGGGTCGCCTCCTCCGGGTCGTGTTCGAAACCGTTGTGCCACTCGGGGTGGTCGAACGAAACCGGAAATATGGCGTCGCCGGCGAACATCAGCCGGTCGCCGCCAGACGCCAGGCGGACCACGCTGTGCCCAGGGGTGTGGCCGCCGGTGCGAGTGACGACCACGCCCGGTGCCACCTCGGACTGCTCATCAAAGGTCCGCAGATGGCTGCGATAAACGTCCAGGAACTGGATGGACGCTCGCCGGGCCAACTCCGCAAGCGCCGGCGGCATGGCCGTGCGGGAGAAATCGGGCGACTCCCAGAACTTGGTCTCTGCGGCGGACACGTGGACGCGAAGGTCCGGACGCAGCCGCTCCTTCACGCCTTCGACGAGGAGCCCGCCCACGTGGTCAAAGTGCATGTGCGTCAGCACCACGTCGGTCACGGACGCGAGATCGACGCCGGCGGCCTCCAGTCGATGAACAAACTGCCCGGCCCGCGGGAAGTCCGGGTACTCCTCCCCTAAACCACTGTCGATAAGTATCGTCTGGCCGCCGCTGCGCACTACGACCGCGTTCAGCGCCCAATCGAAGGCGTCCTTCGACAGGAACCTTTCGTCCAGCCAGGCCCCCCGGATTGCCGGGTCGGCGTTGGTGGCCATTGACTCGGCTGGCGGCGTTAGCACTCCATCGCTGATCACCAGCACGTCGATCTCGCCGACCCGCACCGCGTAGCGCGACGGAACCAGCTCATCAAGCCCCGGCCTATCGCGGTGTGAGGTGTTGTCCAAGCTCATGTTTGTCTTCTGCTGACCAATCGTGCGGGATTTTGTTTCTGCCTGTGACATGATGCGCTCCTATCTTGCGTGTCAGTTACGAGCCACGTCGCGGAATTTAAGTTGGAGCGTGTTGGCGGTCGAGCTACACCTAAGTTTGGGGCAGATTGTACTCGCGATGGACTGGGACGGCGGTTTCTCGCGCTTCGATATCACGTTGCCTGGCAGGCACTGACGCATGGTTTGATCATATCGCGAGCGTAGTTCAAACCGATGCCGTACCCACCACCATGTTCTTCAACGATCGACCGGGCGCCGTCGTAGGTTTCCTTGCGAGTCCAGTCGCGCTGCATTTCCAGCAAGATCTGTATCCACGATGTCATCTGAGCGCCGGACGCCTCCATGCGGCGGAGCGCGAGATCGTGGCTTACAGGGGTCAAACCACCGCACGCGTCCCCGACGACGAACACCTCGTAGCCTTCGACAAGGGCGGAAAGTACGAAAAACGATACGCAGGCTTCAGTAAGAATTCCGGACACAATGATGCGGCGACGTCCAGTAGCTTGAACCGCAACGCGAACCGCTTCGTCCTCCCAAGCGTTCATGCTTCGCCGGTCAATCACTGGCACGTCCGGGATGACAGCTTGGACAGCAGGCATAAGCGGTCCGCTGTAAACCTTCGTTGCAGACGTCGAGACAATGGTCGGCAGACCGAAGACCTGGGCTGTCTTCGCCAGGGCTATTGTGTTGTTCAAGAGCATCTGCCGGTCGATGGATTCCACGGCAAAAGCCAAGCCTGCCTGGTGATCGATCAGGACAAGCATGCATTCCTCGGGTGTCAAGAGGGGAGTTGCTGAGGTCATCGAAACGCTCTTTCCTGTGTGCCTATGCGTTGCTTGATCTTGCCGCGGCGCTTCCGTGACAAACGCTATCGACGCCCGGCATGAAGGCTGCGGCGGCAGCAACGTCCCTGGCCGTCAAGCAGCAACGTCGAGATCTCGAACGCCGGTTCATTTGAAGATGAGTCGATTGGCTCGACTAGATATGCCAAAGTTTGCCCCCGGAAGGGCTCCGAGCGTCTCGCGCCTCAAAAGCAGCTCGGTGGAATAAGTCCCCGGCCATCCCTCGTGCACCGTACCTCTCACGTCGCCGGCAAATGTGAAGGCCCAAACCTTTGTATACCTACCGCCGGGCCTTCGGGCTTTGTAGTTCTAGCGCCAAAGAGCCTCTTAGACGCTCCTCAAAAGGCTAAGGCATGCATATTGGCAGACGATACAAATCACTGACTTCCTCGCGTGGACAAGAAGAGAAACCGGCTGGATCTTTTTCTAGTCGTTCTCCGCGACGTTGCTCCTCGAAGTATCCGGATGGAGCTTTCTAACGATTCCAGGGCCGATCCTGACGATCGTAGCATCGGCACTCGCAATCAGCCTCGCGTTCAAGAATCAGCAGTGTTACGCGCGTTTATGACGGCTTATTCTATGCGGAGGACTCAGCACTGCCAGCTCTATTCTCGCAAACAAGCTTGCCTCGGCTCTGGGTGAATTGAATGAAGCAGGACAAGCGCGACCCGAACTGAAAGAGATATGTCAGTGGCATTAACTAAAGCCACTGGATTGGGCGGTCTCGGTTTGACCATTGTGCCGCACGTCGCGGCCGAAGCTCCCGGCAAGAATGGAGGTTTTCATGAATTCCCCGAAGAAGATCGCAAATTTCGGCGTGCCCTGGGAAAACGCATATGGCTACTCCCAGGCAGTGCAGGTCAAAGACATCATCTACGTTTCCGGCCAACTTAGTCACGATAAGGAGGGCAATCTCGTTGCACCCGCAAAGTTGGATTCGGCTGGCAGGCCGATAGATTTTTCGAGCATGGAAGCTCAGATGCGGCAGACCTACATCAATGCCGCAGCGGTTCTGGCCAAGTTCGGTGCTTCGCTCGACGAAGTTGTCGAAGAGACGCTATATGTACTCGACGTGGATGCCGCCTTTGCGGCCGCTGGCAAGGTCCGGAAAGAAATGTACGGAACCGAGATGCCACAATGCGCAAGCAACCTGATCGGCGTTTCCCGGCTGGCGTTTCCCGAACAACTGATCGAGGTCACGTTCCGGGCCGTGCTGCCGTCGTAGCCTGCTTCGCTCCGTCTGAGCCAACGCATCGACAAGTGTTCAGACGGATTGGGCTTTGAGCAGAACGGGATTATCAGTCGCGATGGTCAGGGCTGGGCACGCTGCGGGACGAGAGCAACTCTCCCCATAGTCGGCCGCCATGGGACTCGAAGTTCGAACCTAGATCCCGGCAAAGCCTTCTTCGTCCATGTCGCCGGCGCCCAAGGCCACGAACTGGTCCAAAAGCCACGAAGCGGCCGGCCCCGGCGGTGTGTCGCGCCGCCAAACGCCGGCGAAACGATAGATCCCGCCATTGTGGTCAGGGATGGCCAGTCGCATAAGCGTGCCGTCATCTAGATCGGGCTGGACCAAAGGCAGGGGCATGTTGCCCCAGCCGAGCCCCTGGCGCAGCAGCGCATGCTTCGCGCCGAGGTCGGCAAGCCTCCAGGTGCGGGGACTGAGTACGGCGAAGTCCTGCCCCTCGGTTAAGGGAGAGCGATCCGTCAGGACGAGTTGAACATGATTGCGCGCCTCTCCCGGCTCGATCCTCTCCATGCGTCCGAGCGGGTGGTCGGGCGCTGCCACCGGCACCATCGGCACCGACCCTGCCGCAACGCAGCGCACCCCTTCTACGGCCGTTGCCAGCGGGCCGGAAATGCCGATCACGGCCCTGCGTTCGAGCACCGCCGCGGTAACCGCGCCCAGGGATTCAACATGCAGGCACAGCGATACCGTCGGAAACGCCTCGGCGAAGGCACGCAGTGCCTTTCCGATCCTCTCCGCCGGCAGCATCACGTCGACGGCGACGTCCACCTCCGCCTCCAACCCGTCTATCAAACCCTTCACCTTGGCGCGTAGGCCATCGATTCCCTGGGCAAGCGCGCGCGCCTCCGCCAGCACCGTGCGTCCTGCGGCCGTCAGCTTGGGTTTGCGTGTACGGTCACGCTCGAACAACTCGAGCCCGAGTTGCGCTTCCAGATTGGAAATGCCGTAGCTGACGACGGAAACGGCCCGATTGAGCGTGCGGGCCGCTCCTGCAAAACTCCCGGCATCGACCACGGCCAGAAACACGCGAAGCTGCTCGAACGTTGGTGTGCCGGGATTTGCCATAGTTCAACTTTCTCGAACAAATACGTCACAATTATCTCACTTACTAAGAAAGCCGGCAAGCCGCTATACACGATCGAAACCGAGCCGTCAGGAACTGGCAAGTCGGAGACAAGGAGCGTTCGAACTGCCCGCGCTCGGGATCTGTGCTCGCCAAGGCGCGATCAGGTGAGCAAGGTTTCCAGATCCGGATCATCGCCACCCACAGAAAGAAAGTCCGTACTGGGTAAGCCGTTTCCAAGGCCGCTGCTGGCACTGAACGAACGAAGTGAGGAAGCTCATGTCAATCGGAACGCAAGTGACCGTTCTTCGATCAGAATCCATGTCCGTTGCTCACGTTCGCAGCGAACACGCTGTCAAGAAAGAGAGCATCGCAATCCCGAATTCGGACTCGTTCAGCACCATCGTTCAACTTCGCCCCTTCAAGGAACACCGTTTGTGGCGAAACGGACGGCTGGTGCATGACGGAAGCCACGCGCAAGGAGCATTGTCGATCACGCATCTTGCCGAGGATTGGCGCTGCGAGCATCGCTCGGCCTTTGACAACATCCGCTTTACGATCGACCGCAAGGTCTTGAGCGACTTTTTGCTCGACAACGGAAAGGCCAGTCCTCCCGATCTGAAGTGCGAGCCCGGGCAGATCGACCCTGTGATGTATCACCTTGGCCAAGCACTCCTGCCTGCCCTTGCAAATCCGGAGAACGCCGACAAGCTATATGTGGACCACATACTTCTTGCCTTTCAGGCTCATCTTGTAAGTCGTTACGGTGGCGTTGATCTGACGCCGGCCCGGCATGGCCTTTCCAGACGTCAATTGGCAGCGGCGACGGCATACCTTGCGGAACACGCGTCGCGCAAAATATCAACGGCCGAGGTGGCGTCGATATGCGACCTGTCCACAAGCCACTTCATTCGGGCATTCAAGAAATCGACGGGACGCACACCGCACCGGTGGTTGACCGAATACCGGATCCAAAAAGCCCAAGACCTGCTCCTGAGTGAGACGCCTATAGCCGAGATCGCGGTCAGTTGCGGCTTCACGGATCAAAGCCATCTGACACACGTATTCTCGTCCATTTGCCGTGTCTCGCCGGCTGTGTGGCGACGAATGCAGCGCAAATGAGGGGCCCTTCTTATGAACAGTGCGCTCCATGGAACGGCCGTCAGAGTCGCGGCCACCCGGTGGCAGACACCCCGCCCTTCTCAGGCGTCATCGGCTGTTCATGCTAGGCTGTTTGAAGGGTGGTTGCGAAGGTCGACGAAGAAACATCCCCCCGCCCGAGCAATTTTCGACAACCAGCGCAGTTATCTACAATCAGCATCCTCTCGCACGTATTAGGTTCTCGCCCAGTCCGGTAACTCTATGGAGGTCTCTATGCCGACGAATGCCACGCCGACTCCCGGTTCTCTTCTGATATCGCCGAAGGATCACACGCTGATCATGATCGATTTTCAGTCGCAAATGGCCTTTGCGACCAAGTCGATCGATACGGTGCAACTACGCAACAACGCCGCGCTGGTGGCACACGCCGCTGCGGGCTTCAAGGTGCCGACGATCCTCACGACTGTCGCCGAAAAAAGCTTCTCAGGCCCGATGTTCGGCGAGATCACCGAGGCCTTCCCGGGCCAGGCGCTGCTCGACCGCACCTCGATGAACACCTGGGAGGACGCAGCGGTGATCGAGGAGGTCAACCGGATCGGCAAGCCGCGGCTGGTCTTCTGCGGACTGTGGACCTCCGTCTGTATCGTCGGCCCGACGCTCTCGGCGCTCGACCAGGGGTTTGAAGTCTATGTGATTGCCGATGCCTGTGGCGACGTGTCGGAAGAGGCGCACGAGCGTGCCATGGAACGCATGGTCCAGGCCGGCGTTAGGCCGATGACCTCGCTGCAATATATGCTGGAACTGCAGCGCGACTGGGCCCGCACCGAGACCTACGACATGACGACGGGCATCGCAAAGAGGTTCGGCGGCGCCTACGGCCTCGGCATCATCTACGCCAAGTCCATGTTCGGTGCGTCCGAAGGACTCTAAACGCTCCCGGCTGCTTCAACCGTTCCGTCCGCATCGGGCGGAACGGCTCGTCTCGCCGAAAGGACCAGGCCGATGAAAATGTACCTGATATCGCTCGGCACCGGGCTGCTCGTGGGCATCATTTACAGCCTGCTCAACGTTCGCTCGCCGGCTCCACCGGTGATCGCATTGATCGGGCTTCTGGGCATGCTCATCGGCGAGCAGGCCGTGCCGGTTGTCAAACGCCTGATTTCGGGCAATCCAGTGAATGTTTCCTGGCTCAACAGCCGGTGCGTGCCGCATGTTTTCGGGGAACTGCCGACTGGCGTCGACCATAAGGATATGCCCGATCAATCACCGACACGGGAGATTGGCTGATGCCGACCCGTCGCGGCTTTCTGGGAGCGGCGTCCGCGCTGACGCTTCCCGGTCTATTTTCACCGGCGCGCGCCGCCGATCCCGTTTCGATTTCTGGAGACAAGCCAATGAGCGCCGATCTGATCCTCCATCATGGCCTGGTGACCACGCTCGACCGGACGAACCCGAACGCAACGGCCGTCGCCGTCAAGGACGGCAAGTTTCTTGCCGTCGGTGGCGATAACGAGATCACGGCGCTTGCCGGGCCGGGCACGAAAGTTATCGCCCTCAAGGGCCGGCGCGTGTTGCCGGGGCTCATCGACAACCACACCCACGTCGTGCGCGGCGGCCTGAACTTCAACATGGAACTGCGCTGGGACGGCATTCGTTCGCTGGCCGATGCGATGGATATGCTGAAGCGGCAAGTGGCGATCACACCAGCGCCGCAGTGGGTGCGCGTCGTCGGCGGCTTCACCGAGCACCAGTTCGAGGAAAAGCGCCTGCCGACGCTCGAAGAGATCAATGCGGTCGCCCCCGACACACCGGTCTTCCTGTTGCATCTTTACGATCGCGCGCTTCTGAACGCCGCGGCGCTGCGTGCCGTCGGCTACACCAGGGAAACCCCTAACCCGCCGGGCAGCGAGATTGCCCGCGACGCCAACGGCAATCCGACCGGCATGCTGATTGCCAGGCCGAACGCCGGCATTCTCTACGCGACGTTGGCCAAGGGCCCGAAGCTGCCCTTCGACTACCAGGTCAATTCCACGCGACATTTCATGCGCGAGCTCAATCGGCTGGGCGTCACCGGCGTCATCGATGCGGGCGGCGGTTTTCAGAACTATCCCGACGACTATGCGGTGATCCAGAAGCTCGCCGACGACGGCCAGATGACCGTTCGCCTTGCCTACAATCTCTTCACCCAGAAGCCGAAGCAGGAAAAGGAAGATTTCCTCAACTGGACGAAGTCGGTCAAATACAAGCAGGGCGACGACTATTTCCGCCACAACGGTGCCGGCGAGATGCTGGTGTTCTCCGCCGCCGACTTCGAGGACTTCCGAGAGCCGCGGCCGGACATGCCGCCGGAAATGGAGGGGGAACTCGAGGCGGTCGTGCGCATCCTTGCCGAGAACCGCTGGCCCTGGCGCCTGCACGCAACCTATGACGAGACGATCTCGCGCGCGCTCGATGTCTTCGAAAAGGTCAATCAGGATATTCCGCTCGAAGGCCTCAACTGGTTCTTCGATCACGCCGAAACGATCTCCGAGCGCTCGATCGACCGTATTGCCGCTCTCGGCGGCGGCATCGCCGTCCAGCACCGCATGGCCTATCAGGGCGAATATTTCGTCGAGCGCTATGGTCTCGCCGCGGCCGAAGCCACGCCGCCGGTCGCCCGCATGCTCGAAAAGGGCGTCAAGACGTCTGCGGGCACCGACGCCACGCGCGTCGCGTCCTATAATCCCTGGGTCTCGCTTTCCTGGATGGTCACTGGCCGCACCGTCGGTGGAATGCGCATCTATCCGCAACGCAATTGCCTCGACCGCGAAACGGCGCTGAGGATGTGGACCGAAAACGTCACCTGGTTCTCCAACGAGGAAGGCAAGAAGGGCCGCATCGAGAAAGGCCAGTTCGCAGACTTGATCGTCCCCGACAAGGATTTTTTCGCCTGCGCCGAGGACGAGATTTCGTTCCTCACTTCCGACCTGACCGTCGTCGACGGAAAAGTCGTTTACGCGGCGGGTGCCTTTGCCGACTATGACGAAAGCGACGTGCCGCCGGCCATGCCCGACTGGTCTCCGGTCAGAACCTACGCAGGCTACGCCGCCTGGGGCGAACCGGAGGGCGCTGGCAAGCGCTCGCTGCGCCGCACCGCAATCGCCACCTGTGGCTGCGCCAGCAATTGCGGCGTGCATGGCCACGACCATGCCGGCGCCTGGACGTCGAAGCTGCCGGTTTCCGATCTCAAGGGCTTCTGGGGCGCGCTTGGCTGCTCCTGCTGGGCTGTCTGAGGAAGGACGCGGCGATGACATCGGCTTCCACGATCGAAAACCGGCTCGCGGCCCGCGTAAGGCCGCTGTTCGGCGCACCGGCCTTGCGGCTCGTGGCGCTGCTTGCCCTGTGCTCCGCCTATATCCAGGGGCCCTTGACGAAGATCTTCGACTTCGGCGGGGCGATTGCCGAGATGAACCATTTTGGTCTCTATCCGGCGCCCTTCTTCGCCATTGCCGTGATCGTCTTCGAACTCGCCGCCTCGGCCATGGTTCTGAGCGGTTTCTTCCGCTGGCTCGCAGCACTTGCACTTGCCGCCTTCACGTTGGCGGCGACTTTCGTCGCCTTGCGCTTCTGGGAGCTCGCCCCAGGACAGGAACGTCTCATGGCGACCAACGCCTTCTTCGAGCATCTGGGTCTCGCCGGCGCGTTCCTGATCGTTGCTTGGCAAGACCTCCATGAGCGGAGGTCCCATCAGCCATGACGGACGCGACGGCCCCTTCCAGCAGCTTCGCGCCGCTTCGCCAGAAGGTCTTTGCGACGCTCTGGATTGCGACCGTCATCGGCAATACCGGCAGCTTCATCCGCGATGTCGCGAGCGCGTGGCTAGTGACCGACCTTTCCCCGGCCCCCGCCGCCGTCGCAACGATCCAGGCGGCCGCCACGCTTCCGATCTTCCTCCTGGCTATTCCGGCGGGCGTGCTCTCGGACATTCTCGACCGCCGCAAATTTCTGATCGTCATTCAGCTTATGCTTGCCTGCGTCAGCGTCTGCCTCCTGCTTCTCTCAGCGACCGGCCTCCAGTCGGTAAGTTCACTGATTGCGTTGACCTTCGCGGGAGGTGTCGGGGCCGCGCTGATGGCCCCGACCTGGCAGGCGATCGTGCCCGAACTCGTCGAGAAGAAAGACGTCAAGAGCGCCGTCGCACTGAATTCGCTGGGTATCAATATCGCGCGGTCGATCGGACCGGCGGTCGGCGGGGTGCTGCTCGCCTGGTTCGGCGCCGCCGTGACCTACGGCGTCGATGTCATCAGCTATCTCTTCGTCATCAGTGCGCTCGTCTGGTGGAAACGCCCGCCGGAGAGCGCGGACGCGCTTTCGGAGAAATTCGCCGGGGCCTTCCGGGCCGGCCTGCGCTACGCCAAAGCCAGTCACGAGCTTCATGTCGTCTTGCTGCGGGCGGCCGCATTCTTCGCATTCTCGAGCGCGGTATGGGCCCTCCTGCCTCTCGTCGCCCGCAATCTCCTCGGCGGCGATGCCGGCTACTACGGCATTCTGCTCGGCGCGGTCGGCGCCGGTGCGATCGGTGGTGCCGTTCTGATGCCGAAGTTGCGCGCCCGCTTTGATGCGGACACGCTTCTTCTTGGCGCCGCAGGCGTCACGGCTGCGGTCATGGCGGGGCTCTCGTTCAAGCCCCCCCAATGGATGGCACCTGTTGTGCTTCTCGCCCTTGGCGCCGCCTGGATCACCGCCCTGACGACACTCAACGGCGCCGCGCAATCGATCCTGCCGAACTGGGTGCGTGGCCGTTCCCTAGCCGTCTACCTGACGGTGTTCAACGGTGCGATGACCGCCGGCAGCCTTATTTGGGGTGTTGTCGCCGAGGCGGCTGGTGTTCCGCTCACATTGTTGATCGGCGCCGCTGGCCTGTTCGCCGTCGGCCTTCTCTTCCATCCGCTCAAGCTTCCGAGAGGCGAGGCCGATCTTGTCGCTTCCAACCATTGGCCGGAGCCGCTCACGGCCGAGCCCGTCGAGAATGATCGAGGCCCGGTCATGATCCTCATCGAATATCGGGTCGCAAGAGCCGACAGGGATGGATTTCTCAATGCCATCCATCGCCTGTCGCAGGAGCGGCGGCGCGATGGCGCCTATAGCTGGGGTGTAACGGAAGATGCGGCTGATCCCGAACGGATCGTCGAATGGTTCATGGTGGAGTCCTGGGCCGAGCACCTCAGACAGCATCGGCGAGTCTCAAAGGCGGACGCCGATGTGCAGCAGGAGGTTCTGCGCTTTCAGCAGGGACCGGAGGCACCGGTCGTGCGCCACTTCCTCGCGGTCAACCGGCCACGCACCAATCGCCGCAGTTAGCGGTTAAAGGAATCAGGAAACTGTTACAGACACCGGGTGTGGTGAACTGGTTCCCGTTGTCGGTGAGCACGGTGTGGATCTTGTGCGGGACGGCTGCGATCAAGCGCAGCAGGAACTCGCGCGAGACAGCGGTGGTGGCCTTCTCGTGTAGTTCGACAAAGGCGACTAGAAGCCAAACCCGCCAGGCGCACCTTGGGAAACATTCGGGAACCAAATGCCTTCGGCACCACGCCAGCCGACAATCGGAATGTCGCACTTGCGATCGAACTTGCCGATGGGCGCCTGGCGAATGCAATTCTCTGCGGTCTTGAATTTGTGACCGGGAATCTGGATCGTTTTGTCTTCCGCATAGGTGACAGCGAACGATGAGAGGGCCAGCGCCGCAATGGCGGACAGGGTGCTCTTGGGCATACTGCGTCCCCCTCGTTTCAGCAAATGCTTATTTTACATCACGCCGGGGAGGTTGGCTTTTAGCCTTTCCGAGCTAGATCGGGCGGAGCATGATCGGCATTTACTCCTTAGCCGCCTTGTTAACCCTCTACGGCGGCCTCCGCGTCGTCTACTGCATGTTTCCTTAAATCGTACTCGATTTAAGGGCAAAAACATGCAGCAATTCAAAGTGCTACAGCGTCCTTTGCGCGTCTGATAAGACGCGCGGCGCTGTAGGACATCGCTAGACTAAGCGCGATGGCCGGAGAGCTTCGACGCGTTTCTACGGCTCCAATTTCTTAGGCCGCCCGCGACCAAGCGCGCCTTCGGCACGGGCTTGCAGATAGGCGTAGATGTCGTCGATATAGGGAGCGAAATTAGGATCGTCGCCAAAGCCTTTCATGACTGAGGTGCCGCCACTGCTCCGACCGTTGCGGACGACGCGCCTGAACTCCTCGATTTCGAGCGGCCGGTCGACGAGCGAGGAAGCAAAAGTCGAGCCTATTCCGTCGGGGCCGTGGCAATGGTTGCAGCCGGCATTATAACGCCGATAGCCGTTATAAGTCCGCGCATCCGCCTTGCCGCCGACGACTCTGTAGAATCTGTCGGCGGCTGCCCCCTCCGCGAACATTCCCCCGCCCGCAAAGCTAAAGAAAACGACAGCGAACAGAACCAGGTACTGCAATCGACGCATGTCCCGTTGCCTCGACAGAGCTTCACGGTGTGTCGACCGCGATGCGATTGGCTTTGGACCTGCGTAGAAGATCTCAAACCCTCAGGTCCGGCGAAAGCCTCCACCGCTGCACGAAACGACCGGGATGCTCGTCGATCCAACGCGCGACGAATGCCTGCGCCTGCATGAAGGCGACGCCTGGGTTCTCGGCCAAATCCCGAACGATCTCCTCGCGGACCTCGCAAGCCTCAGGCGTATTCGACAGGCAAACTAACATAATGAGCGTGTAGAGCATCGTTCCCCCCTCTTTCCGAAGCTCTCATGCTGGCAGTGTTAACACCCCGGATTGTCAGTGACCGCCCGAGGATTCCGTACCGATCAAAAGGATCCGTCACTCATCGAGTACGGCGCTGGTCGTCACGCTGTCGAGCAGAGTGGCGCCCGGCTCATTCACGAGAAGGACTTCGCCATCGCGTATGATCTCGAAGTCGACAGAAGGCTGGCCGATCTCTTGAGGCACGGATATCATCAGCCGCTGCCCCGGTCCGAGCGTAGATACGAAGCGGACCGGCTGCTCGTCTGCTCCCGAGGCCAAGGTCGCAACCACCCGGTAGCCATCCTTTTCGACCGTGTAATACACAGCGCCATTAAAGCGGCCGAGATGAATGCTGTGGCCACTCCCTGGCGCCAGGTCCGACGCCGCCGCCGCGCCCGTCATGACGAGCAAGGCCGTTGCAAATGCGATAGAATGTTTGGTCATGGTTGTCCCTCCTCCGCGAGCCATCAACTGCCCAATTCAAAGGACTGCATAGTCCTCTGGAGATCGTATAAGACGCGCAGTGCGGCTGATTGTCTGTTCCCATGGTGACACGCGCAGCCTATGCGCGGATGAGCTCAGGCAAAATCGGTGCGGTCCCCCAATTTCCCGCAGCCGATCCCCTAATTTTCGCGAGTGCGCCTATTGCAGATCGTTAGCCGACAGCAGCCACGGCTCGCTGCGCAGGCGCAGGAGCACTTCCATCCGGTTGGCGGCGTTGAATTTGCCGAGCACCGCGGAAACCTGATGCTCTATCGTGCGCGGCGAGCGCGACAGGCGCCGGGCGGCTTCCTTGTTGCTCATGCCTTCAGCCATCAGGGCAAGCACCTGTTGTTCGTGCCGCGTCAGGCCAAGGGGGTGACGGCGCGCTGCCCCGTAAGGCCCTCTGCGGGCTTTCGGCAGCTGACCTGCTACACCCAGGCGCTGCGCCTGCTTTCGCGCTAGCGCGGCGGCGGGACGCGCCTCCAACGACTCGAATATGGTCACGGCACGAGCCAATGCAGGCCCGGTCTCGGCTCCGCGAACCTGCATCAGGGCAAGCGCCGCTTCATAGGGAAGCCCCAAGCGTTCACATTCCTTTGCCGCCGCCAGCGGATTGCCGCAGAGTTCGGCAGAGCGCCGCAAAGGAATCCGCGCGGACGATGTCGGCAGCGGAACAGCCATACCGCATCGCTGCCACCAGACGGCCAGTTCGCCCAAATCCCAGGCACGGAAATTGTCGAGATCCATCGCGGCAAGGGCTGTTAGCTGTTCGTGGCTGGCACTCTGGTCTTCAGCGAGCCAGGCGGCTTCGGTCAACGCTATGCGGACTGGCACGATCCGTTGGAGCTCGCCAGTTGCCAGTCCTTCCTGGAGCGCCTGCTGAAGAAGGGCCAAGCTGCCGGGCTCGCCCAGTCGCACGCGCACCCTTCCGAGCACGGTGAGGGCCGGCAGATGCATGACCATCGCCAGCCGTTCCAGGTTCATGACGCCCTGCGCAATGGTCTCGGCTTCTCTGAAACGGCCCTGCTCCATGCGAAGCTGCGCCTGCCGCCCGAGCAGGTATTGCGCCGCCGAATCGAGATCGTGCTTGGTCGCGAGCGCAGTGCCTTCGGCCAGCAAGCGTTCAGCCAGGGTAAAATCATTGGACGCAACAGCGCACTCGGCGAAGTTGGTGTACGCCCGCACGGCATGATCGTGAAATCCGTGCTCAAGCGCCAGCGCCAAGCTTTCCTCCAGCCGCTCGCGACCGCCCGGACGGTCGGCGAAAAGGAGCGCGGTGCCGACATTGTTCAGGGCGTGGACGCGCGTTTCGACCTCGCCAAGCTGATCGGCGAGAGCGATCGCGCGCAAGCCCCAGTCTATCGCTTCATCGAAACGATAGTGCAGCATATGGAACTGAGAGCGCGTGCTGTAAGCCATTGCCAATTCCGGCCCGGGCGGCAGCTTTTCCATTTCGCGCACCGCCTGGTCTGCGTAATCCTCCGCTGGCTCGCCTTCGCCGCGGCGCCAGTGCAGCCGCGACAGCCGGCACAGGTTAGGACCGATCTTGTCGGTGCGCCCCAGTTCGCGCCAGATCTGGATAGCGCGATGGTGCGCCTCGATCACCGGTTCATAGACAAGCAGCGCCAGTCCTGCCTCGTAGGCCCAACCCTCGTAAAGCTGGGCGGCCTGCTCCGGTGTGGCTTGCGCAACGTACTTCAGGGCCGCCGCCAAATGCGACGCGGCCTCCCGATGGGCGCCTAGCCGCGCAGCATGAGCGGCGGCCTGTGGCGCAAGTTCGAGGACTCGTGCCCCGTCGTCGGCTCCGGCGGCGTGATGGACCCGGCGCGAAAGCAGGGCAGACGCATGCGCCGTCGGGAGCTGCGATATCGCCGCCTCCACTTTTGCATGGAGCGACCTCTGAAAGCTCGGTGGCAGCCGGTCGAGCGTCGCCTGCCGGGCAAGTTCATGCCTAAACATCAGGGCGCCCTGATTGTCTCGCTGCAACAAGCCGCGCGCCACGCACTGGTCCACCAGTGGTTCGGCCTCGGCACCCAATAGAGCCCGGACCAGCCACCGCTCCACGCTGCCCGGCACGATGCTGATCACCTCGAGCACTTCCCGCTCACCGGCCGTCAGCCGCGAGAGACGCGCCCAGACCGCATCGCGTATGGAATCCGGCACGCGCCCCGGTTCGATTTCGCCGCTTGCCAGAAGTTCGGTGATGAAAAAGGGATTGCCCTCCGTAACGCGATAAAGATCGGCGCCGCAGCGACCCGCCTGGTCCGCCAATACGGTCACGGCTTCGGGAGACAGCGGTTCCAACGCAATACGGGTGACCGATGCGGACGGCAGGTCGCCCACTACATGTGTCAGCGGATGATCGGCGCCGATCTCATCGCTGCGCAGGCTGAGCACGAGCACGGCGTGGAGCGAGGAGATGCGGCGGCCGAGATATTTCACAAGATCGAGCGTGGCGTTGTCGGCCCAATGAACATCCTCGAAGATGAGTACAATCGCTTCACCGGCGTGCTGGAGTGCATTCAGGAGTGCCGGAAATAGCCGCTCGGGCGGAGCCGCCTGATCGAGCAGTGCTGCTACACGGGGGTCAAGCAATTGCCTCATGTCCTGCAATGGCCCTAGCGGGCACGGCGTAAAAAGCGCCTCGCACCACCCCCATAGGACCCGGCAGCCGTTGTCCACATGCGCCGCGAACGCGCGCAGGAGGGAGGTCTTGCCAATTCCCGCCTCGCCTTCGAGCAGCACTGTACTCCCGCGTCCGGCCGCAGCACTCCGCGCCGCACCCAGCAAAGCCTCGAGTGGACCCTGTCGATCGAGCAACATCGCGACACCCCCTTGAGAGTATAACAAGAAGATCGACCCTACACGATAAGCTTTATTCGAGTTTAATGTCGTATTTCGACAATAATAAGGATGACTTTTCGAATTTCTCTCCGGAAAAACCGAGTAATCCCCTTGTGGTTGCTTGGCATCGACACTGAAACCGGAGCGCGCACAGAGTTGCGAACAGCGAATTTATTGCAGATCGTAAACCGCTAGGTTGCAACAGACACAGTATAGAATTGAACCGCGGGTTGAGAACGGCCTGCAAGCCTCGGATTTCTTCGTGCCGCCACGTCGGGCCGTATGTGATCACGCGGCCCGCAGATTCGCCAGCAGGATCAGACAACCACCGACATGTGGATGATGCGAAGCGCTATCTTTTTGCGGTGTGATTGAGTGATCGTTGCTTGCAACTTTCAGGCAGGATCCGTCCCGTCCGTTTCTTGCCACCATTGAACCGCCTGTTCCGCTAGCGCCTCGACCGGCAGACTTGCGTCCACGGCAAGCGTCAGCGGCTCCTGATAAGGCGGCTCGAGCGTCTGGTATTGGCTTTCGATCAGGCTTGCCGGCATGAAGTGCCCCGGACGCGTAGCAACGCGTTCCGCGGCCAGATCTCGATCCAGATCGAGGAAGACGAACCCAAGCCTTGGTTCCCCCTGCCGGAGCAGGTCGCGGTAGCTCTTCCTGAGCGCTGAACAGGTGAGGACTGGACGTTCCCCGGCAGCAATTACCGAGGCGACTTCTTCGCTGAGGCGGCAAAGCCAGCCGTGCCGATCTTCGTCGGTAAGGGGGACGCCGGCACCCATCTTGGCAATATTGGCGGCGGGATGAAAAGCATCGCCCTCGATCAAGCGGCCTTGGTAGAGAGCGGCGATGGCGGCGCCGACGCTGCTCTTTCCACAGCCCGAAACGCCCATCACGACGATACCTCGTATTTGCTCGGCCATATTTATCCTCCTCAAGATAGCGCTGTCTCATCCAGCTCAAAAAATACCTCCGTGCCGATCGGCACGGAGGTGACTGGAAATGAACGTCCGAAATCGCCGATGAACCTCCTACAGCGCCGCGCGCCTTTTCGGACGCGCAAAGGACGCTGTAGCACTTTGAATCGCTGCATGTTTTTACCCTTAGATCGGGCCCGATTTAAGGGTACATGCAGTAGCGGCGAGATCGCATTCCTCGTAAGGTAGCGCTGTCTTAACGAAGCGAATCCGTATTGGCAAGCATCAAAGTACCATGCGTAAAGAAGCCTCCCGCGCCACAGGCCGCCCGACCCTCGCCGAGGTTGCACGGCTTGCCGGCGTCTCGCAGATCACCGCCTCGCGCGCATTGCGCGACGTCCCGACGGTCGATCCGGTGCTGGCGTCGAAGGTGCGCGAAGCCTCGAAAGCGTTAGGCTATGTGCCAAACCCGGCCGCACGCACGCTGGCCTCGGCGCGCAGCCAATCAGTCGTCGTCCTTGTCCCCGCCCTCTCAAACCAGCTGTTCATCGAAACGCTCGAAGCCATTCACAATGTTCTTCGCCCGCGCGGCTATGATGTCCTTATCGGAAACTCCCACTATTCCCGGGAGGAGGAAGAGGAGCTCATCCGCAATTATCTTGCCATCCAGCCTTGCGGGATCCTGCTCACCGGCTTCGATCGCACGGACGCATCCCTGCGCATGCTCGAAGCAAACAAGATTCCCTGCGTCCACATGATGGAGCTCACGAAAGCGGAGGACGTCTATTCGGTTGGTTTCTCGCAGGAGGACGCCGGAGCTGTGGCAGCGCGGCATCTTCTGGCAAGGGGAAAGCGGCGCCTCGCCTATGTCGCTGCTCAACTCGACGCCCGCGTCATACAACGCGGCGAAGGGTTCAAGCGCGCACTCGCCGAAGCGGGCGTGGATGCACTGGAGCTGGCGGTGCCCGACCCCTCGTCCGTCGGGCTCGGCGGTGAGCTCTTCGACCGGTTGCTGCGGCGGCATTCGGATGTCGACGGCATTTTCTTTTGCAATGACGACCTGGCCCATGGCGCGATCTTTGAAGCCCAGCGGCAAGGAATATCCGTTCCTGGCCGTGTCGCTTTCGTCGGCTTCAATGACCTGCCAATGTCGGCCCATATCGTTCCGCGACTGACCTCGATCCACACCCCGCGAGAAGATGTCGGCAAACATGCAGCGCGCTTGATGCTGGCATTGCTTGCAAGCGCTGAAGTTCCCGACAGGATGATCGACCTGGGATTTGAACTTGTTGTTCGCGAGAGCAGCTGACGGCGGCTTGTGTCGACGCGAAGATCGCGTGCGTTGGCCTCACTACTGCTGTCGCGTATCATGCAGCATCCGGAATGATGTCCTGCAACAGCTCTCGGGATGTCCGGCGAACACTGCTACGCTGTGCGCCGAAGAGCTCCGACCTTCCGATCTAGGGGATCTGCGGCATGCTCCCGACGAACGTTCACCAACGGAGTCGTATCCAATGGGCGATCATAAGCATCACCACCATCACGGGCAGCAGGGCGCGACGAAGCCAAGCCGTGATGCAGGTCCTCAGGCGGAAGACGTCGTCTACACGTGCCCCATGCATCCGCAGGTGCGCCAGATCGGCCCGGGCAATTGCCCGATCTGCGGCATGGCGCTCGAACCGGAGGTAGCGACGGCAGAAACCGGCCCGGGCGCCGAACTCGTCGACATGAGGCGCCAGTTTTGGATCGGACTGGTGTTGACGATACCGGTGCTTGTTCTCGAGATGGGCGGTCATGTCGCCGATCTGCATATGCTGCTTGGGGCGCAGACATCGAACTGGCTGCAATTGCTCTTTGCCACGCCGGTGGTGCTGTGGGCAGGCGCGCCATTCTTCGCGCGGGCATGGCGGTCCGTCGTCAACCGACATCTCAACATGTTCACGCTGATCGCGATGGGAACCGGCGTTGCCTGGATCTACAGCGCGGTCGCAACCGCTGCGCCAGGCCGCTTCCCCGCGACCTTCAGCGGCGCGGATGGCTCGATTGCGGTCTACTTCGAGGCCGCCGCCGTCATTACGGTGCTTGTCCTTCTCGGGCAGGTGCTGGAGTTGCAGGCGCGCGAGCAGACGGGAGGCGCGATCCGCGCGCTTCTGGATCTCGCCCCGAAAACTGCCCGTCGCATCCGCGACGACGGCGGCGACGAGGACGTGCCGCTCGAAGCCGTTGTCGTCGGAGATCGGCTGCGGGTGCGGCCCGGCGAGAAGGTCCCGGTCGACGGCGTCCTCGTCGAGGGGCGCAGTTCGGTCGATGAATCAATGATTACCGGAGAATCGATGCCGGTTACCAAGGAGGTCGGCGCCAGCCTAATTGGCGGGACGATGAACCGCACAGGCGGGTTCGTCATGGAAGCGGGGAAGGTCGGGCGCGATACCATGCTGTCGCAGATCGTGCGCATGGTTGCGGATGCCCAGCGTTCGCGCGCTCCGATCCAGCGCCTTGCCGACGAGGTCTCCGGCTGGTTCGTGCCGGTCGTTATTGCAATTGCCGTGATTGCGTTTCTCACATGGATGGCGGTCGGACCAGAGCCGCGTTTTGCGCACGGGCTTGTCGCCGCAGTCGCCGTACTCATCATCGCGTGTCCCTGCGCTCTCGGCCTCGCCACCCCCATGTCGATCATGGTGGGCGTCGGACGGGGCGCCAGGCTCGGCGTGCTGATCAAGAACGCCGAGGCGTTGGAGCGCTTTCAGAAGGTCGAAACCCTCGTGGTCGACAAAACAGGAACCCTGACGGAGGGCAAACCCAAGGTGACGTCGATCGAGGTCGCGGACGGCTTCTCCGAGGCCGAATTGCTCCGTCTCGCCGCCACCCTGGAACGCGCGAGCGAACATCCGCTCGCGGCGGCGATCGTGGAAGCCGCCCATGAACGCGACTTGGACCTCGGCAAAGCGGAGGATTTCGATAGTCCGGTCGGCAAAGGCGTGACCGGCTCCGTCGACGGACGCAAGCTCGTCATCGGCAACCACCGCATAATGGTAGAGGAAAAGGTGGACGTTTCCTCCCTCAGCGAAAAGGCGGAAGCCTTGCGAGGTGAAGGGGCGACCGTGATCTTTGCCGCCGTCGATGGCCGCGTCGGCGGGCTTTTTGCCATCTCCGATCCGATCAAGTCGACCACACCCGCCGCCGTCGAGGCGCTGGTCAAGGAAGGTGTCCGGGTGGTCATGCTGACCGGAGACAACAACACCACGGCGCATGCGGTTGCCAGAAGGCTTGGCATCAAGGAAGTCGAGGCCGAAATCCTGCCGGACCACAAAAGCGAGATCGTCGCGCGATTGCGCCAGGAGGGCCGGATCGTTGCCATGGCCGGGGACGGGGTGAACGATGCCCCCGCCCTTGCCGCGGCCGATGTCGGCATTGCCATGGGGATCGGAACGGACGTTGCGATCGAGAGCGCCGGTGTGACGTTACTCAAAGGCGATCTTCAAGGCATCGCGCGAGCACGGCAGCTCAGCCATGCCACGATGAAGAACATCCGGCAAAATCTGTTCTTCGCCTTCATCTACAACGCCGCAGGCGTGCCAGTTGCCGCCGGCGTCCTTTATCCGGCTTTCGGGCTCCTTCTGTCACCGATCATCGCGGCCGCGGCCATGGCTCTCTCTTCCGTCAGCGTCATCGGTAACGCTCTGAGACTGAGGCATGCGCAGATATGAAATTGGAAAGAAACATCACGGTTTTTCAAAGCGTTAGACCATTTCATTGTTTCAAACGAAACAATGAAAAGGTCTAAGTTGTAGGTTGCGCCGGCGACCGTGCCACTTCCTGTTGAAGGTTCAAGATCTCCGAGGCGATTTGTTCGGCGCTGCGGGCGGCGTCGATCCGCCTCCAGCCCATCTCGCCGCTGTCGCGAGCCAGTTGCCCGGACAGAACGTCGAGGTTCGCATCCGAAGGCCCCCCGCTTCGGGAGGCAACGCGGCCACGCAAAAGCGCCGGCTCCGCATCCAGCCACACGGCGGTGAACGGGGTGCCGAGATCGCCTGCAAGCCTTTCCACCAGGTCGCGATTGTCCAGCCTGTCGAACACCGCATCGACAATCACACTGCCTCCTGCGGCCAGGAGCAAGCGGGCCCTCTCTGCCATTTGGCGATAGACCTTTTCCGATACCTCGGGACGGTAGGCCGAGCGCGGCAGTCTGGTTTCCGCGGAGACGCCATGCATGGCCTTTCTGACGCGATCACTTTCGACAATCCTGGCACCCGGCGGCGCACCCACCTGCGCAGCTAATGTCTCTGCCACGGTTGTCTTGCCGGATCCGCTCAATCCACCAATGGCGGTCAGCCGCGCTGGCATTGGCTCGATCAGCGAGCGGGCCAAGTCGAAGTAGGATCTCGCTTCGGCAACGAGTTTCGCCGAAGCCTCCCCGCTTTCTTCCACCTGTGTCGCGGTGACGTGCGCCCTGACGGCCGCGCGAATAGCCATCAGGTACGGCAGGAGCGTGAAACCGTCCTCGTCATCCGAATCGTCCAGGTATCGATTCATGACCAGGTTTGCGAGATCCGGGAAGCCGCGATGCCAAAGATCCATCAGGAGAAAGGCGAGGTCATAAAGTGTGTCGACCGTGGCGATCTGATCGTTGAACTCGATGCAATCGAACAACCGTGGCTCGCCCTCGAACAGGCAGATGTTACGCAGATGCAGATCGCCGTGGCAGCGCCTGACCTTTCCTGCCGCCTCGCGCCGATCGAGCAGTGCCGCATGGCGCGCGAGGCCCCTCTCGAATGCGAGAGTGAAGGCGGCGAGCTCGTCCGGTCGAAAGACCCGGCTCGTTGCAAAACCCGCGGCATTGATGCGGAGAACTCCGGCGATATTAGCAGCGCCTCCCCCCTCGTGGACGACCGGCGCCGCGCGATGAAAGCGTGCGATCATCTGCGCAGCCACAGTCATGAGCTCACGGGTCAACCTGCCCGCGACCGCCATTCGGTCGAAGAGCGAGCGCTGATCGAAACGCACCATTTCAACCACTGAGTCGACCAATTCCCCACGGCCGTCAAACGTCAGGGCGCCGTCCTTCTCGCGAGTTATTCGTCGAACGCCGAGATACAGCCGAGGCGCAGTCGCAGCGTTGAGCTCCACCTCCTTCCGGCAGGCATCGAGCCGCAGGCTCGCCGTCGAGAAATCGACATAGGGCAGCTTGACCGCGCGCTTCATCTTGAAGGCCCGCCCGCCGACGAGGAAGATGCGGGAAATATGCGTCTCCATCGTTTCGACCGGCTCGGTGGTGCCATGAGAAGCGGGAGCGCTGAGAAAAGCGACCGCCGCGGTCTGGTCTTCCGCTATCACGCATGCCTCCTGTTTTCTCCGACTGTGCCATCGAACGCCGTTTGGGGATCGTTCTCATTGATACCCGATCAACCAAAGCAGTCATCAAAGGAAACCCTCAACCGGCGGAAGCGTTTCACGAAGGAGCACGCCGCGCCCAGATCGCTCGGCTCATGCGGGTTGATACAGCTCAATGCAGGACGCGGTCACTCGCTTAGCCTGACGGCCGAAGCGCAACCACTCTTCAACGGAGAACGCTCATGCCCTTCAAGACAATTCTCACCGTCACAGGAGTCGACGGTTCAGACAGCGATCTGCAAACTGCAGCCGATCTTTGCAGCCAAGCGGGTGCACATCTTTTTGTCCTGGTCGTCGCCATGGCTCCGCCTCCGCCGATCGGAGAGTATGCCACCGCCTCCACAATATGGCTGGAACAACGCGATCGCGATCGCGAGCAGCTTGAAGCTTCCGCGAACCACGCGCGCGAAACGATGTCCCGCACGAATGTCTCTTTCCAGGTCGACGGCATCTACGCGGAAGGCGGGACGGCGGACCGGGAGATTGGCGACCGCGCACTCTATGCCGATCTGGTCTTGATTGGATCAAGCGTTCTGGGCCAAGCGGACCTGAAGCGGCAGGTGATCAACGGAAGCCTCTTTCAGGCAATGCGCCCAATCATGCTCATCCCGACCGGCAGCAAGCCGAGTCTTCGGCCGAAGACGGTCCTGCTTGCCTGGGACTCGCGCGCGGAAGCTGCACGCGCGGCGCGCGAGGCTCTCGAACTCATGACGAAGGCGACCTCGGTCCACGTGACCTTGGTCGACCCGGAGGCAGCTCCTGGGAAGAGCGGCGAGGAGCCCGGCGCCGATGTCGCCGCCTATCTCGCTCGCCACGGCATCAACGTAACGGTCGATCAGTTGCCGAGCGCCGGCCGTCCTGTCGCGAGCGTGCTGCAGCAGCATGCTGTCGACATTTCTGCCGACATGATCGTCATGGGGGCGTACGGGCATTCGCGTGTGCGCGAGCTGATCTTCGGCGGGGTCACGAAAACGATGCTCGACGATGCCGCCATCCCCATCTTGATGGCCCGTTGAGCGCCCCGCTGACGAGACTGGCGGAAACCAGACGGCCTACTGCATGTTTCCTTAAATCGTAGCCGATTTAGGGGCAAAAACATGCAGCAATTCAAAGTGCTACAGCGTCCTTTGCGCGTCTCAAAAGACGCGCGGCGCTGTAGCCAACCGTTCGCGGAACGGATCGAGGGAGGATCGACGCCGAACGGAAGACGGCAAGACGCGCCAAGATAGGTAAGGATCTGGTAAAGTTGCCGATATCGGACACCGAATGATACTTCTCGGATGGGGCACCGCCCCTCCGGACGGAGATCGCAACAGACGACGCCAATTGGAGGTTGCACCAATGAGCGAAGCTTGGGACCTGTCGATTTCACCCGAAAAAGTCTGCTATTTCATAGTCAAGGCCCGCGAATTCGACGTCAAGGATGCCGTGACGGACCCCGACCCGGCATCCAACGCATCCGACGACAACATGGCCTCGGTACTTGAGGATCAACCGGACGATCCTGTCGAGGCCGAACTTGCAAGCGCGATTTGGGCGCTCAACGAAGACGAGCAGATCGATCTGGTCGCTTTGACCTGGCTCGGCCGCGGCGACGGCAAGTTGGAAGACTGGGACGATATTCGTGCTCAGGCGACCGAGTCCCACAATAACCGGACCGCCGCCTACCTGCTCGGCATACCGTTGCTGGCGGACTACCTGGAAGAGGCGCTGGCGCAATTCGGCGAGTCCTGCCAGGACTACGAAATGGGGCGCCTCTGAGGTTCGCTGTGCGCTGTGACGAAGGCGAAGGCGTTGCTTGCGGAGGCAGATACCCACCGCTCGAAATCGGAAGGCGATTGATTTACGTCAATAATTACAATTATTTAACTGGGCGTTCATCGCCCTACTGGTCGCGCTGGGGCGCGGGATCCAGCTTGGTCTCGAACTCCTGATCGGCGCGGATATCATCGCGACCTTCACGTCGCCTCCCACGTGGGAGAGTTTCGGCTTACTGGGGTTGATTGTGCTGATACGAACCTTCTTGAGCTTCTCGCTCGCGGCAGAGATCGACGGCGAGTGGCCGTGGCAAAGGCAGCGGAGCAAGAAGGCGGCGAGTACCAGCGACGCGAACGATTAAGCGAAGGCCGTAGATTCCTTCGGCGAAGGCCCCTTGTAGAGCGGGTGTCCCGGCCGCTTCGTCGCCGCCGGCCGAGACTTCGATTAGATGTCGCGGCCGGTATATTAGGCCGCTCGTACAGCCGCGTTGAGCGGGATCTCGATATCGACCTCCAGGGTTGAGACCTGTTCACCGCGGTCCATCTTGACGCTCACCTTATCGCCGTCGACCTGGACGTGCTTGGCGATGACCGCGAGGATCTCTTCCCGGAGCACCGCCACGAGGTCCGAATGCCCGACGGACGCTCGCTCATGCGCGAGCAGGACCTGCAGACGCTCGCGCGCCGTCGGCGCCGATGTCTGTTTGCTGAAGAAACGGAATATGCTCATGCTGCCCTCCGACCGAATATCTTGCCGAACAGCCCGCGCTTTTCGCCGGGAATGATCATCGGTACCGTTTCGCCCGCGAGGCGGCGAGCGGCGTCGAGATAGGCGAGCGCCGGGGCGCTGCGGGCGTCGGCGAGTGTGACCGGCGCGCCGAGGTTGGAGGCGCGCAGAACATCCGTGCTCTCAGGGACGATGCCGAGCAGCGGGATCGACAGGATCTCGAGGACGTCATCGACCTTCAGCATGTCGCCTCGCTCGGCGCGAGCTGCGTCATAGCGCGTCAGGAGCAGATGTTTTTCCACCCGCTCGCCGCGCTCGGCTCTCTCGGTCTTGGCGTCGAGAAGGCCGATGATGCGATCCGAATCGCGGACCGAAGAGACTTCCGGGTTGGTGACGATGACGGCGACATCGGCGTGGCGCATGGCGAGCGTGGCACCGCGCTCGATTCCGGCCGGGCTGTCGCAGATGATCCAGTCGAAGTGCTTCTTCAACTCGGCCATCACCTTTTCGACGCCCTCGGCCGTCAGGCTGTCCTTGTCGCGGGTCTGCGATGCCGGCAGCAGGAAGAGCGTTTCGAGCCGCTTGTCGCGGATCAACGCCTGCGGCAGCTTGGCGTCGCCTTGTATGACATTGACCAGGTCGTAGACGACGCGCCGCTCCGCGCCCATGACCAGATCGAGATTGCGCAGGCCGACGTCAAAATCGACGACCACCGTCTTCTCGTTTCTCTGCGCCAATGCCGCACCGAGTGCGGCGGTAGACGTCGTCTTGCCGACGCCGCCTTTACCCGATGTAACCACGATTACTTTCGCCATCTTGCACTCCCGTTTCCCGGCCGGCAGCCGGCTCAGTTTAGTCTCTCTGCCATGATTGAATCGCCTTCGAGCCAGAGCTGCACCGCCTGCCCGCGAAGGTGTGGCGCCATGTCGTCGGCGGTCTTGTAGACACCGTCGATTGCCAGCAATTCTGCTTCAAGCTTACGGCAGAAGATGCGCGCCGAGGCATTGCCCACGGATCCTGCCAGCGCCCGTCCCCGCAGCGTACCGTAGATGTGAACCGAACCACCCGCGATGATTTCCGCGCCCGAGGCAACCGACCCGATGACGGTGACGTCACCCTCGGGAAAGATTACCGATTGCCCGGAACGGACGGGTTCCTTGATGATGATCGAAGGCATTGCCCTGACCACCTGCGGTTCGGGACGAGCGGCAGGTTCTGCCGGCTTGCCTTCACCGGATTTGGCCGATTCCGCGGCCTGCTCGGCCGACGGAACCTCGAAATCGGGAGCGGGCCGGCCGCCCTTCATGGCCGGGGGCATGCCCGGCTCGAACAGTGACGGACGCCCGCCTTCGATGCCCATGATGCGCACGTTGCGTTTCGCGAGCTCGCCGATCAGCGCCTTGAGTTGCGCCCGGTCGATCTCGACGTCTTCCACGTCGAGGACGACCGGCCTGCCCAGGAAAAACCCCGCCGAACGCGAGGCCAAGTCGTCGAGCCGGGTAAGCCATCCGTCGAGTGGCAGTTCCGGAGAAAGCACGAGCGCCAGGAATGAGCGGCCCTTGATACGGATCGAGCGAGTATCTGTTAGCACTTTGGTCATCTACATTAATTTTCGGTTGCTAAGATTTACGTGAACCGTGGTTAACAAAGGGTTAACCGAGGCACCCTGCATGAAGCTGGAGGGCCGGATTTGGCAGCCAAAAAACGCCCCCGAAGACGCAACGTCACGCGCGGCAAGAACGATGATTTGCCGGTGCTGCGGCGATCTCGGCGTGGGACGCGGTCAAGCCTGCGCCTAAGTCGGGCCGGCGATCACCTGGCACTCTTTCGTCCCCAAATTCGGTGCGCTTCGATTCGCTGCCCGCCATCCGCCGACGAATCGTCGGCGCTTTCAGCGCAAGTTCGCTCCCTGACCAGCGTTGGGACAAGCCTGCCTACGCTGAGTCGTCTGCGGCCACACCGCTGGATCTCTGGGGAACTGTCTGCGCAACGCCGCTATTGTAGTTCTGATCACTTGTCCCCGCCGCACTACAGCGCCGCGCGTCTAATCAGACGCGCAAAGGTCGCTGTAGTGCTTTGAGTTTCTGCATGATTTTGTCCTTAAATCGGTTCCGATTTAAGCGATCATGCACCAGGCTCCCGACGCAGATAAGAGAGATCGATAGGAAGCCGCCTCCCGGGCAGTGAAACGCCGCTCTTCGAAACCCACATGGCGGGCGGAACCGGCTCTCGGAGCCGCGCCAGCAGTTCTGAGGAGACCACAAGCGGGGCGTCGAGCGACTTGGCCAGTGTTTCAAGGCGTTGCGCCACGTTCACCGCATCGCCGATCACCGTGAACTCGCTGTGACAGCCGCTGTCGAGGACACCGCCGACGACAGTGCCATAGTGCAGCCCAATTGCAGCATCGAGAGCGGGATAGCCCTTCCGAACGGCGTGGTTCCTCCAGTCGTTCAGTGTTTCGACCAGGTCAAGCGCGCATGCGAGCGCCCGATCCGCATCGTCTTCCCTGGCCCGCGGCTGTCCGAAAACGGACATGACCCCGTCGCCGATGAACTTGTCCACCGTCCCACCATGATCGAAGATCGTTTGAGAGACGGGCTGGCGGTATTCCGCGAGCACGGATGCAAGCTCCCGGGCGGACGCGGTTTCGGCGAAGCTGGTGAAGTCGCGCAGGTCGACGAACATGATCGCCGCGTTTCGGCGCTCCAGGCCGAGGGTTTCGCCGCGCTCCTGCAATTCCGAAACGATGAAAGGCGAGAAAAAACGCGAGAGATTGAGGCCCCGCTGATCCGCCTTCAGTGCCTCTTTGCGCGTCCGGTCGTGATCCCGCGCAAGCAGGTATATCGCGAAGGCGGTGAATCCAAAGCTCACGGGTAGGCCAAGGTCCTGATTGAAGAAAGACGCGAGCAGCGACACGGCATCGGCCGTGTGATGCCTGACAGCCGTGATCGCCAGCATGGACACCCAGGTAACGAGCACGATGGCGGCGAAGACGAGCACCAGACGACGGTCGTGCTTCAGGCCGACGTGGACGAGCAGGATGAAAGCGACCACCAGGCTCGTGGTCGTCAGGTTGTGGTTCTCGGCGACCGGTCCGGCAATGATATGCGCGTAGGCGATCATCGTGACCAGCAGGGCGTCGAGAACGACAAACAGTGTCTTGAGCCAGGAGCGGCCGGGGATATATCGCGCGGCCGTGGCCGACGCGATGCTGATGATGAAATAGCTGACGACTACGACAACGTGCGTGCCCTCGTTCCCCTCGTTGCCGGCAAGCAGGAGGTTGGCGAGCAGGATAACGAAGGCAACGAACCGCAGGAGGATCGAGCGGATTTCTGTTGCGAAGTCCCATTCATGATGAAGCGAAGACGTCATATCGAAACGCGTGTGTTAGGCTTTTCGTGTCCGGCCGGAGGACGATAGGACGCGACCAAGTTACGGCCGCGTCCCTTCGTCTTTACTTGACTTCCGTAACGGTAAGCTTGCCGTCGACGCGCTCGGCGACGAACTCGATCTTCGCGCCTTCCTTCAGCTGCTCCAGGATGGCGTCGTCCCGGACGCGGAACACCATGGTCATCGCAGGCATGTCGAGGGATTTGAGTTCCTCATGGATCAGCGTGACCTTCTTGGCCTTTGCGTCGACCTTTTTGACGGTGCCCTTGGTGAACTCGGCGGCGAGAGCGCCGTAGGCGGTACCGAGAGCGAGAGCGGAGGCGAGGGTGAGTTTGATCAGCGTTCTCATATCAGACTCCTTCAATTGATTATTTTCCGAGGACTGTGACGTCGCCGTGCATGCCGGCGTCGTAGTGGCCGGGGACCAGGCAGGCGATCTTGAACATGCCGCCGTTGGTGAATTTCCAGATGACCTCGCCGGATTCGCCGGCGGCGAGGCGGATCGCGTTCGGATCGTCGTGCTCCATGTCGGGGAACTTCTCCATCACCGCCCTGTGCTCCATGATCTTGTCTTCCTGGTCGAGCACGAACTCGTGGTCGAGCTCGCCGGCGTTCCTGATCGCGAAGACAATGGTCTGGCCCTTGCGGACCTTGAAGGCCGACGGCGTGAAGATCATCTTGCCGTCGTCGGTCTCCTTCATCGTGACCCGGATCGTCTGGGTGGCATCGGCCTTGTTCCCGGGCTCGCCGACAGCCATGGCTTCGCCGTGCCCGCCTGCGTGATTGCCGGAGGCGAGCGCCGTGGTGGCGAGCGCGGCGACGAGAAGTCCGAAGATTGCAGCTTTCATTGTGTGGTCCTTGGGTTGGTTGAACATCGGCATGTGGGATCAACCGTGCTTGGAGTGTTTTGGCGTGATCCGGGTCTTCGCGTCCTTGGCCTTGGTCCAGTCGGGAAGCTCGCCCGTCCACTCCCAGGCCTGGGTTCCGGGTGGGTTTTCGTACCAGCCGGGGTCGGAATAATCGCCCGCCGAGATGCCCTCGCGCACCTTGACGACCGAGAACATGCCGCCCATTTCGATGGGGCCGTGCGGACCCCAGCCGGTCATCATCGGCACGGTGTTCTCGGGGATTTCCATTTCCATCTCGCCCATGTCGGCCATGCCTTTGGTCCCCATCGGCATGTATTCCGGCTGGAGCTTCTTGATCTTCTCGGCGACCTGCTTCTTGTCGACGCCAATGAAGGTCGGGATGTCATGCCCCATGGCGTTCATCGTGTGGTGCGACTTGTGGCAATGGATCGCCCAGTCGCCGACGTATTTGGCGTCGAACTCGTAGGCCCGCATCGCGCCGACCGGGATATCGATGCTGACTTCCGGCCAGCGGGCCTCCGGCCGCACCCAGCCGCCGTCGGTGCAGGTGACCTCGAAGTCGTAGCCGTGCATGTGGATCGGATGGTTGGTCATGGTGAGGTTGCCCACCCGCACGCGCACCCGGTCGTTCTTGCAAACGACGAGCGGGCTGATGTCGGGAAACACGCGGCTGTTCCAGCACCACATGTTGAAGTCGGTCATCTCCATGACGCGCGGCACATAGGAGCCGGGATCGATGTCATAGGCGTTGAGGAGGAAAACGAAGTCCCTGTCGACCGGCATGAACTTCGGATCCTTGGGATGCACGACGAAGAAGCCCATCATCCCCATCGCCATCTGCACCATCTCGTCGGAATGCGGGTGGTACATGAAGGTGCCCGACTTCACGAGGTCGAACTCGTAGACGAAGGTCTTGCCGACCGGGATGTGCGGCTGTGTCAGCCCGCCGACTCCATCCATGCCGGACGGCACGAGCATGCCGTGCCAATGCACCGTCGTATGCTCCGGCAGCTTGTTGGTGACGAAGATGCGCACCCGGTCGCCCTCGACCGCTTCGATCGTCGGACCCGGCGACTGGCCGTTATAGCCCCAGAGATAGGCGGTCATGCCTTCCGCCATTTCACGCTCGACCGGTTCGGCGACAAGATGGAATTCCTTGACGCCGTTGTTCATCCGGTAAGGCAGCGTCCAGCCGTTGAGGGTGACGACGGGATTGTAGTCGGGTCCGGACGTCGGCCTGACCGGGGTTTGCGTCTCCGCCGTCTCCATCACGGCTGCCTCGGGCAGGCCCATATTGGAGGTCTTCGCCCAGGCGGCGGTCGACACCAGTGCGGCGCTCGCGCCGAGTAACTGTCTTCTGTTAAACATTGCCTGTTCCTTTCCTCAGTGACCGCCACCGCCGTTTTCGGCGGCCGCCGCGATTTCCGTCTCGCCGGAGGCCGCTCTTGCGCCGCCGCCGTAGATCGCCGGGGCAAGATTGGCCTCGGCCAGCCAGAAGTCGCGCTTGGCATTGACCGCGAGCAGGATCGAATTGACCTTGTCGCGGCTGTCGGCGAGCAGTTCGAACGTGTTGGTGATCATCGCGTTGTAGGTAAGGAGGGATTCCTCCTCGATCTTCGTGCGCAGCGGCACAACGCTGTTCCGGTAGTGCCGGGCGATGTCGTAGTTGGCGCGGTACGCCTGGTAGGCGGCACGTGCCTCCGAGCGGACGTTGACGGCCTTCTCCGCGAGCAGGTTCGCCGACCGCATATAGGCGAGTTCCGCCTTGCGCATCCGGGCCTTGCCACTGTCGAAGATCGGGATGACGAACTCCAGTTCGGCCTGGCCGGTCGTTTCGGTCTCGACCTTGCCGTCCTCCTTCTCCCGTTCGGTCTCGAAGCCGGTCAGAAGTTCGAGGTCGGTAACGTAGCGGGTCGCTTCGGTCAGCTTGTAGGACTTGGCCGTCGCTTCGAGATCGAGCTTCGCCATCTGGAGATCGACGCGGCGCTGCAGCGCTTCCGCCTCGATCAGGTCGCGCTTCATCAATCCCGTCGGTAGGGGCGGCAGCCGGTTCGGCACCTCATAGTCGATGTCCGAGCCCCAGAGTCCCATCAGCCGCGTCAGTTCTTCCTTGGCGAGCCGAGCCTCCAGTCGCGCCTTGGCGGATTGTCCCGCCAGCTCGGCATAGAAGACGTGCTCGCGGGCCTGGGAGCCCTTGGTCATCGCCCCGGTCTCGCCGAGCTTCTGGGCGAGCTCCGAGGCGGCGCCGGCCGCTGCCTGCGCTTGGTTGAGCTGGCCGACTGTTTCCCAGGCGGCGACGGCGTTGATCCAGGCGCGACGGGTGTCAACGGCGAGTTGCAGCGTGCGCTGCGCCGCCTTCAACTGCGCCTGCCGGAAGCGGGTGTCGGCGATGGCGACGTTCCGTTCCCGCGTCGCGAGCGCCAGGATGTTGGAAGCGATCATGCCCTCGACCGACCTGAAGGCCTCGATTCCCGGCGCTCCGATGCCGTTGAAACCGATGGCGACGGTCGGATTGACCAGCATGCTCTGCTGCCACGCGTCGGCGGCCGAGTCGCCGAGGTCGGCATAAGCGGCCTGCAGACCCTTGTTGTTCAGAAGGGCGACCTGCACGGCCGTCTCGACGTCGACCGTCTTCCTCGCCATCAGCGTCTTCACCCGGTCGGAGACGGCGCGGGCCTGCTCCTGATTCTGCACCCAGACGGTGTGCTTGCCGGTGACCTCCGCCATCTTCGCCTCGACGGAGGAGAACCCGGCGTTCTTCGCCGCATACTCGCTGGCCGACACACAGCCGCCGAGCACCAGCGGAAGGCCGAGCACTGCAGCCAGTTTCAAGTTGCTTCTGATCATGGCGCGTCTCCTTCCGGAGCCTGCGCGTCATTCTGGTTGCGCCACGGTTTGGGATCGACCGGGACACGATGAGTGTAGCCCGAGACCGGGCTCGTATAACTGAGGGGGCGAACTCCTGCCTGGGAGGTAGCAAGATCGCCCGAAACAATGACATCGGGAGGCAATGTGGCAGCGCATCCACTGGCAAACAGCGGCAAGGCGGCCACGACAAACAAAGGTCGCATGGTTATATCCGAATGGGAACTGCAACGGCGCTTGAGCGCAAAACACGCGCTCGCAGACGCACGGATTCGACCCGCGAGGACGGGTGCGTCCTATTCAGATATTCGGGGGGCGGTGCAGCGGCGGCAGTTCGCCTGTGGCCTGGGCGTCGTCTACGAACTCGCGGATCGAAGCCACACGCGGGCCGCCGACCGCGTCAGCGTCGGCAACAATGGCCATGCTGACGCAGAAGCCCTGGCAGCAGTCGGTCTTCGCCAGCTTCTCGGCGTCGTCCGGGGAGGACTGGTCGCGATCGCCGTGCATATGGTCGCCACTCGCGACCTCGTGGTGGTCGCTCGACTGGGAGAGCTCGAGATCGGACCACGCCCCATGCATGGCGGCGGAAGCGGTCGGCAGAGAGTATCCCGCCAGTGATACGACAATCACCAAGCGGATCAGAATCAGCATCTTCTGCAATGTGATTCGAAACATACCCATGCCTCGCAGGACTAGCATCGGTCCCGAAGTTGTCAATTGTCAGTTCGTATAGATACCGCGGCGAGCCCAGCCGCGCCGTCGATGTGATGCTGGATATCGGTGTAATGGTTCCAACGATGGTAAGGTCAAGCGGGAAAATGCAGCGCAGTAAGAGGCCGATTTTTGGGAACCAACGCTGATCGCTCAGGGGCAAGGACACGCGCCGTCGACCGCGCGTGGAGGGGCACCCATTGAAGATCACCAGCCAACATTCGTGATCTGGAACGAGGCGCGCGGTCTCGGGCCGGCGGAGCGATGGCTTGTGGATCGGTTCAGGTTGGTGAGAAGGGCCACGCCGGCTCGCGGCTGTGAACTGTTACAGAAACGACAAGAAACTGACATTTGGCGTTCATCTGGCGCGGCTATGGCAGGTGTCATACCGATGACCGGTCCCCCTAAAAAGGAACTGCTGCCAATGTTTCAGTTGAAGAATGTAACCCGCCGGTTTGGCACGAAACCAGCCGTCAGCTCGGTTACCTTCGACATCCCGCAGGGCCAGATGGTCGGCATTATCGGCCGCTCGGGTGCCGGCAAGTCGACGCTGCTGCGCATGATCAATCGGCTGGTCGATCTCTCGTCCGGCTCGATCGAATTCGCAGGCACGGAAGTCTCCTCGCTCCGCGGTGCGGCGCTGCGCAACTGGCAACGCGATTGCGCGATGATCTTCCAGCAGTTCAACCTCGTGCCGCGGCTCGACGTCTTGACCAACGTCCTGCTCGGCCGCCTCAACCATCGCTCGACCGCACTCAGCATCCTCAACATGTTTACGCGCGAGGAGCGGATCATGGCGATTGGCGCACTCGAACGCCTTGGCATCGAGCAGACGGCGTTGCAGCCGGCCGGCACGCTTTCCGGCGGCCAGCAGCAGCGCGTCGCGATCGCCCGCGCCCTGATGCAGCAGCCGAAGGTGCTCCTGGCCGATGAGCCGATCGCCTCGCTCGACCCGCTCAATGCCAAGATCGTCATGGATGCGCTGCGCGACATCAACGAGCGCGACGGCATCACCGTCATCACCAACCTGCACACCCTCGATACCGCGCGAAACTATTGCGAGCGGATCATCGGCATGGCGCATGGGCGCGTCGTCTTCGACGGACAACCGAAGGATCTGACAGCCGCAGCCGTCGCCGCGATCTACGGTGCGGACACGGCCATTGAAGAATCGATGACCTCGACAAGCATCAACATTCCCGCGGCAGCCCCGCAGGAACAAACAGCATCGGCCGGCTTCAAGCCGCTGGCACTGGCCGGCCACTGAGGCACGCCAGGATCGAAGGCCCGCGTCAAGGGCACCTCTTTGAAACCGACACGGATCCGGCGCGGGCCGGAAAAACGGGAGACGAACCTCATGTTGAAGAAAGCTCTTTTGGGCGCTGTTGCGCTCCTCGCCCTCGTCGGCCAGGCCCAGGCCGAAGACCTCAAGGAATTCCGCATTGGCATCCTTGGCGGCGAAAACGAAGCCGACCGCCTGCGCAACTTCCAGTGCCTGGTCGACAAGCTCCCGGCTGCTATCGGCGTCGAAAAAGTCTCGCTGTTCCCGGCCGCCGACTATGACGGCGTCATCCAGGGCCTGCTCGGCGGTACGCTCGACTACGCCGAACTCGGCGCTTCCGGCTATGCCAAGATCTACCTCGCCAAGGCAGACGCCGTCGAGCCGATCCTGACAACGGTCCAGACCGACGGTTCCACCGGCTACCACTCGATCATGGTTGCCCGCAAGGACTCCGGCATCACCAAGCTCGAAGACCTCAAGGGCAAGAAGCTCGGCTTCGCCGATCCGGACTCGACCTCCGGCTATCTCGTCCCGCTCGTCACGCTTCCGGAAGCGATCGGCGCGCCGGTCAAGGAATTCTTCGGTGAAACCGGCTTCGGCGGCGGCCACGAGAACCTCGTTCTCGAAGTCGTGAAGGGTACCTTCGATGCCGGCACAACCTTCGGTTCGGGCATCGGCGAATTCAAGGACGGCTACACCTCGGGCAACCTGCGCAAGATGGTCGACAAGGGCGTCCTCGACATGAACGACCTCGTCGAGCTCTGGAAGTCGCCGCTGATCCCGAACGGCCCGATCGTCGTGCGCACCTCGATGAACGACGACATGAAGGCGAAGTTCAAGCAGTTCATGATGGACCTGCCGAAAACCGATGCCGCTTGCTTCTCGGCCATCCAGGGCGGTGACTTCACAGGCTTCACCGAAGTCAATGCCGATTTCTACAAGCCGATCATCGACGCTCGCAAGGCAACGATCGGCGGCTGATCGCCAAGGCATCAGATACGCGCTGGCCATGTTGCAGCGCCGCACAGCGGCGCTGCAACGAGTTTGAGCTGCTGCATGATTTTATCCTTAGATCGAGTTCGACTTAGGAATCATGCAGTAGCGGCCAGCGTTTGATTGTCCGGGACTGCCACAAGCATCCATCTCAAGAGGCCGGCACGCGCCGGAAATCCCATGGCCACTTCCGTGCTTTCCCGGCAGCTCAGCGAGAGCGGCGCTCTGGTAGAGCGTCACTGGCAGGAGCTCAATGCCCGCCGCCGCCTTTATACCTTCCTGGGTCTGGCGCTCCTCGCTCTGACGCTGTTCGCCTCGCTCTGGTTCGCAAACGACTCGAATGCCGGCAAGTTCTTTGAGCGCCTGCCGCATTTCTTCGATTTCGTCGGCGATCTGGTCCCTCGCGACGCCATGGAAATCGTGCGTGCCATGTTCGACCTGCCGTCACCATATGACGACGGCAGCTTCAAGTACAACTATCCGGACGGCCGGCTTTATCTCACCGACAGCCTCTACATCCCGGAATATTTTCACAAGATGCTGGAGACGGTGAACATCGCCATCTTCTCGACAATGGTCGGCGTCTTCTTCGGCTTTATCCTCTCGTTCCTGGCTGCACGCAATCTCATGCCCAATCCCTGGATCAGGGGGCCGGTGCGCCGGTTGATGGAGATCCTGCGCGCCTTCCCCGAAGTGGTTATCGCCGGCTTCTTCCTGGCAATCCTCTCGCTTGGGCCCATTCCCGCGATCGCGGCGGTGTCGATCCACACGATCGGCGCGCTTGGCAAATTGTTCTTCGAGGTCGTCGAGAACGCCGACATGAAGCCTGAAGAGGGCTTGCGCGCCGCCGGCGCCAACTGGATCGAGCGGGTCTGGTTCGGCATCGTTCCGCAGGTTCTCCCGAATTTCACCAGTTATTTCCTGCTTCGCCTTGAGATCAATGTGCGCGCCTCGACGATCATAGGCGCGGTCGGCGGCGGCGGTATCGGCGAGTTGTTGCGCCTGTCGATCGGCCAAGGTCACGAGGCGAAGACGATCGCGATCGTGATTCTGTTGTTCACGACGATCTTCGCCGTCGACCAGTTTTCCGCATGGCTCCGCCGCCGCCTTGTCGGCGATCAGGCCTTCCAGCTTGCCCAGTAGGAGCGCACCATGACCGCCTCGACCAAGCCGAGCCTCCTTGAAATGGAAGCAATCGCTGCGCGCCATCCGCACCTCCTGCAATCCTCCTCAAGAAAGAGGCTGAAAGCGGCACTGATCGGCATCGGCGTGCTGCTCTACATGGTCTTCAGCTGGTGGTTCTTTTCGATCGGCCATGTGCTTGCCAACGCCAATTGGGGCATCGCCGGCACCTATCTCGCCGACTGGGTCTCCTATGAGGTCCGGCCGGAGATTGCGATCGCGGCCGATGGTACAATGGCCGTCTCCTATGCACGCAATTCGCCGCTCGGCCCCAATCCCAGGCCCGATTGGGTCACGCTCGAGAAGAAGACCGTAACCCGAACGATAGAGGCGCCAGCCCCTGCTCAGGCGCCGAAGCCGAAGGCAAGTTCATCCTTCAATTTCATGGCGCCGAACGCCGCACTCGGTGGTGCCCAGGCGGCTCAAGCACAGAACCGCGTCGAGACGCGCAATGAAGAAGTCGTTGTTCGCGCGCTGATCACCTACGATCGCTCGACGAATATCGAAATCGCCGACGGCTTGGTAAAAGCGACGCACGGCGGCGAGACGCTGACGATGACCGTCGACGGCGCCGAGACGGTAACGCCGCAAGGCCCCCTGCCCCGCTGGGCCACGCAGAAGCGGCCGGGAGAAAAGGTCACGCTCTCCTTCGGCCTCACCGGCTGGGCCGAGGTCGAAGGCGACGAAGTCTCGATCCGCAATCGTTTCTTCGGCTGGGCGAACTTCCTCTTCGACACGAACTCGCCGTTCTTCGGCAAGCCCTACGGCGAAGTGGTATCGCTGATTATCTCCGGCGAGCGGATCGATCCGGCACGCTCCAACCTTTCGCTTGCCTGGAATAACATTCTCTACAATGCGGAGTGGCAGCATCTCGACGTCTGGACCAAGCTGTTGCAGACGGTTGTCATGGCGTTCGTCGGCACCCTCTTCGCATCGCTGATCGCCTTTCCGCTCTGCTTTCTCGCCGCGCGCAACATCACACCGAACCTTTTCGCCAACCAGCTCGCCAAGCGCTTCTTCGATTTCCTGCGGTCGGTGGACATGTTCATCTGGGCGCTGTTCTTCACGCGCGCCTTTGGCCCCGGGCCGCTTGCCGGCATGTCGGCGATCTTCTTCACCGACACCGGCACACTCGGCAAGCTCTATTCCGAAGCGCTCGAAAACATTGACGACAAGCAGCGCGAAGGCGTGAAATCCGTCGGCGCGACGCCGATCGCGGTACAGCGCTTCGGCGTGCTGCCGCAGGTCCTGCCGGTCTTTGCCAGCCAGGCGCTCTACTTCTGGGAATCGAACACCCGATCGGCGACGATCATCGGCGCCGTCGGTGCCGGCGGCATCGGACTCAAATTGTGGGAGGCGATGCGCACCAACTCCGATTGGGAAAATGTCGCCTATATGGTGCTTTTGATCTTGATGGTTGTCTTCATTTTCGACAGCATCTCAAACGCGTGCCGCTCGCGGCTGATGGGGCGCGGGGCGCATTAGGTCATGAATGTGAATTGGAGCGGGATGCGGGCGGAAAACCGCGCACACTTCTCCTCATCCCGCTCCGACCCGAATTGCGTTTCGCACCGAAGTCATCATGATGTTGTCATGCAAATCGGCTAGCTGCGCATCGCACCCCCCGCGAACATCGACCCGCCGGACGGCGGGCCGGTCGATACAGAAAGTGAGACCCGTGCGTTATGCAATCTACTTCGCGCCGCCGGCCGATGACCGGCTGACGCAGACCGCAGCCCGTTGGCTTGGCCGCGACGCCTTTGTCGATGGAGCACTGAGCTGGACGGAAGTCCCGGCGCTTGGGCGCGAAAATCAGATGGTGTTGACGGCAGATCCGCGCCGATACGGCTTTCACGGTACGCTGAAGGCGCCGTTCGAACTCGCGGAAGGCAAGAGTGAAGCGGATCTGCTGGCGGCCTTCGACGAGTTTGCGGCGGAGATCGAGGCGTTCGACGTGCCGCAGATCGTGTTGCACCAGATCGGCCCCTTTTTCGCACTTGTCCCGGCCGAAGACTGCGCTCCTCTTCGCAACCTGGCGGAACAGGCCGTACGCCGTTTCGAGCCCTTCCGGGCGCCGCTGACCGACGCCGATATCGCTCGCCGCACTCCGGAGAAGCTTGCGCCGCGGCAGCGCGAATATCTTACAACGTGGGGTTACCCTTACGTCTTTGAGGAATTTCTCTTCCACCTGACGCTGACGGGGCCGGTGCCGAAGGAGACGCAAACAGTGATGCGCGAGACGCTGACCGTCGCATTCGAGGCGTTCATTGGCAAGCCGCTCGAGGTTTCGACCATTGCACTTTTCGTCGAGCCTCATCGCGGCGCGCCGTTCACCGTCCATTCCCTGCTGCCGCTTGGCGGCGCATCCCAACGAAAGATCGCATGAGATGAGCAAAGAACAGGTTTTGAGCAACGCCCGCATCGTTCTGGAGGACAGGATCGTCAACGGTTCCGTCCTCATCCGCGACGGCCGGATTGCCGATATTTCGGAAGGGGCAAGCAGCACGGGCGAAGATTTCGAAGGCGACTACCTGCTGCCCGGCCTGATCGAACTTCACACCGATCACCTGGAGGCGCATTACTCGCCGCGCCCGGGCGTGCGCTGGCTGAAGATCGCGGCGATCCAGGCCCACGACGCCCAGGTCGTCACCTCCGGCATTACCACGGTCTTCGACTGTCTGCGTCTGGGTTCGGACGAGGACGGCGGCTTCCAGAAGGGCGAGATGCGAAGCATGGCCGACGCCTTGGCACAGGCCAAGGAGGAGGGGCGCCTGCGCGCCGACCACCTCATCCACCTGCGTTGCGAAGTTTCGACCTCCGACGTCCTCGATCATTACGAGGATTTTCAAGGCGACCCGCAAGTTCGACTCGTCTCGCTGATGGACCATGCGCCGGGACAGCGCCAGTTCCAGACGATGGATCAGTATACGCTCTACTACAAGACGAAGCGCGGCCTTTCGGACGAGGCTTTCGCCGAGTTCGTCGAGCGTCAGCAGGCGCTTTCCGCCCGGTACGCCACACCTCATCGCACGGCGCTGGCAAAGGCCTGCGCTACGCGCGGCATCACCATCGCAAGCCATGACGACGCGACGGTCGAGCATGTCGAGGAATCGATCGGCTACGGCATCCGTCTGGCGGAATTCCCGACGAGCTTCGAGGCGGCGGAAGCCTCGCATCGCGCCGGATTGAGCGTTCTGATGGGCGCGCCGAATATCGTGCGCGGCAAGTCCCATTCCGGCAACATCGCCGCCCGCGACCTCGCCGAGCGCGGCGTGCTCGACGTGCTTTCGTCCGATTATGTCCCCTTCAGCCTCATCCATGCGCCCTTCATTCTGGCTGATGAGGTCGAGGCGATCGGCCTTCCGCAGGCGATCGCCATGGTTACGGCGACGCCGGCGCGCACCGTCGGTCTCGCCGATCGCGGCCGGATCGCCGTCGGGCTGCGCGCCGATATCGCGCGCGTCCACCGCCCGCAGGGAATTCCAGTTGTTCGCTCCGTCTGGCGCGAAGGACGGCGTGTCGCATGACCGCGGTCGGACAGGGGCGTGGAGCGCTCATCGTCGTCGTCGGCCCAAGCGGGGCAGGCAAGGACAGCGTCATGGGCTTCGCCGCACGCCATTTCGCGCATCGTCCGGATATCCTCTTCGTGCGGCGCGTGATCACGCGTCCGTCGGATGCCGGTAGTGAAGTGCATGAAAGCGTCTCGACCGCGGAGTTCGACGACATGAAGCGAAGCGGTGCCTTCGCGGTTTCGTGGCAGGCGCATGGTTTGAGCTACGGCATTCCGAGCGAGATCGCCGGCAAGGTCGCGAGCGGCATGACAGCGATCGTCAACGGCAGCCGCGCCGCTCTCCCGGCCATTCGCGCGGCCTTCGGCACCATCGCCGTCGCGCTCGTGACCGCGGACCCGCCGGTGCTGGCGAAGCGCTTGGCCGAACGGGGGCGCGAGAGCGAGGAGGACGTGTTGCGCCGACTCACGCGGCAGACGCCCGAGATCGTCGCCGGACCCGATGTGACGGTGATCGACAATAGCGGCCGGCTTGAGATCGCCGGAAATCGTTTTGTCGCACTCGTCGAGCGGCATTGCGCGGCGTTGCATCATCCGGCCTGAGCAAGAACGAAGGATCGCGAACGTCGCGACGCCGGCCCCAATAGTCCTGGGCTTTTTCGTGCAGCGCCCGTAGGCAGGCAACAGACCTTGCCCACAGACAGCCTACCGCATGATTCCTCAAATCGGATTCGATTTGAGGAATCATGCAGTAATTCAACGTGCTGCAGCGATCTTTGCGCGTCTCAAAAGACGGGCGGCGCTGTCGTCGAGACCACGATCGGTTCCCCGGCGAACATGGCTATTGTCGACGCCTTGCGCCAGTGCCTCCTCCGCCGCGTCCTCGATCGTCTTCACCATCGGCATGTCCACGGCGGCGGCGACGATGGAATCAAGAAGGCCCGGGAAACGACTGTCGAGATCGTCCCTGCGCAGCGTGATCAGCCGGCTGGTGCCAGAGACCTCGGTGCGAGTGATGCCCGCTTCGCGCAGCTTGGCCAGATGGTAGCTGATATTGGTCTTGGAACCGAAATCCGTGAAGTTCAGGCACATAGTCGGCCGGCCCTCGCGGCGGGCGAGATAGCCCACAATCGCCAGGCGAGTCGGGTCGCCCAAGGCGGCGAGAACGTTGGACAGGGTGATCTGATCGGCGGTGGGATGTGGTAGGGTCATGGTAGTTGTGCGGGGCATCCAGTTAAATATGCCACGTCCGCCGCCTTAAAAGGACCGGCAAACGTTCCGTATGTTGACATGGCCACCGGTAAAGTTCAATAGTTCAATATATTTTGAACAAAGGGCACCCATATATGGACAAGCGCCTTATCTGGCTCGCTGTCGGCTCCTTCACGATGAGCACAGTCGGCTTCGTTTTTTCGAGCCTTCTGCCATCGATCGCGGCCGACACACACACGACCATCCCGCATGCGGGGCACCTGATCACTGTGTTCTCGCTTTCCTACGCCATCGGCGCGCCGCTGCTTTCCGCGCTAGCCGGAGCGGCTGACAGGCGGCGGCTGCTTGTGGCTGCGATGCTTGCCTTCGTGGCGGGCAACTGGATTGCTGCGACAAGTGTCTCGTTCACCACACTGCTGCTTGCCCAAATCGTGATGGGAATGGCGAGTGGACTGTTTGCTGCCACCGCCCAGGCGACGGCGGTTTCGCTGGCCGGCCCGGAGCATCGCGCGCTGGCAATCTCGATCGTCGTGGGCGGTACCACCTTCGCAGTGGCGCTGGGTGCCCCTCTCGGCGCGCTGATCGCCGCCTTCTGGGGCTGGCGTGGCACGTTCTGGGCGGTCGCCTTGCTCGGGCTCGCCTGCGCCACAGTGTTGTGGCTGCGTCTGCCGCGGGGCCTCAGCGGAACGAAGCTGACGCTTTCCGAACGCTTCAGCGCCATCGGCCTCCCGGGCGTGGCCTCGTCGCTGATGGTGACCTTTCTCTATCTTGCCGGCGCCTTCGTGATCATCTCCTATCTCGCGCCGCTGGCGATCGACGGAGCGGGGCTTTCGAAAATGGCGCTGCCAGGCCTGCTACTTGCTTTCGGCGTGGGCGCGGTGATCGGCAACCTTTCCAGCGGCTTTTTGGCCGACCGGGTCGGCGCGACGCGCGTGGTGGTGCTTTCGCTGATGTCGGCGCTGGTGGTGTCGCTGGTAATTGCCCTCGGGCTCAACCTCCTGCCGCGCGACCTCGCCGGCCTGCTGCTGATCGGCATCATGGTGCCGTGGGGCATCATCGGCTGGGCGTTCCCGCCGGCCCAGGCGAGCCGCCTCGTCGGCTTCGCGCCGGAGATGGCGCATCTGACACTGTCGCTCAACGCCTCGGCTATCTATCTCGGCATCGCCAGTGGCACCGCGATCGGTGGGCGGGTGCTGGAAAACACGGCCGCAGCCAACCTCGGCTTCTTCGCGGCACTGTTTCCGGTGGCAGCACTCGCCGCCCTCTACGTGGGCCTGCGCTCCTACCGGCGGCGCTTCGCGGCCACCCTGGCGGAATAGTTCAACCTCAAATGAAGCCGGCGCGTGGCACAAAGAGCCCATCCGCGCCGGCCAACGCAACGCAGGCGCGGACGCCAAACTCGGTGGGATCGCTGAGCGGGATCTGATTTCGCCGATCGCAAACCCTGCCGATTGAACCGGCCAAACCGCACTCACGCCAAGCACTTCGACGCTCTCCGCCTCCGATCGATCCCAATCCGGAGGGCGTGCTGGCTGACCGCGACTGTGCTGCACAATCTGCCTCCTGCACCGTGGACATGTTCAAACAAACGGTGCGCGGACGCGGTCGCCAAGGTCGCCGCTCGACGGCACAACCCCGCCGAGCGTCAGCATGTATCGCCCCGCTGCCGGCGACAACCATCCCCCCAACTGACGGCCCAAATCTCAGACGCCTGCGGCCGGGACCTTCCATGTCGCAAGATCACCCTATGTTCTCTGGCATCAGACCGATCCGGGACCTCGTGCCGTGACGTCGTGAATTTACACTTGTCATTGGCTATATTATGTATATACATTATCGCAACAGAAGGGCGGTAACTATGGACGGAAACAGGAGCGCGAGTTCAGGCAAGACCAGCCTCTGGCGCAACGCGCGCCTTGCGACGCTTCGCGAGGATATGGGCCCGCTCGGCATCATCGAGAACGGCGCCGTGGCCACACGCGGCGACCGGATCATATATGCCGGCTCCGAGAATGACCTGCCCGCGGACCTCTCCCGGGCCGATCAAGTCTTCAATTGCGAAGGCCGCTGGATGACGCCGGCGCTCATCGACTGCCACACCCATATCGTCCATGGCGGCAACCGCGCGCGTGAATTCCAGCTGCGGCTCGAAGGTGCCACTTACGAGGAGATCGCGCGCGCCGGCGGTGGCATTGCCTCGACGGTGAAGGCGACCAATGCCCTGTCGGTCGAGGAACTGGTGCGAGCAGCACTTCCGAGGCTCGACACGCTGCTTGGCGAGGGAGTCGCAACGGTCGAGGTGAAGTCCGGCTATGGCCTGAACATCGAGGCCGAGCTGAAGATGCTGCGAGCCGCGCGCCGGCTGCAGGAGTTGCGCCCCGTGCGCATCGTGACGAGCTATCTCGCCGCGCACGCGACACCTCCCGAATATAAGGGGCGCAACGGCGACTATATCGCCGATGTCGTGCTGCCGGGCCTGGAAAGCGCCCACGCCGAGGGCCTGGTCGACGCAGTCGACGGCTTCTGCGAAGGCATCGCCTTCTCTCCCGCCGAGATCGGCCGTGTCTTCGATGCCGCGAAGGCGCTCGGCCTGTCGGTCAAGCTCCACGCGGAGCAGCTTTCGGATCTTGGCGGCGCCAAGCTCGCGGCCTCCTATGGCGCGCTTTCGGCCGACCATCTCGAATATCTCGACGCGGAAGGCGCAGCGGCACTGGCAAAGGCCGGAACCGTCGCCGTGCTTCTGCCCGGTGCATTCTATACGCTTCGGGAAAGGCAACTGCCGCCGGTCGAAGCGCTGCGCGCTGCCGGCACGCGCATCGCCATTGCGACGGACTGCAATCCGGGCACCTCGCCGCTGACGTCGGTGCTTCTGACCATGAACATGTCGGCGACGCTCTTCCGGCTGACCGTCGGCGAATGCCTGGCGGGCGTCACGCGCGAGGCCGCACGCGCGCTCGGAATCCTCGACAAGACCGGCACGATCGAGGTCGGCAAATTCGCGGACCTCGCGATTTGGAACATCGATGAGCCTGCCGAACTTATCTACCGGATAGGCTTCAATCCGCTGCATCAGCGCATCTTTGGAGGCGAAAGAATCGGCCAATGACTATCGTACTTAAGCCAGGCTCCGTTCCGCTCAAGGATCTGGAGACGATCTACTGGACCCGGGAACCGGCCCGCCTCGATCCCACCTTCGACGCCGCCATTGCAAAAAGCGCCGCTCGCATCGCCGAAATCGCTGCCGGCAATGCCCCGGTTTACGGCATCAACACCGGCTTCGGCAAACTTGCCTCGATCAAGATCGACAGCGCCGACGTGACGACGCTGCAGCGCAACCTCATCCTGTCGCATTGCTGCGGCGTGGGTGCGCCTCTGCCGGAAAACATCGTCCGGCTGATCATGGCGCTGAAGCTCGTCTCGCTCGGCCGCGGCGCTTCGGGCGTTCGCCTCGAACTCGTCCGCCTGATCGAGGCGATGCAGGAACGGGGCGTGATCCCGCTGATCCCGGAAAAGGGTTCGGTCGGCGCATCGGGCGACCTTGCGCCGCTTGCGCACATGGCGGCCGTGATGATGGGCCACGGAGAAGCGTTCTTCGATGGTGCGCGCATGCCGGGCGGAGCCGCGCTTGAAAAGGCCGGACTTTCGCCCGTGACACTCGCCGCGAAGGAAGGCCTCGCCCTGATCAACGGCACGCAGGCGTCCAGCGCCCTGGCGCTCGCCGGCCTCTTCCGTGCCCATCGCGCCGCGCAGGCGGCGCTCATCACCGGGGCGCTTTCGACCGATGCCGCAATGGGATCGTCCGCACCCTTCCATCCCGACATCCACACGCTGCGCGGCCATCGGGGCCAGATCGACACCGCGGCCGCCCTTCGCCAATTGCTCGAGGGATCCGTGATCCGGCAGAGCCATATCGAGGGCGACGAACGGGTGCAGGATCCCTACTGCATCCGCTGTCAGCCGCAAGTCGACGGCGCCTGCCTCGACCTCCTGCGCTCCGTCGCCGCATCGCTCACGATCGAGGCCAACGCCGTCACCGACAATCCGCTGGTGCTATCGGATAACTCCGTCGTCTCGGGCGGCAATTTCCACGCCGAACCGGTGGCCTTCGCTGCCGACCAGATCGCGCTTGCGGTTTGCGAAATCGGCGCGATCGCGCAGCGCCGCATCGCGCTTCTTGTCGATCCCGCGCTCAGCTATGGCCTGCCGGCGTTCCTGGCCAAGAAGCCAGGGCTCAACTCGGGCCTGATGATCGCCGAAGTCACCTCCGCCGCGCTGATGTCGGAAAACAAGCAACTCGCGCATCCGGCTTCTGTCGACTCGACGCCGACATCGGCCAATCAGGAAGACCACGTGTCGATGGCCTGCCACGGAGCGCGCCGCCTGCTGCAGATGACCGACAACCTGTTCTCGATCATCGGCATCGAGGCCCTGACAGCCGTCCAGGGCGTCGAGTTCCGGGCGCCGCTGACGACGAGCGCGGAACTGTCGAAGGCAGTGGCTGCCGTACGCAGTGTGTCGCCGACGATCGAAGAGGACCGCTACATGGCCGACGATCTGAAGGCGGCTGGCGAGCTCATCGCGTCCGGCGCGCTCAACGCCGCCGTCTCCGATGGCATCCTTCCGAAGCTGGGTCTCTGACATGGCCGTTTTCGAAGTCCGTCGGGGCACCTCGCCCGTCATCCTTGGCTTTCCCCACACGGGCACCGACGTGCCCGCACCGATCTGGGAGCGGTTGAACGACAACGGTCGCATCCTCGCCGACACGGACTGGCACATCCACGAGCTCTACGAAGGACTTCTGCCGGAAGCCACGACCGTGCGCGCGACCTTCCACCGCTACGTCATCGACGCCAACCGCGACCCGGAAGGCGTGAGCCTCTATCCCGGCCAGAACACCACCGGCCTCGTGCCGGAAACCGATTTCGATGGCGTGTCGATCTGGAAGGAGGATCAGGCACCGACGGAGACCGACATTGCGACAAGGCTTCGCGATTTCCATGCTCCTTATCACGCGGCACTCGCCGCCGAGATCGAGCGCGTCAAGGCGATCCATGGCGTGGCGGTGCTCTACGACTGCCACTCGATCCGCTCGCACATTCCCTTCCTCTTCGAAGGCAAGCTGCCCGACTTCAATATCGGCACGGATATGGGCAAGACCTGCGGCGCCGAAATAGAAACGGCAACGACAGATATCGCCGCTTCGGCAGAGGGTTACAACAGCATCTTGAACGGCCGCTTCAAGGGCGGCTGGACCACCCGTCACTATGGCCGGCCCGAAACGGGTGTCCACGCGATCCAGATGGAACTTGCGCAGTCCACACACCTGGCGACCGAAGCGTCGCCGTTCTCGCTGGATTCCGCGAAGGCCGAACGCCTCCGCACCCATCTCAAGGCCATCCTGAAACGCATCGAAACAACGGCATTCGCCCTCAAACTGACAGGGAGTGAGGCATGAACGTGAATAATCCGCGCCATAATATCCGCGAGGTGCGCAGCCCGCGTGGTATCGAGATCAGCGCCAAGAGCTGGCTGACCGAAGCGCCGCTGCGCATGCTGATGAACAATCTCGACCCAGAGGTCGCCGAGAACCCGCACGAACTCGTCGTCTATGGCGGCATCGGCCGCGCCGCCCGCACCTGGGCGGACTTCGACCGGATCGTCGCAACGCTCAAGGATCTCAACGAGGACGAAACGCTGCTCGTCCAGTCCGGCAAGCCGGTCGGCGTCTTCCGCACCCACAAGGATGCGCCGCGCGTGCTGATCGCCAATTCCAACCTCGTGCCGCACTGGGCGACCTGGGACCATTTCAACGAGCTGGATAAGAAGGGTCTCGCCATGTACGGCCAGATGACCGCCGGCTCGTGGATCTATATCGGCTCGCAGGGCATCGTGCAGGGGACCTACGAGACCTTCGTCGAGGCCGGTCGCCAGCATTATGGCGGCAACCTCAAGGGCAAGTGGGTGCTGACCGGCGGCCTCGGCGGCATGGGCGGCGCACAGCCGCTTGCCGCGGTCATGGCCGGCGTCTGCTGCCTTGCCGTCGAATGCAATCCGGACTCGATCGATTTCCGCCTGCGCACCCGCTATCTCGACGCCAAGGCCGAGACGCTGGACGAAGCGATGGAGATGATCGATCGCTGGACCAAGGCGGGCGAAGCGAAATCCGTCGGCCTGCTCGGCAACACGGCGGAAATCCTCCCCGAAATGGTTCGCCGCGGCATTCGGCCCGACCTGGTCACCGACCAGACCTCCGCCCACGATCCGGTCAACGGCTACCTGCCGAAGGGCTGGACGATGGGCCAGTGGAAGGAAAAACGCGTCAGCGACCCGAAGGCCGTCGAAAAGGCAGCACGCGCATCGATGCGCGAGCACGTCGAGGCGATGATCGCCTTCCAGAAGATGGGCGTCCCCACCTTCGACTACGGCAACAACATCCGCCAGATCGCCAAGGACGAGGGTCTTGAAAACGCCTTTGCCTTCCCGGGCTTCGTGCCGGCCTATATTCGCCCGCTGTTCTGCCGCGGCATCGGCCCGTTCCGCTGGGCGGCGCTGTCGGGCGACCCGGAGGACATCCGCAAGACCGACGCCAAGGTGAAGGAACTGCTGCCGGACAACAAGCACCTGCACAACTGGCTGGACATGGCCAAGGAACGCATCGCCTACCAGGGCCTGCCGGCGCGCATATGCTGGGTCGGCCTCGGCGACCGTCACCGCCTCGGCCTTGCCTTCAACGAAATGGTTCGCAAGGGCGAACTCAGCGCTCCGATCGTCATCGGCCGCGACCACCTCGATTCCGGCTCCGTCGCTTCGCCGAACCGCGAGACGGAAGCGATGAAGGACGGTTCCGATGCCGTTTCGGACTGGCCGCTCCTGAATGCGCTGCTGAACACGGCTTCCGGCGCGACCTGGGTCTCACTCCACCACGGCGGCGGCGTCGGCATGGGCTTCTCGCAGCATTCGGGCGTCGTGATCTGCTGCGACGGCAGCGAGGACGCCGACCGGCGGATCGAGCGCGTATTGTGGAACGACCCAGCAACCGGCGTCATGCGCCATGCCGATGCCGGCTACGACATTGCCATCGACTGCGCCAAGGAGAAGGGCCTGCGCCTGCCCGGCATTCTCGGGAACTGACGAAAGACGCGGGAGGCCGCCATTGCGGCCTCCCGCAGTTCCTTCACTGCGACATGCCCCCCGCGGACGCCGTCGAGGAACAACAGCAAAGCGCCGCCCCGCCACCCCCGCAGTGCGCCAATGAGCGCGGCACTTTAGCGGGAGCGTAGCAGCCCGGCGCGTCGTGCCGCCTTCACGAATGCCCTTCTTGCTTCTTGCGGCCGTCTCCAGCCGTCCAAGGCGTTGCGGCAGACCCGACAGGCTGCGCGATAGGCTCGCCCTCGCGCGCCTTCGGGCCACTGGGCAAGGCACTCCAGCGCTTCCCAGGAATTGGCGATAACTCGCTCCTCGGCGGTGGCCAGGCGTAATCTCACCGGAACGGGAAATCGAATATCGTTCATCACCTGCTCGGTCCTACGGATCAGATCGATTTGCTGCCTCCAGCTTGCGAACGAGCATCAAGCGCGCCGGCTCTACTAGCGGCGACGATCGCCTCGGTATCGGGTGCGAGGAGATTGGCCCGTCGCGCGAAGGCGACAAACGTCCCGCGAGCGGTCTCGACATCAATCTCGCCCGCAAATGCTGCTCTGCAGGCCTTGAGCGCGATGGCATGCGTTGGATTTCGTTTCGATGGCGGCCACTCATTCAGCCAGGCATAGGCCTCTCTCACGCCGTGGATCTCAGCCGGAAACCCGAGCCCCACAAGGATTGTGACTGGATGTCGAAAGCAATCGTGTTCCATCGTTCTCCTCCATTCACGCGACATCAAAAAGAATTGCGGATTGCGATGTGCCGAGCAGCCATCATGCCCTCGCCTCCTCCTCGGCGCGGGTGACGGCCCTCGGGTCCGGCCTCATCGGAGCCACGTTTTGGGTCCGGAGCCACGTTTTTGGCTCCTGCCACCTGCACCAGTCCAACGTTCAAACGCTGCCCCCAATTCCGGCGCAACCCATGTTTTGGTTCACAGATCCACCGACGGTCCGCGCCCGCCGCGGGCGCGGACCGTCGGTTCCGTCAGAAGTCCATGCCGCCTCCCGGCATCGGCGGCACGGGCGCCTCCTTCTTCGGCTTCTCGGCAACCATTGCCTCGGTGGTAATCAGCAGGCCGGCGACCGAGGCAGCGTCCTGCAACGCAGTGCGAACGACCTTCACCGGGTCAATTACGCCCTGATCGTAAAGATCACCGAACTCGTTGGTCTGGGCGTTCCAGCCATAGCCAAATTCGGTCTTCTCGCGCAGCTTGCCGACGATGATCGAGCCCTCAGCACCCGCGTTCTCGGCGATCTGGCGCACCGGCGCCTCGATTGCACGGCGGACGATCTCAATGCCGTGTTTCTGGTCGGCATTCTCGGTCTGGATGCTGTCAAGTGCCTTGACGGCTCTCAGCAAGGCGACACCGCCGCCGGGCAGCACGCCTTCTTCGACCGCCGCCCGCGTGGCATGCATGGCGTCGTCGACGCGGTCCTTGCGTTCCTTCACCTCGACCTCGGTCGAGCCGCCGACGCGGATGACGGCAACGCCGCCGGCAAGCTTGGCCAGCCGCTCCTGCAGCTTCTCGCGATCGTAGTCCGACGTGGTTTCCGCGATCTGCGCCTTGATCTGGGCGACGCGGCCCTGAATCTCGCTCTTCGAGCCCGCGCCGTCGACGATGGTTGTGTTTTCCTTCTCGATGACGACGTTCTTGGCGCGGCCAAGCATATTGAGCGTCACATTCTCGAGCTTGATGCCGAGATCTTCAGAGATTGCGGTTCCGCCCGTGAGGATCGCTATATCCTCCAGCATCGCCTTGCGGCGATCGCCGAAGCCTGGGGCCTTGACAGCCGCAACCTTCAGACCGCCGCGCAGCTTGTTGACGACGAGCGTCGCCAGCGCTTCGCCTTCGACATCCTCCGCGATGATCAGAAGCGGCTTGCCCGATTGGACCACGGCTTCAAGGACCGGAAGCAGTGCCTGCAGGTTCGAGAGCTTCTTGTCGTGGATCAGGATGTAGGGTTCCTCGAGCTCAACCCGCATCTTGTCCTGGTTGGTGATGAAATACGGCGAGAGATAACCGCGGTCGAACTGCATGCCCTCGACGACTTCCAACTCTGTCACCGCCGTCTTGGCTTCCTCAACGGTGATGACGCCTTCATTACCGACCTTCTCGACCGCCTCGGCGAGGAAGCGACCAATCTCGGTGTCGCCATTGGCCGAGATCGTCCCGACCTGAGCAATCTCGTCGTTTTTGGTGACTTTACGCGCGTTTGTCTTCAATTCCTCAACGATGGCATCTACAGCCTTGTCGATGCCGCGTTTCAGGTCCATCGGGTTCATGCCCGATGCCACGGCCTTCGCACCTTCCTTGACGATCGCCTGGGCGAGAACCGTTGCCGTCGTGGTGCCATCGCCGGCGACGTCACTGGTTTTCGACGCCACTTCGCGCACCATCTGGGCGCCCATGTTTTCGAACTTGTCCTCGAGTTCGATCTCCTTGGCGACCGTGACGCCGTCCTTGGTGATCCGGGGAGCGCCGAACGATTTGTCGAGCACCACGTTGCGTCCCTTCGGGCCAAGCGTCACCTTGACGGCATTGGCGAGGACGTCGACGCCGCGCAGCATCTTCTCGCGGGCGTCGGAATGGAACCTCACTTCCTTGGCAGCCAT